>NZ_JBQCGA010000046.1:0-15444 GCF_051956075.1 Asticcacaulis sp. | reverse complement strand
CAGCCGGAAAACCCGCAAAGGTCGCCATAACCGCGGTGATGCGAAAACTCACCATCCTCGCAAACGTGCTGCTCAGAAAAAACAAAAAATGGATTGATCTTAACGCTTGACCATAACGGATACTTTCCGTGTTTTCCGTGGTTCCAATAAACAGGTTTCACATCACAGTAAGGCGCTTCGCGCGGATTTCGTGCCTTTTCGTGTCTTTGGCTTCGCCGAACTTCGTTTCGTGGTCAAAAAAACCTTATAGCCGTATCTCCAACCTATCGCCCGGTCCAATTACGCGCAGAAATTCCAGCATATCCGGCAGGGCCAGGGCGACGCAGCCTTCGGTGCCGCTGTAATCTTCGCGCGCCAGGTGGGCGAAGATGGCGGAGCCCAGACCGGGGACCGGCGGGTCGTCATTGTGGCCCAGCACCAGGATCAGGTCATAGACATGATCCTCGCGCCACAGTTTTTCATGACTGGCGGCAAAGGGCAGTTTGACGTGCCGGTTATAGTCGGGCGAGGCCGGATCGTCGCACCAGCCGTCCTCGGGCGTCAGGGCCACGGTTTTCAGCCTGGTTTGCGGCGCGTCCATGCGATCGGGGCGGTAAAAGACGTGGCGGATCGGCCAGATACCGGCCGGGGAGGCGCCATCGCCCTCTCTTTTCTCAGAAGCCGGACGAACGCCCCCTTTTCCAAGCGCGCAACGCACCTTATGTTCGTTTAACTGAAACTGCCCATCCGCCGTAGCGGTAAACGTCTTGACCATCCGGTCGCTTTCGCCCAAACCATAAGAAAAAACACAAGATACAGGATCATGGTGCAACAAAAAACCCTCCTGATTGTCGATGACGACGATGAACTGCGCGAAGCGCTGGCTGAACAGCTTGAACTGCACGAGGAGTTCAAGGTCATTCAGGCGGCCAATGGCGCCGATGGCGTCCGGCTCGGCAAGAGCGTCAATGCCGACCTGATCCTGCTCGATGTCGATCTGCCCGATATGGATGGCCGCGAAGCCTGCCGCCTGCTGCGCAAGGGCGGGCTGACCACGCCGGTCATTATGCTGACAGCGCAAAGCTCGGACTCGGACACCATCCTCGGCCTCGATGCAGGCGCGAACGATTATGTCACCAAGCCGTTCCGCTTCGCCGTGCTGCTGGCGCGCATCCGCGCCCAGGTGCGCAGCCACGAAACCAGCGAAGACGCCACCTTCCGCATCGGGCCGTATGAGTTCAAACCGGCGCTGAAAATCCTGATCGACCAGAACGGCAAGAAGACCCGCCTGACCGAGAAGGAAACCAATATCCTGAAGTACCTCTATCGCGCCGGCGGCAAGGCCGTGTCGCGCGAGGAGCTGCTCACCGAGGTGTGGGGCTATAATGCCGGGGTCACCACCCACACGCTGGAAACCCACGTCTATCGCCTGCGCCAGAAGATCGAACCCGATCCGGCCAATGCGCGCCTGCTGATGACGGACGCAGGCGGGTACAGGTTGCAGTTCTGATTTTGCTCAAACCGAAGTCTGACGACTTCGGTTTGTTGTTTGGAGTAGTATAACTAGCCGATTAAATCTGAAAGATCTGTGTCAAGATCGACCTCGTCTTCAGACGCTATCATATCTGGTAGGGCGTATCCGCCACCTTTTAATCTATTTATCCCAAATGCTTCTTTTGTTCTCCAAAGCATAGTAGATAACAGCATTTCTGGATTTGCACCATAAAGCACAATCCCTCGCTCTTGCAGAGCCTTGAATAAGTCCGATCTTGACATTGCCTTTCCGGTTTTTTCCAGAATTTCCACAACCGCTTCGGCAATCTCTTCCTTTTTAGGGTTTTTCGCGTTATCTTGCGAAGTGCGTGTTGTTGAATCTACCTTATTTGACAGAGTCTTAGAAGACAAAAAGTCATCGACAGAGCGACTGCTGTATTTTTCCCACTGCTTAATAAATCTATTTACTTCAAGGATTTGCGCCTTAGAACGCTTAATAACTTCTTCGGCTTTTGCGATCCTAACTTCAAGTTCGGCGCGTTTAGCCAAAGCGTTTATGATGGCGTCGTCAGACATATGAATCCTCCCATAGATACACAAATACAGAAATTTGTATCTAAGGACAATCTTTTAGTTGATTTGAATTTTCGAATCTGGGATACAAGAAGTGCCTAGGCCCAAATACAAAAAACCCGGCAGGTGCTAGGAACACCTTACCGGGCGTGTTTTGGGTTCCGTCTTATGGTTGCAAGCTCAAAGACGGAAAAGGGAGCGTGCGCCCCCGTCAGAACGGCGGCACAATAGCGCATGCTCCCGATCTAGACAATAGGCTGCTCCATTTTTTGGAGACATTGCATGATGAGTAGTCGTGCCTGTCACCGCGTGAGAGCGTATGTGCGCTACCGATTCGGTCGGTTTGAACACGTATGCTCTTATTGGCGGTGCTGCGGTCCTCAGCTCAGCTTTTCGTTCTAATGAGCGGTTAGCTTGAGGCCCTAGCGCTAATCTTGGCTGGCGATTGCGGCTAAGGCGGCGTCCTCCCTTTAATTTAAACTCTTTCCCCGCCGCGCAGATTCGTTTGCGCGGCGGTTCTCTTAAACCCCGCCTTCCTCCGCCACATACCATGCGAACCAGATGGCGGCGGTGAGGTCGCCGCCGGAGGCTTTGAACTCGGCGACCGGGTCGGGGAAGGCATCAGTGATTTCCTGGGCGAAGTCGAATTCGGCTTGGATTTCGGCCAGGTCGCGTAAGGAAAATTCCGCCGCCATGCGCACGCGCACCTCCCACGGCAGGTCTTCGGGGACATTGGCGTTGGGGTCGGTCGCCACCCAGTATACTTCGCCGATGGCGGCGTCGGTGCGCAGTTGTAGTTGGCCGCCGAGGTTCAGCAGGTTGAGGGTTTTCGCCGCTTCGATCACTTCGGGCAGGTCGGCGACGCGCCACGCATATTCGTTGAAGCGGAAATCGGCTTTCGCCAGAATCTCAGCGGGCAGCTGGCTTTCGGTCAGGTCGGTCATAGAGAAAACGTGGTCTGAATCGGCGCGTGATCGCTGGGGCGGTCCCATTCGCGCACCGTATCGTGGATGACGGCCTGCACATCGCCCGTGATCTGCGCGCGCAAACCCGGATTGAGCAGGATATGGTCGAGGCGCAGGCCGCGATTGGATTTGCGGAAGTCGGCGGCGCGATAGCTCCACCACGAAAACAGCTTCTGTGGATCGGGATAGGCGACGCGGAACGGATCATGCAACTCGCCTGCGTCAAGGAAATCCGCGAACGCCTCCAGTTCCGGCGGGGTGTGGCTGACCACGCGCAGCATCTGGCGGTGGCTCCAGACATCGTATTCGCCCGGCGCGATGTTGAGGTCGCCGCAGATCAGCAAAGGCTGATCCTTGGGGCGGGCGCGCAAGGCGCCGCTCATGCGCTCGTAAAATTCCAGCTTGTGATCGAACTTGTCATTGAGCAAACGGTCGGGCAGGTCGCCGCCCGCCGGGATGTAGAAGTTCCAGATCTCGACGCCGTTCAGCCGCACCGCCTGACAACGCGCCTCGCCGCGGCGGCAAAAGGCGGGCGATCCGACGATCTCGAACGGATGTTTCGAGGCCAGGGCGACGCCATGCCAGCCCTTCTGACCGGTGACCAGAAGGTGCGGATAGCCCATGGCCGCAAAGGCCTCATGCGGAAATTCGTGTTCCTGACACTTGATCTCCTGCAAGCACAGGACGTCGGGCGCCTGTTCGGCGGCGAAGCGCGCCACCTGGTCGATGCGCAGACGCACCGAATTGATGTTCCACGAGGCGAGGGAGAGTTGCATGCCTGACCTAAAGAAAAAACCCGACCTTCTTGCGGAAGGTCGGGTGAGGTTTGGCACATAACACGAAGAGAAAAAAGGGAAAACGCACGTCTTGGACTTCATCGGAAGCTTGGGACGCCGGGATCAACCGCCGTTCAATCCGTTGTGTGAAAAATAACACTCTGTCCGAAAAAACGCAATGGTAAATATCAGGCCAGCGTTATTTTTTTGTCTGCGGCTTATTGAACACAAATAAATCCGGGCGGTTGGGGCCGATGTTGAAACTGGTCAGCACGACCTTTGTGGACCGGTTCTGCGCATCGACGATGGTCCATTCGCGCAGGCGCAACGCGCCGTTGGCCGCCTGATCGAAGCCGAGCGTGATCGAGCCTTCGATCTGTTTGCGGCGGTCGCGCGCCTTCAGATAAAAGCCCTGCGGGTTGGAGCTGACGGCGGTGACGACCACGCCCTGATCGAGGCGAATCTGGCGCGACAGGAACAGGGAGAGCGGGGTTTCGCTGAGCGGGGCCTTGTCGAGGGTTTCAAGGCGCGGATCCCACATATTGACCGTCCTGCCATCGGAGACGATGACCACCGAATAGGGCGGATCGTATTCGAAGCGCATCTTGCCGGGGCGTTGCAGCCACCAGGTTCCGCGCGTCACCCGGCCGCGATAATCGGTCTGCTCGAAGCGGCCCGTGGCGCTGGACAGGCTTTGCAGATAGTCGGTCGCCTTCCTGATGCGCGCCTTGTCGGCGGGGTTGAAGCTGGGCACGGCGATCAGGCCGCTGAACTGGTTCTTATTGCCCTGCGCCAGAGAGGGCGCGGCGGCGCCGAGAGCGAGGCTTGAAGCCAGAACGGCGAGAATCAGGCGGCGGTTCTTCATGCTGTGTCTTTCCTTCATGTCGGTTGTGTAGAGCCTAACCGCGCGCCAAGGCAATTGCTGGGCGCGAAAAAGACGCGCCGCCGCCGCTTTGTGGCCTTGATGTGAAGGGGGGATGAACGGAGACGGAAGGAATGGTGGAGCTAAGCGGATTCGAACCGCTGGCCTCCTCATTGCGAACGAGGCGCTCTACCAACTGAGCTATAGCCCCATGCCTTCCGAGGTCCGGGAGGGTCGAGCCAAGGCCGGACCCTCCGGGAAGCCGTCTTTTAAGCGAAGCGGCGACGTTGTCAAGCGCTCCTTAACTTGCCAGATGTAGGGAATGACCTATATTCACAAGGTTCGCCATTCGCAGCGGGAATCATGACCGACTTTATCGCCTTTATCGTTTACGGACTGCTCGACTTCGTCATCTTCTGCCTGATCGTTTCGGCGATTTTGAGCTGGCTGATTGCGTTCAACGTCGTCAATACGCGCAATCGCGGCGTCTATATGATCGTCGATCTGCTCGACCGCATCACCACGCCGGTGCTGGCGCCGTTCCGGGCGATCATTCCGCCGATGGGCGGGCTGGATTTGAGCTTTCTGGTCGGGTTTCTGGTCATTCAGGCGTTCAAGCTCTATCTGCTGCCGCCCGCCTTCGGCACCTTGCGGATGCTCATTGGCTAGAATTGTTGTCCGGCTGACGCCGAAGGCGGCGCAGGACCGCATCGACGGCTGGGATGTCGATGAACATGGCCGGGCCGTGCTGAAGGCGCGGGTGCGCGCCGCGCCGATCGAGGGGCGGGCCAATGAGGCGCTGGTTGCGCTGATTGCGAAGACGCTGAAACTGCCGAAATCGAGAGTGGCGTTGACGGGCGGCGAGACGGCGCGGTTCAAGACTCTGGAGATCGACGGGCTGGACGAGGCGGGGTTGCGGGCGGGTTTAGAGCGCTTTTCGATCTGATGGAATCAGATCGGCGCTACTCACGTCTTTGCTTTGTCGCTCTTCCTTATCCAAAAAGTGGAACCACTTTTTGGGGAAACGCTCTAGCCTAAAAACCGGCTGTGCTGGCGCGCTTCCAGCTCCATCACCCAGTCATCGGGCAAGACCTTGAGCAGGGAGGCCGCCGTCTTGTTGGGCGCGCCCGGCACGCAGGCGGCGCGGTTGGCCTCGGCGGCCATATAGCCTTCGCGCGCCACCTCGTCGGCGCCCATCCACGCCCATTCAGGGATGGTGCGCGTCACCTTGGCGCGCTGGCCGGAGACATCGTGGAATTCCGACCAGGTGAAGCCCGGACACAGGGCGCTGACATGCACGCCGTGGTCGCGCATCTCCAGATGCAGACTTTGCGAAAAGCGGATCAGGAAGGTCTTGATCGGGCTGTAGAGCGGATCGCCGGGCGAGGCGGGCAGGTAGCCGGCCAGCGAGGCGACATTGAGGATGCGGCCGAACTTCTGGTCGATCATGGCGGGCAGCAGGCGGTGGCACAGCGCCATCGGGGCCAGCATCATCACCTGAGTCATGGCCTGATGCGTCTCGAACGGATTGCCGAGGAAGCCGCCGGGCAGGCCATAGCCGGCGTTGTTGACCAGGCCATCGACCGTGCGGCCCAAAGCCAGCACGCCGTCGTGCAGCATCTGCGGCGCCGCCGGGTCGCTGAGGTCGGCGGGCAGGGCGTGCGCCTCGACGCCGAAGCGCAACTGGATCTCGTCGCACAGCGTCTTCAGCCGGTCGGCGCGGCGCGCGGTCAGGGCGACGTCCCAGCCGTGGCCGGCATAGACGCGGGCCATGGCCATGCCGATGCCAGACGAAGCTCCGGTAATCAGGACAAGACGACGCGACAAGGCTTTTCCCCGGTGGTGATTTCAGCGCGGATCGAACACGAGCGGCGGTGAAAAAGCAAGCGGTTTAAGCGGTTTCCGCCGGGATGGGTTCGACGGGAAGCTCATGCGTATGGGCCAGCAGGTCGGCGACGGTGATCTGCGACAGGCTGTGCGCGGCGGCGGCGTTGGCCTGCATCATGGCGCCATGGACGGCTTTCGGGATGGCCTGACTGACCGGGCAGCCTTCGGCGCCGAGCGGGACCGAACCGAGATGGGCGCAGCCATTGACCGCCTTCAGCACCTCGTCGAGGCGGATGGTTTCGGGGCGGCGCAGCAGCCAGGCGCCGCCGGCGACGCCGGAGCAGGTGGCCAGAAGACCGGCCTTGGCCAGTTGCGTCGTCATGCGGCGGATGACCACCGGATTGGTCGGGATCGAGGCCGCCAGCACAGACGAGGACACCGCCTGTTCGCGCGAATAGGCGTTCTTGTGGGCCAGATAGGCCAGCGTGTGCGCGGCGACGGGAAAGCGTTGGCTGTCGGACATGTCAAGTTATTGTTACGCAGGTTTGACCCCGCGTCAAATCGGATTCCGGGCGTCAGGCGCGCCGGACGGGGCGAAGACGGTTGAACATGACTATAAATAGGCGTAAGAGCGCCGGGTTCAAGCGAGGGTATCCGAAGACAATCGTCCACGCCCTCAGGAGAGTATGTATGAATGGGGACACCCCTTCCGGCCCGTTGACTCCGCATTCCGACGCCGCAACCGACAGTCCCGCCTCCCCTAAGTTCGATGAAGCTCACGCAGCGGAAACCGAATCCGTCTCCAGTCATGGCCACGGGGCGGAAGGGTTCTGGGCCTTGAGCGTCGGCGCCATCGGCGTGGTGTTTGGCGATATCGGCACCTCGCCGCTGTATGCGATGCGCGAGGCCCTGTTCCATACGCGCGAGGGCACCAGCGCCGATCTGGCGGTCAAGGGGGTGATCTCGCTGGTCTTCTGGGCGCTGATCATGGTCGTGACCGTGAAATATGTGCTGTTCCTGATGCGCGCCGACAATAAGGGCGAAGGCGGGACGCTGGCCCTGATGGCGCTGGCGCAGAAGGCTCTGGGCAAGTATTCGCCGACCGTGTTTTTCCTCGGCATCTGCGGCGCCTCCTTATTTTACGGCGACGGCATCATCACGCCCGCGGTTTCGGTGCTGGGCGCGGTCGAGGGGCTGAAGGACGCGCCGGGGGTCGGCACGTCTTTGTCGCACCTGATCGTGCCGATTTCGGGGGTGATCCTGATCACCCTGTTCATGGTGCAGTCCAAGGGCACGGCCAAGGTGGCGCGCCTGTTCGGGCCGATCACCGTGGTGTGGTTTCTGGCGCTGGGCGCCCTGGGCCTCGTGCATATTTTCGACCGGCCGGAAATCCTGCTGGCCCTGATGCCGCAATATGGCGTGGAATTCCTGTTCGCCAACGGCTTTACCGGCTTTGTCATTCTGGGTTCGGTGTTTCTGGCCGTGACCGGCGCCGAGGCGCTCTACGCCGATATGGGCCATTTCGGCAAGAAGCCGATCCAGTACGCCTGGCTGTTCTTCGTGCTGCCGTGCCTGATGCTCAACTATCTGGGTCAGGGGGCGCTGACCCTGCACGATCCGTCGGCGCGCGACAATCCGTTCTGGCGCATGGTGCCGGAAATCTTCTACTGGCCGACCTTCGCGCTGGCGACCATGGCGACGGTCATCGCCTCGCAGGCCGTGATCACTGGCGCCTATTCGATGACGCAGCAGGCGGTGCAGCTCGGCCTTCTGCCGCGTATCGACATCAAGCGGACGAGCGAAACCCAGGCCGGACAGATATTCGTGCCGCAGATCAACACCATGCTGATGGTGGGCGTGCTGCTGCTTTTGGTGCTGTTCCAGTCCACCGACCGCCTGACCTCGATGTACGGCATCGCGGTCACCGGCGCGATGATGGTCGATACCCTGCTGGCCTATGTCTTCCTGCGCCATGTCTGGAAGTGGAAGCGCTGGCAGGCCTGGCTGCTGCTGACGCCGCTGGGCGCGCTCGATCTGGTCTTTTTCGGCTCGAACCTGTTGAAGATTCCGCAAGGGGCGTGGCTGCCGCTGACGCTGGGCGCGGGGCTGGTGCTGACCATGCTGACCTGGGCGACCGGCACGCGCAGCCTGACCGAAAAATCGCGGCGCGATTCCGTCATGCTGGCTGACCTGATCGAGATGCTGAAAAAGCGCCCGCCGCACCGGGTGGCGGGCACGGCCATCTTCCTGACCTCGGACGCCGAGGTCGCGCCGGTGGCCCTGATGCACAATCTCAAGCACAACAAGGTGCTGCATGAGAAGAACATCATCCTGACCGTCAAGACCGCCAATACGCCGCGCGTGCGCGAGGCCGACCGGGTGTCGATCGAGGTGCTGAACGAGGACTTCAAGAAGGTGACGCTGTCCTACGGCTTCATGGAAAGCCCGAACCTGCCGCGCGCGCTGGGCCTGTGCCGCAAGCTGGGCCTGAAGTTCGACATCATGGCGACCAGCTTCTTCTTAGGCAAACGCAATGTCGTGCCGTCGGCCAATTCGGGCATGCCCCTGTGGCAGGACAAGCTGTTCATCTTCCTGATGAAGAACGCCGCCAACCCGACCGAATTCTTCCATATCCCGCCGGGACGGGTGGTGGAGCTGGGCACGCAGGTGACGGTTTAAGACAGATGCCCCACCACCACGCCCTGCGGGCGCGGTCCCCCTCTCCAGCAAGCTGGGGAGGCATAAGGACGACGGCGCGGGGAGATTTCCCCTTGCGTCGCGGGGCTTAAAACCCTAAAGCGCGCGTGAATTCGCAAACAAGGGTTTCCGCTCATGTCCTCTCCCGCCGACAAGCCCGTCCGAAAAGTCGTTCTCGCCTATTCGGGCGGTCTGGACACCTCGATCATTCTGAAGTGGCTGCAAACCGAGTACGGGGCGGAGGTCGTGACCTTCACCGCCGATCTGGGGCAGGGCGAGGAGCTGGAGCCGGCGCGTAAAAAGGCCGAACTGCTGGGCATCAAGCCGGAAAACATCTTCATCGAAGACCTGCGCGAGGAGTTCGTGCGCGACTATGTCTTCCCGATGTTCCGCGCCAATACGGTCTATGAGGGCCAGTACCTGCTCGGCACCTCGATCGCGCGTCCGCTGATCGCCAAGAAGCAGATCGAGATTGCCCGCAAGGTGGGCGCCGATGCGGTCTGTCATGGCGCGACCGGCAAGGGCAATGATCAGGTGCGTTTCGAGTTGGGCTATTATGGCCTTGAGCCCGATATCCGCGTCATCGCGCCGTGGCGCGAATGGGATTTCGCTTCGCGCGAGGCCCTGCTGAACTTTGCCGAACAGCACCAGATTCCGATCGCCAAGGACAAGCGCGGCGACGCGCCTTTCTCGGTGGACGCCAACCTGCTGCATTCGTCGTCCGAGGGCAAGGTGCTGGAAGATCCCGCGGTCGAGGCGCCGGAATTCGTCTATCAGCGCACGATTTCGCCGGAAGCTGCACCGGATAAGGCCACCGTGTTCACGATGGACTTCGTCAAGGGCGATCCGGTGGCGATTGACGGCGAGGCCCTGTCGCCCGCCGCCCTGTTGACGAAGCTGAATCAGCTTGGTCATGATAATGGGGTCGGGCGTCTCGATCTGGTCGAAAACCGCTTCGTCGGCATGAAGTCGCGCGGGGTTTATGAGACGCCGGGCGGGACGATCCTCTTGGCGGCGCACCGCGGCATCGAGTCGATCACGCTGGACCGCGGCGCCATGCACCTGAAGGACGAGCTGATGCCGAAATATGCGTCGCTGGTTTATAACGGCTTCTGGTTCTCGCCGGAGCGCGAAATGTTGCAGGCGGCGATCGACTATTCGCAGGCCAAGGTGACGGGCCGCGTGACGGTGAAGCTCTATAAGGGCAATGTGACGGTGATCGGTCGTGAGAGCCCCTATTCGCTGTACGATCAGGAGCTGGTGACGTTCGAGGAGGGCAAGGTGGCCTATGACCACCGCGACGCCGCCGGGTTCATCAAGCTCAATGCGCTGCGGCTGCGCGTGGCGGCGAAGCGCGATCTGCGTGGGTACGTTCCGGGGGCGTGGGGGTCGATTGACCCCCACAATCCTTGACTTTCCTTGCCGCCCTGCCCCCATAGGGGGCAAGGCTGCAAGGAAATTGAAGACTTGGGGCCAATTGGCCCCAAACCCCGTAAGTCACCACGATGCTGCCCGTCGATCCCGGCAAATACTCGGCCTTTCTGATCGCCATGTTCCTGATGGCCATCACGCCTGGCCCGGCCAATCTGTTCTTTGTGCGCACGGGGCTGGCCGGATCGAAGCGGCGCGTCCTGCTCGGTGTGCTCGGCGTCAATCTGGCCACCTTCGTCTGGTTCTGCGCCGCCGCTCTGGGCTTACAGATCATCCTGATCGCCCTGCCGCTTTTGTTCCCACTAATCGCCATAGCAGGCGGCCTCTATCTTGGCTGGATCAGCCTGACCTCGCTGCGCCGCGCGCTCGATATCCGCAACGAAGCGCTCGGCGTCTCGCTCAGCCAAGGCGTCAGCCCGGACACGCCCTTTTCGCAGACCTTCCGGCAGGGCTTCATGGTGCAGTTGCTGAATCCCAAGATCACCCTGTTCTTCAGCGCCGTCCTGCCGCCGTTTCTCGACATTCACCGGCCCATGCCGTTGCAGATGACCGTCTTCGCCGCCACCACCATCGGCATGGATGTCATCGCCATGACCTCTTACGGTTTCGGCGCGGTCACCCTGACGCGCCTTTTGTCGCACCCGCGCAACAAACAGGTCTTCGACGTCACGGTCAGCCTGATCCTGCTTGTCATCGCCTGCGCGATCGTCTGGCACGCCGTGAGCGCGCTGTTGCCGGGATAAGTTGCAAAAAACGCTGCAAAAAATTGCCACATTGACGGATCAGACTGAAACGATAGAGTAAGCTTAAATCTGTGGGGAAGCCGCCTAATGAAACGCCTCGTCCTTATCGCCGCCGCCGCCGGCCTGACGCTTTTGTCCGCCTGCGCCACGCCGACCCCTTATCAGGCCGCCATGCCCGGCGGGGGTTACCAGACCGGCTACAGCGATATGCGCATCGAGGATGACCGCTATCGCATCAGCTTCTCCGGCAATGATCTGACCTCGCGCCAGACGGTCGAAAACTATATGCTGTACCACGCCGCCGAGCTGACGCTGAACGCCGGTTATGACTGGTTCGAGATCGTCAATCGCGGCACCGACGCCAAGACGCGCACCTTCTCGACCCCCGAGGATCCGTTCTGGGGCGGCATGTCGTGGCGCTTCTATGGCCGCCGCGCCTGGGGGCCGTGGGGCATGGGCTTCGACGACTGGGATTCGGTGCAGTACACCCGCTATCAGGCCAGCGCCGAAATCCTGCTGCACAAGGGCCAGAAGCCCGACGCGCCCAACGCCTATGACGCCCACGCGGTCAAGGCCAATCTGGAAAGCCAGATCGTAAGGCCCGCGCCCGCGGCGAAATAGCAAAGCTGCAAAAAGGCCGGTGGAAACACCGGCCTTTTTCTTATCGTGAAGACGTTTCTTATCTTGAAGATTTGGGCCGGATCACCTTCGGCGTCTTGAGGCGGCGCTTGTTGACGTGATCGCCGATCTTTTCGACATCGCCGGTCGGGGCGGGCTTTTCGCCGCGGAAATAGAATTTCTGCCACTGTTCCTTGACCGCTTCGGGATCGCGGCGCGACAGGCTGTCGTTGAATTCCGAGCGCATCTTGGCCCAGGCCTGAAACTGGCCCTTGAGGTCGGGATCGGTCTCCAGCGCCTTGATCACCGGCTGAATGTCGTCCTGCTTCTTATGCTCGACCACCTGAATGAAGCAGAAGGGCTCGCCCTTCTTGAAGCTGACCGCGCCGGGGCGGGTCATCAGCCAGTTCATGGTGAAGGGAAACGGCAGCCAGTCGGTCTCGACCAGACCGGTCAGCGGCGCGATGCCGTCCTTGACGAAGTTGGGCGCGCCTGACGCCTGCACCGCATAGCCCGGCGGGGTGCGGAACATGTAGCCGGTATGAAACGTCACCACGCCATGCGTGAAGTGCGAGGTGACGAGATGCTCCAGATTGTAGTTCGGGTCGGAATCGCAGCCGATAATGATGTCGTCCTTACCCTTGCCGCCGTTCCACATGATGGTGAAATCGACCGGGCACAGGATCTCCCAGCCGGTGGTGTTGGCCATGGTCAGCGGCAGGCAGCGATAGGGAAAACGCGACTGAAACGACTCCATCCAGTCGCGCTCCGGGCGACCCGGCACGATCTCCGGCGGATAGGTGGTCATCACAAAACATTCCAGTTCCATCGGCGTCCTCTTGCATCGTCAACGGCTTGATGTTGCAGGCGATTGCGGTAAGTGTTTGGCCTTATGACGCACAACCACATCTCGCCCGAAAAACTGCTGCAAGCCTTAGACGATCTGGGGCTGAAAACAAGCACCCACTGGCATGAGGCCGTGTTTCGCGTCGGCGAAGGCGAGGGGATCAAGGATTCGCTGCCCGGCGCCCATACCAAGAACCTGTTTCTCAAGGACGATAAGGGCCGGTTATGGCTGATCTCGGCCGAGCAGACGACGCAGATCAATCTGAAAGCCCTGCCGAAAGTGATCGGATCGGGACGGTTGAGTTTCGGCTCCGAGGAGCGGCTATTTGACGCGCTGGGGGTCAGGCCGGGATCGGTGACGGCGCTGGCCCTGATCAACGACCCGGAGCAGCGTGTGACCTTTGTGCTGGACAAGGTTTTGGCGGAGGCGGAGATCGTCAACTTCCACCCGCTGACCAATACGGCGACGACCGCCTTGTCTCAGGTGGATTTCAGGGCGTTTCTGGCGTCGCTGGGCCGGGAGCCGGTGGTGGTGAATTTTACGGCGGTGGGGTAGGGAAGGGTTTATCCACAGATCAGCCAGATAAGCACAGATTTCATGATAATGTCGGGCGGTCGCGCCTGACGCCGTAACGTCTTTGGAGGGGCAATCTTGGGGGGAGATGTCATGATGGATCAACGTGATCCGCAGACCTACGCCATTATTGGCGCGGCGATGGAGGTGCATAATACACTGAGCTATGGCTTTCTTGAGCCGGTTTATCCGGAAGCGCTTATCCTTGAACTATCGCGCGCGGGCATTCCTTTTCGGCGCGAATGCGCCTTGCCGATTATCTACAAAGGCGAGGTATTGACCTGCCATTATCGGGCGGATCTGATTTGCTTCGATGCTATTCTTGTAGAGCTAAAAGCTCTCAAACGACTTTCTGGCGCTGAGGACGCGCAGGTGCTGAATTATTTGAGGGCTTGTGAGCTGGACAGGGGCCTCCTGATCAATTTTGGCGGCGCCAAGCTGGAATATAAACGGTTCCGGCGCTGAGGTTTAAGCCGTCCCAAACATCTGTGCTTATCTGGCTGATCTGTGGATAAACCTTTCTTCCCCTAACCCCGCTTGACTTGACGGCTCCACAAGACCATCTGACACGCATGGATTTCAAAGAGGCGCATCATGGCCGGTAAAGACCCTAATATTATCGACGGTTCCGAACAGACCTTTATGAACGACGTTATCGAGGCGTCGATGACCACGCCGGTCATTGTCGATTTCTGGGCGACCTGGTGCGGGCCGTGCCGTCAGCTTGGGCCGGCGCTGGAAAAGGTGGTGGCCGAGCACAAGGGCAAGGTCAAGCTGGTCAAGATCGACGTCGATCAGAATCAGGCCATCGCCGCGCAATTGCGCATCCAGTCGATCACGACCGTCTATGCCTTTGTCGGCGGGCGGCCTGTGGACGGCTTTATGGGCGCCAAGTCCGAGACGGAGCTGCGCGCCTTTATCGACAAGCTGGGCGTCGGCGACGCCGGGCCGAGCATCGACGATACGCTGGCCCTGGCCGCGCAGTCGGCGGCCGATGGCGATGTGACCTCGGCGCTGGAAGCCTACAGTTTCGTGCTGGAGCAGGAGCCGGAAAATCCCAAGGCCATCGCCGGGATTGCGCGCGTCTATCTCAAGGCCGGTCAGGCCGAGCAGGCCAAGGCGTTTCTGGAGCAGGCCAAGGACTCCAAAGACCCGGAGATTCTGGGGCTGAAAGCCGCGCTGGAGCTGGCCGAGGGTGCGCCTACCGATGTCGGGGCTTTGCGCAACCGGATTGCGGCGGATGGGCGCGATTTCGATGCGTGGTACGATCTGGGCCGGGCGCTGGCGGCGCAGGGCGAAATGGCGGAGGCCATCGACGCGCTGCTGGAAATCGTCAAGTACCAGCCCGATCATCAGGCCGCGCGCGACTATCTCGTCAAGATTTTCACCGCTGTCGGCAATGAGTCGCCCGTGGTGCGCGCCGGTCGCCGCCGCCTGTCCTCGATGCTTTTCTCGTAAGGTCCGCCCATGTCCGAAGCCGATACCGCCAAGCCGTCCGCCGAAATTGATCCGCGTCTGCTCGAAGCGCTGGTCTGCCCGGTGACGCGCCGTCCGCTGACCTATGACAAGGCGGCGCAGGAGCTGATCAGCCCGACCGCGGGCCTCGCCTATCCGATCCGGTCGGGCGTGCCGATCATGCTGGTCGATCAGGCGCGGAAGTTTGAGCCGACCAAAGGGTGAGAAGGATAAAGGCAAAGGGCCATTGGCCCTTTGATCCCGTAACTTGTCCTTAAATGACACTAAAAAACCGGACCTCTTGAGGCCCGGTTTTTTAGTGTTTTCAAAGCATAGGTTATGGGGTCAAGGGGTTGAACCGTCCTGGGTTTGCCGGAGGCTCGGTTGTTTGCGTCACGCCACTTTGGCGTGCTCGACGGGTTTTGTATAGTACCTGGCTTCGGCTTCCGCTGGTGGGATGTACCCGATGCTTTCGTGGATGCGGCGTTTGTTGAACCAGTCGACCCATTCAAGGGTTGCCAGTTCGACGTCGGACAAGCCACGCCAAGAGGCTTTAGGGTGGATCAGCTCGGTCTTGTAAAGACCATTGATGGTTTCGGCCAAA
>NZ_JBQCGA010000045.1:0-19276 GCF_051956075.1 Asticcacaulis sp. | reverse complement strand
TCACTCCATGGGCGGCTATGGAACGACGCGCATCGGCATGAAATACCCCGAAGTGTTCGGCGCGCTCTATATTATGAGCCCGTGCTGCCTGTCGGCGCGCGGCGCGCCGCCGGCCGAGATCGGCAAGAAGCTGGAGGCGATTACCACCAAGGATGAGGCCGAAAAAGCCGACTGGATGAGCCGCGCCATGCTGGCCAGCGCCGCCGCCTGGTCGCCCGATCCCAAGGCGCCGCCGCTCTATCTCGATCTGCCGACCAAGGATGGCGCACCGCAGCCAGACGTGCTGGCCAAATGGGCCGCCAATGCGCCCCTGGCCATGGTGGATCAGTACATTTCCAATCTGAAGCAGTACAACGCCATCGCGATAGATGTCGGCGATCAGGACGGCCTGCGCATTGACGCCGCCAAGCTGCATGACATCTTGGATTCCTACGGCATCGCCAACAGTTTTGAGATCTATTCCGGCACCCACACCAGCGCCGTCGCCGACCGCTTCCAGAACCACGTCGTGCCGTTCTTCAGCCAACACCTTAAATTTGCAGAGGACTAGGCTCAGGACCTATTAAAATGTTGCCTAGTCGCTGAATGGCTGATCCACTCGTTGCATGGAGGTATGCGGCGATGGGTGATTTGTTTATGCTGAGCGAAGCTCAGATGCGTCGGATCGAACCATTCTTTCCTTTATCGCATGGTGTTCCGAGAGTTGATGACCGGCGGATCATCCCGCCCAAGGCCAATCGCAAGGCGATGATGCCTCACGACAAAGCGCTCTACAGGTGTCGGCACAAGATCGAAAATATGCTCGGAAAGCTGAGAGACTGGCGACGCATCCATACCCGCTATGACAGGTGCGCACTCACCTTCTTCTCAGCAATTGCCATTGCCGCCACCGTAATCTTCTAGCTCTAATCAATGAGTCCTGAGCCTATTTTCCACTATGAACCATGGTCAATAACTGCTGTTCGGCATCGTTTGTCGGCGCAAGCGTATTTGACTCCATTTAAATATCCCGATGTTTCTCCGCGCTTGATCGTCCCTTTAGCTGAAATAACAAGTGGGGCGGGACCAAAAAATCTATTGCGGTCAACGGCTGACGGTTTCTTGTTACTCGGCGTTTCGTTATCGCTGTCTTCGCGCGGGCTTGAAGTATGTTGAGTTGGATCAGGATGAAGCCCTACAAGTTTTGGGTTCGCTGGCGGCACATAGATATACTGTTGGGATGATGTTGCCGCCAAAAGCAGAAAAATCGCCAGAATTGCAGGGTCGGCCTTAGTTGCGTCTTGCGCGGCGGCCTGGGCCGAGGAGTGCGCCGCCGGGGTGAAGATAAGACAGGCCGCAAGGGCCAGCGTCGATGCGCCGCGTTTCAGCATAATGAGAGTCCCTGTAGGTCTTATTGATTTTGCACGCTATTTGATAGCGCTACCATTTGAATATCGTAAAACGCCTCCATATGAAAGCGACTTTCGGGGGGAACAGACGCCATCGCCCAGGCTTTTTCCAGCACTTGAGTTCGCTCCGGCGTTTGGTGTCTGTGGTTTCCTATCGTCTCTTTGCATTTGCCGCGCCTTCACAGGGCGCGATTTTATGTGACGGCGCGTAGCATGGCCGGCGTTCACAACCTCGTGAGGATACGCCATGTTCAAGCTCACCCGCTCCCGTCTCATGACCACGTCGGTTTGCGCCGCGTTAGCCGCCGGGGCTTTCAGCCTGTCGGCCTGCAACAAGACCCAGCAGACGCAAACCAGCGAAACCGCCAGCAGCGCCATGTCCGACGCAGGCGCCATGATGTCCGACACCGGCTCCATGATCGCCGACGCCGTGACGCCGGATACGCCGCAGGATTTCGTCAACAAGGCGGCGGTCGCCAATCAGTTTGAAATTGACGAAAGCCAGTTGGCGCTCAAGACGTCGAAAAACGCCGACGTCCTGGCCTTCGCCAGACGCATGGTCAAGGATCACACTGAGGCGGGCAAGGCTATGGCCGCCGCCGTCGCCAAATCCGGCGCGGTCACTGCGCCGTCCACGACGCTTGACGACGCGCATCAGTCGAAGCTGGACGACCTGAAGACCAAGACCGGCAAGGATTTTGACGACGATTACATCAGCGACCAGAAGGACGCGCACAGCGAAGCCGTCAGCCTGTTCGACAATTACGCCAAAAACGGCGACGATCCGGCTTTGAAAGATTTCGCCGCCAACACCTTGCCGACCCTGAAGGCGCATAAGGACGCCATCGACAAGATGTGACGCCAACGGGCGCGGCGAACGGACGCCGCGCCTGCGACCCGCCCAGCGACCGAATACCGCATTGCCCGTTTATAAATTTTGCGTTTCCCTATGCAGACAGGAGACGCATCATGACGGCCATAATCTACCATCTGATCGACAACAACACTGGCGAGGAAGTGTTCGCCTCAGAGGATTTCGCTTTCGTCGATCCTCCCGTCCCCAATCACATCATCCGCGATGAGGTTTTGCACGAGCGGTACGGCAGCCCGGCCATTGTCGATCGCGTGGAAAACCTGCCCGGCGGCGAGGTCAATGTCTATATCGACGGTTGGGAAGAGGTGACCAATCAGGACGCGCTCGACACGGACCCATCGTATCGCCGCTCCTGACCAAAACTCGTGGATTCGCCTGGCGATCTGCGCAACCGGCGCCCGGCGTCACACAACGATCCCTCCGCCGCCCGGTTTCAGCGGCCTGCGCGCCTCCAGCTTGTTGCGCAGCTTCAGCACGGCCAGCCGCTTGACGCCTTCTGGATCGTTGACCGGTCCGACCGCGATGGCTTCCTTGCCCGTCTCGGCGCAGGTCGCCGTGCATTTCAGATAGGCGCCGTTGCGTCGCAGTTCGATATAGACCTCGGCCATGCCGCCTACCCCCGTTCGCGCAGCAGCCTCGCCTTATCGCGCTGCCAGTCGCGATTGGCCTCGGTTTCGCGCTTGTCGTGGATCTTTTTACCCTTGGCCAAAGCGATCTCAAGCTTCACCATGCCCTTATCGTTGAAATAGAGCTTGGTCGGCACGATGGTCATGCCTTCGCGTTGGGTGGCGACGATGAAGCGGTGGATTTCCTTACGATGCAGCAGCAGTTTACGGATGCGGCGCGGCGCGTGGTTGAAGCGGTTGCCGTGGCCGTAGATCGGGATGTCGGCATTGATCAGGCACAGCTCGTCGCCTTCGACGCTGACATAGGATTCGGCGATGTTCGCCCGGCCCTGCCGCAGCGACTTCACCTCGGTCCCGGTCAGGGCAATGCCCGCCTCCAGATTATTCTCAAGGAAATAATCGAAGCGCGCCCGGCGGTTATCGGCGATGACTTTGAAATTGGATTGGGTTTCGGCCATGATCTTATTATCTCAGGCTTACCTATATAGGCGCGCCGTCGCTGAAAATCACCCCAGCCCCGCGACGGCCATCGCCTGATCGACCAGAGGGCGCACGGCCTGCGAACACGCCACGATCGGCAGACGCACCTCGTCCGTGCAAAGACCCAACCGGCTCATCGCATACTTGGTCGGCGACGGCGAAGCGTCGGCGAACAGAACCTTGTGCAGCCGGATCAGCTTATCCTGCCAGCCCAGCGCCGTCTCCCACGCCCCCTGCTGCACAGCCTGATAGAGCGCCACCATCGCGTCCGGCGCGACGTTCGAGGTCACCGAAATCACCCCATGCCCGCCATGCGCCATATAGCCAAGGAAGGTCGGATCGTCGCCAGAGATGAAAGAGAAGCCCGGTTCGATCTCAACGCGTAACTGGCTCATGCGGTCCAGCGCCCCGGTCGCGTCCTTGATGCCGACAATATTGGGCAGTTTCGACAGGCGCACGATGGTCTCATTGCTCATGTCGATCACGGTGCGGCCCGGCACATTATACAGTAGAACCGGAATCTGAACCGCGTCGTTCAGGGCCTTGAAATGCTGATATAAACCTTCCTGAGACGGCTTGTTGTAATAGGGAACCACCACCAGCACGGCGTCGGCGCCAACCGCCTTGGCGTGCTGCGCCAGCTCCAGAGTCTCGGCGGTGTTGTTCGAGCCCGCGCCCGCAATCACCCGCACGCGCCCGGCGGCGGTTTCGACGCACAGCTTCACGATCGCCTTGTGCTCGTCCATGCTCAGGGTTGAGGTTTCGCCCGTCGTGCCGACCGGCACCAGCCCGTCAACGCCCGCCGCAATCTGACGCTCGACCTGCGCCTTGAAGGCGTCGTAATCGACCTCGCCATTGCGGAAAGGCGTCACCAGGGCGGTAATGACTCCCTTGAACAGGGGGGCGGCAGTTGCGTCACTCATCGTAAATCCGTGATCCAGAACCGCGCCATAAAACGTGATGAGACAGCCGGAACTTGTGTCTTGGCCGCCGCATCCGGCGCAATCAATATGGAAATTAGCCTTAGGGCGACTGCGCTTTCGCCGCAATGGCTTTCTAAAAAGAAACTATCATCTATAGTCTTCGCACCGCGTCATGAAAGGATTCCCATGCCCTCCAGCCGCCGTCCCGTCAGCCCCTACCACAACCTGCGTCGGCTGGGTCTGATCTGCGGCGTCTGCGCCCTGGCCCTGACCGGGCCATCGCACGCGCAGGACGAAGACGGCGGCAGCCCCAATAGCGGCCCGATTCCTTATAACCAGCTCAGCACAACCCCGGAACCTGTGTCCGTCCACGGCCCGACGCCGCTGTCAGCCAGCGATTCGGCCCTGCTGGAACAGGCGCTTCAGGCGGTGAAGTCGCGCGATTTCGCTGGCGCCGACGCGATGTCCGCCAATCTCACCGATCCGGTGGCGCGCAAGATTCTTACCTGGACCATTATCAACAACAGCGTCGATAGCGGCGGCATCTATTCTTTCGCCCGTCTCGACGCCGCGCGCCGCGACCTGTGGGGCTGGCCACGCGCCAACAATCGCCAGATCGCCGCCGAAAAGATGATCGACTCAGCGGGCCTGACGCCGCAGCAGGTCGCCGACTGGTTCAACGGTGCGCCGCCGCAAAGCCTGCCGGGCGCAACCGCGCTGATCAACGCCTATATCGCGCTCAACCGCCTCCCCGAAGCGCAGGCCCTGGCGAAACAATGGTGGCGAACGCAGGTGTTCGACGCCACCGGCGAGGCCAACTTCTATCAGGCGTTTTCGCGTTTTCTGACGCCGGATGACAGCGCAGCGCGCGTGAACTGCCTGATTCTCGATACGCAGAACGCTTCGTCACAGACGATCAGCGCGATCCTGCCCTATGTCGATGCGACCACCGCCGCCGTGGCCAACGCGGCCATCGCCATGCGCTCCGGCGCCGCCAGCGCCGACGGCCTGTATCAAAGCGCATTGGCGCTCGATCCGCACAATAAGGTTCTGGCCTATGCCCGCGCCCGCTACCTGTCGTCCAAGGGGCTTGAGCCGCTCGGCTTCGGCCTGCTGGCCGATTTGCCACCCGCCTCGATGAGCCCCGGCGCAGCGACGCAGCTCTACCGCACGCGCCTCATCTATTTCCGCGCCGCGCTCAAGGCGGGCAATTATCCCGCCGCCTATGAGGCGATGAACAATGGCGGCTTCGACGGCGGCGAGCCGCAGGCCGAGGCCGACTTCTTCGCGGGCTGGATCGCGCTTGTGAAGCTGAACCGTCCCGACGACGCCATCACCCATTTCCAGGGCGTGGCGGCGGCGGGCACCTCGCCGATCACGCAGGGGCGCGCCGACTACTGGCTGGGCCGCGCCTACGAGGCCCGCAACCATCCCGGCGACGCGCAGATCGCCCACGACTGGTACGTCAAGGGCGGGCAATATATCTACGCCTTTTACGGCCAGATGGCCGCCGAAAAGGCGGGTGTGACGCAGATCTCGCTTGGCAAGGATCCGGTCCCTACGCCTGCCGATACGGCGCGCTTTGAAAGCCGCGAGGAGGTCAAGGCCGCCCGCATGCTGGGCGCTATCGGCGAGATGGGCCTGTTCCGCGCCATCGTTCTCGACCTCGACACCGTGCTGCCCAATGCCGAGGAGGAGGCGCTGCTGGTCGATCTGACCGCGACCTACGATACGCCGACCATCGCCATGAAGGTGGCGCGCATGTCGCTGCAACGCGGCTTCTACCTGCCCGAACGCGCCTTCCCGATCCGCGACGTGCCCAATGTTCCGGCCCCGGAAAAAGCCTATGTGCTGGCCATTACGCGCCAGGAATCGGGCTTTGATCCTTCCGTGCGTTCGGCGGCCAATGCGCGCGGCATGATGCAGTTGATCCCTTCGACCGCCCGCGCCGTCGCGAACCGGCTCGGCATCGGCTACTCCGAAAGCCAGCTTTACCAGCCCGACTACAATATGACGCTCGGCGCCTATCATCTGGGCGAACTGGTCAGCCGTATGGGCGGCTCCTACATCCTGGCCTCGGCGGGCTATAATGCCGGTCCCAGCCGCATGGGCCAGTGGGTCGCGCAGTGCGGCGATCCGCGCGGACAAGGCGCGGACGCCCTGTCCTTCATCGAGTGCATGCCGCTGACCGAGACGCGCAACTATATGATGCGCGTGACCGAGAACATGCGCGTCTATCGCGCCCGCCTGAACGGCGGAACCGCGCCGCTGACCGCGACGGCGGACATTACCCAGGGAACGCCGGGAAGCTTCGGCGCCTTTGACGCCACGGATGTCGGCGACGGCTCCCTGCCCGACGGCCCGATGTCCTATGCCGATTATCAAAAGGCGCAGGCTCAGGACGCCGTCGCAGCCGCCGCCCTCGCCGCTGCGCCCAAAGCCGCGCCAGCGCCGGAAAAGAGAACCGCAAAGAAAAAGAAGACGACAAGCAAGAAGAAGACGGCCACCCACGCGAAAAAGAGCGCCAGCAAGCACAAAAAGCGCCGCTAAGTCGTTTTGGACCACAGATGGTTCCCCTCTTCCTATAACCGCTTTACTCCCAAGCCCGGCGCGACTATGCGAACAGCATGATCATCACCGACACAGCCACCACCTTGCGCACAGCGCCCTGGGACGATTACGCGCTCGTCGATTCCGGCCATGGCCGCAAGCTGGAACGCTATGGCGACTTTCTGGTCGTGCGCCCGGAACCGCAATGCTGGTGGGCGCCGAAATATCCCGATCTCTGGGACCGGGCCGACGCCGAGTTTGACCCGTCCAATGACGAGGACGAAGGCCGCTGGACCTTTCGCCGCCGTCCGCCGGAACAGTGGGCGCTGTCGTGGCGGGATGTCAGCTTTTATGGCCGTTTCACCAGCTTCCGTCACCTTGCCTTCTTTCCTGAACAGGCCGCCAACTGGCAATGGCAGCGCGAGGCCATCGCCAAACGCCCCAATATGCGCGTCCTCAACCTGTTCGGCTATACCGGCGTCGCCAGTTTGAGCGCGGCGGCGGCGGGCGCAAAGGTCACCCATGTGGACGCCTCGAAAAAGGCCATCGGCTGGGCGCGCGACAATGCGGCCCTGTCGGGGATGCAGGACGCGCCGATCCGCTGGATCTGTGAGGACGCGCGCAAATATGTGCAGCGCGAGGTCAAGCGCGGCTCGAAATACGAAGGGATCATCCTTGATCCGCCGAAATACGGACGCGGCCCGACCGGCGAGGTCTGGCGTCTGTTCGAAGACCTGCCCGAAATGATCCATCTGTGCGCGCAGCTCCTCAGCGATGAGGCGGCCTTCCTGCTGCTCAACGCCTATGCGGCGCGCGTCTCCGGCCCGGCGCTGGCGCACCTCGTCGCCGAAGCGGTCGGCCCCGCGCGCGGCGGCCTCATCGACCACGGCGAACTGACCCTGATCGAAGACGCCCGCCCGCCAAAGGGCCAGAAGCCGTCTGCCTTGCCGCCGCGCGAGATCGGCCTGTCCTTCTTTGCGAGATGGCGCGATGCTTAAACAGATCACCTCGCTGACCAATCAGAGCGTGAAGGACATTCGCGCCCTGCATATGCGCAAAGAGCGCGAGGCGTCGGGCCGTTTTCTGGCCGAAGGGCTGAAGATCATTATCGACGCGCTCGATCAGGGCTATGCGCCGCGCATCCTGGTCTGCGGCCCGGAAGGCGCGGGCGGTCGCCATCCCATGCTGACGCGCGCCATCGACGCGACGCTTGCGGCCAAAGGCGAGGTTCTTGAGGTAACCCGCGAAATTCTTGAAAAAATTTCGCGTAAAGACAATCCGCAAATGGTCATGGCCGTGTTCGACCAGATGATGCGCGGCCTTGACGATATCGACCCGCAATCCGCCGATGTCTGGGTGGCTTTGGAGCAGGTGCGCGACCCCGGAAACTTAGGCACCATCATCCGCACCGCCGATGCGGCGGGCATTGGCGGGGTGATCCTGATCGGTGATTGCGTCGATCCGTTCTCAGTCGAAACCGTGCGCGCCACCATGGGCTCGATCTTCGCCCTGCCCATCGTCAAGTGCACGCGCGAGGCGTTTCTAGCCGACCGCCAACGCTGGACCGGCGCGGTGGTTGGCACGCTTCTGACCGCCACGTACAACCACCGCACCGCCGATTATCGCCGCCCCAGCCTGATCCTGATGGGGACGGAGCAGTCGGGCCTGACGCCGGAACTGGCCGCCATCTGCGACACCAACGTCAAAATCCCGATGCGCGGCCGCGCCGACAGCCTCAACCTGTCCGTCGCCACCGGCATCATGATCTACGCCGCGCAGGGACTGTAGGCGAGGCCGCCGGTGAAGTTCCGCCTCGACCCGTTCCTGACCGGCATGGTGGTCGCCATCGTTCTGGCCGCCCTGTTCCCCGCGCCCGGCGCGTCTGGCGGCTGGCTGCATCCTGACCTGCTCACCAAGGCCAGCATCGCCCTCGTCTTCTTCCTCAATGGCGCGGGCCTGTCCTTCAAGGCCCTGAAAGACGGCGTCCTCCGCTGGCGGCTGCACATCGCCATTCAGAGCGCAACCTTCCTGCTGTTCCCACTGATCGGGCTGGCGGCGCTGGCGGCGTTTGGAAGTTTCATCACCCCCGACCTGCGGCTCGGCTTTTTCTACTTGTGCGCCCTGCCCTCGACGGTCTCGTCCTCGGTCGCCATGACCGCCGCCGCGCGCGGCAATGTGCCGGTCGCCGTATTCAACGCCACCTTGTCCAGCCTGATCGGCATCTTCGCCACGCCCCTGTGGATGAGCCTGATGTTGAAGTCTTCCGGTCAACACCTCGATATCTTAAGCGTTTTCCTTGACCTGCTGATCTGGCTGGTCCTGCCGCTGATCGTCGGCCAACTGGCGCGCCCGCTGATCGGCGCAGTCCTCGCCCGCCACAAAAAGCTGACCCAGACCGCCGACCGCGGCGCTATTCTGCTGCTGGTCTATACCTCGTTCTGCGACTCGTTCATGCGCCATATCTGGAGCGATAACCGCCCCGCTGTCCTGCTGCTGGTCGCCGCCGCCACGCTCATCCTGTTCTTCCTTGTGCTCAACCTGCTCCTGTTCGCCTCAAAACGCCTCGGCGTGGACGCCCCGGCGCGCGCCGCCGTCGTCTTCTGCGGCACCAAGAAAAGTCTGGCGACCGGTGTGCCGATGGCCGCCCTGATCTTCGCGTCGCATCCGTCCAGCCTCGGTCTGATCCTGCTGCCGATCATGATCTACCATCCGCTGCAATTGCTGATCTGCACGCCGCTGGCGTCGCGATGGGCGAAACAGGCTGAAAATTAAAAAGATTTAAGGTTCTTCCGGTTCATTTTGCGTTCATATCATGCCGCATAGCCTGACAGCGCACTCAAGGGGGCACATCACATGAAAACCATCGCCACACTGGCCCTGCTGACCGGACTGGCCGTGATTTTAAGCGGCTGCATCGTCTATGTCAGCCCGGACAAGACCACCTTCCACAGCATGCACCATTACAAATCCGCACCGGAAAAGCCCGCGCCGGATGAAAAGCCCGCGCCGACCGGCGACGCGCCCGCCGCTTCGTAACTCAAGGGGACTAAAATGAAATCCATAGCCATTCTCGCCGGCGTGATCCTGATCGCCGCGTCTTTAAGCGGCTGCATCATCATCGACCGCAGCGGTGAAAACTTCACCCAGACGCATCGCTAACCGAAAGCCCGCCTCAGAGCGTTTCCCCAAAAAGTGGCTGCCACTTTTTGGATAAGGAAGAGCGACAAAACGAAAACTTAGAGCGCCGATCTGATTCCATCAGATCGGCGCTCTAATCAGCGGGCTTTTGCTATTGGCCGTTTATGTGGCTCCGCCTATGCTGGCGACGAATCGCAAGGAGTTCCCCATGAATCGCGTCACCTCCCTGATCCTGAAACTGCTCATCCTGCCGCTGATCGGCGTGGCCATGGCGGGCTGCATTACGATTTAAGTCCCTCTGGGCTTGGCCCGCGTCGTCGGGTCGGCCTCACGCGGATTTTCCGGCCAGACATGGCGCGGATAGCGGCCCTTCATCTCGATGCGCGCCTCACGCCATGAGCCGTCCCAGAAGGCGGGCAGGTCTTGGGTGATCTGAATGGGCCGATGCGCGGGCGACAACAGGGCCAGCGTCACCGGCGTACGTTGCGGCCCCACCGTCGGATGCTGCGTCACGCCATAAAGCTCCTGCACCCGCACCTCGACGCGCGGCCCGCCCTCGGCGGCGTAGTCGATGCGCATGTGCGAGCCGGTCGGCATTCTCAGCGTCTCCGGCGCCAGCTTGTCGAGCGCGCGCTGCTGCTCGTGACTGAGCAGGCCTTTCAAGCCTTGCGTCACCACATCGGCGCCCAGGCTCAGCATTGACCGCCCCGCCGCATACGGCCCCAGCCAGTCGGCCAGCCCTGCCAGCAGCGCCTCATCCGACATATCCGGCCAGGTTTCGTCCTGACCGCGCAGGAAGGCCACGCGCGCCCGAAAGCTCTCAGCGTGATCGGAAAATTTCAGCGCCTTCAGCCCCTTGGCGCGTATCTCCTCAGCCTCGACCTCAACCAGCATGTCAGGCGGAACCCGGTCCAGCGGTTTTGACGCCAGCACTAGCGCGCCGAGCCGCGTCTCCTCGAATGCGCGAAAGCCAGACCCGCCGCGCTGCAAGGCGATTGTCGTCTCCAGCCGGTCGGCGAACAGATGGCGCACCTCATCCGCGCTCAGCGCCGCCCCCAGCAAAACCCGATCGCGATCCTTGCCGCCGCCGAGGTCGCCGACCGCCAGAAACTCGGCGCGCGCCAGCGCATCGTGCTCATCGACATAGCAGCCGCGTCCATTGGCCATCACAAACTGGCCCGGCTTGTCGCGCGCTTTGGCGACCCGCTCAGGGAAACATTCGGCCAGCAGATGATGCGCGAAACTGCGCCCGCCCGCCTGTTTGGCGCGCGCGCCGACCAGAGCAGCCGCCGACTTCGCCCAGCCCTCGGCCAGCCTCCGCGCCTGCGTCACCTTGGCCGATGTATCGCGCGCCAGCGCCGCCAGCCGCGCGTCCAGATCGACGCTGCGACCGCCGACGCCGTTCTCGCTCAAAAGCACGGCCAGTTGCGCCCCCGTCTCCGCTGCGCCCGCCTCTGCGGCCTTGAGCAGCATGTGCGCCAGACGCGGCGCCATCGGCAACTGCGCCATGAGACGACCATGCCCGGTCAAATCACCCGCCGCATCCAGCGCGCCCAGAGCCTGCAACAGCCGAACCGCCTCACTCATAGCGGCGGAGGGCGGATGATCGAGCAGGGACAGGCCTTGCGTCGATTTCGCGCCCCATAGCCGCAAGGACAGAGCCAGTTGCGACAGGTCCGTCTCCAATATTTCCGGCCGTGCGAACGGGATCAGCGAGCGATCCTGCTCGGCGTCCCACAGTCGGTAGGCGTCGCCAGCCTGCGTGCGCCCCGCGCGACCGCGCCTCTGGTCCGCCGAAGCCTTCGACACGCGCTCGGTGACAAAGCGCGTCACGCCGCGCGCCGGATCGAACCGTCCTAATCGCGACAGGCCGCAATCGACCACCATCGCCACCTTGTCGAGCGTCAGCGAGGTTTCGGCGATGGCCGTCGCCAGCACGATCTTGGGCCGCCCCGGCGCATTTTTCGCCAGCGCCGCCTGCTGGTCGCGAAACTCCATCGCGCCGTAAAGTTTATGCACCTCAATATGCGGCGGCAGGCCGCTCTCATCGAGGTTGCGCGCCACGCGGTGAATCTCGCCCTGCCCCGGCAGAAAGACCAGCATGGTCTCGGCGCGTTCCGGCGTCAGTTTCACCGACAGACGCGCCACATGCCGCGCGATATCGGCCTCCATCAACAGGTTCTGGTCGCGGCCCAGATAATGGGTGTCTATCGGAAAGGTCCGCCCCTGCGATTCGAACCGTCCGGCTTCGGGCAGCAGCTCCAGCACGCGGTCGCCGTCGAGGGTCGCGGACATGACGATCAGGCGTAAATCCTCGCGCAGCACGCCTTGCGCATCGCGGGCGAAGGCGAGGCCCAGATCGGCGTCGAGACTGCGTTCGTGAAACTCGTCGAAGATCACGCAGGCCACGCCCTCCAGCGCCGGATCATCGAGAATGCGGCGGCTGAAAATGCCCTCGGTTACGACCTCGATGCGGGTTTTCGGCCCGATCCGGCTTTCGTCGCGCACCCGGAAGCCGACCGTCTCGCCCACGCGCTCGCCCAGAGTCTCAGCCATGCGCGCCGCCGCCGCCCGCGCCGCCAGACGCCTCGGCTCCAGCAAAACGATGGACTGGCCCTCTAGCCACGGCGCATCGAGCAGGGCCAGCGGCACGCCGGTCGTCTTACCCGCCCCCGGCGGCGCAATGATCAGCGCGGTGTTCGACACATCGGCCAGATGCGCTTTGAGCGCCGGAAATATCTCTTCAACAGGTAGCATCAGCGTCCAACAAAAAACCGCCCCGGTTTAGGGCGGTTTCCTGTTTCTGCAAAGCGCTTACTCAATCGGCGGCACGGACGGCGGCGGAATATCATCGTCCATTTCATGCACCTCGACCACGCCACGGCGCACATTCGACTTCCAGAAGCCGTAGCAGAAGTAGAGCACGAGGCCAATCGCGGTCCAACCGAAGAAGACAAACCATGACGTCTTGTCCAGATTTATGAACAGCAGAGCGCAACCCGCAATCGACAGCGGCGCGACCACGAACAGCAACGGCGTACGGAAAGGACGCGCGCGGGTCTTGTCGGTGAAACGCAGAATCATGACACCCAGCGACGCTGCTGCGAAAGCAAACAATGTCCCGGCATTGGAATAGTCAGCCAGCGAGTCGACAGGCAGGAAGGCTGCCGCCACGGCCACGAACACGCCAGTAACGAGGGTGATGATCCACGGAGTCTTAAATTTACGATGAACCGCCGATAAACCTTTGGGTAGCAGACCGTCACGCGCCATCACGAAGAAGACGCGGGTCTGTCCATACATCATTAAGAGCACGACCGAAGGCAAGGCGAACGTCGCAGCTAGACCGACCAGATAACCGAAAATCGGATTATGCGGCACAACTTCGTGCAGGACATAAGCCAATGCCTCCTTCGAACAAACCAACGGAGCGTGCGCAGAGGTACAAGCGGCGCTGGCATACATCTTTGTAGCATTGGAAAAGAAAGTGCCGGTTTCAGGATCGACCAACGGCTGCGCACCGAATGAACCGATCACGCCGCCCGCCACCAGCAGATAGAAGATGGTGCAGATGATCAGCGAGCCAATTAAGCCGATTGGCACATTACGTTGCGGGTTCTTGGTTTCCTCGGCGGCGGTCGAAACCGCGTCGAAGCCGACATAGGCGAAGAAAATCGAGGCCGCCGCGCCGAGTACGCCTGTACCGGTTCCATTCAGCGGATTACCCCAACCGCGTGGTGTAAAAGGGTGGAAGTTGCTCATATGGCCGGTGGCCATCGGCAAAGTGATGACTATGAACAGAGTCAGCGCCGCGATCTTGATAGCGACCAGAATGGCATTGGCCGTGGCGCTTTCTCTTGTACCGATAACCAATAAGCTTGTAACGGCGACAGTGATCAGCACTGCGGGCAGGTTTATAAAGCCTCCAACTTCGCCTCCTTTGAGAAAACCCACGGAAATTGGAGGACCGACTGTAAGGGCATGGGGGATGTGAAGCCCAACACTATCCAGGAAACCGACAATATGGCCGGACCAGCCCACCGCCACGGCGGAGGCGCCCAGCGCATATTCCAGAATCAAGGCCCAGCCGACCAGCCAGGCCACCAGTTCGCCCATCACGGCGTAGGAATAGGTATAGGCCGAACCCGCCACCGGCACCATCGAGGCCAGTTCGGAATAGCACAGGGCCGCCACGGCGCAGACCAGACCCGCGATGATGAAGGAGATCATCATGCCCGGACCGGCCTTTTGCGCCGCCGCAGCTGTCAGCACGAAAATCCCGGTCCCGATCACCGCGCCGATCCCCAGCAGGGTCAGTTGCACGGCCCCCAGCGACCTGTGCAGCGACTTTTTCTCGGCTGTCGCGAGGATCGCATCCAGCGGCTTAATGCGCCATAAGCTCATTTTTCACCTTTTTTGTTGATTATTTTCAAGCCCATACGCCCCTTTTCAGCCTCTGCGCGGGCCTCGATGGGGTTGAGCCTATAACGCATAAATTAAATCTGCAACTATCTTTGCTTAACGGATGATTGCGCCCGTCCCCGCCGCTTGCCATAAGCGCACAGCTATCGTCTTAGAATGAGTCCAGCATGTCCGATCCGTCGATCAGCCTGTTCGTCGCCCCCGTCACGCCGTTGCAGCAGAACTGTACGGTCGTCTGGTGCAATAAGACGAAGGCCTGCGCGATCATCGACCCCGGCGGCGATCTCGACCCGATATTGCATGAAATCGAACGGCGCGGGCTTAAGCTGGAAAAGATCTGGGTCACGCACGGCCATGCCGACCATGCGGGCGCCACCGCCGAACTGAAGCGCCGCACCGGCGCGCTCATCGAAGGCCCGCACCGCGACGATCAGTTCTGGATCGACCGCATCCCCGAAGACGCCGCGCGCTGGGGGCTGGAGGGCGAAAGCTTCACCCCCGACCGCTGGCTTGAGGACGGCGATACGGTCCAGCTTGGCGAGACGCAATGGCGGGTGATCCACTGCCCTGGCCACACGCCCGGTCATGTCGTCTTCTATCAACCCGACAGCCAGTTCGCTCAGGTTGGCGACGTCCTGTTCCGCGGCTCCATCGGCCGCACCGACTTCCCGCGCGGCGACCACGCCGATTTGCTTAACGCCATCACGCAGAAACTCTGGCCTTTAGGCGATGTCCGCTTCGTCTGCGGCCACGGCCCGATGTCGAGCTTCAACATTGAGCGCCAGTCCAACCCCTTCGTCGCCGACCAGGTCATCGCCAGGGCAGGTCCCAACACGCAAGGCCCCGGTTAGACCTTATCTGCGACCGGCTTATGCTCGGTCTTGTCCCAGTGAAACGGCCGCGCGAACAACTGATAGAGCGCAAACACCGCCGCCAGGGTCTGCAAACCCCAGTAAAACGGCGCCGTCGCCAGATCTCCGATCCGCACCCGCAGGCCCGCGCGCCTCTGCCCGACCACCAGCGCGCACAGCGCCGCCGCATTGCCCAGCACGAACAGCAAAAGATCGGCCAGCCCCGGCGCAATGACCGCGCGCGCCGGATCGCACAAAGCCTGCAAGCTGTAGAGCGTCAGCGTCGCCAGCATCATCACGCTCAGCGGCGCATAGGCCAGAGCCGCCAGCACGCTCATCCCGACGCCCAGCCCCAGCCCCGCCCAGACGCGCGCGCTGCGCTTGACGCGCGTATGCACCAAAAGGGTCTGCATATAGCCCTTGATCCAGCGCGTCCGTTGCGGCAGCCACGACCGGCTGCATCCGGTCGGCGTCTCCGACGTCGGACTGCGCAACAGGCCGCTTTCATAGCCCGCCGCCGCCAGCCGCACGCCCAGATCGGCGTCCTCGGTGACATTGTGCGCATCCCATCCGCCCAGCTTCTTCAACGGCTCGACGCGAAAATGATTGCTGGTCCCGCCCAGCGGAAACGGCAGCCCGATCCGCGCCATAGCGGGCAGAATCACATCGAACTGCACCGCATATTCGGCGGCGAACTGGCGCGCGATAAAGCCGTCCGCGCCAACGGGCCGCAGCGGCGCCTGCAAACAGATCAGACGCGGCGATCCGGCGGCGAAGGCGCGCGCCGCCTCCAGCAACTGCCCCGGATCGGGCCGGTCCTCGGCGTCATAGACCACGAGCAGGTCGCCGCGCGCCTCGGCCAGCGCGTAGTTCAGCGCGCGCGGCTTGGTGCGCGGAAAACCGGGCGGCGTCAGCGACAGCCGCACATACTCCGGCAGGTCCAGTCCACGCAGGGCGTTGATGGTCTCCGCATCGTCGGCCTCCAGCGCGAACACGATGTCCAGCCGGTCCTTCGGATAACGCAGCGCCAGCATGGCCGCCAGCACCTGCGCCGCGATTCCCGCCTCATGATAGAGCGCCACGATCACCGTGTAACGCGGCAACAGGCCCGGATGCAGATACGGCGTCTTACCGCCCGTCAGCGGCGTCAGCGCCGCCGCCAGCCGCAAACCGGCATTGCCTGCAAACAGCACCCAGAGCAGCAGATAGACCACCTCTCCCGTCGCGCCCGGCGCCAGCCCGACCGCCAGCGCCAGCGCCGCCGCAAACCCGGCCACAGCCCAGCCCTGCGCCCGCGTCAGCCGGATACGCGCCGAACTTTCCGCGGCAATGTCCCGTAACGGCGTCCGCCGCCGCCGCAAGGGCCGCGCGCCCGGAAAAAGATGGATGCGAGCGGTTCCTGTGCGCCCAGAATCCTTATAGACCTGTCCACGTTCGAAGGATTCGGGTCTCAAAGCCCTGTTCATCGCGCCCCCGCATCTCATCCCCGGATAACAGGGTTAATGAAAGACGGGTTTTCATCAGGGGTAACAGCAATTGTCGGTGGCGCCGCTGCGAAAAATACTCGCCTTATGCGCGATTATTCTTCTTGCCTTCAGCGCCGCGCCCGCTCTGGCGCGCGGCCCCACCCTCGTCTCGCTCGACGAATGCGCCGATCAATATGTGCTGGGTCTGGTCGAGCGCGACCGCGTTCTGGCCCTGTCCGATCATGCGCGCTACGCCGATTCCTGGTTTCGCGACCGCGCGCAGGGGCTGCGCCGCGTCAAGCCGCGCCTCGAATCCGTCCTCGCCCTGCATCCTGACATGGTCGTGCGCACCTGGGGCGGCGATCTGCGCCTGATTCAGGAACTGCAACGACGTGGGATCAAGGTCATCAATATTGACGACGTCCAGTCCTTCGCCGCCGCCCGCGCTCAGCTTTTCAAGGTCGGCGACGCCCTCGACGCCGAGGCGGGCGCCCAGATCGCCGCACACAAGTTCGATGAAGCCCAGTCGCAGGTGCGCAATATCGGCCACGGCCGGACCGTGCTGTACTACACCCCGACCGGAACCAGCGCAGGCGCCGACACCCTGACCGGCGACATGCTGACCACACTGGGCTTTCGACTGGCGACGACGCAGAAGGGCTATTTTCCCATCTCGCCGGAAGCGCTGATCGCCATGAAGCCCGACGTGTTCGCGCTCGGCTATTATGACGACCGCTACGCCATGCGGCGCGTGCCGGGCCGTCAGCCTCTGGTGCGCGCCCTGATCCAAAAGACGCCGCATTTCGCCCTGCCCGACGCCGCCATGGCCTGCGGCGGCTGGTTCAGCATCTACGCCCTGCGCGACCTCTCTCAGGAGACAAACCCCTGATGAATCTGTCCCTGACCGCCCTGATGAGCTGGCTGGGCGCCTTCGTCGCCGCGCTGATCGCGCTGCTGCTGCTGTTCGGCGACGTCCCCCTCAGCGGCGGCATGTGGCTCGACGCCCTGATCCACTGGAAGTCGATCGGCGCCGAGATCGTCTGGGGCATCCGCCTGCCGCGCAATCTGGCCGCCGCCGGGGTCGGCGCCATGCTGGGCATGAGCGGCGCCCTGATGCAGGGCCTGTTGCGCAATCCGCTGGCCGAACCCGGCCTGCTCGGCGTCTCGGCGGGCGCAGGCCTCGGCGCCGCCATCGCCATCGTGCTGGGCCTCGGCCTGCTCGACTTCGCCGTCGCCGGTTTCGCTCTGATCGGGGCGACGATGGTGGCCATCATCCTGCTCGTCTTCGTCGAGCGCTTCCCGCAGCGCCAGTCGCTGATCCTGCTCGGCGTCGGCCTGTCGGCCCTGTGCGGCGCGCTGATGGCGCTGGTCTTCAACCTGTCGCCCTCGCCGGTCACCACCGCCGAGATGCTGGGCTGGATGATGGGCTCGGTCGAGAACCGCAATATCTGGGACGTGCTGATGTGCCTGCTCGGCCTCGCCATTGCGGGCGGCCTGAGCTTCCGGCTGGCGAAGGGCCTGCGCTATCTGACGCTGGGCGAAGAAACCGCGCGCTCAATGGGGGTGGATATGGTGCGGCTGACGCAAGTTGTGGTGATCGGCGCCAGCCTGCTGGCCGGCCTGTCGGTGGCGGTGGCGGGCGTGATCGGCTTTGTCGGCCTGGCCGCGCCGCATTTCGTGCGCGCCATGGGCGTCAAGGATCCCTACCGGCTGATCGCGCCCTCGGCCCTGACCGGCGCCATCATTGTGCTGATCGCCGACGCGCTGGTGCGCATGATCCCCGCGACCGGCGAGCTGCGCCTCGGCGTCGTCACCTCGCTGGTCGGCGCCCCCTTGTTCGCCCTGCTGGCCTGGCGCAGCGCCAAATCCTGGATGCAGGACTAGATCATGCTGAAACTTGACCATGTCAGCGTCAAACTCTCCGGCCAAGAGGTCGTGCGCGGCGTCAGCGCGGACCTCCTGCCCGGCAGGCTCTATGTCATGGTCGGCCCCAATGGCGCGGGCAAGACCACGCTTTTGAAGGCGATGGCCGCCCTGCTGCCGCTCAGCGCAGGCGAGATCGCGCTCGATGACAAGCTCATCAAGGACATGCCGCCGCCGATCCGCGCCGGTCATATCGCCTATCTGCCGCAGGAGCGCTCGATCGCCTGGGACTTGCCGTGCGTCGATATCGCTGCGCTCGGCGCCCAGCATCTGACGCCGGACCTGGCCCGCCAGCGCGCCTTCAACGAACTGGAGGCGCTGGGCCTGCATGAGGTCTGCGACCGCGGCGTCTTCGGCCTTAGCGGCGGTCAGCGCGCCCGCGTCCTGCTGGCGCGCGTGCTGGCCAGTCCGGCCTCAACCCTGCTGCTCGACGAACCGCTGATCGCGCTCGACCCGGCCTGGCAGAGACAGGTGCTGATCCGCCTGAAACAACGCGCCGCCGAAGGCCAGACCATCGTTCTCTCCCTGCACGACCTGCACCTGGCCGCGCAATTCGCCGACGACATCCTGCTGATGCACAAGGGCGAACTCAAAGCCCTGGCCGCTCCGGAAAAGGTCTTCACCGAAACCCACCT
>NZ_JBQCGA010000044.1:0-25983 GCF_051956075.1 Asticcacaulis sp. | reverse complement strand
GCCGCATCGTGGCATTCGGCTTGCTGCGACGGGTCTGGCTAAAATGGCTGAGCGGCAAAAGCCGCGACAATCTCCCCGACCAGAATGGAAAGGACACCCGATGCTGAACGGATCGGTAAACACGAACGTGGGCGCAATGATCGCCCTGCAAAATCTTAACGCGACCAACAGTCAGTTGCAGGAGACCGAGAACCGGATCAATACCGGCCTCAAGGTCGCCAGCGCCAAGGACGACGGAGCGACCTGGGCGATCGCGCAAAGCCAGCGGTCGACTGTGCAGTCGCTCGACGCCGTCAAGGACTCGCTGAACCGGGCGTCTTCGACCATCGACGTGGCTATGTCGGCGGGTCAAAGCATCTCGGACCTGTTGACCCAGATGAAGGAGAAAGTGCTCGCAGCTTCGGACACGTCGCTGGACACCACCAGTCGGAACGCCCTTAAGACCGATTTCGAGGCCCTGCGTGACCAGATCACCAAGACCGCGAACAATGCGTCCTTCAACGGCATCAACCTGCTGGACGGCTCAAAGACCTCCGTCAAGGCTCTGGCCAATGCCGACGGCACCAATTCGCTGGTGTTCTCGGCGCAGAACCTGATGCTGGGCGGCGGGATCGTTACGGTGGCCACGACGACGACCTTCGCAACGGCGACCTCGGCTGGCAATCTGGTTTCGACGCTCGATACGTCGATCACGCAGGTTTCGGCGGCCCTGGCCAAGTTGGGCACCTCCTCCAAGGCGGTGGCTGCGCATCAGACCTTCATCGGCAATCTTCAGGACTCGGTCACGGCGGGCATCGGCAACCTGGTTGACGCCGATATGGCCAAGGAAAGCGCCAAGCTCCAGTCGCTGCAAACCAAGCAGCAATTGGGCATCCAGGCTCTCTCCATCGCCAATCAGGCGCCGCAATCGGTGCTGAGCCTGTTTAAGTAAGCCTCTATGCCGGGACGGGCCTCGCCCTCCCGGCTTTCTTCGTGCCTGTCCGCCGGGTAAAATTTGCCCCAGGCGGCAGATAATGCCGAGTTGGTCTGCCGGGGCGGCAAAAACTGCCTGGCAAAGGCGTCCTTAACGGCGATTTAATACCAATAAAATCAGAAATTTGCAGCGCGTCGCGTCAGTGATCCCGGTTTGGCCTGCTGCTTGCAGTGCGCAGTGCAGGCAAAATGCCGCCGGCCGACAAAATGTCGCCGGTTCATCTAGAAGAAGGACTAGACCGATGCCCGCGAATAGCATCAATACCAATATCGGCGCCATGGTTGCGCTGCAAAATCTCAACTCCACCAATAGCCAACTGCAAGTCGCTCGGGACCGGATTAGCACCGGCCTGAAGGTAGGCAGCGCTAAGGACGACGGCGCCACCTGGGCCATCGCTCAAAGCCAGCGCGCGAGCGTTTCGTCGCTCGACGCCGTCAAGGACTCGCTTTCGCGCGCGTCTTCGACCATTGATGTGGCCTCCTCGGCGGGGTCGTTGATTTCCGATCTGCTGACCCAAATGAAGGAAAAGGCGCTCGCCGCGTCCGACACTTCTCTGGACACCACCAGCCGCAAGGCCCTGCAGACGGACTTCAACTCGTTGCGAGACCAGATCACGACGACGATCAAGAACTCGTCCTTCAACGGCATTAACCTGATTGACGGCAGCAAGTCGGCGATCACGGCTCTGGCCAATTCGGACGGCACCAACAAGCTGACCATTGCGGGTGAAAACCTGTCGTTGAGCGGCTCGATCGTGACTGTCGCCACCAATGCGACCTTCGCGACGGCGACCTCTGCCTCGAACCTGGTTTCGACCCTGAACACGTCGATCAACAACGTCTCGTCCGCCTTGGCCAAGCTCGGCACGGCGTCGAAGGCGGTTTCGACCCATCAGGACTTCGTGGGCAAGCTTCAGGACTCGATCACGGCTGGCATCGGCAATCTGGTCGATGCCGACCTGGCCAAGGAAAGCGCCAATCTGCAAGCTCTGCAAACCAAGCAGCAGCTCGGCATCCAGGCTCTCTCCATCGCCAACCAGTCGACTTCGACTGTTCTCAGCCTGTTCCGCTAATCCCGGACGTGAAGGGCCGCCGCCGGTTAACGTCGGCGGCGGCTTTTCGCTTCCCAATAGAGGGCGTCCGGGAGAGATCCTGCGCGCGACATGGAGATGATCAATAATGTCGTAAACTTTCCGCAACTACCGGACGTAACCGGGATCAAGCCGTCTGCGGATGTTCCGCCCGCCGTAACCGCCGTCGCCGCCGCCGCGTCGTCGCCCAAGCAGGACGACAAGTCCGAACTGGGGCAGGACAAGCAACGCGAACAGGGGACGCCGCCATATTACACCTTGCGACTCACCATCGATAAGGATCCCCAAACCGGCGAGTGGGTTTATAAGGCGATCGACCGTTACACCGGCGAAGTCGTGCGTCAGATGCCGCGTCAAGGATTGCTGGATATGAAGCGGTCAGCGCAATATGAAGCGGGTTCTTTCATAAAAACAGATATTTAAAGCCTTTCGGCCTGTCGTAACAGTAGCGTTTTGTATGCTTATCCACCGTGCATTTATAAATGCGCGGTAAAAGTCGTTTGCCCGCGTTAAGACTTTGCTTACCATAAACCTTAAGATTCGCCTGAGTCGGCGTATATGGAGGTTTCCGGGCCATGACCGTTAGTGTGCATACAAACACCTCGGCGATGATTGCCTTGCAGAATTTGACGAGCACCAACAAGAAGCTCGAAGAGTCGCAGAATCGCATCTCGACGGGACTGAAGGTCAGCTCGGCCAAGGACAATGCTTCTGTCTATGCGATTGCGCAAGGACAGCGCGCCGATCTGAACGGCCTGGACGCGGTGACGGACAGCCTGAACCGCGCCTCGTCGATTGCCGATGTGTCGATGGCGGCGGGCAGTTCGGTTTCGGACCTTCTGAACCAGTTGCGCGAAAAAGTGGTCGGGGCGATGGACACCTCGATCGACACGACCTCGCGCAATGCGCTCAATTCCGATTTCAAGTCGATCCTCAGTCAAATTTCTCACGTTGTTGAGAACGCGACCTTCAACGGCGCCAACATCATCGATGGCTCAATGTCGAGCTCGATCCAGTTCATCGCCAATTCCGACGCCAATTCGACCATCACTCTGAGCGTGCGCACCATCGCTCTGGGCGGTCCGATCATCACGCTCACCGCCGGCTCCTCGCTGAGTTCGGCGACGGTGGCGAGCAGCCTGCTGACCAAGCTCGACACCTCGATCGACAATCTCAACGCCAATCTCGGCGCTCTTGGATCGCAGGCCAAACAGATCGAAGGCCACCTGTCGTTTGTGTCCAAGCTCAAGGACTCCATCACGACTGGCATCGGTAATCTGGTGGACGCTGACATGGCGAAGGAAAGCGCGCAATTGCAAGCCTTGCAGGTGCAACAACAACTCGGCACTCAAGCCCTGTCGATCGCCAACCAGGCGCCGCAGCAGATTTTGTCTCTGTTCAAGTAATTATAGGCTGAAAATGCGTTTGTTTCAGGCTTGCAATTAATCTTTGTTAAGCTGAGTCGGGCATAGTCGGACACACGGTATCCGACAGGATTGTTTCCAGCCTGACATGATTACGTTCGACGCCAATCTGCTGACCAGCTATTTCAACGCCAAGTATAGCGGGACTGCGGCGGGCGGCGCCACGGGCGCAGGTGGCGGAAGCGCCGCCGGGGCGAGTAAAACGGCCTCTCCGACCGGCATGGCCGCCGCACCGCGCGCGCCCTGGTCGGATAATTCCGGCATGCTGGACGAGGGCGGTCTGGTCAGCAAGGTGCTGAGCGGTCAGCGTTTTATCAATTCCAATGCGATTGTTTCCGATGTGGTGGGCGCTTCGCCCGATTACACCAAGCTGTTCACCCTGTATCAGGGGCTGAACGCTTTGGAGGGGCTGGCGCAGAAGGCCAAGGACGGCAAGTTGTCGGACTTCGCTCTATCGGCGCTGAAGACGCGTTTTACCACCGGCATGAAGGAAGTCGCCGACTATATCGACACCGCCAAATACGATCACCTGGACATCAGCGCTGGTTTGCTCAGCGACAGCGTCAAAAGCGACGGCGGCACGGCGCGCACCGACACGCTCTACACTGCGCCTTCGATCGCTTCGGGCAGCGCGACCACGGCGGTCAAGGCCTTCGAGGGCGATGTGCGCTTTTCGATCTCGGCGCAGAAGATCGGCACGCATGATCCGATCGTGGTCAATATCGATCTGGCCGAGATGGGAAGCCAGACGCGCAGTATGTCGAACGTCGTCTCTTACATCAATGACAAGCTGAAAGCGGCGGGGCTTTCGACCAAGTTCGCGGTTAACCGCACCCCGGCCCAGCCGGTGACCAGCACGCTGAACGGCAAAACGGTCACGCTGTCCAAAGGTCAGGACACCTTCGGTCTTCAGATCAAGGGCGTGACGACCGAGACCCTGACCCTGAGCGCGCCGGTGACCGCCGATGCGGTCTATGTGGCTCAGACCACCGGCGACCCGGACAAAAAAATTACACCCAAAAAGACGGATGCGAGCGCGACGACCGACGCGACATCCGCTGACGCCGCCAAGACCACCGATGTGACGTCGCAACTGCTGAAATTTCAAACCGATACATCCGCTGGCGCCGCGCTCGATCCGTCCAGCGCGCCCGCCGATCCGATCTCCAAGGTTGGCGCGCAATACTGGGTCAGCGGCGAAGCGGGGCAGACCGCCTTGCCGAATACGGTGACCAATGTGCGCGCTACGGCGTCGGGAAACGACGGTTCGGTCTATGTGCTGGCGGACGTCAACGGCGATACGGACGGTCAAATCGTCAGCGGCGCGCAGGATGTTGCGCTGATGAAGTACGATTCTGCTGGCAAGCTGGTCTATACGCGGGCGCTCGGGGCGGCGGATACGGCCAGTGGGTTCGCCCTTTCCGTCTCGGCGGACGGCAAGGTGGCGGTGGCAGGATCGGTCACCGGCGCGCTGGAGACGGCGGCGACCAAGACGACCACCTATGGTTCGGGCAAGACGGCGGTCACCTATACCTCGACCACCGAAACCGGGCTGAATGGCGTGGACGGGTCTCTCAGCGACAGTTTTGTTACGGTCCTGGACGCCAATGGCGTTGAACAGTGGACCCAGCGACGCGGCGCGACGGCGGCGGACGAGGCGACTTCGGTGGCCTTCGGCGCCGACGGCTCTGTCTATGTCGGCGGCCGGGCGCAATCGAGTATGCCCGGCGCCAGCGGCAAGGGCGGCTGGGACGGCTATGTCATGGGCTTCACCGCCGACTGCGCCGCCAAATTCACCGTGCAGACCGGTACGGCCAATAGCGACAAGGTCGCCCAGGTGGCGGTCGATGGCGATACGCTTTATGTGGCGGGCATCAACGATAACGAAGTCAATCTGACCTCGTATCAGTTGAGCAGCTATCAGACGACGGACGCCAAGGGCAATCCGCTGACCAAATACGCCGCGACGCAAACCGGCAACCGCGATCTGGGCGGCATTGGCGGCGGAGCGATCAACGGCATCGCCATTGAAAATGGCGACATCTATCTGGGCGGCTCGACCGGCAACGGCAATCTGCTCAGCGGCGGCGCCGTAACGCGCGCTTGGTCGGGCGGACAGGACGCTTTCGCGCTCAAGGTCAGCGCCGATCTCGCCAGCACTGGCGACGATACGGTCGCCTATTATGGCGGCGGCGGCAAGGAGGCTGACGCCAAGGTGCAGTTCATAGGCGGCAAGGCGTGGATTTCCGGCGCCTCGAACGGCGACATCAACGGCATGGCGCGGATCGACACCGGCGAGAAGGCGCAGGACGGTTATATTGCGCGGCTCAATCTCGATACCGGCGCGGTCGAATATCAGCAACGCTATACGGGCACGGACGGCAAGGTGAATCCGGGCGCGGTCGCCATCGTACAGAATGGCGCCAGCGTGCTGGACCGGCTGGGCCTGCCGCAAGGGACAATCCAGCAGAAGGATTCCACCCTGGTCATCTCCGGGACCAGCGCGCGCACGGGCGATCAGTTCTATCTGGTCGATCCCTCGACCAATGTGCGCAAGACCATCACCATCGAAGCCAATGACACGCTGAAGACTCTGGCGACCAAGATCACGCGCGCCTCCGGCTACAAGCTCAAGGTCGATGTCAGCAAGATGCTGGGCCAGCAGACCGATCAGCTTGTCATCAAGCCCGCCAATAATAACAGCAAGATGGAAATCGCCGCCGGACCGGTGGGCAAGGACGCGCTGAAAGGGCTGGGGATTGATCCCGGCCTGATCAGTAATGACGCGACCAAAATGATCGACGCCTCGTCGAGCAATTATCTCAAGACGCAGAAGCCGATCGGCCTGAATTTCGACGCCAGTCTGAACCTCAATTCCGACGCCAATATCCAGAAGGCGCTCGATAATCTACAGGCGGTGATGAAAAGCGTGCAGCGCGCCTACACCTATCTGAAATACGGCGATCCGCAGGAGGCCGACAAGAGCAAGCACGGGAAGACTGGCGGCGCCGTGCCGACCTATCTGACTAACCAGATCTCCAACTATCAGGCGGCGCTCAACCGCCTGAGCGGCGGCGCCCCGGCATCCAGTACGGGCCTTTTCGGCCTCTGACATGTTTTCGTCATGACGCGCGGCTATGGGGCGTTAACGCTTTCCGGCTTGGTCTTGCGCGAGGCTCTGCTATGATCGCGACCGAATTGTTGCCTGTTGCGCGCACAAGCGCCGAAAAGGGGGAATGCCGATGGCGATGCAGACCGATAAGCGCTGGTTGTGGCTGGCGGGCGGCGCCGTGGCGGCGCTGGCGATCGGCGTAGCTCTGGCGGTAAGCCTGTCGTCCGGGCATAAGAACGATAAGCCGATGAACGATCAGCCGACCGGCCTGACCTTTAATGTCAGCGATCCCAAGCCGACCTTTGATCCCAAGAAGCCTTTGCGTTGCTATGTCAACGGCGCCTATGTCGGCGATCTGACCCTGGCCGACTGCGCCAAGAAGAACGGCGTCGCCGCGCAGGCGCTCGATGTCGGTCAGGACGATGCGGGTAATATGACCGCCGCACCGACCGGTTCGCTGACCCCGGTGCCAGGCGCTCCGGCCAGCGCCACGCCGCAAGAGCCGCAGCCGCAGACCAATGGCGGCGAAGTCGTGCCGCAGACAGGGCCGGTTCCGGCATCGGCGCCTGTCGCGGCCTGCCTGCGCTATAACTCCAATAGCTGGAACCGCCTGGCCGATAATATAACGCTCGGCCAGTGCGCGGTGCTGCTCTATGACGGGCGTTGCGTCTCGCCGGGGCAGGCCTCCTACGGTCGCTGGGGCGGCAAGACCTTGCGTTTGGTGCCGCACCGCGTTGAGCAATCGGACGATAACACCAATTTCCGTCCGCTGGTCGATCAGGGCCAGGGCTGCTCGGTGCCGATGGTGCGGTAAGTCTTACGCCACGGCCTTCGGCAATTTGAAGGTGACAGTTTCGCGTACGCCGGAATTTTCGGTCACCTCGGCGTCGAAGCGCGCCGCTACCGCCGCGACCAGGTCTTCTATCAGGTTTTCCGGCGCCGAAGCGCCCGCAGAGACGCCGAGCGTCGTCACGCCCTCGAACCATGACCAATCGACATGACCGGCGTCATCGACCAGATAGGCGGCCTTCGCCCCGGCGCGTAAGGCCACCTCGACCAGACGCTGCGAATTGGACGATTTGGCCGAGCCAATCACCAGCACCAGATCGCAGTCAGCGCTGACCGCCTTGACGGCGTCCTGCCGGTTGGTGGTGGCGTAGCAGATGTCTTCTTTGTGCGGCAGCCGGATCGTCGGGAAGCGTTCTTTCAGCACCGCGACAATGCCCGCCGTATCGTCGACCGACAGGGTGGTCTGGGTGACGAAAGCGAGATTATCGGGATTTTCCGGTGTAAAGGTGCGCGCCTGATCCTCGGTTTCGATCAGTTTCACCGCGCCTGGTGGCAACTGGCCCATAGTTCCGATGACCTCGGGGTGCCCGGCATGGCCGATCAGAATGATCTCGCGGCCTTCATCATAATGGCGCTCAGCTTCGACATGCACCTTGGAGACGAGAGGGCAGGTGGCGTCGAGATAGAACATGGCGCGCGCCTCGGCGGCGGCGGGCACGGATTTGGGCACGCCGTGCGCCGAAAACACCACGGGGCGGTCGGGCGGGCACTGATCCAGTTCTTTGACGAACACCGCGCCCATGCCTTTGAGGCGATCGACGACGTGTTTGTTATGCACGATCTCGTGGCGGACATAGACCGGCGCGCCATAGCGCTCCAGCGCGCGTTCGACGATCTGGATGGCGCGGTCAACCCCGGCGCAGAAACCGCGCGGCGTAGCGAGAAGGACTTTGAGGGCGGGCTTGCTCATGCCGCCTGACATAATCGCTTTGTCGGCTTTGCGCCAGTGGGCGACACGGATGCGCCGCACTTTGGCCGCAACTGATCCATAAAACCCTTTGAAAAGCCGCGCCGCCACGCTACACATCCTGCCAATGGGTGCGCCGCGTTGCGGGCCTTCTTCACGGATTCAGGGGTCGTCTTACCTATGTCGGTTGTCATGCGTCGTATTCTGGCGGGGGTCTGCCTCGGTCTGCTCGTTAACGCCACCGCCATTTCGCTGGCGCACGCCCAGCAGGATAATCAAAGCGACGCCGACAAGGCCGCCGAGCGCGACAAGAAGGACAAGGAATGGGGCAACACCAATCTGCGCCTGAAGAAGGTCAAGGCTGAAGGTCCGTGCCCCTATGTCAAGGTGCTCTACGACGCTGCGCGTTACGAAGAGTTCCAGGACAATAAGGAAGCCACCGACATGGCCAAATGGACCGGCCAGATCAACGGCGTCAACTCCGACTGCGCCTATCAGGGCACGGAGCCGATTCACGTCGGTATGGACATTTCCTTCTCGCTGGGGCGCGGCCCCAAGGCGGAAAGCCACGACAAGATTTATCATTACTGGGTGGCGGTCACCGAGCGCGACAAGACCGTGCTGGCCAAAAAGGAATTCGACCTGCCGGTGACCTTCTCCGATGGTCAGCAGGCGCAGGACGTCAACACCCGTATCGAGGACATCGAGATTCCGCGCGCCGACATCACGGTTTCGGGCGCCAATTTCGAAGTGCTGGTCGGCTTCGACGTGACGCCGCAAATGGCCGACTTCAACCGTCAGGGCAAGCATTTCCGCTATGTCAGCGACGACGAGAAGAAGGCCGACAACGCGGGTCAGTAAGACCGCTTTTTCCTTGTCATGGATGGATGGGATGCTTATGACGGCGGGACTTTCCTCCTGCCGTAAGCAAGTCCATGTCCAAAGACGCCTTCGCCGATTCTCACGATTTTCGCCATCAGCTCACCGAACTGACCGCGCGCGCCTTCGCCGCCGAAGGCTTCGATGCGGCGGCGGGCCGCGTCAATCCGTCGGATCGCCCGGACCTGGCCGATTTCCAGTGCAACGGCGCTCTGATGGTGGCGAAACAGGCCAAGGCCAATCCGCGTGAGGTCGCCGGACGCATATTGGCGCATGTCGCCGAGGATGCACGGTTGAAAGCTGCGGACATCGCTGGGCCTGGCTTTTTGAACTTCATCCTGTCCGAAACGGCCTTGAGCCAGCGCGCCAACGCCCTGCGCGTCGATGAACGTCTGGGCGCGCCTGTCGTGGCGAATGCGCGCAAGGTGATCATCGACTTCGGCGGCCCGAACGTCGCCAAGGAAATGCACATTGGCCATCTGCGCACGGCTGTGATCGGCGAAAGCCTGAAGCGCGTTTTCCGCTTTATGGGCGACACGGTGGTGGGCGACGCGCATTTCGGCGACTGGGGCTATCAGATGGGGCTGCTGATCGTGGCCCTGTCGGAAGAGCAGCCCTATCTGCCCTATTTCGATGCGGACTATGCGGGCGACTACCCCGTCGCGCCGCCGGTCAGCCTCGACGATCTGGGCCGCCTCTATCCGATGGCTTCGGCCAGGGGCAAGGCGGACGCCGATTATCGCGACCGTGCGCGCAAGGCGACGAAAGACCTTCAGGCCGGACGGCGCGGCTATCGCGCCCTGTGGCGGCATTTTGTGACCGTATCGCGCGAGGCGCTGGAACGCGACTATGCGGCGCTTGGCGTCACCTTCGATCTGTGGAACGGTGAATCCGACGCCGACCCCTATATCGAGCCGATGATCGACGATCTTAAAGAGAAGGGCCTGCTGGTTCCCGATCAGGGCGCGCAGATCGTCCGTGTGGCGCGCGAGGACGACAAAAAGGAGATACCGCCGCTGCTGGTCGTCTCGTCCGAAGGCTCGGCCATGTACGGCACGACCGACCTCGCCACCATCGTGCAGCGCAAAAAGGAATTCGGCCCCGATCTGGCGCTTTACGTCGTCGATCAGCGTCAGGCCGGACATTTCGAGCAGGTGTTCCGCGCCGCTTACCTGGCCGGTTACGCCAACGAGGGTGAGCTGGAGCACGCCGCCAACGGCACGGTCAACGGGCCGGACGGCACGCCGTTCAAGACGCGCGACGGCGGCACGCTGAAACTGCACGAATTGCTGGGCCAGGCCATCGCCAAGGCCACCGAGCGTCTGCACGAGGCCGGGCTGGGCGAGGGGCTGTCCGAGGCCGAATTCGCCGATACCGCGCACAAGGTCGCCGTGGCGGCGCTGAAATTTGCCGAACTCAGCAATCACCGCACGACCAACTATATTTTCGACCTCGATCGCTTCACCAGCTTGGAGGGCAAGACCGGGCCGTACCTGCTCTATCAGGCGGTGCGCATGAAATCGATCCTGCGCAAGGCGCGCGAGCAGCAGGTGTTCGAGGGCGACATCGCCGTCGCCGAGCCCGCCGAGCGCGAACTGGTGCTTCTGCTCGACGCCTTCGACTTCGCCTTGCGCGAGACCTACGCCAAGCGCGCGCCGAACCTGCTGGCCGACCATGTTTACAGGCTGGCTCAGGGCTTCTCGAAATTCTATGCCGCCTGTCCGGTGCTGGCGGGCGAGGATACGGCGCTAAAGGGTTCGCGCCTCGCTCTGGTGTCGCTGACCCTGCGCCAGTTGGAACTGGGTCTGGACCTGCTGGGCCTGTCGGCGCCGGAGCAGATGTGACGCCGCGCGCGAAAATCTGCTGACAAAACAGCGTTCCTGCGCTTAACTGTTCTTTAAGGGTTTTGGCGGGGCGGCGGAATGTCGAAAGGCGTGGCAAGCGGAGACAGGGGCGGCTGGCGATGGCCGTTTTCGCGTCCGCGCGCCGCCTTCTATTATGACGGCTTCAACCTCTATCACGCCATCGACGCCTATAAGCGCCCCTATCTGAAATGGCTGAACCTCAAGGCTCTGTCGCGCGCCCTGGCGCCGAAGGGCGAAGCGGTGAAGCGCGTTGTCTGGTGTTCGGCCTTCCGTCCGGCGCAGAAGGCGAAGCTGAAGCGCCATGAGGACTATATGAAGGCGCTGGAAGGGCAGGGCGTGATCTGCCGCATGGGGCATTTCGTGCATGGCATGGACCATTGCAACGCCTGTGGCCATAGCTGGCAGTTGAGCGTCGAAAAGCAGGGCGATGTCAATCTGGCCCTGTCAATCGCCGCCGACGCCGAGGACGATCTGTTCGATGTCTGCTATCTGGTGACGGCGGATGGCGACCATGCGGCGACGGCGCGCTATCTCAAACAGCGCTTCCCTAAGAAGAAACTGGTGCTGGTCACGCCGCCGGGACGCTATCACAACCGCCATATCGAACGGCTGGCCGACGCCTGTATCGAGATCGAGATGGCGCATATAGAGGCGTCGCTGCTGCCGGAAATGGCGAAGTACAAGGCGCGTTTCCTGCGCAAGGCGGACAGGGTCGCGCGTCCTGATGTCTATGCGCCGCCGACCGTTGTGCAGCGCTGGGGCCTACGTCTGGTTGTCAACAATGGCTGAGACGTTCGAACAGAGATTGTATGCGCTGATTGAGCGCCATCAGCATGCGACGCCGGAAGGGCTGACGCGCTTCCGCGCACTGGGCGACGCGGCCTGGGTGGTCAGAGATCTGGGTTGCGATCATCAGATCGGCTTCTATCTCGACGACATCCAGTCGTTGATGCGGTCCTACGGCGTGCGTCCGCCGGTCGAGCAGGCGACATCGCCCTTCTGGTGGCTGTGGCCGGACAAGTGCCTGGTCTATCGCGACTTCACCATCGCGGAATTGAAAGAGGTGATCCGCACCAAGACCTGGCCGGACGACGCCTATAGCTGGGAAGAGGTCGGCTTCGGCCAGAAGATCGCCAGTCTCAGCGTTATGCTGGTGCTGGTCGCGCTGATCCTTGGCCTGCTGGGGCTGGCCGCATGGTGGCTGACTCACTGGTTACAAGGGCGGGGCTGACGCCGTCGCCGCGCTCCTGAGCATATTTTCAGGGCCCGCTTGACTCTTTCACGGCGCTGCCGCAGAAGCGAAAGCAAGCTGCGGGAGAGTGCGCGAGTCTTCGCGCCGCCGAAGGCGCAACCGCCCCGGAAACGCTCAGGCAAATGGACCGCAGCCCAGATAAAACGCTGGAAAGAGTCGTGGCGCCGCCACGTCCGCCGACGGAGTAAATCTCTCAGGCCCAGGGACAGCGGGGGCAGATCGTTGAAACCGACTGCGAGCCGTCATGTCTGAACCTTTGAAATCCACGCCGCTGGAAGACCGTCACGTCGCGCTTGGCGCGCGCATGGTCCCATTCGCCGGTTACAATATGCCCGTGCAATATGAGGGCGTGCTGGCCGAGCACAAATGGACCCGCACCGAGGCGGGTCTGTTCGACGTCTCGCACATGGGGCAGGCGCGGCTGAACGGCGAGGGGGCGCTTGCGCTGCTCGAAAGCCTGACCCCGACCGATTTCGCGACGCTGGCGCAAGGCAAGCAGAAATATTCGCTGCTGCTCAATGACGAAGGCGGGATCCTCGACGACTGGATGGTGTCGCGCCCGCAGGCCGAAGGCTTTTTCCTGGTCGTCAACGCCGCCTGCAAGGAGCAGGATTTCGACATTATCGCCGAGGCCATAGCTGACGATGAAAGCGGCCCGGATGTCGAGTTCGAGGTGCTGTCCGATCGCGCCCTTTTGGCTCTGCAAGGCCCGAAGGCCAAGGAGGTCATGGCCGATCTCTGCCCCGGCGCGGCGCAGATGTATTTCATGGATTGCGGCGCGTTCGAGCTTCTGGGCGAGACGGCCTTTATCTCGCGCACCGGCTATACCGGCGAGGACGGCTTCGAGATCAGCTTCCCGGCCGAACATGTCGGCGAGCTGTGGGACCGCCTTCTGAGCTATGCGCAGGTCAAGCCGATCGGCCTTGGCGCGCGCGACTCGCTTCGCCTCGAAGCCGGTATGCCGCTGTACGGACATGAGATGGACGCTGGCTACACGCTGGTCGAGGCCAATCTCGGCTTCGCCATGCAGAAGTCGCGTCTGGAGCGCGGCGATATCAAAGGCATCGACCGTATCCGCGCGCAGAAGGCCGGTGATCTCAGCCGCATCCGCGTCGCCATCCGCGTTCTGGAAGGCCCGCCCGCCCGCGAAGGCGCGAAAATCCTGAGCGCGGACGGCGCTGAACTGGGAATCGTCACCTCCGGCGGGCCGTCGCCCAGCCTCGGCTATTCCATCGCCATGGGCTATGTGCCGCCCGCCTTTTCCGCCGTCGGTACCGCCCTGAAACTGGAAGTGCGCGGCAAGCCTTACGCCGCTGAAATCGTCAGCCTGCCGTTCGTGCCGAACGGCTATCACCGCAAACCGAAAGCCTGAGCAAAGGGGCCAGATATGAAATTCACCAAGGACCATGAATGGGTGCGCGTCGAGGGCGATCTCGCCTTTGTCGGCATCTCGCTGTACGCCGCCCAGGCCCTGGGCGATGTCGTGTGCGTCGAAGTCCCCGAAGTCGGCAAGACGCTGAAACAGGGCGACGCCTTCGCCGTGGTCGAAAGCGTCAAGGCCGCGTCGGACGTCTATGCGCCGGTGTCGGGCGAGGTGGTCGAGGTCAATACGGACCTGCCAAATGCGCCGGAAACCATCAACGCCGTGCCGGAAGCCGGCGGCTGGATCGCCCGCATCAAGCTGGCCGACTATGCCGAACTGGACGGGCTGATGGATCAGGCCGCCTACGACGCCTATCTGGAAACCCTGTAATCCTGTTCTGAGAGTCCCCGTATGCGATACCTGCCGCTGAGCGCGCATGACCGCGCCGTGATGCTGGATAAGATCGGCGTCCCCGATATCGACGCCCTGTTCGTGGACGTGCCGCAAGGCGCGCGCCGCGACGGCCCCGTGGACCTGCCGAAGGTGGCGGGCGAGATGGAGGTCGAGGCGCAACTGAACGCCTTTGCGGCGCAGAACCTGTCGCCATCGAAAGCGCCCTTCTTCGTCGGCGCGGGCGCCTATCGCCACCACATCCCGGCTACGGTCGATCACATCATCCAGCGTTCGGAATTCCTGACCAGCTATACGCCCTACCAACCGGAAATCGCGCAGGGAACCTTGCAGGTGCTGTTCGAATTCCAGTCGCAGGTGGCGCGGCTCACAGGTATGCCGGTGGCGAACGCCTCGCTCTATGACGGCTCGACCGCCGCCGCCGAAGGCGTGCTGATGGCGACGCGGGTGACGCGGCGTGGCAAGGCCGTGCTGTCGGGCGGCCTGCATCCGCACTATCGCGAGACGGTTGAAACCCTGGCGCATGCGGTCGGTATCGCGACCGAAGCCTGCGCCGTCGCCGTCGATGACGAGGCCGAGGTGCTGAAGCACATCGACGCCGATACGGCCTGCGTTGTGGTCCAGACGCCCAATGTCTTCGGCACGGCGACCGATGTGACGAAGATCGCCGAGGCCGCGCAGGCCGCAGGCGCCTTGCTCATCGTCGTGGTCACCGAAGCCATGTCGCTGGGCCTCTTGAAATCGCCCGGCGAGATGGGCGCGGACGTGGTGGCGGTCGAAGGCCAGTCGATCGGCGTGCCCTTGTCGTTCGGCGGCCCCTATGTCGGCCTGTTCGCGGCGAAGGAAAAATATCTGCGCCAGATGCCGGGCCGCCTGTGCGGCGAGACGGTGGACGCCGATGGCGAGCGCGGCTTCGTGCTGACGCTTTCGACGCGCGAGCAGCATCTCCGCCGCGACAAGGCGACCTCGAACATCTGCACCAATTCCGGCCTGTGCGCGCTGGCCTTCTCGATCCATATGAGCCTTCTGGGCGAGACGGGTCTGAAGCGCGTGGCGAAGCTCAACTACGCCAGGGCGCATAAACTGAAGGACCAGTTGGCCGACGCCGGTTTCGCGATCGTCACGCCGCGCTTCTTCAATGAGTTCACGGTGAAGCTGCCGGTTGCCGCCACGCCCGTGGTTGAGGCCCTGGCCGCGAAAAACATCCTCGGCGGCGTACCGTTCGCGCGCCTGCAAAACGAACCGGGCTTTGAGAACCACCTGATCCTGGCCGTTACCGAAACCGTATCGGACGCCGACATGACCGCCCTTGTCGCCGCGCTCAAGGAGATCGCCCAATGAGCCAGGACTCTTTGAAAATGAACAGTACAGGACGTCCCACCACACCGGACTTCGATATCGAAACCACTTCGTTCAAGACCCTGACCGGCGGTCGCGGCCTGTTGCAGGCCGAAAAGCTGATCTTCGAAAAGGACGACTATACGCGCACCGGCGTCGATTTCGCCGATATGGAGATTGACGCCACTGATCTCGACGGCCTGCTGCGCGGCGACGATCTGGGCCTGCCCGGCCTGACGGAGCCGGAAGCCATGCGCCACTATGTGCGCCTGTCGCAGAAGAACCACGCCATCGACCTGGCGCTCTATCCGCTCGGTTCGTGCACCATGAAGCACAATCCGCGCCTCAACGAGAAGATGGCGCGTCTGCCGGGCCTGGGCGACATTCACCCGCTGCAACCGATCTCGACCGTGCAGGGTGCGCTGGGCCTGATGGACCTGCTGGCGCACTGGCTCAAGACCCTGACCGGCATGCCCGCCGTCGCCCTGTCGCCCAAGGCCGGCGCGCACGGCGAACTGTGCGGCCTGCTGGCCATCAAGGCCGCGCACGAAGCGAAGGGCGAGGGGCATCGTCGCATCGTTCTGGTCCCGACCTCGGCGCACGGCACCAATCCGGCGACCGCCGCCTTTGTCGGCTATACGGTCAAGGAGGTCGCCCAGACCGACGATGGCCGCGTCGATGTCGCGGACCTGTCGGCCAAGCTGGGGCCGGACGTGGCGGCCATCATGGTCACCAATCCGAACACCTGCGGCCTGTTCGAGCGCGATATTATCGAGATCGCGCGCGTCACCCACGCGGCGGGCGCCTACTTCTACTGCGACGGCGCCAACTTCAACGCCATTGTCGGGCGCGTGCGTCCGGGCGATCTGGGCGTGGACGCCATGCACATCAACCTGCACAAGACCTTCTCGACCCCGCATGGCGGCGGCGGGCCGGGCGCGGGCCCGGTGGTGCTGTCCGAGGCGCTGGCGGCCTTTGCGCCCAAGCCGTGGGTGGTCAGCGCCGATGAAGGCTTTGACCTGCTGGAGCACGACGAAGCCTCCAGCGCGGCGAATTTTGGCCGCATGTGCGCCTTCCACGGCCAGATGGGCATGTTCATCCGCGCCCTGACCTATATGCTCAGTCACGGATCGGACGGCCTGCGTCAGGTCGCAGAGGACGCGGTGCTGAACGCCAACTATATCAAGGCCTCGCTCAGCGACCTGATGAGCGTGCCCTTCCCGGACGGACCGTGCATGCACGAAGCCCTGTTCGATGACGAATGGCTGAAGGACACCGGCGTGACCACGCTCGACTTCGCCAAGGCGATGATCGACGAGGGCTTCCACCCGATGACCATGTATTTCCCGCTGGTCGTGCCTGGCGCCATGCTGATCGAACCGACCGAGACCGAATCGAAGGACGAACTGGACCGCTTCATCGCGGTGTTGCGCGCCCTGGCCGAGGCGGCGAAGGCGGGCGATACCGCGCGGTTCAAGGGCGCGCCCTATCTGGCCCCGGCCAAGCGCCTTGACGAGACGCGGGCGGCGCGCCAGCCGCGTCTGGCCTATACGGATTGATTTACGCGACATAGTGAGCAGGGCGGCGTTTCGCCGCCTTGTTTCTTTATGCGCCAGCGCCATATTCTTTAAAGAAGGATGTGGAGACGCCGTATATGGCCGTTCTGGCGAAAATGTTGATGACTGTCGGGGGCGCGTTCCTGATCGCGCTCGGCGCCGTCGTAACGCCCTTGCCGGGGCCGTTTGGCGTGCCGATCATGCTGGTCGGTCTGGTGCTGATCCTGCGCGGGTCCGTTTGGGTCAAACGTCTGTTCGTGCGCCTGATGCAGAAATATCCGCGCGTCATGAGGCCGCTGCGCGCCCTGCTGCGTCCTGGCGCCCGCGTCGTGTCGCTGTTGTGGTTGCACAGCCTGCGTATTGAGCGCCGTTTCGTGCCGCAGCGATTCCGTTGCCTGTATCGCTGCCGTCACGATTTGCGCAATCTGGTCCGTCATCGTCGTCCCGCGCGTGTCGTCACACTCTCAACCTTTGTTGCAGTTTCTAACGTCGGCGTAGAAAAAGCCTTGTAATTCAAGGCAGGCCTTCACGAACCTGCCCTTACGGGAATTAAATTTTCTCCATCTTCACTTCGTATTCAGGCTGAGCCTTTACAATGCCATCATGTCTCTCCATATGAGCGAGAGACCGTGATGGTGCGGTGCGAAATTTCAGAGTTTTTGGGACGCGCAAGGACGTCCGAACTGTTCAGCATGTCCAGTGAGCATGGCGCGTTCGCGCCGGTACAGCCAGTTGAGTTGGGAGCGCCCGTGAGCCGCACCCGCTGCAAGATTCGTGCTGCCAAACGCGCGATCAAACGCTTCAGCCGCAAAATGCTCGGCTGGGTGATGATCGCGCTCGGCCTGGCGCTGATCGCCGCTGGCTTCGTGCTGATCATCATTCCGGGTCATTATTTCCTGATCGTGTTCGGCCTGATTCTGGTGCTTGGCAATTCTTTCTGGGCGCGTCGCCAGTTCGTGCATCTGAAGCGCCGCCACCCCAACTGGGTCATGCCGGTTCGCAAGTTGCTGCGTCGTAATCCGCCGGTTGTATCGGTTTTCTGGCAACAGACCCTGAAGATTGAACGCTTTATCCTGCGCGGACGCGGCCTGCTGGTCGGCATCCGCCGCCGCTTCACCCGCCGCGCCCGCCCGATCTAAGCGCTTCGACAATTTAAGATTAAAGCCCCTTCGGTTTACCGCTGGGGCTTTATTTTTGTCCACGAAAGACGCGAAAAAGCACGAATGCGGCTGTCGATAACCGGTTCCGCCGATAGCGGTAGCGTGAGAGAACCCTGAACATCTATGTTCATCTGTGGAACAAAAACAATCGTCTGCGACAGGTTTAAGCGGTGGAGGTTAGGTGCCGCTATCGCCGAAGAGGCTTGACGGATAGGAGCGCGCCGCGCGCGAAAAAGCCCGGCGCTCTGACGAGGCCGGGCTTGATTGTGTCGCGAACGAGAAGCGCTTAGTTGAAGCGGCCTTCCAGTTGGCCGATGGCCTTATCCACCAGCGGATCGGTCTTAGCCTTGGCCAGACGTTCCGCCAGGACGGTTTCGGCGACCTGCGCGGCCAGATCGGCGGCGGCGGCCTTGACGTCGGCGGCGGCGCGGGCCTCGGCCTGAGCGATCTTACGCTCCGCCAGTTCCTCGCGACGCTTGATGCTGGCTTCCAGCTTCTCGTGCGCTTCTTTAGCGAGACGCTGGGCCTCTTCTTCGGCCAGCGCGATCAGTTCACGCGCCTTCTTTTCAGTTTCAAGACGCTGGGCCTTGATCGAATTGAGCAGGTCGGTGGCTTCTTGACGGATGCGCACGGCCTCATCGAGTTCAGCGCGCACGGCCTCCCCTTTGTCGCCCAGCGTCTTCCACAGCGAACCGGGAACTTTGGCCACGACCAGGATCACAAAAAAGATCACGAGGGCGAGGCGGACCCAGAATTCGGGTTCTTGCATCATGTCCATGATCTTATCCCTTGGCCAGAGCCGATTTGAGCGAAGCCGCCGTCGGCGCCTTGCCGGTCAGCTTGGCCACCAGTTCCGAAGCGGTGTCGCTGGCGATCTCCGCAACATGGCTCATGGCCTCGTCGCGGGCGGCGCGGATGCGGTTCTCGGCTTCGGTCAGGCGCTGACCCAGCTTGGTGTCTTCGGCGGCCTGAGCGGCGGCGATTTCGGCATTGGAGCGCGCCGTCGATTCCGCGGCCAGACGGCGCGCGGCGGCGTGGGCCTCGGCCATTTCGGCAGCGGCCTCGCGCGCCTGCGCCTCAGCCTCGTCGCGATTGGCGCGGGCATTGGCCAGGTCTTCGGCGATGGTCGAACCGCGCGTATCGATCACCTTGCGCAGACGCGGGGCGAAGACGCGGTCTATCAGGAGGAAGAAGACGGCGAAGATCACCAGCAGCCAGACGATCTGGCCAGGCCAGTATTCAGTGCGAAGCTGCGGCAGGCCGCCTTCGTCCTTGGCCGGATGCTCCGTGCTCGCCGTGGCGGACGCCGCAGCGGAGGCGGGCATGGCCGAAACCGAAGCCGCGCCGGAACCCGGAACCAGGGTCGCCACCGTCGTCACGCTGGGCGCAGCCGAGAAGGATGCGCTGTCGCTGGCGGCGGATATAGCCTCAGGTGAGGTTGCGGTGGTCATAAAATATCCTCAGGCGCCGTAATGGGACGGATGGAGACCGTCCCAACCGGCGATTTCGTGCTTAGGAGAACAGAACCAGCAGCGCGATAACGAATGAGAAGATGCCGAGAGCTTCGGTCAGCGCCATACCGATGAACAGGTTGGTCTGCTGGGTCTTGGCCGCCGACGGGTTGCGCAGGGCGCCGACATAGTAGTTGCCGAACAGGATGCCGAGGCCGATACCGGCGCCGATCATGCCGAGCGTGGCGAGGCCCGCGCCGATGAATTGCAGGCCGTGGGCAATGGCTTGAGCGGATTGAAGGTCCATAGGATTTAGCTCCGTGAGGGTCTTGATTTTAAAAAGAGACTAGTGGTGGCCGATATTGACCACGTCACTGAGATAGACGCAGGCCAGCACCGCAAACACGAAGGCTTGCAGATACGCGACCAGGAATTCGAGGGTGGTGAGCGCCACGATGGTGCTGAGCGACAACAGGCCGCCGATCCAGCCGCCGATGCCCAGCGCCGCCAGGGCGATGATGAAGCCGGCGAAGACCTTCATGACGATGTGACCGCCGACCATGTTGCCGAACAGACGCAGGCAGAGCGTCACCGGGCGCACCAGGAAGGAGATGACCTCGATGATGATGATCAGCCAGGCCAGATACCAGGGCACGCCCGACGGTAGGAACATCTTGAAAAAGCCGAGGCCATGACGGATCAGGCCAACGCCGATCACCAGCAGGATGGTCATGGCCGCCAGGGTCAGGGTGACCGCGACCTGTGATGTCGCCGTAAAGTAGGTGAACATGCCGAGCAGGTTACAGCTCAGGATGAACAGGAACAGGGTAAAGACGTATGGGAAGAACTGGCGTCCGTCGTGGCCGATGATCGATTCGGTCAGGTCATCGACCAGCCCGAAGACTCCTTCGGCCATCACCTGCATGCGGCCCGGAATGATGCTGGCGCGGGCGGTGGACAGGGTGAAGAACAGGAGGCTCAGCCCGACCGCGATCAGCATGGCCAGAACCGAATTGGTGATCGAGAGGTCGATGTGCAGACCGCCGACGTCGAAGGCCGGGCCGGGGACGACGGTCTCGATTTGGAACTGGTGTAACGGATCGGCCATCAGCCTCAATCAACCTCTTAACAAGAACGGCCCGTCGGGATCGGCGGACCGCCATACATAATCGAATCGCAGGCGAGAAATCCGCCGGACGCCTTATTTCTGGCTGGTTTTGACGATCGTATAGACTGCCGCCACCATGCCGAGGATCGCCCCGACGATCATGCCCCACGGTCGCGTGTGGAGATAATGATCGCTGAGCCAGCCCAGCCCCAGACCGCCCAGAATGCCGCCCACCAGCTCGCCCAGCGCCTGATAGCCCTTGTTGGCGCCAACCTCGGCGGCCATATCGGACTTTTCGCCGCGCTCGCGCGCCGCGATGGCGTTCAGCCTCTGATCCAGATCCTTCAGCTTTTGCGCATCCGTAGGATCGTCTTGGGGGTCTTCTGTCACGTTCAGCACCCAACAGACGGAACAACGACGTTGTTCCGGCCTCGAACGGCGCGGAACCTACTCAAGAGACATGCAAAGGTCAAGCAATAGGATGGACCAAAAACAACGCCCCCCGGAATAAGCTGAAAATAAAATAAAAACAGCGCTGTCATAAGGTTTTTGCACAGCGTTGTTCTGCAAGTTTATAACAGTCTAAACGCGCAGCGGGATTTAAGCCACGTCCTCGGCCACAAGCGCCTCGGCTTGCGACAGATCGACGCTGACCAGTTGCGAGACGCCGCGTTCGGCCATGGTGACGCCGAACAAGCGGTCCATGCGCGACATGGTGACCGGATTGTGGGTGATGGCGATGAAGCGGGTGCGGGTGCGCTCGCGCATCTCGGCCAGCAGGCGGCAGTAACGATCGACATTGGCGTCGTCGAGCGGCGCGTCCACTTCGTCCAGCACGCAGACGGGCGCCGGATTGGCCAGGAACACGCCGAAGATCAGCGCCGTGGCGGTCAGGGCCTGTTCGCCGCCCGACATCAGGCTCATGGTCGAGAGGCGCTTACCCGGCGGACAGGCGAAGATTTCCAGACCCGCCTCCAGCGGATCGTCTGATTCGACCAGCCGTAGTTCCGCCGAACCGCCGCCGAACAGGGTGACGAACAGGGTCTTGAAATGGTCATTGATCACCTCGAACGCGGCCAGCAGGCGCTCGCGCCCTTCGGCGTTCAGTTCGTCGATCCCGGCGCGCAGCTTGGCGATGGCGGTGATCAGGTCGGCGCGCTCCTTCGACAGGGTCTCCAACCGCCCTTCATATTCGCTGGCCTCCTCCTCGGCGCGCAGATTGACCGCGCCCAACTGATCGCGCTCCTTTTCAAGACCGGACAAAAGCGCCTCGGCCCCGGAGGCGTCGGATGGGGTGGCGATGGCTTCTTCCTTGAGCCGCTTGCCCAGATCGTCGGGCGTCCCGCCGGTCTGGTCGAGAATCACGGCTTCGATGTCCTGCGCGCGCTGCTGGATCGCCTCCAGCCGCGCCTGCGCCCCGGCGCGTTCCTCGCGTGCGGCGGACGCTTCCTGTTCGCGGGCGCGCACATCGATATCAGCGTCGCGGCGCGCGGCTTCGGCGGCGTTCAGCGCGTCGCGGGCCTCGTTCAACCGCTTTTCGGCGGTGGCCAGCGAATCGACTAGGGTCAGGCGCTTGGACTCAAACTGATGCGGCGCGGCCTGCGCGGCCTCCAGGGCGGCGCGCGCCTGTTCCTGATCCTTATGCAGCTTGTTGAGGCGCGCGGCGGAATCGCCCGTCCGCCGAGTCCAGTCGGACAATTCGCGGGTGAAGTTGCGCTCGCGGCCTTCGCGGGCGGCGCGGTCGCGCGCATCCTGATCCAGCAGGGCGCGCGCCGTCATGACCGCCTGACGATGGGTCTCGGCTTCGGCGCGGGCGGCGCTCATCGCGGCCTGCATGGCGGCGGCGTCGGGCGCCGCCGACCCTGCGGCCTCGACGGCGCGGAAAGCGGCTTCGGCTTCGGCATGATCGCCGCTCAGGCGGGCGAGGGCGGCGTCAAGGCTTTCGACGCGCGCCTCGAACTGGGTCTGGGCGCGCAGGCGCTCCTCGGCCGCCAGCGAGGCCATGCGCGCCTGCCGCTCCAGATCGGGAACCTTGCCGCGCGCCTGTCGCAGCGCGTCCTCGTGCCGCTTCTGCGCGTCCGCCGCCGCCGTCTGAGCGTTTTGCGCCTCCGCCAGCTTCGGTTTCAGCGCGTCGATCTCGTTTTCCAGTTCATCCAGTCGGGTGCGTTGCGCCAGCCGGACGGCGGCGGGCTTGGGCGCCCTGGCGCGTACAATCAGCCCGTCCCAGCGCCATAGATCGCCCTCCGGCGACACCAGACGCGCCCCGACCGGCAGCCGCGCCTGCATACGTTCGCCGTCCGCCGCCGCGACTACGCCGATGGTGGACAGGCGCAAGGCCAAGGCCGCGGGGGCGCGCACATGATCGCTTAAGGGCGTGACGCCGAGCGTCTTGAGGTCGATCTGCGCGGCGTTCGAGGCGAAATCCTCGCTCCAGAAGGCCAACGCCGCCGCGCCCGCACGTTTCGACAGGCTTAAATTAAGGTCATCGCCGAGCGCCGCCGCCAGCGCCAGTTCATATCCCTTGTCCGGGCGCACCAGATCCAGCACCGGAACGCCCTCTTTGCGGGCGCCGGTCAGGATCTGGCTCAGGCCGCGCGCCTCGGCGGTCAGACGGCCCAACTGGTCCTCAAGATCGCGCGCGCCTTTGCGCGCCTGCGCTTCGGCATTGACGAGGGCGGGGCGGTCGTGGTCGAGCTTCTCGGCGGCCTTGCGCGCCGCGTCGAGCGCGGTTTGCGCGTCAAGGGTCTGCGCCTTGAGGCGTTCCAGAGCGCCATAATCGAACTCGCCCAGCGCCGCGCGGTCGGCTTTCGCCTGCTGGAGGTGCGTCGTCACGCGCTCGAAGCGGGTCTTCGCTTCCTGCAGGCGAGCGGCCTCAAGGCGTTGCCGTTCGATCAGGGCGGCCTGCTCGGCGGCGAGGGCCTCAATTGCGGCGGCGGCTTCGGCCCGGCGCGCCTCGGCGGCGTCCACGGCGGCCTTCAGCTCCGGCTCGCGCGACGGCGCGGCCCTGATCTCGTCGCGCACGCGCGCCAGCGCAGCCTGCAGGCGTTCGACCTGCTGCGCGCCGTCAGCGGCGAGGTCCAGCTCACGCTGGTGATCGTCCTGCAGGCGGCGCGTCTCGGCCTTCAGGCGCTCGATCTCGCTGGCCGCCTGCTTTTCTTCAAGGTCCAGCCGCTCTTTTTCGATATTGAGCCGGTGCATGACCGTGGCGGCGACGGCGTCTTCCTCGCGCAGCGGCGGGATGGCCTCGGCGGCTTTCAGCGCCAAGGTCTGCGCAATAGCGGCGGTGCGGGTCGCAGCCTCGACGCGGGCCGACTGATCCTGCATGTCGCGCACGGCGCCTTCGAGCAGGCTGCGCACCTCCAGCCATTTGGCGTGCAGGATCGCCTTTTGCAGGGCGCGGATTTCGGCGGAAATCTTCTTGTACTTGTCCGCCTGCCGCGCTTCGCGTTTCAGCCGCGACAGCGCCGAATCGAGTTCGCGGGCAATGTCGTCGAGGCGCGACAGATTGGTTTCGGCGGCGGACAGGCGCAGTTCGGCTTCGTGGCGGCGGGTGTGCAGGCCCGACACGCCGCCCGCTTCTTCCAGTACGCGGCGGCGGTTCTGCGGCTTGGCGGCGATCAGCTCGGAAATCTGCCCCTGCCGCACGAGGGCGGGCGAGTTGGCGCCTGTGCTGGCGTCGGCGAACAGAAGCTGCACGTCGCGCGCGCGCACCTCCTTGCCATTGATGCGATAGCTGGACCCCGCGCCGCGGTCGATGCGGCGCGCCACCTCCAGCACCGGCTGGTCGGTGAAGGGCTGGGGCGCCAGCCGGTCGGCATTGTCGATGGTCAGCGTCACCTCGGCCCAGTTGCGTGACGGGCGCTTGTCCGATCCGGCGAAGATGACATCGTCCATACCGGCGCCGCGCATCGCCTTGGCCGAGGTCGCGCCCATCACCCAACGCAACGCTTCCAGCAGGTTCGACTTGCCGCAGCCGTTCGGCCCGACAATGCCGGTCAGGCCCGGATCGATGCGAAATTCGCTCGCATCGACAAAGGACTTGAAGCCTGAAAGCTTGATCTTCTGAAACTGCAAGGAAGGGCCGGGGCCGAAGGTTAAACGATTCTTTAACACTCATAGCATGCGCGCCCGCGTCAAGAAACTTTGCGCGCGCCCCGGCGATTCCTGTGGATGCCAGATTACACGGCCTTCGCCCAGAACAGACCGGTGCGCAGGGTGAAGCCGTGGTCCGGCTGCACATGCAGCGCGTCGCGGACCTCCGCCGGGGCTTCGTCCAGCACGGCCCGGATCGCATCGACGCGTAAGGGCGGCGTGCGCATCCGCGTCACCCAGGCGTCAAAGACCAGCGGCAGCGGCCATGACGCCTCCTCGATCATGTTGAAGCCGGAGGCGGCGATCACCTGACGCCACTGCGACGCCTTGAGATTGCGACGATGCGAGCGGTCGCGCAGCAGTTCGATGGTCTGCATATGAGTATCAACCAGATCGTCCTCATGGCCCAGCACGTCGATTATCAGCAGATAGCCGCCGGTTTTGACCACACGGCGCATCTCCCTCACGGCGGCTTCCAGTCCTTGCCAGTGGTGCGCCGAATAGCGCGATGCGGCGACGCAGAATTCGCCGTCATCGAAGGGCAGGGCGTCGGCGCGCGCCTGCTGCGTCTCGATGTTCAGGCCGCGTTCGCGCGCGGTTTCGGCCACCGTGGCAAGCATGGCGGGTGAGGGATCGCACGCCACGGTCCGACGCAGATGCGGCGCCAGCTTATAGGCCAGATGGCCCGCGCCGCAGCCGAGATCAAGCGCCTTGCCCTTGTCCGCCGGAATAGCGGCGGCGATCAGTTCGGCGACGCGCTTCAGATCGGCGCCCTCGGCGTGGACGCGGCTGTTTAAGTAAGCGGCGGCCTGCGGATCGAACTGGGCCTGAACGGCGTCGGCGTGGTCGGACATGGGGGTATCTCCTTTGTGACGCTGTTGAGACTAGATGCATTTTAAGGTGGTGTAAGGCTGGAGTTTATAGTGGTATAAGATGCAACACCTCAGGAGCTGTCATGCCGCACGTCGCCAATGCCGAATCTCTCGCCGCTTTTGTGCGCGCTGCGCGCGAACGCCTGACGCCCGAAGCGTGCGGCCTGCCGACGGGCCGCCGCCGTCGCGCCAAGGGGTTACGTCGCGAGGAGGCCGCCGCCCTCTGTCACATCAGTCCGACCTGGCTGACCTGGATCGAGCAGGGGCGCACGACAGGCGTT
>NZ_JBQCGA010000043.1:0-128772 GCF_051956075.1 Asticcacaulis sp. | reverse complement strand
CTTGTCCTCGGTGAGATCGGTGTGAAAGGCGTTCCAGCTATTCCAGCCCATAGGCGGCGTCGCCGCCTCGCCCGCCGTCATCGCGCTCCAGCGCCCGGTCGGCGCCAGCGGATCGGTGGCGGCCTGAGCCCCTGCGCTGCAAGCCGCGATCAGAGCAGCGCTGAACGCCATCGCCTGAATACCGAGTTTCATGACGCCTCCCAAGTCTTTATTGTAGGACAAATATTATTATCATCATTTAGCCGCAAGCCGACGCGGCGCGCAACCGCTTTCCGTCCGAGGCTATGCGAACAGTTTTGCCTCGCGCGCGAAGTTCAGGAACAGGGGCAGCCACAGGCCATCGGGGAAGCCCTGCCGCCAGCCGATGCCGAAACCGTGCCCACCGTGCGCCAGGAGATGCGTCTCCACGGTGACCTTGGCCACGGCCATCGCATCGCGTAACCGCACCGTATTGGCGACCGGCACGGTGGTGTCGTCCTCGGCGTGAACGAGGAAGGTCGGCGCGGCCTGCGGCGTCACATTGAGGTCCGGCGACCACTGGCGAATCTGCTCAGGCGTCGGCGTTCCGCCGAACAAGGCGGGCGCCACACCGCCATAGGCATAGGCCGGATCGACGCTTTGCACCGGATAGATCGGCGCCGTCAGGAAGGGCTGCGGGCTGAGTTGGTCGGTCGCGTCAACCGGCGCGTAAAACGGCGTGGCGTAGCGCGTGGCCATGGTCGTCGTCAGGAAACCGCCCGCGCTGAAGCCCATGACGCCGATGCGCGCCGGATCGAGTTGAAGACGTTTGGCATTGGCGCGGATGACGCGCATGGCGCGTTGCGCGTCGGCGGGACCGACGCTGGCCGGATCTTTCCAGCCGTCAAGCGCAAGCCGATAAAACAGGATGAAACAGGTGATTCCGGCGCGGTTTAAGATGTCAGCGATATGAACGCCTTCATGGTCGAAATAGTTCCACTCAAAGCCGCCGCCGGGAATGATCAGCATGGCCGATCCGTTCGGCTGTTGCGCCGGATACACCTGCATACGCGGTCGGCTTATGCCCTTCATGCGACGGCTGCTGTAGTTAGGGCTTGTCGAGGTCTGCTCGACGATTTCGGCCATGTCGGGATGGAGCGCGCCGGCGGGGGGATGCGGCCAGAGATCAATGACCTCATGAGCATCGCTCTCTTGCGACTCAGCCAGGGCGGGCGCAGACGCGCCCAAGCCAAGCGCAGACGCGCCCGCCATGAAAAACGGGAGTTGAACGAGATTACGGCGTGACAGGCTCATGAACGTCTCCTTGGTCCGACCCCGACATACATCCATCATTCGTCGCCGGGTTTTATCGTACATATAGTGCCTCCTTACAAAAGGTCATCATTTTTTATATAAAATATCATTTCATATGAAGCGCCATTCTCGCGGAAACTGGCCTCTGGAAAATGGCAGCAGATGGGCTCCGATACGCCAAGATTTTTTCGTATTTAAATGCGTAAATCACACTTGAAATTTCAACGCTTGCTCCATACTCTCCCCCCAACAGGAGGACACCCAATGCTTGATCGCCGCAAGCTGCTCGCCGCAGCCCTGGCCGCGCCGTTCGCGTCGTCGCCGCTGAGGGCGCAGCCCCTGACCGATGAACAGAGATCCGCGTTGAAAGCGGCCAATGCCGACCCGACCCTGGCCCCGGACCTGCTGCTGCCGGACAGGGAGATGGCCTGGTGGCGCGACGCCAAGTTCGGCGTCTTCATCCATTGGGGGCTGTACGCCATTCCGGCCAAGGGCGAATGGCACATGTTCAACGATAAGGTGTCGGCGGAGGATTATGCGAAACTGGCGCAGCAGTTCCATCCGCGCCACTACGACCCCGACGCGTGGGCGAAACTGGCGAAGCTGGGCGGCGCGCGCTACATGGTGATGACCGCCCGCCACCATGACGGCTTCGCCATGTGGAACAGCCCGGCCAGCTACCGTCATTTCGACGCGATGCATTCGGCGGCGCACCGCGACTTCATCGCGCCCTATGTCCGCGCTGTTCGCCGCGAAGGCCTGCGCGTCGGCCTCTATTATTCACCGCTCGACTGGCGCTTCCCGGCCTATTTCCACCCGAAAGAAATGCCCGAAAACGCCGCCCTGCTCAAACGCCAGACCTATGCTCAGGTCGAAGAACTGATGCGCAATTACGGCCATATCGACATTCTGTGGTGGGATGGCGGCTGGCTGGCGCCCACGGGCACGGACGCCGACGCCGCCTGGTTCTGGCAGCCAGACAAGCTGAACCGCATGGTGCGTAAATATCAGCCGGACATCGTCATCAATCCGCGTTCCGGCTGGCAGGGCGACTATGATGTCGCCGAAGGCCCCGGCCCGATCTCCGGCCCGATCCGCGCCCGCCCATGGGAAAAAACCTTCTCGATCAATGAAGGTGCCTGGGGCTATACGCCGGAAGACCACGTCATGACCGCCGATCAGGTCGTGCGGCTGGTTTCCGACGCTGTTGTGCGCAACGGCAATGTCCTCGCCAATCTCGGTCCTGACCGCGACGGCGTCATCCCGCCGAAACAGGCCGAGACGCTGAAAGAGGTCGGACAGTGGCTGCACCGTCATAACCGCGCCGTTTACGGCACGCGCCCCGGCCCCCTGCAACCGGTGGACGGCGTCTATGGCGCCACCATGTCCGGCGACAGCGTCTTTATCCATATTGTCGGCTGGCCCGATGACGTCCTCACCCTGCCGCCCTTGCCCGCCAGCGTCATCAGCGCCAGCAACCTGTCTGGCGACTCGGTGCAATGGAGCGCCGACATCCACGGCGTCAGGCTTTCCGTGCCAGCAAATGCACGCGGCAGCGCCGTCACCGTAATCGAACTACGCCTGGCCTGAGGCCCAACTCGTCCGCCGTAACCACGGGCGAGTTCCGGGTCTTAGCTCGCGCCTTCCGCGGCGTGGCCTTCAGATTGTCCGACCTCAGTTAAGACTGCCCGCTGTCTGCTGCCCGGAAACAGAGAGCGCATGGCCATGTAAGGCGGCAGAGGCTTTCCCAGGTCCGAATAACAGAGATATCTGTTCTGCAAGCCTGATGACGCACGCTATCACGATCTCAAGAAAGCCTTTCACACAGCCTTAAAAGCCTGCGGCATCAAAGACTTTCGGTTGCATGATGTGCGCCACACCTTTGCTTCTTGATGGGTTCAGGATGGCGGTCGAGATAACGATCAAGGCAATCGTCGGACACCGTTAAAAGAAAAGGCTCCCCGCGGGGAGCCTGTCTTTCGTGGAAATGGCGCACTCGGAGCGATTCGAACGCCCGACCCTCAGATTCGTAGTCTGATGCTCTATCCAGCTGAGCTACGAGTGCTGACCGTTTCAGCGCTGCCGGAAGCCCCGGCGGCGAGGTGGGGACGTTTAGTTGACCTCTTGGGCAAAGGCAAGGCCGCTTTTACATTTTTTTCGGCGCGCCGCGTTTTTTTGTTGATAGTCTCTGCACGCCTGGGCTCAGTAGTTATATGACCTGTACATTGTATCAGCCCTAGGAGCGCCGCCATGATCCACCTGTCCCTCAAATCTCTGGCGGCGGTGTCCATAACGGCGCTTCTGATCGCGGCGCCCGTCCACGCCAAGGAGGCCGTGAAGCTGGGGCCGGTCAAGCCTTTGATCGTCGCAGCGGAGCCCGAGGCGGCGAAGGCGGGCATGGAGGTGCTGAAGCGCGGCGGCACGGCGGCGGACGCGGCGGTGGCGGTGCAGGCCATGCTGGCCCTGATCGAGCCGCAAAGCTCCAGCCTGTCGGGCGGAGCCTTCATGCTCTATTACGACGCCAAGACCGGCGAGCTGACCGACTATAATGGCCGCGAAGTCGCCCCTATGGGCGCGACGCCCGACATGTTCATGCAGGACGCCACCACGCCCATGACCTTCAAACAGGCCGTGCTGTCCGGGCGCTCGACCGGCGTGCCGGGGGCCATCTTCATGCTCGACCGCGCGCAAAAGGACCACGGCAAGCTGGCCTGGAGCAGCCTGTTCGGCGACGCCGAAAAGGCCGCCACGGATGGATTCGTCATCACGCCGCGCATCGACAAGGATCTGCACACCGAAAACGCCACCTATCCCGAACGCGACGCGCCCGACGTGCTGGCCTATTTCAGCGATGGCAAGGGCGGCCTCGTTCACGCCGGGGATATTAAAAAGAACCCCGACTACGCCGCCACCATCAAGGCCATCGCCGCCCAACGCTCCGACGCTCTGCGTTACGGCAAGATCGCGCAGGACATCGTCAATAAGACGCATCAGGAGCCGATCCCCGGTTCGATGACCACGGACGACATCGCCAATTATAAGGTGATCGCGACCACCGCCAAGCCTTACGTCCAGACCGATGACTATCACGGCAAGCCTTTGTGCGCGCCCTATCATCAGTACATTGTCTGCACCAACAACACGCCGTCAGGCGGTCCGGCCCTGTTGCAGGGCCTGCGCATCGCCGAGAACCTGCCGCTGGCCAAATACGGCGTTCACGATCCGCGCGGCTGGGCGGCTTTGATCGAGGTCGAGCGGCTGATGTACGCCGACCGCGACCGCTATGAGGGCGACACCGCCCTGTTCGCCAAACAGATCAACGGCTATCTCAACAGCAATTACACCATGTCGCGCGCCGCCACGGTCAAGGTGGGAACGCCATCGCCCGCGCCGCAGCCGGGCCAGTTGCCGGTGTTCGCGCCGACGCCCGCCGCCGACGCCACCATCGAGCCGGGCGGCACAACCCATTATGTCATCCGCGACACCTTCGGCAATGTGGTCAGCATGACCACCACGGTCGAAAGCCTGTTCGGTTCGGGGCGCATGGTCGATGGCTTCTTCCTCAACAACCAGCTCACCGACTTTTCGTTCACGCCGAAACTGCCGGACGGCCAGCCGGTCGCCAATGCCGTCGCGCCGGGCAAGCATCCGCGCTCGTCCATGGCGCCGGTGGTCATTTTCGACCAGAAGGGCCATGTGGTCGGCGCCGTCGGCTCACCCGGCGGGCTGTCGATCATCGCCTATAATCTCAAGACCCTGATCGGCGTGCTGGACTGGGGCCTTTCCATGCAACAGGCGATCGACCTGCCCAATGTCATTGCGCGCGGCGACATGATCCGCGTCGAAAAGGCGCGCATGGAGCCCGCCGTCTGGGACGGTCTGACGAAGATGGGCTATAACTTGACCGCCGTGTCGGGCGAGGAATCCGGCCTGAACGGCTTCATTCTGAAGAACGGACGCTATGACGGCGGCACCGATCCGCGCCGCGAAGGCGTGGTTCTGGTCGGAGATCACGCTCAAACCGCGAAGTAATGCGCAACCTCGTCATCCTGACCGGCGCAGGCATTTCCGCCGAGTCCGGCGTGCCGACCTTTCGCGCTTCCGACGGCCTGTGGTGCGGCCACCGCGTCGAGGACGTCGCGACGCCGGAAGGCTATGAGACGAACCCCGCTCTGGTGCAGGACTTCTACAACCAGCGCCGCCGCCAGTTGCGCGAGGTACAGCCCAACGCCGCGCACAGGGCGCTGGCCAGGCTGGCCGCGACATGGGACGGCGACCTGCTGCTGGTGACGCAGAATGTCGATGACCTGCACGACCGCGCCCACGCCGACCTGCCGCCAAAGCCGGGGTTTAAGCTGATCCACATGCACGGCGAGCTTTTGAAGGCGCGTCATAGCGACACCGGCGAGGTCATCGACTGGCAGACCGACCTGCCCGCCGACGGCCCGTTGCGCCCACACATCGTCTGGTTCGGCGAAATGCCGCTGCGCATGACGGAGATCGAGCGCGCCCTCTCACAATGTGAGCTGTTCGTCTCCATCGGCACGTCAGGCAATGTCTATCCGGCGGCGGGCTTCGTTCAGACCGCGCGCCGCGCCGGAGCGCATACGGTCGAGTTGAACCTCGAACCGTCGCTCGGCCACGACCTGTTCGCCGAACGCCTCCACGGCCCCGCCACCGAGATGGTTCCGGCCTTTGTCGAGCGGTTGTTACACTTCTAACACAACCTTGCCGCAGTGATCGCCGGCGTCCATCCAGCGGTGCGCCTCGGCGGCCTGAGAAAACGGAACCGTCTTCGCCAGTATGGGCTTGATCAGGCCGCGTTCGATCAGCGGCCAGACCCGCATCCGCACCGCCTCAGTCAGCCGCGCCTTTTCGTCAGGCGAACGCGGACGCAGCATCGAGCCGGTCAGCACCGCCTGCCTGGCCATGATGCGGCGCAGGTCGATCTCGACCGTCGATGACTTGCCAAAACCGACCTGCACGATCCGCCCCTTCATCTTCAGGCAGGCAAGGTTCTTCGCGACGAAATCGCCGCCGACAATGTCCAGCACGACATCGGCCCCGCCCGCCGCCTTGACCGGCTCGACGAAGTCCTGCGCCTCGCTGTCGATGACGAGGTCCGCGCCCAAGCCCCGGGCATAGGCGCATTTTGCCGCCCCGCGCGCCGTCGCTATGACATATGCGCCGCCCCTATCGTTAAAAATGGCCTTCGCCATCTGGATCGTCATCGCCCCGATGCCGGAATTGCCGCCGTGAACCAGCACCGTCTCGCCCGCCTGCAAACCGCCATGCTCAATGAGGTTCGCATAAACGGTCAGCACATTCTCCGGCAGCGACGCCGCCTCGGCCAAAGACAGCCCTTTCGGGATCGGCAGCAGATGACGCGCATCGACGCTGACCCGCTCCGCATAGCCGCCGCCATTGACCAGGGCGCAGACCGCCATGCCTTCCGGCCAGCCGGGGACGCCCCGCTCAATCACGCCCGCCACCTCCAGCCCCAGAATCGGCGACGCGCCCGGCGGCGGCGGATAAAGCCCGCGCCGTTGCAGAATATCGGGCCGGTTGACCCCCGCAAAGCGCGTGCGGATCAGGACATGGCCGGGAAGAACCTCCGGTTCGGGTGCGTCAACCCGATACAGGTCGTCCGGTTTGTCCCCGCTATTATGAACAGAGATGGCCTTCATGCTGATTCGTTTTCCTTGCTTTCTTCGCCTGACAGGCGTTTCATGCCGCCCTTGAACATGGTCCGTTCCGGCGGCCCGTGTCCAGCCCTGAGCGGAGCCATAAAGGGAGATTTGGGGGATGGTGGAAGACGACCTGCCGACCAGGATCGGCCGCGACAGCGCCCTGTTCGCCGTGGTGCGTGAGGATCTCGACCCCTACAGCGTCGAGGATTTGCGCCTGCGCATCGAGATGCTGGAAGCCGAAATCGCCCGCAGCCGCGCCGCGATGGACTCCAAGACCCACCGGCGCTCCGCCGCCGACGCGCTTTTCTCCTTTAAGGGTAGTTAAGCCTTTCTAACCATAATGCCGCCTCATGATGGCACAGGCGTTGCACATGCCGTTCTGAGGTTTCCACGATGACACGCCGATGCGGGTCGTAAGGCGAACCTGACCGATTTAGCACAAGGCCCGTTTGATGTCCGACAGCAACCTTTCCCCGCTTAACGCCCGCGTGCATCTGGTGCGCGACTTCGCCGCCTCAGACCTGTTCGATCGCACCTTCCGCGAAGGCATGGCGCTGGTGGAGGAGACGGCGGCCTATCTCGACGGCGACGGACGCCGCGATTCACGCCTGCTGAGCCGCGAAGACGCGCTTTTGTATGCGGGCGAAAGCATGCGCCTGACCACGCGCCTGATGCAGATCGCCTCGTGGCTGCTGGTGCAGCGCGCGGTGCGCGAAGGCGATATGGAGGCGCAGGACGCCTGCGACGATAAATACCGCCTGGCGGCGGTGCGCGGCGAAGCGGGCGAAGCGGGCGCCACCCTGCCGGAGGGCCTCCTGAACCTGCTCGACCGCTCCAACCGCCTCTATGAGCGCATCTCGCACATGGACCGCCGCATGTTCGCCGAAGGCGAGGTCGTCGAAGCCGACATCAACCCGGTCATGAGCCAGTTGCAAATGCTGCAAACCGCCTTCGGCGGCGAATAAGGCTGCCGCCGTCCGGCGGCGCGATACGGCCTTAGGTTGCCGTTTGCCCGAAAAGCATTGACAGGAATCCCTCCGTCGCTACAGCTTGGCGTAGAGCAGGCCAATCTGAGGTCGTGCGTTTGGGGGGACTATCATGACGTTGCGGCTCCGGAGTCTGGGCGTTATTCTGCTGTGGCTGGTCGCAGCGCCAGCCCTGTGCGCGACCTCGCAGGCGCCGACGGCCTTTCCCTGGGCGATTAGCGACGAACCTCTGGACCCCGCCGTCCATTCTGGACGCCTGCCCAACGGCCTGAGCTATATCATCGTCCATAATGCTACGCCGTCAGGCACGGCCACGGTCCAGATGCGCGTCGCGGTCGGATCGCTGATGGAGACGCCCGGCGAACAAGGCATCGCGCATTATCTTGAGCATATGGCGTTCAACGGCTCGACCCACATGCCCGAAGATCAGCTTGTGCCATATCTGCAACGGCATGGTTTTCGTTTCGGCGCCGACGCCAACGCCTTCACCATGGATCAGAAGACCGATTACGTTCTGGACCTGCCCAGGGCCGATGCGGACTCACTCGACGCCGCCCTGTTCATGATGCGCGAAACGGCGAGCAACCTGTTGTTGCAGCCCGAAGCCGTGGCGCGCGAACGCGATGTCATTCTCGGCGAGGAGCGGATAGGCGCCAATGCTCTGTTGAACCGGACGCGCCTCTGGAACGCTCAGGTGTACGCGGGACAGCCCTATGCCGATTTCGCCTTCCCGATCGGCAAGACAGACGACATCAAGGCCGTTACCTCTGACAGGTTGCGCCGGTTTTACCATCGTTGGTATCGCCCCGAAACGACGACGATTATCGTGGTCGGCGATCTCGACCCCGCACAGGTGGAGGCGCGCATCCGTGAAAGCTTTGGCGACTGGCGCGCCGAAGGTCCGGCGCCGACGCCTGTCGATTACGGCCTCTACCGCAACAAGGGCCTGACCACGTTCAACGATGTCGACAACGGCCTGATCGAGGAAATGGGCCTGACCTGGTTCCGCCCCGCCGATACGCGCACCGGCACATGGGCCCGCGATCATGACGACTTGCTCAGCGGCACGGCGGTCATCGCGCTCGACCTGCGCCTGAACCGTCTGGCTCAGCAACCCGGTTGCGCCTTTCTGTCCGCCAGCGTGGTCAGCTACGCGGTTCCGCATACGGCGCAGGCGGGCAGCCTGTCCATTATTCCCAAACCCGGTCAGGACAAGGCCGCGTTCGATCAGGCCTATGACGCGCTGCGCCAGTTCCTCGATACGGGCGTGACGCCGGACGAGATCGCGGCGCTGCGCAGCTATCTGAACAATGGCCTGACCACCTACGCCGCCAGCTATGCGACGCGAAGCGATGGCGACATCGCCGCAAGACTCATCAACGATATCGACACGGACGGCGTGCCGACTCCGCTCGACTACAATCTGAAAATCATGCGACAGGACATTTACAATCTGAACGCCGCCGAGATCAACGCGCGCGCCCGCTTCCTGTTCAGCGGCGATGGTCCGGTGCTGTCGCATTCAGGCGACAAACCGTCCGATTTCGACGCGGCGGCCATGAAAGCCGCCTATCTGGACGCGAATGCGCGCAAGCTGACCGGATTCGCCGACGCCCCGGTCACGCCCTGGCCCTATATGGATTTCGGCCCGGCTGTCGCGCCGGTCAGTCAGCGCGACGTTCCTGAATTCGGCTATCGCCGCTACGTCTTCCCCAACGGCGTCAAGCTCAATGTCAAACCGACGAAACTGGCCGCCGGTCAGGTTCTGGTCGAGGTCGATTTCGCCGGCGGCGGCCTGCTTTACAGCCCGAAAACAAGCGCGCCCTTCTATCTGCTCGGTTGCGACTTCCTCATGGGCGGCGGACTGGGCAGGATCAAGGCCGAAGCCCTGCCGCGCGCCCTGGCGGGAAAACAGGTCGCGGTCGGCTGCGGCGTCCTGCCGGACAAGGTGACGCTTTCGGGCGCGACCAACGCCGCCGACCTGACGACCGAACTTCAGATCATGATGGCCTTCGCCACAGACCCAGCCCTGTCGCGACAGCCCTGGGACCGTTTTTTAAGCTTTGTGCCCGAACGGCGCCAGGCCGTTGACTCCACCCCCGGAGGCGTTCTGGCGGACCGGATACACGAGGTGACCGCGCCCGGCGACCATCGCGCCGACACCGCCCTTGTCGATGCGGCGCCGGGTCTTGACTACGCGCGCATCCAGGATATGTGGCGTAAGGCCCTGACGGGCACGCCGATCGAAATCACCATTGTCGGCGACGTCGATGAGGCGGCGGCGGTCGCACAGGTCGGGCGCACCTTCGCCAATCTGCCGCAACGGCCCGCCAGGGCGAACGAGGCCCCGGACGCGCGCCAGACGGATTTCCCAACGGCGCAGAAAGCCTACACCTTCTACCATAATGGCCGCAGCGATCAGGCGATCATGCAGGTGATCTGGCCGCTGCCCGGCTTTTACGCCAACCTGCGCCAGACCCGCACTCAGGCGATCCTGACCGCCGTGCTGAACGAACGTCTGCGCGTTAAGGTGCGCGAACAGGAAGGACAGGCCTATGACGCCAGCGCCAATGACTGGATGTCGAAGGTGAACGACCATTACGGTTTCGTCTGGGCGCAGGCCAGCATCAAGGCCGGGCATGAGGCCGACTTCCGCAAGGCGGTTGATCATATCGCCGCCGATCTGCGCGACCATCCGATCAGTGACGACGAGATGGAGCGCGCCAAAAAACCTTTGCTCGAAAGCATCGACAACGATCCGAAAAGCAATAACTACTGGCTTGGACTGTTGCCGACCCTGGCGGATGATCCGCGCTTGTTCGACTCGGCCCTTCATCGTCGCGACAGGCTGGCCGCCGTCAGCAAGGCCGATGTGCAGGCCGAGGCGCAACGCTACCTGACCGGCGCGGCGGCCATCACCGTCAGCGTTCTGCCGAAGCCCGACGCAAAGCCCTGAGGCTTCGCGTCGCTGGGGAAGCGCGCCCCGGCGTCTCGCGTGTGGCATGAGCTTTGAAACCTGTAAGGCGAGCTGTCCCAGTTTGGGCCGCTTTGGAACATTGGGGCACATCTTACAGGGGTTTTTAGACATGGCCACCGACATCGACCTGCACCTGGGCAAGCGCCTGCGCCGCCGCCGCCGCCTTCTGGGCCTGACGCAACAGCAACTGGCTCTGGCCGTCGGCATCCGCTTCCAGCAGATTCAGAAGTACGAATGCGGCGCCAACCGCATCTCCGCCGCGCGCCTGTTCCAGCTCGCCAAGGCGCTGGAGACGCCGATCAACTACTTCTATGACGGCCTGAGCGACGACACGACCGATGTGGCCGCCATCCAGAACGAAGGCATCGAAGTGTTTTCGCGTAAGGAGACGCTGGACCTGATCCAGGCCTATTACCGCCTGTCCGAGCGTCCGCGCCGTCGCCTGCTCGACCTCGCCAAGTCGCTGAACGGCGATAACGAACAGGCCGCCTGAGGAGGCTGGACCTGAGGAGGCTGGACCCGCATCGCCATCCGGGCTATGCGGGGGCATGACCCAACCTGATTACGCCCAGCTTGAAGCCTTTGCGCTGACCCTCGCCGACGCCGCCGCCAAGGCCGCCCTGCCCCTGTTCCGCCAGTCGGGACTGGGGACGGACAACAAGCTTGCACACCTGTCGCGCTTCGATCCGGTGACCGAGGCCGACAAGGGCGCCGAACGCGCGATCCGGGCGTTGATCAAACGCGACTTCCCCGATCATGGCGTGATCGGCGAAGAATATGGCGAAGACCGCCCCGACGCCGAGTTCGTCTGGGTGCTGGACCCGGTGGACGGCACGCGCGCCTTCATCTCCGGCCTGCCTTTGTGGACGACCCTGATCGGCCTGCGCCATCGCGGTCGCCCGGTTTTGGGCGCCATCGCCCAGCCGGTCCTGCAGGAAGTTTTTCTCGGCTCGCCGCTCGGCGCGCGCCTTGTCACCCCGCAAGGCGCAACGCCTTTGCGCGTGCGCCAGCCGACCCCGCTGGCCGAGGCCGTCATGGCCACCACCGACCCCTTCCTGTTTGCGGGCGCCGAGGCCGAGGCCTACGCTTCGCTGGTCGGCGCCGCGCGTCTGGCGCGCTATGGCTGCGACGCCTACGCCTTCGCCATGGTGGCGCAGGGCACGATGGACATGGCGCTGGAAACCGGCCTGAAACCGTGGGACATCGAAGCCATCATCCCGGTGATCGAAAACGCCGGCGGCGTGGTCACGGACTGGAAGGGCGAACCCGTCGGCCCGGAAGCCGGTCAGGTCATCGCCGCCGCCTCGCGCGAACTGCTGGACCAAGCGCTAGAACATCTGAGCAAGGCGGCAATATAAAATTATACCTCCCCATCTTCGATGGGGAGGGGGACCGCGCCCGAAGGGCGTGGTGGTGGGGTGTCTTCATACATGTCGGCGTCCCTATCGGAAGGGCGAGCCCTCACCGCATCTCACCGCGCTCTCGCCTATTCGGCTTACGGCCTGACCTCGCAGGTGGTCATGATCTCGGCGCGCAGTTCGGGAATGCCGAAGCCGCTTTCCGACGAGGTGGCCAGCACGACCGGGTGGGCGGCGGGACGTTTGCGGATCGCCTCGCGCGTGGCGGCCAGCACCTTCTCCAGCTCGGCAGGCTTGATCTTGTCGGCCTTGGTCAGCACGATCTGATAGCTGACCGCGGCCTTGTCGAGCGCGTCCATCGGCTCGTTATCGACCTCTTTCAGCCCATGCCGCGCGTCGATCAGCAGATAGGCGCGCTTGAGGTTGGCGCGTCCGCGCAAATAGTCGCGGCCGAGATTCTGGAACTTCTTCACCGTCGTCTTCGACGCCTTGGCCCAGCCATAACCGGGCAGATCGACCAGATGCAGGGCCGAGTTGAGGATAAAGAAGTTCAGCTCGCGCGTCCGACCCGGCTCATTGGAGGCGCGCGCCAGATGCTTCTGGCCCACAAGCGCGTTGATCAGCGACGACTTGCCGACATTGGAGCGGCCCGCAAAGGCCACTTCAGGCAGGTCGTCGCCCGGAAGCTGCGCCACCGCGGCGGCGCCCATAACGAAGGCGACCGGGCGGGCGAACAAGACCCGCGCGGCCTCCAGCGTTTCGTCGTCGTAAGGTTGATCGGTCACGCTGTCTTCTTTTGCGTCAGCTTGGCGAAGAAGTTATCGACCGGGTTCTCGACCTTGAGCCTGCGCATGATGCTGTATTGCTGCAGGATGGTCAGGATGTTGTTCCAGAAATAGTAGATCATCAGGCCGATGGCCAGTTGCGAGAAGAAGAAGACCATGATCAGCGGCATGAAGGCCATCATCATGCGCTGGTTCGGGTCCATCGCCGTGGTCGGGGTCATCTGCTGGCTCAGCCACATCGAGGCGCCGTAGAGGATGGCGATCGGCCCGATATGCAGCGGCCCGTTCAGGAAGCCGCCGATCACCGGCACATGCGCCGGATCGAACTTGAAAAGATGGAACAGGTTGACGATGGTGAGCGGATCGGGCGCGGACAGGTCCTTGATCCAGAAGATGAACGGCGCATGGCGCAGCTCGATCGACATCTGCAACACCTTGACCAGACAGATAAAGACCGGCAGTTGCAGCAGCATCGGCAGACAGCCCGACAGACCGGCCATCGGATTGACCTTCTCCTCCTGATACAGCTTCATCGTCGCTTCCTGCTGCTTGGCCGGATCGTCGGCATAGCGCTTCTTGATCGCGTCGAGCTTGGGTTGCAGGTGCTGCTGAACGTGCTTCATCTTCATCATCGACACATAGGAGCGATGCGCCAGCGGGTAGAAGATGATCTTGATCACCACGGTCAGAGCCAGGATGGCGAAGCCGAAATTGCCGATCCACTTATAGAGCTGGATCAGCAGCAGGTAGAAGGGGATGGTCAGCCAGTCCAGATGCCCCCAGTCGAGCGCATAGCCGAAGCGCGGCAGGTTCAGCGACTTCTGATAGGCGTTGAGCTGGTCGTGCAGCTTGGCGCCCGCGAAGATATGGCTCTGCGACGTCCAGGTCGCGCCCGGCGCAACCGTGATGGCGTTGTCGATATAACCGGCGCGGAACACCGGCGTCTTGTCCGGCAGGGTGGTCGCCGTGGTCGAATAATTGACAAGCTCCGACTGGTTCGGGATCACCGAGGTCATCCAGTACTTGTCGGTGATGGCGTACCATCCGCCCATCGACTGGCCTTGCGGCGGGGTCTTGGTCTTGATCAGGTCTTTATAGTGCTTGGACTGGCTGTGATAACCGGCCTTGGCGTCGGTCGCGTCCTTAGAGACGGTCGCCATCGTGCCTTCCAGCACGTAACCGGCATGGCCCGCATCCGACGGCATGCCGACGCGCGTAACGCTGGCATAGGGCTGGAGCTGCACCGCCTGCGCGCCCGCATTGGCGACGCTGTCGGTCACCGTGATCATATAGTTGTCGTCGATCGCGTAGCTGCGCTGGAATTTCAGCCCGGCGCCGTTGTCATAGGCCAGCGTCACCGGATGACCGGGCGAGAGTTTATCGCCGGAGGCCAGCGTCCACTGCGTGCCTGCGCCGGGCAGGTTCGGCACGTTCTGGCCAAAATAACCGGCCTCGGCGTAATAGGGGTGGGCGGTGTTCAGCGGGCTCAACAGCTCGACCAGCGGCGATGTCGGATCGACCGTGTCGTGATACTTGGCCAGATAGAGATCGTCGAGGCGCGCGCCGTCCAGCGCGATTGAGCCTTTCAGCGACGGGGTGTCGATGGCGACGCGCGGCGACTGGGCCAGCGCCTTGTCGCGCGGCAGCACGATCGGCTGCCCCGGAACCGGCAGTCCGGCGGCGGAGGCGCTCGACGAGGCCGACGCGGCGGCGGCCTGGGCGGCCTGCTGCTTCTTCTGCTGCGGGGTCAGGATGAAATACTGGTAAGCCGCAAGCAGCACCATGCTGGCGATCAGGAAGAAGATCATATTCCTGTTGTTGTCGTCTTTATTCATGGAGCGGCTTTTTCCTGAGAAGCTTGGGAAGGCGCGGAAGCGGGTCCGGGCCGGGTGTCGCGTGGGCTTTGCGGGCGGGAGAGCCTTAACAGGGCGGCTTTGACATCGTCAAGTAAAGCCTGCCAGTCGCGCGTCGTCGTGCCTGCGCGCGCTACGAAGACATAGTCGTGTCCCGGCTTGCCGTAGAGCGGCAGCAGGACTTCAGCGGCCTCGCGCAGGCGGCGTTTGGCGCGGTTTCGGATGACGGCGTTGCCGACCTTTTTGGTGGCGGTGAATCCGGCGCGCATCGCCTCTGAGTCGCTGCGGTCGCGCGCCTGCACGACCACGCCGGGACGGGCCTGCCACGGCGCCTTCGACGCGGCCAGAAAGTCGCTGCGGACCTTGATGCGGGAAATCATGCGAGGATTGGCCAGCCGGAAACAGAAAAAGAGCCCCTACGCAACATAGGGACTCTTCCTGTCATCACAACCGTGAAAAGCCGGTATCAGGCCGTCAGGCGCTTGCGGCCCTTGGCGCGGCGGCGGGCCACGATCTTCTGGCCGTTCTTGGTGGCCATGCGGGTGCGGTAGCCGTGGCGGCGCTTGCGCACGAGACGGCTCGGCTGATAGGTGCGTTTCGTTCCCATGACAGGGGCTCCGGTAAGGTGGCGGGCCGCCGGGTGCGCACAGACGCGCGCAGAAGCGACCGGGAATTGCGTAAAGAGGCGCGTGGATAGTCCAGCCGTTTTCGCTTGTCAATGCCCTTATCGGCCTGAATACGGGCGAATGGGTGGAATGGGTGCGTAAAACAAACGCTTTTCAGCATGTTTTCGCGCAATTTCCCGGCCATTTTTTACGAAAATAAGCTATACTGTCTAAACCTCCATCAGGCGTCGAAATAACAAAGCGTGTTCGATCCCGGCAAGACAGATATCAACCTTCCTTACGGACCGAAAGGGCGACCGCCCTCGCGGCAGGGCTTCTATGCCCGCCGTCTGGCGCATGCGGCGGCGGTTCTGGGGCGGCTCGGCCTCGACGCCGGAACGCGCGCCTTCAAGGCCGCGCGCGACTTCCTGTTCTCCCTGTCGGGTCAGCTTCTGATCCTCACCCTCGTCTTCGTGATGATCGTCGAGGTGGTGATCGTGATTCCGCGCATGGCCGCCGATCAGGAGGACTGGCTGACCGACCGGGTGCGCTCGGCCGAGATCGCCTCGCAGGCCGTGGACACCGCCGCCGCCAACAATGTCTCGCGCGCCACCTCGTTCCAGCTCCTGCGTTCGGCGGGCGTATTGTACCTGCGTTTGCAGGGCGGCGGTCGCGTCTATCAACTTCATCCCCTGTCCGATCTGCAAATCCCGGATGAGGTGCTGGACCTGCGCGATTCGCACAAGGATCTGCGCCACGACCTCGCCTATCTGTGGGCGCCGTGGAACACCTTGATGGCCAAGCCGGACCGGCTGATCCACCTGATCGCCAAGCCGCGCGTGCGCTCCGGCGACATGATCGAGATCGTGGTGCGCGCCCAGCCGCTCAAGACCTATCTCAAATCCAGCCTGCTCGGCATGTTGCGCATGTCGCTGAGCATATCGCTGGCCGCCGGTATTTTGGTCTTCGCCGCCCTGTCCGCCTTTATCGTGCGCCCGATCCAGAAGCTGACCGACGGCATCGCCGCCTTCCGCACCAACCCCGAAGACCCGTCCGCTGCGCCGAAACCGACGACGCGCCGCGACGAGATCGGCCATATTGAGCGCGAACTAGCCTCGATGCAGGAACAGGTGCGTCAGGCCCTGCGCTCGCGCGCCCGGTTGGCGGCGCTGGGTCAGGCGGTGTCGAAGATCAACCACGATCTGCGCAACATGCTGACCGCCGCCCAGATGGCCTCGGACCGGCTGGCGACCTCCGCCGACCCCGCCGTCGCCAAGGCTTTGCCGCGGCTGGAGCGCGCCCTCGACCGCGCCCTGTCGCTGGCGCAGAACGTGCTGACCTACGGCAAGTCGGACGAGCGCGCGCCCGAGATTCAGATCGTCAAACTGCGCGAACTGGCCGAGGCCGCCGCCGAGGACGCCGGCCTCGGCGTCACCGCGCAGGCGACGGAGAGCGTGCGCTTCGCCGCCCGCATCCCGCGCGGTTTCCATCTGGAAGGCGACCCGGAGCAACTTCATCGCCTGCTGGTCAATCTGATGCGCAACGCGCGTCAGGCGATCGAACTGCAGCCCAATCGCAAATCGCGCGGCCGCGTCACCCTGACCGCCATAAAAACGGCGCAGGACGTGGTCATCATTGTCGCCGACAACGGCCCCGGCATCCCCGAACGCGCGCGCGACAAGCTGTTCCAGCCCTTCTCCTCATCGGCCACGCCCGGCGGTTCGGGCCTCGGCCTGGCCATTTCGCGCGAACTGGCGCAACTGCACGGCGGCGATGTGCGTCTGGTGCAGACCGGGCCGGAAGGCACGACTTTTGAAATCCGTTTGCCGCTGAAAGGATAAGCGTAAATTGGAATTTGGCGACCTGCTCAATCTCGTGCGCGACAGCTACATCACTCAGTTTTCGAACTTCGTCGAAGAACAGAAGGCCAGTCACGAAAGCGGCGGCCCTGAGGTCAAGTTCGAACTGAGCGAAGACAGCGACTTTTACGGCCACGCCTACTGCGCCGACTACGCCTCGCCGGAAGACGGCGGCCACGTCGTCGAACTCTCGCCCGACGAGGAGATCAGCTTCGATCCCTTACAGGTCAGTTTCGGCGATCTGGAGCTGGCGGTGACGCGGCTGGCCTGGCACGATATGACCTTTTCCCTGCCCTCGACCGCGCAGGTGGCGGCGGACAGGCTGACGCCGTGGTTTCAGACCTGGTTCGATCCGAACGAGGAGCGCTTCGACCCCGACACGCGCTTTTCCGGCAATATCCACGCCCTGACGCTCGACCCGGACGGCATGAATGTCGATTTCGGCACCGCCCCCATCGACGCCTTCGTCGAACTGGTCGAACTGCTCGAAGCCGAAGGCTGCAAGGCGGTGGCGATTTCCTAACCTGCGTGCGGCTCGGTCTCCGCCGGCGCATCCAGCGCCTGAGCAAACGCCTCCGCCGCGTCCCCGCTCGGCGCGACAAGCTCGGCCAGGTCGTCAAACGCTTTGAGCGCCTGAAGCCGGTAGTCGTCCGCCTCGATCAGCAGTTCATGCTCGGCGCCCGCGACCTCGATATAGTGCGCGCCCGCGATCTTGCGCGCGAAGGCCCGCGTCGTCTGGTGGGCGATGACATGATCGTCGCCAGAGCAGATGAAGGTGATCGGCGTCTTGACCTTTTTCAGCCGCTTATGCTTGTCGCGCACCAGATCCTCGCCGAGGCGGAGGGCGAATTGCAGCCAGCCCCAGGTCGGCGACCCGACCGCCAGATGCGGGCAGGCGAACAACTGCTCGCGCCAGCGCTCATAACGCGCGCGGTCGTGCGTCAGGGCGTCGTCTTCAAAGGTGTTTTCAAACGGGTCTTCAAACAGCTCCGGCACATAATCGCTTCCGCGTCCGTGATTGACCTGCCAGTTGACCTGAAAATTGACCGACCACAGCGAATGCTTGCCGGTCTTGATGCGCAGCATCGGATTAACCAGCAGGGCGGCGGCGATGCGCGACTCCCCGCGCGTCAGGGTGGCCATGTTGAGCGCGGCCCCCATCGAATGGCCGATCACGATCCACGGCTTGGGCGCGCGCTCCTCGAAGGCGTCCAGCAGGCGTTGAAAATCGTCGAGGAATTCGTCGGCGCCGCGCGCATGGCATTTCAGCCGGTCGGGCAAAAGGCGCGCCGACAGGCCCTGCCCACGCCAGTCATGCGCCACCACGTCGAAGCCGCGCGCATTTAAGTCGCGCGTCAGCTCATAATATTTCTCGATCGGCTCCGAGCGTCCCGGCGAGATAAAGACCGTGCCTTGTGAAGCGCCGGAAGCAGGCCAGTAGCCGACGCGCAGACGCAAGCCCCCGGCGCCGCGGAACCACTCGCCGGTCCCGCCATCGGGAACCTGCGATTCCGGCGTGAACATCAGCGGGGCGCTGGTGGATAATGCGGCGATGCGACTCATGACGGCTTCCTGAACTTCAGCGTCATACGGTCGCTTTCTCCGATTGATTCGTAAAGCGTTCCGTCAAAATCAGGGTTGGGCGGCTGGCCGCGCGGCGCGGTCAGACGTTGCGGCGGCAGGGTCCAGACCCCGAACGGATGGTCCTTGTCGTCCTTGGGATTGGCGTTGATCTCCGAGGACGCGACGAAGCCGAAGCCCGCCTCGGACGCCAGTTGTCGCACGAACGGCTCCTGCACATAGCCGTTGCTGGCCGCCGGATCCTGCACATTGCCGATATCGGCGCGATGCTGCTCGACGCCCAGAACGCCGCCGGGCTTGAGCGCTGAAAAGGCGTCGGCGAACGCCTTTTCGGCGATTCCCGCCGCCATCCAGTCCTGCACCACGGTGATCATCAGCACGCAGTCCGCCGTCCCCGCCGGAACCAGAGGGCCGGTGTCGGCGCCGAACTGGCTATAGGTGATGTCGCCGTAAAGCTTTTTGTCGGCGTCGAAATGTTTGCGATAGGCGTCGTTGAGCGACAGGATGGCCTGATCGGCGCCCGCGCGCGGCGCGATCAGGGCGGCGACATATTCGCCCTTGCCCTTGTTGAGGTAGGGCGCCAGCACCTCGGTCATATAGCCCGCCCCCGGCCACATATCGACGACCGTGCTGTTCGGATCGACCTCGAAAAACTGCAGGGTTTCGATCGGGTGCTGATACTTGTCGCGCGCCTTATCGACCGCGTTGCGCCAGTTCCCCGACACCGCCCATTGCAGCGTTCCCTCCTGCTGGGCCAGCTTCGGATCGACCACCTCACTGGCGTCAGCGTCGGCGTCGGGATCGTCATCCGGCGGCGGGCCATCCGGTTTCGGGCCGCACGACGCCAGACCGGTCAGGACGCTGGCGCCCATCAGAGTCATCAATGCCCGGCGGCTGAAATCCTGCACGCGTGTTTGTCCTTGCCCCGACTGAACCCGCAAACTAGGCGCAGCCGCCGCAAAGGTCAAAGTGGTTAATGCAAATTTTTCAAGCTGTTTAGGCCCCACCCGCCATTTGCGTCATCGCGACCGGCGAAAAGGCCTCCGGGCCGCGACCCGGAGGCCATAACGCAATGTCGGCCTAGTGGTTATCATTATAACCATAGGACGGGGCCGAGGTTTCGCGCCAGCGACCGTCGGAATCCTTATAGCCATAGGCCTGCACCTGACCCTCGTGCCAGCGGCCATACGTGTCCTTCCAGCCGAAGGCGACCGGACGGCCCGTATGCCAGTCGCCGTGATCGTCACGCCAGCCCTGCTGACCGCGATAGTGATCGTGCGCCTGATTATAGGCCTGACCGTAGCTGTTGTTATTATCGGCGTAGCTGCGGTCGCGGTTGTAATAGATGTGCGAATAGGCTTTCGTCGGCGGCTGATCCTTATAATAGACGACCTGATAGCCGTCCGGCGCCGGAGCGGGCTGGTAATAGCCCTGCTGATAGGAATAGTAGTCGCCGTTCATGCACTTGACGCTGCTGGCGCCGATGCCGCGTCCGACCGCGCCGCCGACGACCGCGCCGCCGACCGCGCCGAGACCGCGTTCATTCTTGGAAATCTGCGATCCGGCCAGCCCGCCGACAATGGCGCCGATCACCGTGCCGGTGGTCTTGGCCTTGTCCTTCTTGGCGTAGCAATAGCCGTTATAGGTGGTGTCCTGAGCGTGGGCCGCCAGCGGGGCGGCGGCGAACAGGCTGGCGGCGGCGAACAGGCCGATTGCGGTCTTCATACGTGTCATAGCGGTGAGGCTCCGTTATTTTTTGCGCCCCCGCATAGGCCGACATGATAGACATACGGGCGCAGGCGTCGATGCGAAGATGATGGTCTGCGATAAAAACCGCATAAGCTTGCTTGCCGCGCCGCCGGACTTGGGGCAAAGCAGGCGCATGACCGATTGCCGCCTCTATCTGATCACCCCGCCGCGCCTCCCTGACCCGCAGGCCTTTGCGCGCGACCTGGACGCCGCCCTGACGGCGGGCGGCGACCGGGTGGCCGCCCTGCAGATCCGGCTAAAGGACGCCAGCGACGACGATATCCGGGCCGCAGCGCGTATTCTGACGCCGGTGGCGCACGCGCACGACGTCGCGGTGCTGATGAACGACCATGTCGGACTGACGAAGGAACTGGGGCTCGACGGCGTTCATATCGGCCAGTCGGATACGCCTTACAAGGAGGCGCGCCGCCTGCTGGGGCCGGACGCGATGATCGGCGTGACCTGCCACAACAGCCGTCATCTGGCCATGGAGGCCGCCGAGGCGGGCGCCGACTATGTCGCCTTCGGCGCCTTCTTCCCGACCACGACCAAGGCGGTCGAACATATGGCCAAGCTGGAGACTCTCAACATCTGGCAGGAAACGATGGAGACGCCGTGCGTCGCCATTGGCGGCGTCACGGCGGATACGGCCCGCGCTATCGCCGAGGCGGGCGCCGACTTCATCGCTGTCTCCGGCGCGGTCTGGAACCACCCGGACGGCGCGGCGGCGGGCGTTGCGGCGCTGAAAATGGCGCTGGAGGCCTGACGGCCCCGTCAGCTTGACCGCATAACGCAGCTATGCAAGCCTGCGCCGCGTCATAACACAAGGGGGTTGCTATGCGTTCTGTCCAATTGTCCACCTGTCTCGCCGCGATCATGGCGCTCGCCCTGACCGGCGCGGCGCAGGCGAAGGACTCGATCCTCGACCAGTTGCGTCCCGTGACCGATGAGATCAAGCTCAAGGGCAAGAAGGGGCATGACCTGTTCCATCCCGGCTATGCTCTGGGCGACTATGCGGGCGAAACCCATGCCGTGACAAGCCATGCCGACGGCCTCGGCCTGTTCACCTCCGACAAATTCAAGACCAGCTTCACCGTCACCGGTCCCGGCATGGGCGACGGGGTCAGCGCCGACTGCGCAGGCGGTCAGGGCCGGATTGGCCTCGACTGGCTGCCGTTCAAGCGCGACACATTGGCCTATATCTGCGCCTATGGCGGCGCCGCGCCGAAAGACGCCGAACTGGACCTTGCGCTCTCGACCGGCGGCAAGCTGCTGAACCGTCTGGCCCAGCCGCAGCGGGGCGGCGAATTTCACTATGGCGACGTCACCTTGCGCGTCACGACCGAACTGCTGGGCGGCTTCACGCTCAGCAACGGCCAGACCTCGGACTATCTGATTGCGCGCCCGGATGGAACGCCGGTCGCGGCGGTGCGCAAGACCGGCCTGCAGCCGACCGTCTATCTGCCGAAAACGCCGGGACCGGAGCGCGACGCCGCCGCCGTGCTGGCGCTCAGCCTGGTCTTTTTCATGGACCCCGGCAATAACAGATAGCTATTTCGCCAACCGCACCTTGTCGAGGAATTCCGGGAACAGGTCGAGATTGGCGCAGATCACCGTGCCGGTCTCGAACGGATGGGCGTCTGAGTCGATCGAGGCGAACTTGCCGCCCGCTTCGTGGACCATCAAAAGGCCCGCCGCCATATCCCACGGCTTGACGCCGCGCTCCCAGTAGCCGTCGAACTGACCGGCGGCGACATAGGCGAGGTCCAGCGAGCAGGCGCCGTTGCGACGGATGCCGACCGTGCGCTGCATGATCTGATGCAGCTCTTTGAGCGCCTGCGCATGGCCGGACTTGCCCAGAAACGGCAGGCCTGTGCCGATCAGCGCCTCGTCCAGGGTGCGGCGCGACGAGACGCGCAGGCGGTGGTCGTTGCGATAGGCGCCCTTGCCTTTTTCGGCCCAGTAGAGGTCGTTGGTGACCGGATTATAGGTCACGCCCGCCACGATCTCGCCATCGCGCTCCAGCGCGACCGTACAGGCGAAGTGCGGAATGCCGTGCATGAAGTTGGTGGTGCCGTCGATCGGATCGACGATCCAGCGGTGCGTCTTGTCGGTGCCGATGACCTCGCCCTGCTCCTCGCCGAGGAAGCCGTAGCCGGGACGCACGCGCAGCAGTTCCTCGAACAGGGCGGCCTCGACGCGCTTGTCGGCGGCGGTGACGAAATCGCCCGGCCCCTTTTTCGAGACCTGCAATTCGGACACTTCGCCGAAGTCGCGCGCCACGCCCTTGCAGGCCTTGCGCACCGCGCCGACCATGACCTGAATGAGGGAGGATTGCAGAACGGTCATTACGTCACCTGATGGCGCCCAAGCGGCGCTGAAACAAAAAAGTCAAATCCGGGCGAAGATGGTCCCCGCCCGGATGTCAATCGCCTTGCGCCGACAGTCTTAGTCCGCGCGCTTCATATATTCGCCGGTCTCGGTCGAGACGACGATGCGTTCACCCACGCCCATAAAGGGCGGGATCATGACGCGCATGCCATTGGAGGCCTTGGCGGGCTTGTAGGAGGACGAGGCGGTCTGGCCCTTGATGGTTGGCTCGGTCTCGATGACCTCCAGCACCACCGTATCGGGCAGGCTCATGCCGATCGGCTTTTCTTCGTGAGATTCGATGACGACCACCATGCCGTCATGCAGGAAACGGACCTGGTCTTCGCCGACCCAGTCCTTACTCAGGCTGATCTGTTCGTAGTTTTCAGTATCCATGAACACCAGCATGTCGCCGTCTTCGTACAGGAACGAATGGTCGCGCTGCTCCAGCACGGCGCGTTCGACCGTGTCGTCGGAGCGGAAGCGCTCATTCAGCTTGGTGCCGGTGACCAGGTTCTTCATTTCGACCTGGGCGAAGGCGCCGCCCTTGCCGGGCTTGACGTGCTCGGTTTTCACGACGGTCCACAGACCGTTCTGATATTCGAGGATCATGCCGGGCTTGATCGTATTGGCGTTGATTTTCATGAGATACGACTTGTCAAAGAAATAGGGATTCCGTTGGGCGCGTTACTACTCGGATCGGCGCGCAAAGGCAAGGGGGCGCGGAAACGGCGCTTAGGATGCATACATAATCACATAAACATATCTTTATATCTTTATTGACTCTCGCCAACACCCTGCTAATCTGCCCGTGACCAAAGGTTCCGGCGGCATGGCGACATGCGCGTCGGCTAAGAGGGAATCCGGTTTAAGGCCGGAGCTGTTCCCGCAACTGTAAGCGCGGAGCGCCGCCGCATATGTCACTGGGCAACCGGGAAGACGCGGCGGCGCATTGAGGCGCGAGCCAGGAGACCTGCCTTGGGTTTGACGATAATCCACGGGCGGGACTACCCGAAGGATGCACACTGGCATTCGCTTCCCCGCCCCCATTCTCAATGGGGTCACGATGACACATATTCAAACGGCCAATCTGGGCTTCCCCCGTATTGGCGAAAGGCGCGAGCTGAAATTCGCGCTCGAATCCCACTGGTCCGGCAAGACCTCCGAGGCCGAACTTCTGGCGACCACGGCCGACATCCGCGCGCGCAACTGGACACGACAGGCCCACAGCGGCCTCGACATCCTGCCGTCGAACGATTTTTCGCTTTACGACCATCTGCTCGACACCGCCTTCATGGTGGGCGCCATACCAAGGCGTTTTGGCGAGACAGCGGACCTTGCGACCTATTTCCGTATGGCCAGAGGACAGGCGGGACGGGTCGCCTGCGGCCACGACCACGGTGACGCCACCGCGCTCGACATGACCAAATGGTTCAACACCAATTACCATGTGCTGCTGCCGGAGCTGGGCCCGGATACAGATTTCGCCCTGACGACCAACAAGCCTCAGGCCGAGTTCATGGAGGCGAAGGCGCAAGGCGTCCATACCCGCCCGGTTCTGGTCGGGCCGGTCACCTTCCTGTCGCTGGCGCGCACAGACAGCCATTTTGACGCTTTAAGCCTGCTGCCGAAACTTCTGCCCGTCTATACGCAAGTCCTGCGCACGCTTGCGGCGGCGGGCGCGGACTGGGTGCAGATCGACGAGCCTGTTCTGGCGCAGGAGCTGGACGGCCAGAAACGCTGGGCGCTCGACACCACTTATAAGAGCTTCGCGCGCGACGCCGACATCAGACTCATGCTGACCAGCTATTTCGATACGCGTCTGGCCAATTTGCGCCTCGCTTTCGACCTGCCGGTGGCGGGCCTGCATGTCGATACGGTCAGCCGTCCTGAGCTTCTGCCGCGCCTGCCGGAGCTGGCCAAAGACAAGCTTCTGTCCCTCGGCGTGATCGACGGCCGCAATATCTGGAAGACCGACCTCAACGCCCTGCTCGACCGGCTCGAACCGGTCATGGCGAAGCTCGATCAGGTCATCCTCTCCCCGTCCTGCTCCCTGCTGCATGTCCCCATCGACCTTAACGCCGAGACGCAGCTCGACGCCGAACTCACCTCCTGGCTGGCCTTCGCCGCGCAGAAGCTCGACGAACTCCAGCTTCTCAAACGCGCTCTGAACGAAGGCCGCGACGCCGTCGCCGCCGATCTCAAGGCCAATGCCGAGGCCCTGGCGGCGCGCAAGGCGTCAAAGCGCATCCATAATCCGCACGTCGCCGCGCGCCTCGCCGCCGTGACTCCGGCCCTGTACGACCGGCAAAGCCCGTTCACCGAGCGCAGCCGCAAACAGGCGCGCCGCCTGAACCTGCCGCTGTTGCCGACCACCACCATCGGCTCCTTCCCGCAGACCGCCGAGGTGCGTCAGGCGCGTCTCAAACACAATCGCGGCGAACTCAATGACGCTGGCTATAACACCTTCCTGAAAGCCGAGACCGAACGCGCCATCCGCTGGCAGGAAGAGATCGGCCTCGACGTACTGGTCCACGGCGAGTTCGAGCGCAACGACATGGTGCAGTATTTTGGCGAGCAGATGGACGGCTACGCCTTTACGCAAGCCGGCTGGGTGCAGTCCTATGGCTCGCGCTATGTCCGCCCGCCGATACTTTATGGCGACGTGTCGCGCCCGAAGCCGATGACGGTCGATTGGGCCGCCTATGCGCAATCCCTGACGAATAAGCCGGTCAAGGGCATGCTGACCGGGCCGGTGACCCTGCTGCAATGGGCGTTCGTGCGCGACGATCTGCCCCGCGAAACCGTCTGCCGTCAGGTCGCCCTGGCCCTGCGCGACGAGGTGCTGGACCTCGAAGCGGCGGGCGTCACCATCATCCAGATCGACGAGGCCGCCTTCCGCGAAGGCATGCCGCTCGACGCATCCGAGGCCGCCGCCTATCTCGACTGGGCCGTCGCCTGCTTCCGGCTGGCCGCAAGCGGCGCGGCGGACGAGACGCAGATCCACAGCCATATGTGCTATTCGGACTTCAACGCCATTATCGGCGCCATCGCGCAGATGGACGCCGACGTCATCTCGATCGAGACCTCACGCTCGCAGATGGCGCTGCTGGAGGCCTTCGCCGACTTCAACTATCCGAACCAGATCGGACCGGGCGTCTATGACATCCACAGCCCGCGCGTCCCGACCGAAGCCGAAATGGCCGAGCTTTTGCGCGCAGCTCTCAAACGTCTCAAACCGCAGCAGCTCTGGGTCAATCCCGACTGCGGCCTGAAGACGCGCGGCTGGGACGAGACCCGCCCGGCGCTGGAACGCATGGTCGCGGCGGCCAAACGCCTGCGCGCCGAACTCAGCGTGAAGGCGTAAAGTCTCTCCCGCGCAGCGGCAAACCTTATGCTCCCCACCGTCGATAGCGGTAGCGTGCGACGACCCTGAACATCTGTGCTGATCTGTGGATTAAAAAACGACCTTTATCGCCCGCGGAGACGACGGCAGTAAGGGTATCCACAGATGACACAGATGTTCTGAGTTGCGACACGCTACCGCTATCGTCGGCTTGACGCCCAACCCCTCTCCGCGCTTTATGCTGCTTATAATTATAAATCTGAGAGGACACCCATGCGTCACATCACCCGCCGTTCAGCCTTGCTCACCGGCCTCGCCGCCAGCGCCGCCGCTTCGCTCCCCACCCTCGCCCGCGCCGACGAGACTCCGCGCGCCGTCACCCCGCCGGGCATGATCCTCGGCGAAGGCCCAATCTGGTCGGCGCGCGACAACGCCCTCTACTGGGTCGATATCCGCGGCAAGAAGATTCACCGCCTCAACTTCAAGGACAACAGCCAGCAGAGCTGGGACACGCCGGATATCGTGCCGTGGATCGTCGAGCGCAAGTCGGGCGGCTTCCTGTGCGCCATCCTGCGCACGGTCTGCGCGGTCAGCTTCGACCCGGAGTTCAAGCTGACCCCGCTGTTCAGCATCGAAAAGGACAACGCAGCCGTCCGTCTCAACGACGCCAAGGTCGATCCCATGGGCCGTCTGTGGACCGGGACCATGGACCTGGCCTTCAAGGACCGCATCGCCAATCTTTACCGCATCGACCCGGATCTCAGCGTCCACACAATGGACACCGGCTATACCTGCACCAACGGCCCGGCCTTCTCGGCGGACGGCAAGACCCTCTATCATAACGAGACGCATGACGGCATCGTCTATGCCTTCGACCTCGCCGCCGACGGATCGCTCAGCAACAAGCGCGTCTTCGTGAAGCTTCCCGACGGCGTCGGCTTCCCCGATGGCTGCACCACCGACGCGCAGGGCGGTCTGTGGGTGTCGCATTACGGCGGCGCGCGCGTCAGCCGCTATACGCCCGACGGCAAGCTCGATTTCGACGTGATGGTTCCGGCCAAACAATCCACCAGCCTGACCTTTGCGGGCGCCAATCTCGACCGGATGTTCGTCACCACCGCCGCCCAGCCGCCGGTCGATGCCGACGACAAACAGGCCGGAACCCTGTTCGAAATCCCGTCCGCCTCCTTACGCGGCCACACCGGCCTGCCCATGGGCGTGTTTGCGGGGTAGGTTGACGCTCAGGAAAAGGCCACCACTCTGGCGGTGGCCTTTTTTGCGCCTGAGTCTGCGAGGCGGATTGATTTTCACAAGGCTCGATAATAGCGCTACCACAAAAAATAAACTCTCAGGGAAAGCTCCGAAAATGCCGCACAAGATCCTGTCGCCGTCCATTCTCCTCGCCTGCGGTCTTTGCCTTGCGCCCCTGCAGACGATGGCGGCCCAGCCCGCAGCGGCGCACCCGCCTTTATCCGCCCCCACGAAGAAGCAGCGCCTGATCGTTCTGACGGACATTGGCGGCGAACCGGACGACACCGAATCGATGGTGCGTTTGATGCTGTATTCCAGCGAGATCGACATTGAAGGTCTGGTCGCCACGACCTCGGTGTGGATGAAGAATGACACCCATCCTGACGACATACGTCACGTCATTGAAGCCTATGGCAAGGCGCGGCCCAATCTGCTCCTGAACGAAACCGGCTATCCAACAGTGGAAAGTCTGCTGGCGAAGGTGGCGGTAGGCCAGCCCGGCTACGGCATGGACGCGGTCGGCAATGGCAAGGACTCCGCAGGCTCCAACTTAATTGTAAAGGCGCTGGAATCGAACGACCCGCGCCCGCTCTGGGTCACTGCATGGGGCGGAATCAATACGCTGGCTCAAGCCTTGGAAACAATTCACGACACCAAATCGCCCGTCGAAGCCAAACGACTGATCGCCAAGTTGCGAGTCTATGCAATTTCCGATCAGGACGACGCGGGACCGTGGCTGCGCAAAAAATTTCCGGATCTCTTCTATATCGTCAGCGTTGGCGCCTACGCCAATGCGACCTGGACCGGCAACAACGCCGTCATCGACGGCATCGACAACGACAGGATCAGCAATGGCTGGCTGGCTAAAAACATTCAACAGGGCCATGGCGCGCTGGGCGCAGCCTATCCCGATGTTGGCTGGGGCATGGAAGGCGACACGCCATCCTTTCTGGCCCTCATACCCAATGGTTTAAGCGTTCCGGATCATCCGGATTATGGCGGTTGGGGTGGGCGCTATATATTGGCGACACCTTCGGTCGAAGGTCTGGGCGACAGCGTCAACGGTGGCATTCCAATAATGCCGGAAACGCGCCCCATCTGGTCGAACGCCATAGACGCCTATACGCCCTATGTTCCATCCGATTACGGTCGCGCCATCAAGCCTGGAGACAAAACTTTCAAGGACTTCCGCGTAACCCTGTGGCGCTGGCGCGACGATTACCAGAACGACTTCGCGGCGCGTATGCAATGGGCCACAAAGCCCTTTGCGCAGACCAATCACGCACCGATCATCAAACTCGCAACGCCGGATCATATGACGGTTCATTCGGGCGATTACGTCGGCATGAGTGCGGCGGGCACGACCGATCCCGACGGCGACAGCCTCAGCTATCTATGGTTCGACTATGCCGAAGCCGGAAGTCTCGACAAGCCGATCGCGATCAGTGGCGCTGAAGATGTTTACCACGCTGGTTTCACGGCCCCCGTCGTCACAAAGCCGGAAACTGTCCATATCATCCTGAAGGTTACTGATAAGGGCATGCCATCCTTGACAAGCTACAAGCGGATCATTGTGACGGTCCTGCCCTGATTGACGACTAATCTTATCCCCCTCCCAAATTTCTGCTGCATCCTATCCCCATGTCATCGGATGCGCGCACAGATCAGCCCCACCTGACGCCGGAACAAAGGCGCGAGATGCTGCGCGCCTTCGCCGACCGGATGTTGATCAAGATATCGGCCATGGACGATCCCGAAGACCTACCGGGCGTCGAGCGCGCCGTGCGCGTGGCCTCGGTCATCGAGCGGCTCTACAGCCGCTGCGACCACGCCGAACATCAAGGGCCCGATCCGCGCAAGCTTCGCGCCGAGCGCGCGCAAAACGAGGGCGAAGCCCTCAAGGCGCAGGTGTCGCTGGCCGGGACGCTCAGATGGAGCGAGGAGCGCCGTCGCGATCTTGGCAAATGGTGGGACGCTGCTGGCGAGGCGATCAAAACGCCGGTCGCGGAGACGAAGACGACCCACACGCCGCCGGTCAGAATGGCGAAAGCGGCGGATGTCAGCAAGGCCCATGACACCGAAACAAGGCAGACCGCTCCGGGACGCTTCCCGACAGGGACCGGCAAATCCCCCCTCCCACCACCTTGATCTTCTACCTCTCCCCCCGTTTACGGGGAGAGGGAAAAGGCGCTTAAAACTTCTGGCTGATTTTGGCGACCAGACGGCCCTTATATTTATCGCCGTAGCCATGTTCATCGCTGTCGTACCAGCGCACGTCGAGACTGGTTTTTTTCAGCAGCGCATAGGTTCCGCCGACATTCCAGCCGTTGTAATTCTTCGCCGGCGTGACATCGCGATGGCCATAGGCCGCCGACAGGGAAAACTTCGGCGTGATCTTCTGCGCGACCGAAGCTTCGGTCCAGTACGACGCCTTGGTCTTACCGTAGGAATCACCGGTATATTGCTCGCTCAGCTTCACCGAGGTCTTGCCGAAGCTGCGCCCGATCGCGCCCTGCCATTCATAATAGGCGTCGTCCGTACCGGCCCTGGCGCCGTCGATGATCTTATAGACGACCTGCAAGGACAGATCATATCCGCCCGCCTTGCCCGCTGCGCCCGCATACCATTCCTGCTGGTCGTCTCCGCCTTCGGCGGTCTTGACGTTCTTGACGCGCGCCCCCGCGTACCAGATTCCGTGCGAGACTTTCAGCCCGACCAAGCCTTGCGGATCGCCGTCCGTATCGGTGGCGCCCTTGGTCATGCCCGCCGTCGCCAGACTGGCCTCGCCGCTGAGTTTGAAAAAGGGTTTGTCGGCGGCGTGCGCGCCAAACGCCGAAACGGAAGCGGCCATGATCAGGCCAAGAGCAAACGGGTACGCAACTTTCATAAATACTATTCCTTGAGAGCGGAAACGGCGTCTGTCGGCCATTCCTCCGTACAAGGATTACCATCGGGCTGTTGAAAAGCCGTTAAACCTCGAATTGCAGGCTGGCCAGCCTTTGATAAAGCCCGCCGCGGGCGACCAGTTCGTCGTGCGTGCCGATATCGACCACGCGCCCGGCGTCCATGACCACGATGCGGTCGGCCTTCAGCACCGTGGCCAGCCGGTGGGCGATGACAAGCGTGGTGTGTTCGCGCATCGCTTCGCTCAGCGCTTCCTGCACCAGCCGCTCATTCTCGGCGTCGAGCGCCGAGGTCGCCTCGTCGAGCAGCAGCACCGGCGCGTCGCGCACCAAAGCCCGCGCAATCGACAAACGCTGCTTCTGACCACCGGACAAGGACTTGGCGCGCTCGCCCAAGGGCGTGTCGAAACCTTGTGGCAGCGCCTCAATAAAGCCGAGCGCCTGCGCCTTGGCGGCAGCGGCGCGCACCTCGTCCATCGTCGCGCTCTCGCGCCCGAAGCGGATATTGTCGGCCGCCGAGCCGGAGAACAGGGCCGCGTCCTGCGCCACCAGAGACAGGCGCTCGCGCACCGCCTTGGGGTCGGCGGCGCGGATATCGACGCCGTCCAGTTCGATCCGGCCCTCATTGAAGTCGTAATAGCGCAGCAGCAGCCGGAACACGCTCGACTTGCCCGCGCCGGACGGTCCGACCAGGGCTACCGTCTCGCCGGGCTGAACGTGCAGGGAAAAGTCGTCCAGCACCACCGTATCGGGCCGCGACGGATAGGCGAAGCGCACATGCTCGAAGCGAATCTCGCCGCGCGGCGCAGGCAGGTTCGCGGGCGTCGGCGGCGCGGTGATATTCGGCTCGGACTGCAACAGCTCGTCGATGCGCATCATGGCGCCCGCCGCCTTTTGCAGATCGCCCCAGGTCTCATTGAGATTGGCGACCGACCCCGCCGTGAACACCGACAGCATGACGAACTGGATCAGGGCGCCGGTCGTCATGCGGTGATGGAAGACATCGTGCGCGCCCAGCCACAGCACCACAGCGATGCCGCCGAACACCAGCGAGATCACCAGCGCCGTCATGGTCGCCCGCGCGCGGATGCGCTTCAGCGAGGTTGCATACGCCGTCTCGACCGCCGCGTCGAACCTGCGCCGCGTAAAGGCTTCGCGCACAAAGGCCTGCACCGTCTCCAGCGCGTCGAGCGATTCGGACGCAAAGCCGACCGCGTCAGCGAAATTGTCCTGCGTCCTGCGCGTCAGCTTGCCCACGGCGCGGCCAAAGGTGATCAGCGGAACCAGCACCAACGGAAACAGGGCCAGCACAATCAGGGTCAGTTTCGGACTGACAATCATCAAAAGCGTCAGGCCGCCGACAAAGGTGACGAGATTGCGCAACGCGATGGAGATCGAGGACGACACAAGCGTTTCGATGATCTGGATGTCGCTGGTCAGGCGCGAAATCACCTCGCCGGTGCGGATACCGAGGAAAAAGGCAGGGTCGAGCCTGAGGATATGCGCGAACACGTCTTCGCGCAGGTCGGCCACCACGCGTTCGCCCAGCCGGGTGATGTAGAAGTAGCGAAACGCCGTCGCCAGCGCCATCACAATAGCCACGCCGCCGATCACCAGGAACCAGGCGTCAAGCTGGGCTGCATTGCCGGAGCCGAATCCCTTATCGACCAATAGACGCGCCGCGCCGGTCAGGCTGAGGCTGGCCGCCGACGAAATGACCAGAAACACCAGCATGAGCGCCAGATTGCGCTTCTGCCGCATCAAATACGGCCATAGCCGCGCCAGAGGCTTCAGATTGCGCGTCTTGCCCCGTCCGCCCGCCGCGTGCCGGATCTGGGCGGCCAGCTCGGCGCCAGCGGAGGGACGATCTTTGGCGGCGGCTTCGGGGGCGGAGTCGGGCATGACGGCTGTTTAAACAACAAGCCCTTGCGCGGCAAGGCCGCATCCTGTATGAGCCGCGCTTCGCTAAAGTTTAGCTCCACCCTTTTCTGGCGTCGGCGTCATGCTGGCTGACGTAGCAAGGATCGCAAGATGAAAAAAGACGGCCACCCCGATTATCACTGGATCACGGTCACCCTGACCGACGGCTCCAGCTACAAGACGCGCTCGACCTACGGCAAGGAAGACGCCGTCCTGAACCTCGACATCGACCCGCGCACCCACCCGGCCTGGACCGGCGGCACGGGCACGCTGCTCGATCGCGGCGGCCGCGTCTCGCGCTTCAACAACAAGTTCGGCGGCTTCCTCAAGAAGTAAGCGGCGAACGCGCCGCAGCGAAAACTTAGTTGCGTTTATCCGGCTCGCGTTTGATTACGCGGGCCGGATTTTTAATCCCCCTCGATGTTGGCGCCCTTATTCTCATTGCCTCCCCATCTTTGATGGGGAGGGGGACCGTCCTCCGCAGCGTCAGCGAAGGAGGATGGTGGTGGGGTCTCTTTCTTGCTAAGTTTTTGACATGCACACCCCCTACGACGGTTCGCACAAGCTGTTCACCATCGGCGTCAAACCGCTCGATCCGGCGGGGTGGATCGCGGTCGATGACACATTGCTGGCCTATCTCGACGAAAAAGACCGGCTGGCCGAGCGCGCGCCCGAGACGATCTTCGTAATGGAGCCCGGCACGGAGGCGGCGCAGGCCGAAGTCCTGACCCTGCTGGCCGACCACCTGCCCGAACGCTGGCCCGGCATCTATCAGCGCCTGGGCCCGCAGATCGACATCGTCCCCGCTTTCCGCCGCGTGCGTCTGGATACGCCCTATCCGCCCCTGCTGATCGCGGGCGGGCTGGTGCAGGAAGACCTTGTGCTGATGCGACGGGGCGAGGATGGCTGGCGTCTGGCCGCGGCGCATCTGTGCTTTCCGTCCTCATGGCGGCTGCATGAAAAATTCGGCAAGGCCTTGCAGGAGATTCACGCCCCCGTGCCGGACTTTGGCCGCGACACGCGTAACGCTAATATCATCGAGCGCATGTTCGATAATTTACGCACCGAACAGCCGGTCTATCGCTGGAACTGGTCGCTGCACGCCGACGACGCTTTGCACCATCCGCACTCGGCGGGGCAATGGAGATTTGGCGATGAGCGCATCGACAACCTCTATTTCCGTCTGGAGCGCCAGACCTTACGCAAGCTGCCGGTGAGCGGCGATATCCTGTTCACCATTCGCATCTTTCTCGATCCGCTGACCGAAATGGAGCGCCTGCCCAACGCCCCCGACCTGGCCCGCGCCCTGATCGAGCAGCTAGGCGCCTATACGTCGCAACAGCTCGATTACAAGGGCCTGACTCTGGAGCGCGACCGGCTGATCGAGCGGCTGGCGGCCATTGCTCATCAAGATTCAGCGTCTTGATTATTTAACGGTATCATTGCACAATATTGACATGAATGACGCCACGACAAGTCTTAACGGCTATTCGATCAAGATCAGCGATTACAGCGCCTTTTATCGCGCCTATCTTCGTCATAATTATTGGACACTGTCGCGGTGCTTCTATTTTTTGTAATTTTCGCTTCAAAACCAAGTCATTGCGATGGATTGGGCAGACATGATTATCATGACCGTCCTAGCCATCTCAGTGTCCTACATAATTACGCCTGTTTTGACCTATATCCACGGCGTCACGCAATTCGCCTTTGGCAAGGCGGTGAAGGTCCAGCATAATCTCAGCATATCAGGCGAAGGCGTAACCAAATCATCCCAACTGGCCACGGTCAGCATTCCGTGGACCTCACTCTACGCGATTGATGAAACGCGCAGCACCATCCTGTTCTTCACGAATCGGCGCTGCGCCATCATGCTGCCCAGGACAGCCTTTGCTTCGTTCGCCGACTCCGAGGGCTTCTTAGCTGCTGCGCGCACCTGGTTTAGGCAGGCAAAAATCGTTGCTGGCTGATCTCGGAAACCACGCGCTGAAATAAAAGTTCATGCAAATCTCTGAATTGCAGCTTGCATCCCAACCCGTCACACTGTATTAGCGCGATAACACGTTACTACGGTGAGACATGTCGCTGACCAAGCCTGAAGACGTCGCCGCTCTGGCCGAGGCCCTGCTGGGTCTGCAATCGCGCGAGGAGGTTCTGGCCTTTCTCGACGATCTGTGTACGCCCGGTGAGTTGCGCGCCTTCGCCGAGCGGTTCAAGGTGGCGAGGTTGCTCGATCAGGGCGGCCTCAGCTACCGCGAAATCTCCGAGCTGACCGGCGCCTCGACCACCACGGTCACGCGCGTCGCCCGCTTCCTGCGCGACATGCCGCATCAGGGCTACCGGCGCGTATTGGATAAGATGAAAGATAAGACGCATGACTGAACCCCGCCTCCGTATCGCCGTGCAGAAATCCGGCCGACTGGCCGACCGCTCGCTGGAGCTGATCTCCGGCGCGGGCCTGCGCGTCATGAAGGGCGCCAACGAGCTTCTGTACCGCATCGAGAACCAGCCGATCGACCTGCTGCGCGTGCGCGACGACGATATTCCGACCTTCGTGGCCGACGGCGTGGCGGAGCTGGGTATTGTCGGCCTGAACGTGCTGGCCGAACACTTCCCTGAGACCGACCTGTCGGACATGATCGTCATGCGCCTGGGCTTCGGTTCCTGCACGCTGAAGATCGCCGTGCCCGCCGACGCTGACTATACCGGCCCGCAATGGCTGAACGGCAAGCGCATCGCCACCTCCTACCCCAACATTCTCGCCAAGTGGCTGAAGGCGAACAATGTCACCGCCGACATCGTCGAGATGCGCGGCGCGGTCGAGGTCGCCCCACGCATGAAGATCGCCCACGCGATCTGCGATCTGGTCTCGACCGGCGCGACGCTTGAGGCGAACGCCATGAAAGCGTGCGACCTGGTGCTGAAGTCCGAGGCCGTGTTGATCAAGGCTCCGCACGCCCCGCCCGCCGAATTGCAGCACACCTATGACATGGTGGTGCGCCGCTTCGATGGCGTGACGGAATCGACCGGCGCGAAATATGTCATGCTCAACGCCCCGCGCGCGCATCTCGATGACATTATCCGGCTGATCCCCGGCGCCGAGGCCCCGACCATCATGCAGCTGGCTGGCCGTGACGATGTGGTCGCCGTCCACGCCGTCTGTCAGGAAAACGTGTTCTGGGACACGCTGGACAAGCTGAAAAGCGCCGGGGCCTCGGCCATACTGGTGCTGCCGATTGAGAAGATGATGAAGTGAGGCGCGATCCCGCGCCGGGGAATTTTTTTAGGAGCGCGCCCGGATGGGCCGTCGCAACATGAAGACCTTTATCTGGAAAGACCTTAGCGCCTCCGAGCGCCGCAACGCCCTCGCCCGGCCGGAGAACCGCCGTGATCCGGCGGTGCTGGCGCGCGTGCATGAGATTTTCGACGACATCGAGGCGCGCGGCTTTGCGGGGCTGGCCGACTGGGCGATCAAGCTCGACGGCCATGCGCCGACGCAAATCCGGCTCGATGCGAAGACCGTGGACGCCGCGCGCGCGCAACTCTCCGCCGACGATCTTGCGGCGATGGAGCTGGCGGTTGAGAATGTGCGCAGCTTTCAAGCCGCCGAGCTGCCCGGCGACGGCCCCGTCATTGCGCCGAAACCGGGTCTGAGCTTGCAGCGCGTCTATCGCCCGATCACCACGGCAGGCCTCTATGCACCGGGCGGCACAGCGCCTCTGTTTTCGACCCTGATCATGACAGCGGTTCCGGCCCTGGTCGCCGGCGTGCCGAACCGCGTCTGCATCACCCCGACAGCAAAAGATGGTTCAATCCACCCGATGATGATCGCAGCGGGCGCGGCTTCCGGCCTTGATGCGGTGTGGCGCGTCGGCGGCGCGCATGGCGTGGCGGCGCTGGCGCTGGGGGTGCTTGAGGGCGTTCCCGCCGCCGATAAGATCTACGGCCCCGGCAACAAGTATGTCGCCGAAGCCAAGCGCTACGCCACCGAGCGCGTCTCCAGCCTCGCCATCGACATGCCCGCCGGGCCGTCGGAACTCTTATGCATCGCCGATGAGACGGCCAATGTGAAGCTGGTGGCCGCCGATCTCCTTAGCCAGGCCGAACACGATCCCGACGCGCAGGTCATCCTCGTCGCCACCTCACGCGCCGTCGCCGAAGCCATCGAGGCCGAGGTCGCCCTTCAGGTCGAGCGCCTGCCGCGCGCGCAGATCGCCAAGGCCTCGCTCGATCAGGCGCGCGCCTTTATCGTCGCCTCGCTGGAAGAAGCCGCCGAGGTCTCCAACCTCTATGGTCCCGAACACCTAGCGCTTCAGGTCGCGGAGGTCGATGCGCTGATCCCGCAATTGACCGCCGCCGGGACGATCTTCGCCGGAACCTACGCTGCGGAGACCTTTGGCGACTATGCAGCGGGGCCGAGCCACGTCCTGCCGACCGACGGCGCCGCCAGAGCCTATGACGGCATCACCGTGCGCTCGTATCTGACCAGCTTCGTGGTGCAGAGGGCGACGCGCGCGGGCGCCGCCGCCATCGCCCCCGCCGCCGCCCGCCTGGCCCGGCTCGAAGGTTTAGAAGCCCACGCTCTGGCGGCGGACTTCCGACTGGAGATTTAAAAGGATGATCCGGGTTTGCGCCGCCAGCATTTTTGTTTGCGCTAACGCTTCGCTTCTTGAGCGCGGGGCGGCCGATTTCCGCTTGGAGATATAGATGTTCAACTCGCCCTTCTCATCGCTGAACGCCACGGGCGCGGGGCTGGAATCGCTGCCGCCGTCGCTGGAGCCGCTGCGAGAGCGCATGGCCGACTTCTACGGCGTCGAGGCGCACAGCCTGATGGTGACGCGCGGCGCCTCGCACGCCATGGAGGTGCTGATGCGCCGCCTGCGCGTGCCTGGCCATGAATTTGTCTGCGCGCAAGCCGACCACTATCTCGACGATCTCAGCGCCGTCTATAATCTCTCTGTGCGCCAGCCGCCGCAAAGCGGCCCCCTGCCCAAGGGCGCGGGCTTTCTGCTGATCCACAATCCGCGTCAGAGCGATGGCCGCGCCTGGGACATGGTGGCCGCGCGCTCGCTGGCGGTCGATATCTTCCCGTGCCTGCTGGTCATCGACGAAAGCTATTTCGACGCCTGCACGGCGGACAGTCTGGTCGAACTGGCCGTCACCGAGCCGAATGTGGTGGTGCTGAAAAGCCTGTCCTACCTGTTCGGCATGGCCGGGGCGCGCGTCGGGGCGCTGATCGCCGGGACGAAGACCTTGCAGGGCCTGCTGAAATTCTGCGAGCCGCATCCGGTGCCGACCCCCAGTGTCCGCGCCGCCGAGGCCGCCTTGTCGCCGTCGCGCGCCCTGAGCGTCGCCGCCCGCATCGACACCATCCGCGCCGAACAGGCCCGGCTGCGCGAGGCCCTGTCACGCTCGAAACAGCTCGACTCGTTCGACCTCAATGACGGCCCGTTCATGCTGCTGCGGCCCAAGGCGCTGATCACGACCCAGACCGCGCTGAAACGCATGGGCCTGTCGGCGCAGGTGACGCCGAACGGCCTGCTGCTGGCGATGGGCGATGTGGCGACGAACAACCGCATCCTGACCGCGCTTGGCGTCGCGCCGGAGGGCAAAGCGCCGCGCGTCGGCGAAATTCTGCGCGACACCAAGGAGACCAAGATCGCGGTCACGGTCAATCTCGACCAGCCTAAGCCTGTCCTGATCCGCACCGGCGTCGGCTTCTTTGATCACATGCTCGATCAGGTCGCGACCCACGGCGGCTTCTCGTTGCAGGTCGGCTGCGAAGGCGATCTGGAGATCGACCCGCACCACACGATCGAGGACTGCATGCTGGCCTTCGGTCAGGCGCTGAAACTGGCTCTGGGCGACCGGGCGGGCATGGCGCGCTTCGGCTTTGTGCTGCCGATGGATGAGACCGAGGCCAGGGTCAGCGTCGATCTGGGCGGGCGTCCGTTCTGTGTGTTCGAAGGCCATTTTGAGGCCTCGCACATCGGCGACTATCCGACCGAAATGACCGCCCACGCCTTCCGTTCGCTGTCGGAAACCCTGGGCGCCGCCGTCCATGTCGAGGTCAAAGGTGGCAATGACCACCACAAGACCGAGGCCTGTTTCAAGGCCCTGGGCCGCGCCCTGCGGCAGGCGACGCGCATTGAAGGCGACGCCCTGCCCTCGACGAAAGGCATGTTAGCGTGAGCGACGAGATTATCGTTATTGAACTGGGCTGCGCCAATACCGCCTCCGTGCTGTTCGCGCTGGAGCGGTTGGGCGCGTCGGCGCGGCTGTCCTCGGACGCCTCCGAAATCGCTGCGGCGTCAAAGGTCGTGCTGCCCGGCGTCGGCGCGGCGGGCTTCGCCATGCGCCGCATCCATGAGCTTGAGCTTTTCGACGTCATTCGCGGCCTCAAGGTTCCGCTGCTCGGCGTGTGTCTGGGGCAGCAACTTTTGTTCGAAGGCTCGGAAGAAGGCGATGTGCCCTGCCTCGGCCTGATCCCCGGACGGGTGACGAAGATGACGGTTCCCGCCGATCTGGTGGTGCCGCATATGGGCTGGAACCAGCTCCGCGTCGTGCGCCAAGACCCGCTCAATGCGGGGGTTCAGGACGGCGATTACGCCTATTTCGTCCACTCCTTCGTCTGTCCGGTCAATGACGCCACGCTCCTGACCTCCACCTATGGCCAGCCGTTCGCGGCTATGGTGCGTAACGACAATGTCTGGGGCTGCCAGTTTCACCCGGAGCGCTCGTCCAGCGTCGGCGCTCACATCCTGAAGAATTTTGTGAGTCTATGATCCTTTATCCCGCCATCGACCTGATCAACGGTGAGTGCGTCCGCCTTGCGCAGGGGCGTTTCGACGCCGTGACCCGTTACGATTCCGATCCGTTCAAACGCCTTGACCTGTTCAACGCCGAAGCCGCGCAGTGGGTGCATATTGTCGATCTGGACGGCGCCAAGGCCGGATCGCCGCAGCAGCATGACCTGATCGGACGGCTGGCGAAAGCCTCGAAGGCGAAGATTCAGACCGGCGGCGGGGTGCGGTCGCGCAAGCATGTGCAGACCCTGCTCGATGCAGGCGTCTCGGCGGTCGTGGTCGGCTCGGCGGCGGTGAAAAGCCCGGACGAGGTGCGCGGCTGGCTGAGCGATTTCGGCAAGGATCGCATCACCCTGGCGCTCGATGTGATTCCGACGAAAGACGGCGATTTCGACGCCGCCCTGCATGGCTGGGTCGAAGGGTCGGGCATATCGCTGTGGGACGTGCTGGACTATTATCCGGTTGGCGTCGCGCAACGCATCCTCGTCACCGACGTGTCGCGCGACGGCATGTTGATGGGGCCGAATATGGAGCTGATGCGCGCCTTACGTCACAAGCGCCCGGATCTGGAGATTCAAGCCTCCGGCGGCGTGCGTTCGGTCGAAGACCTATACGATCTCAAGGCGCTTGGCGTCCACGGCGCGATCGTCGGCAAGGCGATCTATGAGGGTTTGATCGATTTGAAGGCGGCGCTCAATGTTGGGTAGGCTGCCAAAAGCCTCCTCTGCGCAGCGGGGGAGGTGGCGCGGCTTGTCCGCGCCGGAGGGGGCGGCGGGGGCGGCAGCGGCCCCCTCCGTCTCGACGCGCTTCGCTTGCTCGCCACCTCCCCCGCTGCGCAGGGGAGGATCTAGATATTCTTTGGAAAGCGCTTGTCATGCTGGCTAGACGCATTATCCCCTGCCTCGACGTCAAGGACGGCAAGGTCGTCAAGGGCGTGCAGTTTCTCGGCCATGAGGTGCTGGGCGACGCCGTCGATCTGGCCCTGCGCTATCGCGACGAAGGCGCGGACGAGCTGGTGCTGTACGACATCACGGCGTCGTCTGAGGGCCGCACCGTCGATTATGACTGGGTGCGCGACATTGCCCGCGCGCTCGATATTCCGTTCTGCGTGGCGGGCGGCATCCGTTCCGCGGAACAGGCGGTGCGCTGCCTCGATTCCGGCGCCGACAAGGTGTCGATCAATTCGCCCGCTCTGGAGCGCCCGGACCTGATCGACGAACTGGCCGAGATGGCCGGATCGCAGTGCGTGGTGGTCGGGGTCGATAGCCGCGAGGAAAACGGCGACTACATCGTCCATCAGTATTCCGGCGACCCGGACAAGATGCGCACAGTCGGCCGCCGCACGCTCGACTGGATTGTCGAGGCGCAACAGCGCGGCGCGGGCGAGATCGTGCTGAACTGCATGAATCAGGACGGGGTGCGCAAGGGCTACGATCTGAAACAATTGCGGCTGGCGCGCGACCTGTTGCATATCCCGCTGGTCGCCTCGGGCGGCGCGGGCGCCCCTGAGCATTTTAACGAGGTGTTCGATAAGGCCGACGTGTCCGGCGCCCTGGCCGCTTCGGTGTTCCACAAGAAGATCATCGCCATCCCCGACCTGAAGCGGAACTTAAGCGCAGCAGGCATTCCGGTGAGACTGTAACCATGTCCGACTCCCACGCCCTGCCCAATCCCCTCACCGTCGCCGATATCGACCGGATCGACTTTGCCAAGGACGGCGGCCTTGTCCCTGCCGTGGTGCAGCACGCCGACACCTTGCAGGTGCTGATGCTGGGTTACATGAACGCAGAGGCGCTGAAGGCCACGCTGCAAGGCGGGCGTGTGACCTTCTGGTCGCGCTCGAAAAGCCGGTTGTGGATGAAGGGCGAGACCTCCGGCGACACGCTGGAGTTGGACCGGGTGCTGACCGACTGCGACGAGGATGCGCTTTTGGTCTATGCGCGCCCGAACGGCCCGACCTGCCACACCAAAACCACCTCCTGCTTCGGTCACGAGGACGCGCCGGGCATCGGCTTCCTCGGCAAGCTGGCCGGTGTGGTTGCAGAGCGCGCCAAGGCGCCGCCCGCCGATTCCTATACCGCGCGCCTGATGCAGAAGGGCGTCGCCAAAATCGCCCAGAAGGTCGGCGAGGAAGGTCTGGAAACGGCGCTGGCCGGACGCTGCGGCGACGATGAGGAGCTGCACAACGAGGCCGCCGACCTGCTCTATCATTTGTCAGTCCTTCTGATGGCGCGCGGCACATCGCTGGAGAACGTGCTGGCGGTGCTGCGCGAGCGCCACGCGGGCCGCTGATTGGCGATTGACTTTCGCCGCCGTTATGTCAGCCTTTCTGACAGGGGGGGAGGCATCATGACGCTGCTATCGTTTTACGGACGTTCAGGGCGCGTGCGCTATCTGCTGGAAAGCCTTGCCCCCTATGTCGTGCTGATCGCGCTGATCATCGCCATGATCGTGCTGGGGAACGGCGCGGGAAGACTGCCTTCGACTCCGTCTGACTTCCACCCGGCGCCAGGCTTCTGGGCGGCGGTCGTCGCCTTTGTCCTCGGTTGCGGCCTCGGCATATGGATCGAAATCGCCGCGCAGGTGCGCAGGCTGCACGATCTCGGCCAGAGCGGCTGGCTGGCGGCGCTCAACCTTGTGCCGGGCGTCTCGCCGCTGATGTGGCTCGTCTTGGTGCTGGCGCCGGGGCAGCCGCACGATAATGTTTATGGCAGCGCCTCAGGGGGGAAATCATGATAAATCTGAGTTGGGACACAAACGGTCGCATAGACCGGGAGACTTACCGCAAGGAACGGTGGCGGCATTTCGCCTTCTGTTTGATACCGATCGCCCTGTTCGTTCTGGGCGGGATCGGAGCGATGACGGCGCCGATCTGGCTGTGCGCCATCGCGTGGATCGCGGGCTTTGTCCTGATCACCTATTACCGCTATCGCTTCATGCAGGTCATGGTGCGCCGACTGCACGACCGCAATCTGTCAGGCTGGTTCATGCTACTCAGCCCGCTGGTAACCGTGCTGGCCATGGCGGTCGGCGGCGGCTGGCTATTCGCCACATTCGCCGTCGGCGCACCCGTGCGGCTGGATGAGACGACGAGTCAGGGCGTCTTCTTCGCCATTCTGCTGCCGACGATCATCATCAACATCTTTCTGCGCTTCCAACTGACGCGGCCCGGCACCAACGGGCCCAATAAATACGGCCTACCACCAGGCGTCGGACAGGCGCAGATCTTCTAACCCTGCAAGCCCTGCCCCAGCGCCTTGAGCATCGCCGCACGGACCTCCGGCGTCAGGTCGCCCAGAATGCCGCGCATGGCTTCGGGCAGGTGATCGGCGACCGGATCGGACTGGTGGAAGACGAAATGGTCGAACATCGCTTTCCACGCCCGGTTCTGCGCCGGAGGCAGGTCGCGCACGGCCAGAAGCGCGTGCGCCAAAGCCTGCATGGGTTGCGGCATATCCGCCGCCGGGTTCCACCAGCAATTGACCTGCATGTTGAAGGCGTCGTCCGACATGACCTGATGCCACCACATATAGGGGACGAACAGGACATCGCCGGGCTTCAACTCCGCGATCAACCCCGACGCCCGCGCCTCGCGCAGGCGCGGAAAGCGCTTAAAATCCGGCGCGTCAATATTGGCCATTGAGGTCGGGACGCCGGACACCGTATGCTCCAGCGGGCCGATATAGAGGTTCTTCGTCTGTCCCGGCGGGAACAGGATGAAGCGCTTCGTCCCCGCGACCATGCAGACGAGATTGTCATAGAGGTCGAAATGCGTCTGCGTGACGGCGCGGTTGCCGATCCAGGCGCGCGGCGGCGCCGTCACGCCAGGAAGCGGATTGGCGTCCGCCAGACCCGGGAAATAGAGGTCGAGCGGCGCCGACTGGATATAGACGCGCTCATCGGAACCGCCTTTCGCCAGAACGCGCAGCCGCTCCAGCGCAGCGGACAGCGGCGCCTCCGCGCGCTGGAAGTTGAAGCCGTCCGCGCCCTCGCCGTAGAAAAACCGTCCGTCGCCGCCTGACGCCTGACGGAAGACCTGCGCGGGCTTGCCGGCGTCAAAGCCCTTGAGATAGTCAATCAGCGCATCCGTCGAGGCCTGCCGGACCAGCGGCCAGTCGGCGACCGCGCCTGCAAAGACCACCGGCGCGTCGAGGTCGCGCACGGCCTCGGCGATCGCCTCCGCGTTCAGTCTTTCGCGCCGCACGGGCGTAAATCCGGTCATGCCGTCCTCCGCGCCTACCGCTAGCCCAAAACCGGACCACCGGCAATCAGCGGCGCGCATTTACAGCCGCGCCGCGCGCCGCTACAGTCAACAGGGTTAATACGGAGCCTCGCCATGCTCAAACTGGGTTGGAACGCCAGCGGCCGCCTCGACCGGCGCAGTTTTCGCGAAGCGACGGGCCGTATGGGCTGGACCACGATTTTCGCCCTGCTGCTGGGCGCCGTCGTCATTGTCAGCCTGACGCGCGACAAGCCCGTCCTGTCGATGGCGGTGGCCGCCATCGTGACCCTGCTCGTGCTGTATCTGCAATATCGCTATGCGCAGTTGTCGATTCAGCGCCTGCACGATCGCGGTCTGAGCGGCTATCTTTACGCGCCGATCCTGTTGATCGCCTTCGCGGTTATCGTGTGCAGCGCCGTGGTGCTGGAGCAGGCCCTGCTCAAGGGCGGCGTCCTGTCCTTCTTTTTCAGTCTGTTGGGGCTGATCGACCCGTTCATTCAGGTGTTTTTCTACAAGGGGTTCGGCGTGATGGCGACCCTGGTTCTGATCCTCTACAACCTGTTCATCAGTTGGAACCTGCACGCACCCGGACAAAGGCGCGACAACGGTTTTGGTCCGCAACCGGAGGCGCTGGCGTGACGGCGTGGCTATCGCCGAAAGGGCGCATCGACCGCACCGGATTTCTTACCGGTCTGGGCGCCGTCCTGCTGATCGCGCTGGCGCTCGATCTGGTTCTGGCCGCGCTGCCGGGGGTCGATGAAGCCCTGATCCTGTCCGGCGTCTGGGTCGCGCTGGCATGGCCCGTTGTTTGTTTGCTGACCCGCCGGTTTCGCGACGCGGGTTCAGGACCGCACGGCCTGTGGCTGTTCGCGCCGCAAGCGCTGGTCGCCCTGCTGTCCTTGCTGATGAATGGCGGTTGGCCGGGACCGGTCCTGATCGCCTTCACCTTCCTCGCCGCCGCCGCCAATCTGGCCTGCTGGGGCGCATTGATCTGGCTGGCGGCGCGACCTTCAGCGTGAGTGCTGACATAATCTGACGCTTTCGCTACGCGTTTTGATTGCAACGACACGCGCTTCGGCGCATGATGCGCGCCGGGAGGGTGGGCGTCATGTCCTGGCTGCACAATCTGTTGAGTTCGCTGATCGCGTTCCTGATGGCTGTCGTGCTCGCGCATTTCGGCGCGCATGGACAATCGTCCGGTTCGTCCTCCGGCGATCCCGGACACAGCGGCGACGCGCCCGCCGCGCATCGCCCGCCACAGGATTCGGACCACGATCGCGACCGCGCTGCGTCATAGCTCCCCTTTTTCTTCAATCCATACAAAAAGCTTTGCCATTCTCCGGTGCAGGAGATAGCTTTCGCCTGTAAAGAGAACACGTCAAACTCTGGAAAAATGGACCGCCGCCCGACCGGACGGCGGAAAGCGTGAATGAAATCGAGACGTCCGCCGCTGAATTTCACCCCCCGCAACCGGAGCAGCGAACCTGCGCCGGATATGGACGAAACAGCTATGGATGACGACGATATTCTGAACGCGCCCCTGACCAGCGCCGATGTGACCGACGCGGAGCCGCGCGCCGACGCGGAATCTGACCTGTCCACCGACGGTCTTGATGTGCCCGAAGGCTTCACGCCGGTGACGCCGCCGCCGGAGACCACGCCGCCCGCCGTCGCCGCCAAACCCGATGCGGCGCCGAAGCGCGATCTGGCCGCGCTCAAGGTCAGGCCCGAAGGCGTGATGAAGACCACCGGCATGCCGCCCTTCTATTTCTGGGGCGCGGCGACCTTTATCAGCCTGTTGTGGGGCATGGGACTGGTCGCCTTTGCGCTGGGAGCGCAGGCCAATCTGACCGCCTTCGCCTATCGCCCCTTCACCCTGGCCATTCTGGCCCTGTTCGCGGTCTTCCCGATCGGGCTGGTCTTCGCCTCGGCCTTTGCGCTGCGCAACGCCGCCGCCCTGGCGCGCGAAGCGCGCCGCACCGCCGCCTTGGCCGACGCCATGGTGGCGCCCGCCGCCGCCGCTGCGTCGGAAACGGGTTCGCTGGTCGAGGCGCTGCGCGCGCAGGTCGACCACGCGGTTCAGGCCGTGCGCACGGCTCATGCCGACATCGCCGAACTGTCCACCCGACTCAAGACCGAGACCGACCGCCTGACCGACGCCGCCCAGATTGCGCGTTCGGCGACCCAGAGCGTCACCCGCGCTCTGGAGCAGGAGCGCGGCGCGATCACAGCCCTCAGCACGCAACTCGACGCGCAGGCCAAAGGCGTGATCGAGGCCACCGACCGTCAGGCTCGCATGGTCGCCGACGCCTCTGATCTGGCCCAGACCCAGTTGCGCGAGGCCGAGGCCAGCCTGACCGCCGCGACCGCACAGGTGGTCAACGCCGCCAGCGACGTCTCCGGCGCCGCGCGCGTCGCTTCCGAGGATCTCGACCGCCAGACCGTGCGGCTGGAGACCGCCGGTTCGGGCGTGTCGGACCAGATTCGCACGGTCGAGGCGGGCCTGTCCGAACAGCGCGCGGGCCTGGTGTCGGCGGCCCTTTCTTTACGCGCCGATCAGGAGGATTTCGCCGTCCATATCGAGAACCAGCGCGCGCAGTTAACCGAGGCCCTGGCCATCACCCGCGTCGCCACGGTCGATCTGGGCGAAACCTCGGCGCGCGGCATCGACGTGCTGCGCGACATCGTGGTGCAGGCGCAGAGCCACTTCCATGCGGTCGGCGAGGCCGCTGAGAACGAACGCACCGCCTTTGAAACCCGCGTCCACGCGACCTTGTCCAATATCTCGGTCATGGCCGCCGACGCGCGCGACGATCTGGTCGAGGAGACGCGCCGCTCGCTGGAACAGCTCAATATCGCCGCCACGGAGGCCAAGCGCGCCGCCGCCGAAGCGGCCCAGACCGCGCAGGCGCGCGTGGACCGGCTCAACGAAACCATTTTCGAGGCCAGCAAGTCGGCCGATGAGGTGTTCGACGCGCGGCTGGCCGCCGCCCGGCGTCTTATAGAGGACTCCGCAGGACTGATCGTCGACGCGGGCGACCAGACGGCGCAACGGCTCGACGACAGCTTTGCGCACACCCGCCAGACCCTGGCCGAGGTGCATGCCGCCATGACCGACATCGCCAGCAGCGCCGAAGGCCTGCCCGCTTTGGCGCAGGCGCGCATCGCCGAAATCCGCCGCAGCGTCGAGGAGGGCGTGGCGGCCACCATGGCGGCGGCGAAAAAGGCCGCCGAGGAGACCGAGGCGATCGACGCCGCTTTTCAGGAGCGGGTCAAACGCAATTACGACATGCTGACCGAAGCGGTGCGGCTGATGGGCGTGGTGTCGGGGGACTCATCGGCGGAGGCGCCGCTGGACCTGAAAATGCCTGCGCCGGAACGCCCGGCGATGCGCGACCGCGATTATGGCCGCACCTTCGGCGCGCGCCGCGAGCCGCCTGCGGCGCCGCAACCGTCCGGGGCGAGCGGCTCTCGCCTGCGCCTGTCGCCGCTCGGCGCCGAGACGCGCGCGGCCAGCAATCCGCCGCCGCAGACCCCGGCGCAAAACCCCGCGCCGACGCCGCCGTCGGCAACGCCGCAGCGCGTGCAGGACGGCTGGTCGTGGCGCGAACTGCTGGGCGGCATGGAGACCCGGCAGGCCGCCGAAACACCGCCGCCCGCGCTCGAAACACCGCAGACCGGAGAGGCGCCGCCGACGGACGCCGAGTTCGACCGCATCGACGATCAGATGGTCGCCGAGGTCGCCGCCATGGGCATCGACGCCGCCGCCGTGCTGGGCCGTTCGCGGCTCGATGAAACCGTCGCCGCCATCGTCGCCGAGGACAACGAAGGCGCGCGCCTCGTGGTGCGCCGCGTCGCGCCCGCGGCCATCCGTCGCCTGGGACGCCGCCTGCTCACCGATCAGGCCATCCGTCAGCACGCGCATGACTTCGTCGACTGGTACGATCAGCAGGTCAATATGGCGCTGATGGCGCGCGATCCGAAAACGGCCTTGAGCGAACTGCTCGGCTCGGACGCGGGCCGCGCCTATCTCCTGTTCGACGCCGCGCTCAGCGACCTGATCTAGGCCTTTCATCCGATGCGCCTGATCCTGCGTGACGACACCTTCCCGATCGCCGGGCGCTTTACGATTGCGCGCGGCTCTAAGACCGAGGCGCGCGTGCTGTACGTCGCGCTGGAGGATAGCGAGCATACGGGTCAGGGCGAGGCCGTGCCCTATGCGCGCTATGGCGAGAGTCTGGAAGGCTGCCTGGCCGAGCTTGAGGCCGTGCGCTCGCGCATCGAGGCGGGGATTACGCTCGACGCGGTTCAGACGCTGTTGCCGTCCGGCGCGGCGCGCAATGCGCTCGACTGCGCCTTGTGGGATCTCAACGCCAAACGCTCGGGCGTTCCGGCGTGGCGGACGGCGGGCCTTCACGCGCTCAATCCGCTTAAGACCGCCTATACGCTGAGCCTCGATACGCCCGAAGCGATGGCGCAGCAGGCCGCCGCCAATGCGCGCCGCCCGCTCCTCAAGCTCAAGATCGGCGGTCCCGGCGACCTGGATCGCGTCGAAGCCGTGCGCGCCGCCGCGCCGAAATCGCGCCTGATCGTCGATGGCAATGAGGGCCTGAGCTTCGACGATCTGACGCGCATCGCGCCGGACCTGCACAAACTCGGCGTGCTGCTGATCGAACAGCCGCTCAAGGTTGATGAGGACGAGGCGCTGCTCGGCTATGCGTGTCCGGTGACCCTTTGCGCCGATGAAAGCCTGCACAGCCGCGCCGAGTTGGCCCGCTGCGCGCGGCTCTATCGCTGCGTCAATATCAAGCTCGACAAGACCGGCGGCCTGACCGAGGCCCTGGCGCTGAAGGCTGAGGCGCTGGCGTTGGGGCTGGAGATCATGGTGGGCTGCATGGTCGCGACCTCGCTGAGCATGGCCCCCGCCATGCTGGTGGCGCAGGGCGCGGACTATGTCGATCTGGACGGGCCGCTGCTGCTGGCGCGCGACCGCGAGCACGGGCTGGAGGTCACCGGCTCGATCCTGCATCCGCCGACGCCCGCGCTTTGGGGGTAAAAACGGTTGTGAAGCCGCGCATTTTGCGGCTAACTGCTGACATTCTGTTCCTTTCAGCGCCATGACCGACTCCGTGAAGACATCTGCCCGCCCGCGCGGCCTCTATCCCGACATCGACCCGTATGACGCGGGCTATATGCCCACCGGCGGCAAGCATCGCATCTATTACGAACAGTGCGGCAACCCACAGGGTCTGCCCGTCGTCGTGCTGCACGGCGGTCCGGGCGGCGGCGTGTCGCCGAACCTGCGCTCCTATTTCAACCCGGACGGCTACCGCATCATCCTGTTCGACCAGCGCGGCTGCGGCAAATCGACCCCGCACGCCTCGCAGGATATTTCGCTGGAGGACAACACCACCTGGCATCTGGTCGCCGATATCGAGGCGCTGCGGCAGAAGCTGGGGATCGAAAAATGGGTCGTGTTTGGCGGGTCGTGGGGCTCGACCCTGTCGCTGGCCTATGCGCTGAAGCACCCGGAGCGCGTGCTGGGACTGATCCTGCGCGGCATCTTTCTGGTGCGCAAGCCGGAACTGGACTGGTTCTATCAGGAAGGCGCCAGCCACCTCTATCCCGATCTGTGGGAAGGCTTCGTCGCGCCGATTCCCGAAGCCGAGCGCGGCGATCTGCTGGCTGCCTATGTCAAACGCCTGAATGGCCCCGACCGCGATGAACGCGTGCGCTGCGCCCTGGCGTGGAGCGGCTGGGAGGGCGACACACTGTCGATCGACGGCCCGCCGCAGGCCGCGTCGAAATTCGCCGATCCCGACTTCGCCGTCGCCTTTGCGCGCATCGAAAGCTGGTACTTCCAAAACCGCGGCTTCTTCGAAAGCGATACGTGGGTGCTGGACAATATCGACCGCATTCGCCACATCCCCGGCTGGATCGTGCAGGGCCGCTATGACGTGGTCACGCCGATGCAAACGGCGTGGGATCTGCACCGCGCCTGGCCGGAAGCGAAGTTCAAGGTGATCAAGAAGGCCGGTCACTCCTCCAGCGATCCGGGCATTCTGGAGGGCCTTGTCGCCGCCGCCGATGAGGCTTTAGCCTTGCTGGCGAAGTAACCTCTATTCTTCCTTCCGGCTTAAAATTTGGAGCCTTGAGTCGAGTACCAGGAGGCTAGCGCCGCCCGTATATCAATACGGGCAAGCGACGCCGACGCCGTAATCGGCCAAGGATACAAATTTTACTCGAAGCGTGAGAAGATTGAGGCCTGCCTCGGCAGTTCCTGATAGCGGTGGACGCGCACGGCCATGACGAGGCCGAAGCCGGTCATGAACATCAGCATGGCCGAACCGCCATAGGAAACGAGCGGCATCGGCACGCCGACGACCGGGAACAGGCCCATGACCATGGCGCTGTTGATCAGCACCGACAGGGCGAAGGTCGCGGTCGCGCCCGCCGCCGCCAGCCTGCCGAAGTGCGAGTGCGACACCGCCGCCATGCGCAGCGCCATCAGGATGATCACGCCGCACAGCAGGAAGACGACGAAGCCGCCCGCAAAGCCCAATTCCTCGCATACCGCCGCCATGATGAAGTCGGTGTGCTTTTCCGGCAGGAAGTTGAGCTGGCTCTGCGAGCCCAGTCCTAAGCCCTTGCCGAGCAGGCCGCCGGAGCCCATCGCGATCTTGGATTGCAGGATGTGGTAGCCGTCGCCGGACGGGTCGTTTTCGGGGTGCAGGAAGGTCAAAAGGCGCTTCTGCTGATAGCCATGCAGGTGCGGAATGGCCAGCGGCACGGCGACGACCACGGCGGCTATGCCCCCGGCGATCACGCGCCAGTCCAGTCCGGCCACCACCACCACAGCCAGCCCGGTCAGCATGATCATGACCGCGGTGCCGAGGTCTGGCTGCTTCATCACCAGCAGCACCGGCATGCCGATCAAAGCCGCCGGGATGATCAGCTTCCACGACAGGCGCGCATCCTTGGCCGAACATTCGTGATAGAATCGCGCCAGGGCCAGCACTACGGCTAGCTTCATATATTCCGACGGCTGGAACTGGATAGGTCCAAAGTCGATCCAGCGGCGCGCGCCGTGGCTGACCGAGCCGATAAATGGCACGGCGGCCAGCAGCAGCAGCATGGCGCCATAGACGTAATAGCTGATTTCCAGCCAGATGCGCAGATCCAGCAGGGCCAGACCGACGGCCAGCAACAGGCAGAAGCAGAAGATCAGCAACTGCTTGTAGGCCCAGGGCTGCCAGCTCATGCCGCCCGCGCTGTACAGGATCGAAATGCTGATCGCGACGAGCGCGATCAACAGGCCGATAAAGACCCAGTTGACCTGCATCAGCTTGGAATCGTAGCGCTCACGCTGTCCGGGACGGGAAAGGGCGGAATCGACCATACTGGCTCCCTACAAACTCGTATCGCCGCCGTCATCGACCGGGGTCGCGGGCGCGGCGTCGGGCGGGGCGACGCCATCGGGGTCTGAGGTCGCCGCCTTTGAGGCCGCAGCCATACCGGCGCGGTCGATGTCGGTGGAATAGGGAACGGTGATGCGCTGGCGGATTTCGGGATCCTTGATCAGGGCCAGGCGCATGATTTCGCGCGCCTTGGGCGCCGCCGCCGTGCCGCCGAAGCCGCCGTGCTGCACGACCACCGCGCAAGCGTATTTAGGCGCGTCGGCAGGCGCGAAGGCGACGAACCAGGCGTGGTCGCGCAGCTTCCAGTCGCCGACCGCGCCGTGGGCGCCGCGTCCGCCCTTATAGCTGTAGGCCTGGGCTGTGCCGGTCTTGCCCGCCATATGGATCGGACCGAGGCCGAGATCGCCGAGACCCGACGCCGTGCCGCGCGTGCCCGCCGCCGTAACGTCGGCCATGGCGGAGCGCACGAAATTGATATGGGCCGGATCAGCGGCCAGATCGGGCACGTCATCGCCCGGTTTCTGCTCGGCGCCGCCGATCGACTTGACCAGACGCGGCTGAATCGCCTTGCGGCCATTGGCCAGACGCGACACCATCACGCAGTTCTGCAGCGGATTGACATTGGTGTAGCCCTGACCGATGCCGAAACTGGGCGTCTCGCCCGGCCACCAGCGCGTATCGGCGGGATTGCGCTTGGCGAAATACTCTTTCTTCCACGCCTCGGTCGGCACCAGTCCCTTGCGCTGACCGGAAATGCCGATGTCGAAGATTTCGCCGAGGCCGAACTTGTGCGCCATGGCGGCGACCTTGTCCGGCCCGCCCATCGACAGGGCGCACTGGTAGAAATAGATGTCGCACGAGGTGACGATGGCCTGATGCAGATCGAGCGCGCCGTGCGCCTGATCGCAGGAAAAGGTGTGGCCGCCGAAGGTCCAGTGCCGGTTGCAGACATGCACGGTGGCGGGATCGTAGCCGTTTTCCAGCGCCGCCAGCGCCACCATGGTCTTGAAGGTCGAGCCGGGCGCGAAGGTCGAGCCGATCGCCTTGTCGAGCAAAGGCAGGTGATCGTAATCGGCCAGCAGCCGGTATTCATCCGTCGAAATGCCCGACACGAACAGGTTGGGATCGAAGCCGGGCGACGAACTCATGCACAGGACGTCGCCGGTCTGACAGTCCATCAGCACGGCGGCGCCCGATTCTTCGCCGAACACCTCGACGGCGCGCTGTTGCAGGTCGGCGTCCAGCGTCAGAACGATATTCTCGCCCGGAGTCGGCGGGATCGAGCCTTCGGGGTCTTCCTGAACCACCTGGCCGCGCGCATCGACCTCGACCTTCTTGCCGCCCGCCTTGCCGCGCAACTGGCGGTCATAGGCTTTTTCGATGCCCTGCTTGCCGATGCGGAAGGATGGATGGTGCAACAGATTCGGATCGGCGTCCGGCTGCGCCAGTTCGGTCTTCATGTCCTTATCGTTGATCTTGGACACATAGCCGACGACGTGCGAGAAGGCGCCGCCGTAATAATAGGCGCGGACCTCGTCCATATCGGCGACCACGCCGGGAATGTCATTGGCGTAGAGACTGACCTTGGAGAAGTCGTCCCAGCTTAAATCGGCGGCCACGATGGTCGGCACCGAGCGCTGGTTCTGGTTGATGTCGCGCAAGATTCTGCGGCGCGAACCGGCGGTCTGCGGCAGGACATAGGCGATCTGATCCAGCGTGTCGTCGATGTCCTTGACCTCATTGACCTCGATCATGACGCGGAAGGACGGGCGGTTGCCCGCGATCAGCTTGCCATTGCGGTCGAGAATTTCGCCGCGCGGCGGCGGGATGACGCGGAAATTGTACTGATTGCCCGCCGACAGCTTGGCGTATTTCTGGCCCTGAAGAATCTGCAGATGCACGAGGCGCCCGGTCAGGGCGAACAGGCCGAACGCCACCACCCCGCCCATCATGAAGACGCGGCGGTTGAACGTCCCCTGACGTTCGTTCACATCCGAAAAGACAATGGAAGGTTCGGCCATAACAACGCTACATAAACTTTACGTCCGTCTGAACGTAGCGGTCCAGCAGGATCAACGCGAACGGGAACAGAATCGTGGTGGCGAGCATCTGTTCGAACACGCCCCACAGACGCGGCACGGCCCCGGCGTACAGGCTCATGGCCAGGACGCCGAACAGGAAGAACAGAAGCTCGGCCAGCAGGAAAATGCCGAACACCACGACGGTGTCCTGACCGATGATGTAGCTGCGCGCCATCAGCAGGACGCCATAGACCAGCATCAGGTCCAGCATCCAGAAGCCCATGGGCGCGCCCCAGAAGGCGTCGAGAAACAGGCCCAGCGCGCCGAGGACGAACGGCGCGATAAAGGACGGGCGGATCAGCGGCCAGACGAAGGCCAGAATCAACGGTGAGACCGGCTCCGGCAGATAAAGCCCGAACAGCTTGAACGGCGTCGCCAGCACGATGGTCAGGGCGAAACTCATCAGGGCGGGGGCGAAAATCCAGTCCCACGGCGTGATGACGCGCGAGGCCACGCCGCCGCGCAGGCCGGAATTGACGGGACCGCGCGGCGACACCACGCGGCGGCCCGCCGTCGCCTTCTTCAGACCGAGGGCGGCGGGCAGGCGCATCAGTTCGCCCCCTCCCCGCTGCTGCTGGCGGGCGGGACATAGGGCTTGAGCACGGGCGCGACCGGCTGGGCTGGCGTCGAAGACGCAACGGCGTGCGAGGCTGCGACGTGAGAGGACGACGCGGCATGCGAGCTGGACGGTGCGGCGACGGGCTTTACAGGCGACGGCTTCACCAGAGGCGTTTTTGACGCGCTGCTGCTTGACGCGGCGATGGTTTTGACGGGCGCATGCGTGGACGCGCTGGCCGGTTTGGCGGCGATGCTGCTGCTGGATGCGGATGTCTTGCCCGAATCCGGCGTGGCGGGCGGCGGCAGGATGTCGCTGACCGGCGGCGCGCGCAGCAGAGTATCTGCATTGGGAAGTTGCGAAAAATCCTTGTACAGAAGGACTTTCACGAAGTCGATCGGCGCGCGGTTGGCGTAGAGTTTGACGCGCCAGACACCATCGACGCCCTTCACCGCCTCGCCTACAGGCAGGCCGCGCGGGAAAATGCCGCCATCGCCTGACGACAGGATCTGATCGCCCGCCTTGACCGTATCCTGACCGCGCACGAACTCCAGCTTGGGGTAGCCGCCGCCGTCGCCGCTCATCATGGCGCGGCCATCGGAGCGCAGGATCATGACCGGCACATGGCTGGTCACGTCGGTGACCATCAGGATGCGGCTGACCTGGCCCGACACGCCAACCACCCGGCCCACCAGACCCTGATCGGTCATGACCGGATTGTTGAAGCGAATTCCATCCTTCGAGCCCGCATTGATCAGGCGGTTATTGGCGAACGGGCCACGCGACACCGAGATCGAACGCGCCGTCACCATCTCCACCGGCGGGTCGGTGCGCAGTTTCAGCAGCGATTCGTAGCGCGCATTCAGGTCTTTCAGCTCAATATAGTCGTCGCGGTACTGCGACAGTTCGGCGACCTTCTTTTTCAGCAGACGGTTTTCGCGCACGGCGAAGAAATAGTCGTCGATCCAGTTGGCGCCGTCGCCGATCTTATGCACCGGGAAGGACAGGACATTGTTGACCGGTCCCGCCGCCGCGTCGAAACCGGCGCGGTCGCCATAGGCGGTCGCCTCGTCCTGATGGCGGCGGTCGCCAAGGAACATCAGAAGCGCGCCGACGCAGATGACGCCGACCACGCCCATGACCGTCCACGTCATCGGCAGGCGCAGATGCTCAAAATGCCTGTTATTATCCCCGTAAGCCAAACGACCAAAATCCTAAAACAGGGGAAAACCTCATGCAGGCTGCGCGATTCGCCTTAACAAGGGTTTATGCCCAAGTCAGGTTTTAACGTGCGCTTGCGTCTATTTTATGGACGCGTGCAAATTTCGCGCCGATTTCAGACTTTACGACATGGTGGCGTCGAGAATGCCCTTCATCCAGCGCGGATGCTCCAGCACGCGGCCGCAGCCGATGGCCACGCATGACAAAGGATCCTCAGCCACCGACACCGGCAGACCGGTCTGATCGCGGATTTCGACATCGAGACCGCGCAGCAGCGCGCCGCCGCCGGTCAGCATGATGCCCTTGTCAGCGATGTCGGCGGCCAGTTCCGGCGGGGTCGCCTCCAGAGCCACCTTCACCGCGTCGATGATCTGCGCCACTGGCTCGGCCAAGGCTTCGGCGGCCTGACGCTCCGACATGCGCACTTCGCGCGGCACGCCCTGCATCAGGTCGCGGCCCTTGACCTCAATGGCCATGCCTTCACCGTCGTGCGGGACGCGCGCGGTGCCGATATCCTTCTTGATGCGCTCGGCGGTGGTTTCGCCGATCAGCAGATTGTGGTTGCGGCGCATAAAATTGGTAATCGCCTCATCCATCTTGTCGCCGCCGACGCGGACCGACTTGGAATAGACGATGCCCGACAGGGACAGGACGGCCACCTCGGTCGTGCCACCGCCGATATCGACCACCATTGAGCCGGTCGGCTCATGGATCGGCAGGCCTGCGCCGATGGCGGCCGCCATCGGCTCGTCCAGCAGGCCGACGCGGCGCGCCGAAGCGTTCAGGCAGGAATCGTTGATGGCGCGGCGCTCCACCGCCGTGGCGCCCGAAGGCACGCAGACAATAACCTTGGGGTTCACGAAGCCCTTGCGGTTATGCACCTTGCGGATGAAGTGCTTGATCATCTCCTCGGCGACCTCGAAATCGGCGATCACGCCGTCGCGCATCGGACGGATGGCCTCCATGTGGCCCGGCGTGCGGCCCAGCATCTGCTTGGCCTCGATGCCGACCGCGTGAACGACCTTACGGCCGCCGACATTGCGCAGCGCCACCACCGACGGCTCGTTCAGCACGATGCCGCGCCCCTTCATGTAAATCAGCGTGTTGGCCGTTCCCAGGTCGATGGCAATGTCATTGGAAAAACCGCCGAAGAAGGATTTGAGCATGGACAATAACTACCTTGGGGAGCGCGCGCGTATGAGGTTTCTAAATTCCGGGGAGCCGGAGCGTCCTTAATTCAGGCCGGGAGGCGTTGCTGGCCTCGTTTCAGTCTGAGTCCGGACGACCGGAAGGCTCCCCACTTGCCCTTATCTGCAAGCAATTTCAAGGGGCTTGAAAGGGGGTTCGTCAAAAAGATGATTTCAACCCACAAGCGATAAGGTTAAACCCTTGAAATCTATTATTAAGGCTCTTTTTTGTCCGCGCCGATCACGGAAAATGTCATCGCTCTATTGCGCCGCGTCATCCGGGCCTGCCCTGTGCGCTGTTTCGGCGTGGTGACGGGCGCGTTCATAGACCCGCCGCGCCGCCAGCATGACGCCCAGCCAGACTACGGCCAACCCCGCCAGCAGCAGGGCCATCTTCCAGTTTCCGCCCTTGCCGAGAGAAGAAAATGACGAACCGAACAGGGTGACCAGCGCCGTCTTGGGCAGGACGCCGAGCGCGCAGCCGCCGATGAAGCTTAGAAAACCTGCGCGTGAAGCGCCGAAGGCCATATTGACGACAATGAACGGCGCTGACGGGATGTTGCGCACGATGAAGGAGGCGGAAAAAGCGTTCTGGCCCAGATAACCGGACAGGCGGTCCAGCCGCTTGCCGCCGAAGCGCGCCAGCAGCTTTTGGCCGGCGAAACGGCCCATATAAAAGGTCATGGCCGCCGAGACGACCGTAGCGAACCACGAATAGCCAAAGCCCCGCACCGGGCCGAAGGCCACCACGCAGGCGGCGATCAGCACAAATTGCGGCGCGCCGAACAGGGCTGAGACGCAGAACACCGCGGTCACAATCAGCACGGCCAGAGGCGAATGCTGGTAGGACTGCATCCACGCCTCCAGCCCCGCCGTCATTGCCTGGCCCCAGGGCGACTTGCCGATCAGGAAGGTGGCGACCATAAGAGCCAGCAAAAGCGCGCTGGTCCACACCGCGCGCACGGCGCGGGCGTCGAGATTAACGAGGAAGCGCGTTACGTTTCGCCACATTTATTGAAGCAGCTTGTGCATTGCACAATCTTCCATTCAACTGTTCTAATCCGGCGTCCATAGCATCGCCGCTGCGGTCAGGGACAGGGAAAAACTGAATTCAGTCGTAACCAAGCGCGGCGAAATCGCCGCACCTTCTGGGCGACGGGGAGATTTTGCATCATGTTTGCGGATGACGGTTGGACAAACGAGCGCGTGCGAGTAAAGAGAGGCCTGCATTTTTCCACGCAGGCCCCCGACCGGGCCGCAGAGCAGCCGAGTCAAATCATGTCCAGCTTCACCGAATCCGAAACCCTCAAGCGCGTCAAGCCGTCCCCGACTCTGGCCGTAACCGCCAAGGCGCGCGAACTGGCCCGCCAGGGCAAGAAGGTGATCAGCCTCGGCGCGGGCGAGCCCGATTTCGACACGCCGGAAAACATCTGTGACGCCGCCATCAAGGCGATCAAGCGCGGCGAGACGCGCTACACCGATGTCGATGGCATTCTGGAGCTGAAACAGGCGATCGTCGATAAGTTCAAGCGCGAAAACGGTCTTGAGTACAAGACCAGCCAGGTGCACGTCGCGCCGGGCGGCAAGCCGGTCATCTACAACGCCATGATGGCGTCGCTGAACCCCGGCGACGAGGTGATCGTGCCGGCGCCCTACTGGGTGTCCTATCCCGACATGGTGCTGCTGGCCGGCGGAACGCCCGTGGTCGCCATTGGCGAGATGGAGACCGGCTTCAAGCTGCGTCCCGAAACGCTCGAAGCCGCGATTACGCCGAAGACCAAGTGGCTGATCCTCAACTCGCCGTCCAACCCGTCGGGCGCCGCCTATACCGCCGATGAGCTGCGCGCTCTGGGCGAGGTGCTGAAGCGCCATCCGCAGGTCTGGGTGCTGACCGACGATATGTATGAGCACATTCTCTATGACGGTTTCCAATACGCGACCATCGCCCAGGTCGTGCCGGAGCTTTACGACCGCACCCTGACCATGAACGGCGTGTCGAAGGCCTATTCGATGACCGGCTGGCGCATCGGTTACTGCGCCGGTCCCGAAGGCCTGATCAAGGCGATGGGCAAGATCGAGTCGCAATCGACCTCCAATCCGTGCTCGATCGCGCAATGGGCGGCCGTCGAGGCGCTCAACGGGCCGCAGGACTTCATCCCGCAGCGCGCCGCCGTCTTCCAGAAACGCCGCGATCTGGTGGTGGCCATGCTCAATAACGCCAAGGGCGTGACCTGCCCGACGCCGGACGGCGCCTTCTACGTCTATCCGTCGATCGCGGGCTGCATCGGCAAGCAGGCGCCGTCGGGCAAGATCATCGACAGCGACGAGACCTTTGCGTCGGAGCTGCTGCAAACCGAGGAGGTCGCCGTCGTGCATGGCGCCGCTTTCGGGCTGTCGCCCTTCTTCCGCATCTCGTACGCGACCTCCGAAGCGGTGCTGACCGAGGCCTGCTCGCGCATTCAACGTTTCTGCGCCAGCCTGAAATAGGCGCGCAGCGCACAACTGCGACAAAAGCGGCGGCGGGTCTTTCGCCGCTGCTTTTTTGTGCTAGTTTGCGCCGCGTCGCGCGTCTTTGGACGCCAGTATCTCTGAAGAGGCCGTCGGGGGGCGGCTGCGGGGGAAGCGGGAGATAGATTTTCACATGACCCAAAGCTCCAGCGTCATCTGGCTGCTGCCGCCGACGGCACTGGCGGTTGGCTTCGCCCTCGCCCTCGCCGCCAGTCTGGCCCTGGCCTGGCTGGCGGCGGCGAGCGGCCCGGTGGACCGGCCAAGGACGCGCGGCGCGCACCTGCATCCGACCCCGACCAGCGGCGGCCTCGCCATCATGGCGGCGACCGCCCTGGCGCTGGGCGGCGCCCTCGCCCTGTTCGGCGATGCGGTTCCCGGCGGATGGCGCGACGGTCTTATCGTCTTGCTGTTTGCCGCAATCGTAGGACTCGGCGGAGCGGCCGACGATCTTCTCGACATGCCCGCCAAATGGCGTCTGGGCTTTCAGATCGTCGCCAGCCTGGTCTTCGCGGGCATTTATCATGTTGATACGCTTGATTTCGGCCCCGGCCTGATCCTGACCCTGCCGAGCTGGCTCAGCATACCGGGCAGCGCGCTCTGGCTGGTGTTGGGCATGAACGCGATCAATTTCATGGATGGCGCCAATGGCCTGGCGGTCGGCAGCCAGTTCATCAGCCTCAGCGTCCTGGCTGTGTTGATCGTGCTGATGGCGCCGTTAAGCGTCGCCGGCGCCTGGCTGGGCGCGCCTCTGATGGTCGCCGTGTGCGCGGCGGGCGCGCATCTGGGCTTTTTGCCGTGGAACCTGCCGCCCCTGCATCCCTCACGCGCCGCTGTGTTTCAGGGCGACGCCGGCTCCCTGTTTGGCGGCGCGCTGATCACCGGACTAACCCTGATGACGCGCAATTACGGCGTCGGCTCGGTATGGATCGGCGGCTTCGTGCTGGCGCCGATTCTTGTCGATGTCGTGCTGACCCTGTTCGTGCGCGCCCGCGCCAGGCGCAATCTGATGCGGCCTCATAAGGAGCATCTTTATCAGCTCTGGCTGCAAAAACGCGACCCCAGCCACTTACGGCTGGCCTGGCGCGTGTGGCTGCTGACGCTTGTGTCGAGCGGCGTCGGCCTGGCGGCGCGCCTGATCGACATCACCTACCGGACGGATCTGCGTTTCATCGCCCTGGTCGGCGTAATCTTTTTCTACAGTCTGGGCTGGTTCCGGCTGCGCGCCCGGCTGGTGGGCGCGCCTCAGACCTCATCGCCGGAGGCGGCTCAGTCCTCGTCGAGATCCTGAACCCGCCCGCGGTTGGCCTTAACGCTGGCGCGGATCGCCTTGCCCGCCAGACGACGGCGCACCGAGCCCTGCGTCGGCTTCGTCTTGACGCGCGGCGGCGGCGGCGGTTCGGCGGCCTTCTGCACCAGCGCGACAAAGCGCTCCAGCGCCGCTTTGCGGTTCATCTCCTGCGTGCGGTGCGTCTGCACGAACAGCACCAGTTCGCCCTCCTGCGTCACGCGCCTGCCTCCGAGCCTGATCAGGCTCTGCTTGACCTCGTAAGGCAGGCTCCAGTTGTTTGTGATCGAGAAGCGCAACTCGACCGCCGTGGCGACCTTGTTAACATTCTGACCGCCCGCGCCCGAGGCCCGCACGAAGCTTTCGTGCAGTTCGTTATCCGGTACAGAAAGGCGCGGCGTGATAAAGACCATGCCGCGCCTTTAACAGACTTTACGCCGGAAATTAAGCCAGCGACGATTTCAGCATCCAGATATGCTTTTCATGCGCGGTAATGCGCTGAGTGCAGAGGTCATTGGTTGAGATATCACCCGCCTCGTCGGCGACTTCGGCAGCTTTTTTCAGCGTCGCAACGGTCGTTTCGTTGCCGGCGATCAAGTCTTTCAGCATGGCCTCAGCCGCCAGCGACGGATCGCCGTCCTTGATCGAGGTCAGGTTGCCGAAGGCGTCGGCGCCCATCGGCGCGCTCTGGCCCAGGGCGCGGATGCGCTCGGCGATCTCATCGACCGAGGCCCAGATTTCATTGTACTGCTCTTCCAACAGCAGGTGCAGACCACGGAAGTTCGGGCCGACCACGTTCCAGTGATAGCCATGCGTCTTTTGATAGATGGTGAAGGTGTCGGCCAGCACCTTGGACAATTCGTGCGCCACGGTCTTGTTGTGATCGACGCCGGTTTCTTTCGCCATAAAAAATCTCCTTTAACTGGAAGGCAATGCCTGGATAGGATGTCTGAAATATGTGCGCATAGCATAAGGATTCAAGGTGGAAACGCCGGGCTGCGGCGCCCTGAGGCAGGTATTTTAACACAGGTTTGACGTCACGCCTCTGTCATAAAACGTGAAGCTTTGCGGGAAAATGCGTATTGCATCGCCGCCGCCAACGACTATGTTATAGACACCTTATGCTGAAAATGAGCATAAGTGGTTTAAGGACACGCCATGCTGGACACAGCCCTGCCACTGGAATTCACGTCTGAAGTTGAAGCCGAAACCGCCGCGATTCATGACCGCCTGAAGGGCAAGGTCTCGGACCTGGAGTGGCGCTTGCAGGCGCCGCTGATTGCCGCGATTAACCGGCTGAAGCGCGAAATGAACGCCGTCATTCTGGCGCACAACTATATGACGCCCGATATTTTCCACGGCGTCGGCGATTATGTCGGCGACAGTCTCGGTCTGGCGCGCGAGGCGGCGGCATGCGATGCGGATATCATCGTGCAGGGCGGCGTGCATTTCATGGCCGAGACCTCGAAGATTCTGGCCCCGGAAAAGACCGTGCTGATCCCCGACCTGCGCGCGGGCTGTTCGCTGGCGTCCAGCATCACCGGCGAGCAGGTGCGGCTGATCAAACAGCGCTATCCGGGCCTACCGGTCGTCACCTATGTCAACACCACCGCTGATGTGAAGGCCGAGACCGACATCTGCTGCACCTCGGCCAATGCGGTGCAGGTGGTCGAACATATTGCGCGGGAATGGGGCGTCGATACCGTCATCATGCTGCCGGATCAGTTCCTGGCGAAGAATGTCGCGCGCCAGACGGACATCAAGATCATCGCCTGGGCCGGGGCCTGCGAGGTGCATGAGCGCTTTGACGCCTCGGACATCGCCGAGGTGCGCAAGGCCCATCCGAGCGCGGTGGTGCTGGCCCACCCGGAATGTCCGCCCGATGTGATCGCGGCGTCGGACTTCACCGGCTCGACCACGGCGATGAGCGACTATGTGACGAAAAACAAGCCCGCCCAGGTGGTGCTGATCACCGAATGTTCGATGGCCGACAATGTCACCGCCGACGCGCCGGACGTCGAGTTCCTGCGCCCATGCAATCTGTGCCCGCACATGAAGCGCATCACCCTGCAAGGCATTTACGATTCCCTGCGCCTGCGTCAGTTCGAGGTCACGGTCGATCCGGCCCTGATCCCGCGCGCCGCCGCCGCCGTGCAGCGCATGATCGACATGCCGCCGCTGAAGACGCCCGCGCGCTACGATATGGTCAAGGCGCGGCATCATGTCGATGTGGAAATGATCAGCTAGGACTTCCCTGCTTTGACCGCTTGCGGTCCCGCCCTCCGAGGAATGGGCAACATCATGGCCAACCAAATCTACATCCGAGAGTCTTACATTTTCGGGGGCCCGCTGATTGTCGGCGCGGGGCTGGCCGGACTGTCCGCCGCCCTCGCCTGCGCGCCGCACAAGGCGCTGGTGCTGTCGCCGGTCGCGCTCGGCCAGGCCGCCTCGTCGGCCTGGGCGCAGGGCGGCATGGCCGCGGCCCTGTCCGCTGAGGACTCTCCCGCCGCCCACGCGCTCGACACGGTGAACGCCGGCGCAGGCCTGGTCGATGCGGAGGCCGCGCGCGCCCTGACCCAGGCCGGTCCCGACACGGTGCGCCGTCTTAACGCGCTCGGCGCGCCGTTCGATAAGACGCCCGACGGCGGCTTCGTGCTGAACCGCGAAGCGGCGCATAGTCTGGCGCGCGTGGCGCGCGTCGGCGGCGATCTGGCGGGAAAGAAGATTCTCGAAGCCGTGGTCGCGACGGCGCAAAAGGCTGACCATATCGAGATCTGGGAGGACGCCCACGCTTTGGGTCTGATCAAATCCGACGCCAGAACCGTGATCGGCGCACTGATCCGGCGTGGCGACAATCTGATCGAAATCTATGCGCCCGCCATCATTCTGGCCACCGGCGGGGCGGGCGGCCTGTTCGCCGTCACCACCAATCCGTCGGCCTTGCGCGGCGAGGGCATGGCGATGGCCGCGCTTGCTGGCGCCGAGATCGCCGACCCGGAGTTTGTGCAATTCCATCCGACTGCGCTCAATGTCGGTCGCGATCCCGCCCCGCTGGCCACCGAAGCGCTGCGCGGCGAAGGCGCGATCCTGATCGACGCGAAAGGCGAGCGCTTCGCCTTCGACGACCACCCGGACGGCGAACTGGCGCCGCGCGACATCGTGGCGCGCGCCGTGCATAAGGCGAACCTGCATCGCGGCGGCGCGTTTCTCGACGCGACGCAGGCGATTGGCGCGCATTTTGATAAAGAGTTTCCGACCGTCTTCGCCGCCTGCATGGCTGAAGGGATTGACCCGCGCGTGGAACCCATGCCGGTCGCGCCCGCCGCGCATTACCATATGGGCGGGATCAGGACTGATATCGACGGACGCACCACTTTGAGCGGCCTCTATGCGGTCGGCGAATGCGCTGCCACTGGCGTGCATGGCGCCAACCGGCTGGCCTCGAACAGCCTGCTCGAAGCCGCCGCCTTTGGCGAACGCACGGGCCGAACAGCGTGCGCGGCGCTGCCCGAAGGTTTCACGCCCGATATCGGCCAGGCGGTCCGTCCCGCTATCCCGACGGAATTGTCCGCCAAAGACCTGCAAACCCTGCGCGAAGCGATGAGCCATAATGCAGGCATGGTGCGTTCAGAGGCGGGATTACGCGCGCTTTTGGCCCTGCTGGACCGGCTGGACGCACTCTATCCCGGCGCTCTTGCCCTGGTCGCGGCGCGGCTGATCGCGACTTGCGCCTTGCAAAGACGCGAGAGTCGGGGTTCTCATTACCGCAGCGACTTCCCGCAGACCGCAACGACGGGCAAGCGCACCTACACGGACTGGAACGCTGTCAAGAAGGAAGTCGCCTGATGATCAATCCCGGCCTGCCTGATCTTTTGATCGAACCCGTGGTGCGCGCCGCGCTGCTTGAAGACCTTGGGCGCGCCGGCGATGTGACCGCTGATGCAGTCATCCCGCCGAAAGCGCGTTTTCAGGCCGAGTTCAAGGCGCGCGACCACGGGGTCAGCGCCGGCATCGACTGCGCGCGGCTGGCCATGAGCCTGATGGACCCGCAGATTCGCTTCGAGACGCTCTTGCCTGATGGCAGCGCGGTCAAGCCGGGCGACGTGATCGCGCGCATTGAAGGCAAGGCGCGCGCCATTCTGGCCGCCGAACGCACGGCGCTGAACCTTTTGTGCCATCTGTCGGGCGTGGCCAGCCTGACGGCGCGCTATGTCCAGACCGTCGATGGCCTGACCACCAAGATCGTCTGCACGCGCAAAACCCTGCCCTCCCTGCGGGCCTTGCAAAAACACGCGGTCCGCTGCGGCGGCGGCTATAATCACCGCTATGGCCTGGACGACGCCATTCTGATCAAAGACAACCATATCGCCATCTGCGGCGGCGTCGAAAAGGCGATGGAACGCGCCAAGGCCAATGTCGGTCACACCATGAAGATCGAGATCGAGGTCGATTCGATCGCCCAGCTCAAGGCTGCCCTGCCCTATAAGCCGGACGTGATGCTGCTCGACAATTTCTCGCTCGATATGTTTGCCGAGGCGGTGAAACTGGCGGCCGGGAAAACCATCCTCGAAGCCTCCGGCGGGGTCAATCTCGACACCGTGCGCGCCATCGCCGAAACCGGCGTCGATGTCATCAGCGTCGGCGCCCTGACCCATTCGGCGCCGAACTTCGATATCGGTCTGGATGCAGTTTAAACGCCGCCCTTGACGAAGCTCAGGCGCGATACGCGCGCGCTGAGCGGCTTGTCAACCAGGGCGTCGAAGACGAAGGCGGTGGCGATGGCCAGGGCGACGCCGAAGCCCCACAGCCCCCATTGCGCGGCGGCGCCGAGTCCGAAATGGTCGATCAACTTGAACGCCACGCCGAACCAGACGGCGCCGACCAGAGAATGCACGAGGAACAAGGCGAACGAGGCGCGCCCCATAAGCTGCGTCGCACGCGTTTCCGGGAAGGTCACGCCGCCCGATACAGCCAGCACCACCGCCAGCAAGGCCAGCAGCAGCGTGTCCATGCCGATGGAGCGCGGCAGCAGGCACAGAAACGGCAGGACCATCAGCACGCCGACGCTGCCGAGCCAAAAAGCCGGCTTGGGCGCGACCAAACCGGAGGTCGCCCGTTCGATCAGGCTGCCGATGATAAACAGAGGGATCGCGCGCCCCAGTCCCCAGGTGAAGGGCAGATCGACGAGCGGATGGCGGACCACGTTCAGCGCGAAAATCTGCGCCACCATCAGTACGCCGAGCGCCAGCGCCGCCAGTTGCCAGCGTTTCAGCCGCCATATCCATGGCGCATAAAAGCTGAACAGGCCGTAGCAGATCAGCAGCGCTGAGATCGTCCAGGTCGGCACGTTCCACGACGGCGAGGCGAACATGCCCCAGCCGTGCACCATGAAGGCCTGCGCGACAAAGGCGAAAAGTCCGTACTTTTCCGGGTGTTTCGGCATAAGGCCGACCGCGCCGGAGGCCAGCACGAAGACTCCGAAGGCCAGCAGCACGATGATATGCGACGGCCACAGCCGCGCGAACCGGCGCAGGAAGAAATGCGAACGCCGCATGCCGGATTCGACCAGCCGACGCCCATAGGCGCGCGACAACACATAGCCCGACAGCATCAGGAAGAAATCGGTCGCCAGCCAGCCCTGCCGGAACACAGGTATGATCGTTTCGAGATCGCGCGGCGCATTGGTTCCGTAATGGAACAAAAGAATGAACAGGGCGGCCAGAAAACGCAGCACATCAAGCGACGCGCCGCCGGCGCGCGCCTTGATCACAGCGCCTGAACCGGCGGGGAGGGAAAAATTGAGCGGCTTCACGCCGCTCAAACTGACACAGAGCGGTTGATTTTAGGTTAGCTGGCCGCCGCCGAAGCCGACGCGCTGGATGAAGCGGCGGCGGCGATCGCCGTGCCTTGCGCCTTCTTGCCCGGTTTCATGAACTTGACCAGCACGCGCTGACCGATCAGATAGGGCGCGTTGTCGGCGCTGACCACGACCTCGACCACGCGCTCGTCGGTGGCCTCGTTCTGGCTGTCGGACAGAAGCTTGCGCGCGCCGAAGGTGGCGGCGATGCGCAGGACGTGGCCGACATAGGTTTTGGTCGGGTCGTTTTCCGACACGATCTCAGCCTCCTGACCAATATGCACGTCGGGGATCGAGCTTTCGACGATTTCGGCGCGCACAATATGCGGGATGGCGGGCTCAAGGTCGAACATATCCGACACGTTCAGGGTCGAGGCGCCAGCGCCCGGATTGGCGTAGCGACGGATGATCTTGCCCGCCAGCGGCGCGCGGATCACGGTCAGGTCGAGATTGTATTCGGCCTGCGCCAGTTGCGCTTTCGCGGTCTGCACGGCGGCGAGTTGTGAATCGAGCGTCGCCTTGGCGGTGTCGATGGCGTCCTTCGCCTGATCGAGCTTCTGCTTGGCGACATAGTTTTCCGGCGCCAGCTTGGCCAAGCGGTCGTATTCGCGCTGCGCCGTGCGGATATTGACCTCGGTGAGCTGTTCGGCGGCGACGGCCTGATCGACCCCGGCCTTGGCGGTCTGCACGGCCAGACGCTGGGCGTCGTCCTCCTGCCGGGCCAGAACCTGACCGGCGGTGACGGTGTCGCCTTCCTGCACATAGACCTCCTGCACGATGCCGGCGGTGCGGGCGGCGACCTGAATCACCCCGCCTTCGACATCGACCTTGCCATTGGCGATGGCGGCGTAATTGCTTTCGGGAACGGTGACGGCGGCCTTGGCGTTCTTGCCGCCTGCGCCCGGTTTGGCGTGACAGCCGGCCAGGGCGGACGCGGCGGCCAGCAGGACAAGAGCGGAAGCGGTGACGAGTTTGCGAGACATGAAGGTTTCTCTTAGGCTTGCGAAGAACGGTCGATCATGTGATCGGAAAGGATCTTGCCGTCTTCCATGTGAATGATGCGGTCGGCATAGGCTTCGAGGCGCGGATCGTGGGTCACGACGATGACGGCGGCGTTGCGCGCCTTGGCGGCGTCGTGCAGCAGCTTGATCACCACCTGACCGGACACCGAATCGAGCGCTGAGGTCGGCTCATCGGCAAAGATCAGCTTCGGCTCTTTCGACAGGGCGCGGGCGATGGCGACGCGCTGCTTCTCGCCGCCGGACATTTCCGACGGACGCAGGCTGACTCGCGGCCCTAGACCGACCGATTCCAGCACGGCTCTGGCGCGTTTCTTCGCCTCGCCATGCGGCACCTTGCAGTATTTCAGCACCTGCTCAACCTGCTGCATGGCGTTAAGCGCCGGGAACAGATTGAAGCCCTGAAAGATGAAACCGCAGTGATCGAGGCGGAACCTGTCGATCTTGCCGCGCTTCTTCTTCCACAGGTTTTCGCCGAGCGCGACCACCTCGCCCTCGTCGGGCTTCATCAGGCCGGACAGGGCGGCGATCAGGGTCGATTTACCCGAACCGGACGGCCCCATGATCATGGTGACCTGACCGTGATAGGCGTTGAAATCGACATTCTTCAGCACCTGCTGTTTCGATTTGCCGATCTTGTAGCTCTTGCCAAGATTCTTGGCGTCGATGGCGATCTGTCCGGTCATCTCAGCAGGTCCGCGGGCTGGCTCTTCTTCAGGACGCCGAGCGAGAAGAAGCCCGACATGATGGCGATCAGCAGAAGAACGATGGAGACGGGAATGTCGATATAGAGCGGAAAGTCCATCGGGATGTTCAGCGACTTGGCGATCATGGAGATGCCCGCCACCAGAACGGCGGTCATGATCAGGCCGAATATGCCGACCCAGAAGCTGATCTCCATAATGATCAGGCGCAGACTGCCCATCGAGACGCCCAGAGCGCGCAAACCGGCAAATTCCTTGATATTGGCCAGAATGGCGGACTGCAGCGTCTGCCAGGTGATGACGATGCCGATAAAGGCGCCGACCACCACCGCAAAGCCGATGATCACCGAGATGCCGCCCTCTTTCAGCATGCCACGCTCGGACACCTTGGACAGGTCTTCGCGCGCCCACGCCTTATACTGGCCGCCGCCCATCTGGTTCAGTTCGGCCACCACCTGTTTGACGCGCTTCGGGTCTTTGATCTTGACCAGCAGGCCGCCGACGCGCGGCCCCTCATCGACGATGTTGAGCAGCTTGGCGGTCTGGCGCGAGGTGAAAACGATCGAGTTGAACATCGACGGATAGTCGTTGGTCGCGCCGCGCACCCAGATGGTCTGGCCGTTCATCTTGGCCTTGTCGCCGATCTTGACGCCCAGCTTGCCCTCGCTGGAGGAGTCGATGATCACCGCATAGGGTTCGGCGATGGTCTGCAACATGCGCTCGTCGAAATCGTTGGGGATGGTCAAGGAGCCGGGCGCAGGGTCGATGACCATGACCTGCACGCCGTTGCCCTTGGCGGGCTGGCCGTCCTTGGGGAAGTTGGACCAGAAGGCCCAGCTTCCCGACAGGGGCATGACCTCGGTGACGTCAGGATGCTGATAGACGGTCGGGATCAGACGACGCGGCAGGCCGCTGTTATTGCCGAACAGGCTGTCGGAATCGGCGGCCAGCACCATGATCTCGGCGGGGGAACGGTCGATGGTGGCGGTAAACGCCTTGCCGACGCCCAGAAACATGCCGGTCATGGCCAGCACCATCAGCCCGGCGACCGCCAGGGCGATAATGGCGGCGAAATAGCGCCGCCACTCAAAAATTAGCGTGGAAAAAGCTAAGGACACAACTCCCCCTTCGCAATATGCGAACGTGTTGGCCCACCATCACGAAACTTGCCGCGCAGGTCCAATTAAATCGCGGTAAGGTTGGTTACGATATTGACATCTTATACGATGGTCACGGACGGCGCCCGTTTTCGAACAGGCTCAGGCGCGCCCGATGGAGCGTCTCACAAATCCGCGCGGGCGGCTAAGAAGTAAGCGACGCCCGACCAGACCGAGGCGATGGCCGCGATCAGCAGCAGGACATTGGCGGCGATAAAGCACGGCCCGTACCACTCCAGCGGCAGGCCGAAGGCGCCCCAGCTTTCGGCGATCAACAGGGCGGCCAGCGCCACCAGTTGCAGGGTGGTCTTGATCTTGCCCATGAAGGAGACCGGCACCTTGACCCCGCGCGCCGCGCCCGCTTCGCGCAGGGCGCTGACGGCGAATTCGCGGAACAGGATGAAGGCGGCGGGCAGGGCGAAGACCGGATCGCCGGTCTTGATGCAGAACAGGCCCAGAATCGTGCCGCAGACGAGAATCTTGTCGGCGATCGGATCGAGAATGGCGCCCCAGCGGCTTTCGGCGTGCAGCTTGCGCGCCAGTATGCCGTCGAACAGGTCGGTCAGGGCGGCGATGATGAAGATATAGACGCCCCAGCGCTGCAAGGCGTCCAGCACCTCGCTATTGACGTCGAGAAACGGAATGCCGCCGACCGCGCCCGCCAGCAGGACGAACATGACGACCCCGCCGATCAGACGGATCATGGTCAGGATATTGGGGATCGGATTGACGCTTTCGCCGGTCATGATGCTCGCCTGATAAAACTCGCGCGCATATTAGCCATCAAAGGCGCCGCGCCAAGCCTTTTATCCGATAGAGAGAAGGAATACGCGCCCTTCCCGCCCTTTTATCGGCGTGGCATTCGGGTGATGGAAGTCACCTTATATCCATGAGAGATTGCAGGCTTGGGTTTTAGTAAAGGCCGCCTTGGGCTCACAAACGAATATTGGCAAACCAGGTTGGAACCAGAAATTAACGATAAAAATCGACTTCGATTTCACCTTGAGCTTGGCGTGTGGGCTTCCATCCAGGCAACGACCTGTAGGTGGAGCAGGCTTTCGCGAACTATTTTTCCGCCGAACAGAGACCAGACATATGGTTGACGTAATCTGCTTCCGGCCCTAGCCCCATACTGGCGCGACGCTCATCCAATTTCGCCGGGTCTTCCGTTTCACCGGCGCTCCATTTTCCATTGTCGACACACTGCCCTTGTGACCCATATCGTGAGGGTTGCCCCGAATTGCGCGCCACGCGGTCAAAAAGGTACGCGTAATCTTGAGTGTTAACGTCCTTCGACCCCAGTAACGGCTCCATCATCGATAAGACATGCTTTTGAAAATCGATATCCCGGTCGGCATGTTGCACGAGGATGTACGCATCATGAGCCATGGCCGCACCGTCAGTCGAAAGTTTCGGCCACCCGTTTGCTGCTAAATCGGCTTTAATCCATTGAAGGTTGGCAAGGTCGGTATGGCACACCTGGTTTGCATCGTACAAGGCCATATAGGCCTGTCCTGCGGCGTTCAAGTCGGCAGCCCAAAGTCTGTGTTGTTGAAGGGCCGAAAAATTGTTCCTTTGAAATTGATCTTCGGCCGCCCGATCTGCCAATTCGCGCGCCCGAGATCCAGCAGCTAATGTTATTGCGCGCGCGGCAAGTGGGACGGAACTGTGGTCGTATATCGGATCGACCTTAACGCCGCTCATAACCTGATCATGGAGACGCTGTCGCTCCATGATGGCATTTGAAACCTGGTCGTCATTCGTTTTCCACTCTGAGTCATTGTTCGCAGCCTTGGCCAAATCGAGTCCGGTAGTGGCCTCATGATACCAAATCGGGAAATTGCAGATGCTTTGTCCAGGCTTCCATTTCTCACTCAGGGATGCTTTCGCATCCTCAAAAAGGCGCGCTTTGATCGCGTCGACGCCAGCGTTCCCGACCCGAACCTTTATCGCGTAATAAACACCCAGATCACTAGGCGGTGCTGCCTCCAACTCCGCGGCGATCGAGTCAGGAGTCCGAAGCGCAATTCCATTCTTTTCAGTGGAATGCGCCGCTGGTATTTGACCACACAAAAGTAGAGTTGCCGCGGTTATGACAGATGTAGAAAATTTCAAAACAATCCCCCTCTGATGTTCTGCGCGATCAATACGCAAATTGATAACGCCTTTTTGGGCAATTTTAAGGTCTGATTAAACAAAGCGGGCAATTTGACCGGTTGATAAGCGCTGTTTGACACGTCATTAACGGCCCGGTTTCGTCCACGTCACGAAACTTAAGCTAAAGTGTCTGCAAACCCGCAGAAGCCCAGAGCCTGCAAACCTCATCCCCCGTGGAAGAAGTCGTAAATCTTCTGCGCCATGCCCGCGCTTATGCCTTCGACGGTGATCAGGTCTTCGAGCCGGGCCTGCGATACGGCCTTGCCGGAGCCGAAGGCGGCCAGGAGGGCGCGTTTGCGGCGGGCGCCGATGCCTTCGATCTCGTCGAGCGGGTTCTTGGTGATCGCCGCGTCGCGTTTCTGCCGGTTGGCGCCAATGGCGTAGCGGTGGGCTTCGTCGCGCAGGCGTTGCAGGTAGTAGAGGACCGGCGACTTCGGCTCCATCATGAAGGGCGCGCGTCCGGGTAAGAAGAAACGCTCCAGCCCGGCGTCGCGGTCCGGCCCCTTGGCGACGCCGACCACCGGAATGTCATCGACGCCCAGTTCCGCCATCACCGCCAGCACGGCGTCGAGCTGGCCCTGCCCGCCATCGACCAGCACCAGATCGGGCCGCCCGAAGCCTTTTTGCGTCTCCGGCGCGTCCTTTTCCTTGATCAGCCGCATGAAACGGCGGCGGAAGACCTCGGCCATCATGGCGTAGTCGTCGCCCGGTTTCGTGTCGAGATCGCGGATGGTGAACTTGCGGTACTGGCCTTTCATAAAGCCTTCGGGACCAGCCACCACCATGCCGCCGACCGCATGCGTGCCGCCCAGGTGGGAATTGTCATAGACCTCAATGCGCACCGGCGCCGCGTCCAGTCCAAAAGCGTCCGCCACGCCCTGCAACAGCTTGGACTGCGCGCTGTGTTCGGCCAGACGCCGCCCAAGGGCCGCGCGCGCATTGTCGAGCGCGCGGGCGACCACGCCGTATTTTTCACCGCGCTGCGGCCGGGTGATGATCACCTTGCGCTCGGCCTTAAGCGCCAGCGCCTCCATCATCAACTCGTGTTCGTGCAATTCGTGCGAGACAAGGATCAGTTTCGGCGGCAGGCGGTCCTGATAGAACTGGCCCAGAAAGGTGTCGAGGATCGCGCCCGCATCGTCTTCGGCGTCAACGCGCGGAAAATAGGCGCGGTCGCCCCAGTTCTGGCCGGCGCGGTAGAAGACGACCTGCACGCAGGCCGAACCGCCTTCGTTGAAGACGGCGAAAACGTCGGCCTCCGGCTCGTTGAGATCGACCGAGGACGACATGGCGACGTGGCTGAGGGCGCGGATGCGGTCGCGTAAGTGACCGGCGCGCTCGAACTCCATCTCGTCCGAGGCCTGCATCATCTCTTTGGTCAGGCGGTCGATCACCGAACGGCTGCGTCCCTTGAGGAAGTCGTGCGCCTGCTGGGCCAGACCGTTATAGTCGGCGAGGCTGATCTCACCGGTGCAGGGGGCGGAACAGCGCTTGATCTGGTGCAGCATGCACGGACGGGTGCGGCCCGAATAGACGGCGTCGGTGCAGGTGCGTAAGAGAAACGCCTTTTGCAGCGTGTCGAGCGTATGGTTGACCGCCACGGTCGAGGCGAACGGGCCGTAATAGTCGCCGGGGATCGAATGGGCGCCGCGATGTTTGGTGATCTGCGGCGCTTCGTGGTCCTTGCGCACCAGAATCTCGGCGAACATCTTGTCGTCGCGCAGCAGCACATTATAGCGCGGCTTCAGCGCCTTGATCAGCCGCGCCTCCAGCAGCAGGGCCTCGCCCTCGGTCTGGGTGCGGATCAGCACCATTTCGTGCGTCAGCGCCACCATGCGCGCAATGCGCTGGGTGTGGAAACGGCCCTGCGCATATTGCAGGATGCGCTTCTTCAAGGACTTGGCCTTGCCGACGTACAGAACCTCGCCGTCATGGCCCAGCATGCGGTAAACGCCGGGCAGGTCGGGCGCCAGAGCGGCCTCGCGCTTGATCAGGGCGGGGCCGATGAGCTTGTCCTGCGGGATGTCGATGGCGATCTCGTCTTTACTCATGGATACAGCATTAGCATGACTCGCCGCTCATATATGGCGGCAGGCGGCGGAAATCATCCTCCTGACCAAGCGCGACTGTAACATTCTTCCGATCACGCCGCCGTGATTGTGATTTTGCGTTTGCGGCCTGATGTCGTAAACGGGCCGCATGTCCGAAGTTAAGAGTTCCATGCCGCGCGGCGAGATCAAGGCGCTGACCGGCCTGCGCGGCGTCGCGGCGCTTTATGTCGTGCTGTTCCACGCCAACGGCCTGCACGCCTTTCCTCAAATGGTGCGCCCGTTCGTGCATCATGGCTATATGGCGGTCGATCTGTTCTTCCTTCTCAGCGGCTTCGTCATGGCCCTGACCTATGCCGACCTGTTTCGCGACGGCTTCGATTTCGGCAATTTCAAAAAGTTTCTGCTGCTGCGGCTGGCGCGCATCTATCCGCTCTACATTCTGGTGACGCTGATTACGGCGGTGATGATCACCACGGTTCTGGCCGACACCTATCATTTTGACGACAATGTGCTGCGCGCCCTGCCGTTCAACCTGACCATGACGCATGTGTGGGGGCTGGCCTACGCCATCGTGCCGCCGTCCTGGTCGATCAGCACCGAATGGGCGGCCTATCTTTTGTTTCCGCTGACCATCATGGTCGCGGTGTGGCTGCCCCGGCGTTACGCAGTCGCTGGCGTCGGCCTCGCCTTCGCTGTGCTGGCCGCGGTCGCCTTCGGGCCGTACTGGATGACGCGCCATCACCACATGCACGGCACGCTCGACGTCGTGCATTCCTATGCGCCCGGCACGACGCTGCGCTGTCTCGCCTCCTTCTATATCGGTCTGGTGGCGTTTCGGTTCCGCGAGCGCATTCCACCCTTTGCGGCGATCCTGGCCCTGATCGCGGCGCTCGTCCTTTTGTGCTTCAAAAGCACCGATCTGGGCCTTGTCGCAGTCTTCGCGGTGCTGATCATGGCCCTAAGCCACGATAAGGGGCCGGTGGCGCGTGTGCTGCAAAACCCGGTCATCTACTGGCTGGGCATCGTGTCCTACGCGCTCTATCTGGTGCATGATCTGATCCAGAAGATCATTCTCAAATCCTTCCCGGCCTGGGGCCTGAGCGGCGGGTTGACGCGCGGCGAATGGGTGTGGGTGTCGGTGGCGGTTTCGCTTGGCGTCGCGGCGCTGGCGCACTATGCGTTCGAGAAGCCGTCGCGGCGCTGGGCGCGCGCCCTGTTCCTGCGCGACGCCAAGCCCGCCAGTCCGTCGCCGGTTCCCGCCGAATAGTTCACCACACCGGATCGGGCGCGGCGCCGCCAAGAGCTTCGCGGATGCGACGCGCAGACGCCGCATTCATCGGCTGCGGCAAGGCGTCGAGCGCGAAAAAACCGACGCCTCTGATCTCGCCATGCGACGTCATGTCGCAGGCCCGCCAGTCCGTGACGCGGAACAGCAACACATGATCGCCGGGGAAGAACGCCTCATTAGCGTGCACCGACAGAAGCTGCGGCGCGCCGACCGGATCGACGCCCGCCTCCTCACGCAGTTCGCGCGCCACGGCCTGATGCGCGGTTTCACCGCGATCCACCCCGCCGCCCGGCAGCCACCAGCCCGGCACATAGGTGTGTTCGATCAAAAGCACGCGGTTCTGTTCGTCCGTCACCAGAGCGCGCACACCCAGCGTCTTGCCGCGCGTCAGGCGCGACCAGAAAAAGAAAAAGGGCCGCGCCAACGGCTCAAGGCGGCGTTTCCATTTCGACATAGGCGCACCTTGCCGCGCGTCGCGTCGCGTCGCAAGCCTCTTGCCATCCGCAGACGGGCCGTTTAACCGTAGGGACGGAAACTGGAGTCGTCACATGCTCGCCATCGGTATTTTCGCCGCCTTCCTGGTCGTTATGGGCCTTCTGAACCTGGTCGATTTTGGGCGCCTTGACTAAAACCGCCCTCGTCACCGGCGCGGCCAAGCGGATCGGTCGCGCCATCGCTCTGAAACTGGCGCGCGACGGTTACGATATCGGCGTGCATTACGGTCGTTCGCGCGACGACGCTCTGGCCCTGGTCGCCAAGCTTGAGGCGTTGGGCGTGCGCGCCGCCGCCGTGCAGGCCGATCTGGCCGAGGTCGCCACGGTGACGCGCCTGATCGACGATACGCGCGCCACGCTGGGGCCGATTTCCGTTCTGATCAACAATGCCTCGGTGTTCGCCGACGACCGGGCGCGCAATCTGACGCTCGACTCATGGCGTTTGCATATGGACACCAACCTGCTGACGCCGGTGATGTTGTCGCAGGCCTTCGCGGCGCAGGCCGATCTGCCGGAACATGCCTCGATCATCAACCTGATCGACCAGCGGGTGCTGAAACCCTCGCCGCCGTTTTTCAGCTATGGCCTGTCGAAAGCGGGGCTGTGGCACGCGACGCGCACCCTGGCGCAGGCCCTGGCGCCGCATATCCGCGTCAACGCCATCGGCCCCGGCCCGACGCTGAAATCCATCCACCAATCCGAGCAGGACTTCGCCCGCGAAGCCCGCGCCACCCTGCTGCAAAAGCCGACCTCGCCGGAAGAGGTGGCCGAAGCCGCCGTCTTCCTGCTCAACGCCTCCAGCGTCACCGGTCAGATGATCTGCGTCGATTCCGGCCAGCACCTGACCTGGAAGACGGTGGATATGCTGGATTTATGATCTATTCTTTCTGTCCCGCTCTGCCTGTTGAGATGCGGACCACAAGGCGGTGGAAGAACCGATATAGAAAGAGAGGATATCCACAGATAAGTCAGATAAGCACAGATTATAGGATGAGCTATTATTTCTGTTCTTATTAGCGCAAAATCATCTATCATTGCCATAAACTCAGATTATCTGTGCTTATCTGGCTTATCTGTGGATGGACATCTACTTTTTCACCGCCGCCGCGTATTCCCCAGCAAACCTCGCACCAGCGAACCGGCGATGGCGATGCCGACGGAGCGGATGATCGGCACGGCGACGCGCTCGACGTTTTTGACCATTTCGGCCTGCGCCTTCTGTTTCGCCTTTTCGTCGGCGAGGCGCTGGCGTTCGGCGTCTTTTTCGGCCTGAACAGCGGCGCGCTGGGCGGCCTTGTCCTCAGCGGTCGGCGGCGGGGGCGGCGCGGACGCCGCAGCAGCGGCCAGACGCCCGCTTAAAACCTCGAAAGCCGATTCGCGATCGACCGCCTTGTCATACACGCCCGCTACCGGCGATGCGGCGATGATCTGGGCGCGCTCGGCGTCGGTCACCGGCCCCATGCGCGAGGCGGGCGGACGGATCAGGGTGCGTTCGGTGACCGTGGGCGCGCCCTTGGCGTCGAGCAGCGACACCAGCGCCTCGCCGACGCCGAGCTGCTGCAACGCCTCCATCGTGTCGAAGGCCGGATTGGCGCGGAACGAGGCCGCCGCCGATTTCAGCCCCTTCTGCTCGGCGGGCGTATAGGCGCGCAGGGCGTGCTGCACGCGATTGCCGAGCTGACCCAGCACATCGTCGGGCACGTCCGCCGGGTTCTGGGTGACAAAATAGATGCCGACCCCTTTGGAGCGGATCAGGCGCACCACCTGCTCGATCTTGTCCTGCAAGGCCTTGGACGCCTCGTCAAACAGCAGGTGCGCCTCGTCGAAGAAGAAGACGAGACGCGGCTTGTCCGGGTCGCCGACCTCAGGCAACTGCTCGAACAACTCCGACATCAGCCACAGCAGGAAGGTTGAATAGAGCTTGGGCGTCTGCATCAACTGGTCGGCGGCCAGCACATTGACATAGCCCTTGCCCGCAATATTGGTGCGCATCATGTCTTCGAGCCGCAGCGCCGGTTCGCCGAAGAACTGCGCCGCGCCCTGATTTTCCAGCGCCAGCAGATTGCGCTGGATGGTGGCGATGGTGGTCGGCGACACCTGGCCATAGGTCGCGCCGATTTCCTTAGAATTATCGCTTAAATATTTGAGCATGGCGCGCAGATCGGCCAGGTCGAGGAGCAGCAGACCTTCCTTGTCGGCGACGGAAAAGGCGATATTCAATACGCCTTCCTGCACGTCGTTGAGGTCCAGCATGCGCGCCAGCAACAGCGGCCCCATCTCGGAGATGGTGGCGCGGATCGGATGGCCCTTCTGACCGAACAGATCCCAGAACACCACCGGCGCGGCGGCGGGTTGCAGGTCGAGGCCCAGGGTTTGCGCCCGCGCCAGCAGCTTGTCGTTCGGCTGGCCCGGCATCGCAATGCCCGACAAATCGCCCTTCACGTCAGCGGCGAAGACCGGCACGCCCGCGTCGGAAAAGGCCTGCGCCAGAATCTGCAAGGTGATGGTCTTGCCCGTGCCCGTGGCGCCCGCAACGACGCCGTGGCGGTTGGCGCGACCGTAGAGCAGAAGCTCCGGCGACTTGTCGGCGTTCTGCGCCTGACCTACGAAAGCGCCTGTTGGATCGGCCATGATCAGTCTCCTCGTGAATCGGAAGACGGTTTTACCGCAGCGGCGCCAACCGCGCCAGCCTCGGCGCCAGCCAGTCGCGAATCTGCTTGCGCAGCGGCATTTCAAAATAGCGATAGCTGAGCCAGGCCAGCCCCATCGCTGCCGCCATAAAGGCCAGATAGGCGAGCGGTGACGAAAAGATATGCGCGCGCACTGGAAACGGCAGTCGCGACAGGAACAGCATCAACGTGATCTGTAAGGGAAAGTGGATCAGGTAGAGCGAATAGCTGATATCACCGATCCAGCTCCAGCGTTTCAGGTGATCCGTCTGCATCCACGCCTCGCGCCACGTTTCGCGCTTCAGGCCGAAAAACACCAGGGTCAGCGGTATCAGCACATAGGCGAAGCTGGCGATGGAAAGAAGCGCGGCGTGAACGCCCTGACGCGGCAGGCCTTGCGCGGCGCGCGCGGCCTGCTCCGCGCCCCACAGATTGTCATAGCCGCCCAGATAGGCCAAAGCCCACATCAGCGGCAGGGCCGCGCCCAGACCCCAGACGACATAACGACAGACTGGCTCGCGCCGTTTCAGCGCCTCGACCGCGTACCAGGCCAGACCGCCGAGAAAGAAGCTGGGCAGGCCGCGCACAAAATCGTTGGTCGGATCGAAGTGGATATATTTGAACAATAGCCCGGCCACGATCAACGCCAGCGCCGTCCACGCCGATTGCAGCCGGAAACGGCACAGGGCGAAGAAGACGATATAGAGAAAGACCTCAACCGAAATCGACCAGCCGGGGCCGTTGAAGGTCTGGTTGGCGTCGGGCGGCCATTGCTGGGCCATGACCAGGTTTAGGACGAAGTTCAGCCCGGTATTGTCGCTGTAGATATAGTCGTGACCGTACAGACTGCGAAACGCGGCCTGCGCCAAGGCCACGAAGATCAGGGTGACGAGATAGAGCGGGTAAAGCCGCGCAAAGCGCGCGATGGCGAAGCTGCGCAGGCCGATCTTGCGCGTCGCGATCGCCTCGGAATAGAGCCAGAAGAAGACATAGCCGGAGATCGAGAAGAACAGCTCGACGAAGAACTGGCCATAGACATAGACCGGCATGAGAATCTGATGCAACGGCATGTCGGTGTAATCGAAGCTGCCCGCATCGGTGAGGAAGAAGTGCTTGTAATGGAAGGTGACCACCACGATGGCGGCCAGTCCGCGCAGGACATCCAGCTCGTAAAAGCGGCGCTCCGGCTTCAGGCTCTCCCCCTGCGCGGCCACCTAGACCTTGCGCTCGACGCTGTAAACGGCCAGCGCCTCAAGCGCCTCGCGCCACGGCCCCGGCGCAAACACGCCAAGCGCGTCGCGCGCCGCTTTCGCATAGCCTTCGGCGACCTGACGCGCCGCTTCCAGCGCGCCGCAGCCGCGCATCAGGCGTTGCGCATGGGCGAAGTCGCCCGCCTTCTGCTCACGCCGACCGATGACGCGCGCCCAGAAATCCGCCTCGTCCTGCGTCGCCTGCATGGCCAGGATCAGCGGCAGAGTCGATTTGCCCTCGGCGAAATCGTCGCCCGCATTCTTGCCCAGCGCCTCGGCGGAGCTTTCATAATCCAGCACGTCGTCGCGGATTTGGAAAGCCAGACCGAGATAGAGGCCGTAATCGTAAAGCGCCTGAACGCGCGCCTCTTCGGCGCCCGCCGCGACCGCGCCGCTTTCCGACGCCGCCGAGAACAGCGCCGCCGTCTTGGCCGAGATGATCTCGATATAATCGGTCTGCGTCAGATTCAGATCGAAGGCCTTGCTCAGTTGCATGACCTCGCCCTGTGTGATCACCGCCGAGGCTTTCGACAGGATGCCCAGCGCGCGCAGATTGCCGGTTTCGACCATCAGCTCAAAGGCGCGCGCAAACAGAAAGTCGCCGACCAGCACCGAGGACGGCGCGCCCCAGATCAGGTGCGCGGCGACCTTGCCGCGGCGCAGGGACGAGGAATCGACCACGTCGTCGTGCAGAAGCGTTGCGGTATGGATAAATTCGACCGCCGCCGACAGGTTGTGGTGATGCTGATTGTCCGAGCCGCACAACCGCGCGGCGGCGACGCACAGAAGCGGACGCAGGCGCTTGCCGCCCGCCGAAATCAGGTGTTCGGCCAAGGCAGGAATCGTCGGCACGTCCGACTGCATCCGCTCAAGGATCAGCGCGTTGACGTCGGCCATATCGTCGGCGCACAGGGCGACCAGCGCGTTAACATCCGCCTTGACGTCCTTTGCGGGCGCCGGAGCGTTGTTTCCGGCGCGCACCGTTTCGAGATTGGCCGAATCCAATGCGTTAACTCCTGACTAAAACGCTTACGCCATAAACCGCCTTGACGTTACAGACAAGACGCCGCGATACTATTTAGCCCCTGCCTGCGGCTATCCTGCCGCAGGCCTTATCAATTTCCGATCCGTTTATGCCCGAAACCTCCGTCACGCACACCCATCTGCTCGGCGGGCGCGTCGCCCTGACGCAACCGGCGAGGGGCTACCGCGTCGGCATGGACGGGGCGCTGCTGGCCGCCGCCGTGGCGTCTTTGGCGGCGGAAAAGAAGGCGATGAGGGCGCTGGAACTCGGCTGCGGCGTCGGCGGGGCGCTGCTGTCGCTGAAAGCGCGCGCGCCAGAGCTGGCGGTGACCGGCATTGAGCGCGAGGCCGACTATGCGGCTCTGGCGCGGCGCAATGCGGACGATAACGGATTTGCGGCGGAGATTATCGACGGCGATATCGGCGCGGGCTTTAAGAGTTTCGGGCTTGAGCGGTTCGATCTCGCCTTTTCCAATCCGCCCTATTTCGACGAGCCGAACCAGTTGCGCGCGCCTGACGCCGCCAAGCGTCCGGCCTGGATCGCAGACGATGGATTGGCCGCGTGGCTCGATTTCGCGCAAAGCTCCGTAAAGGATGGCGGCCATATCGTGTTTATCCATCGCGCCGACCGGCTGGGGGATATTCTGACGGGTTTGAGCAAGTGCGGCTCGTTTATTATCCGCCCGGTCCAGCCCTTCGCCGATCAGGACGCCAAGCGCGTGATCGTGCGCGCTCAGCGGCTGGGAAAGGCGCCGTTGCGGCTGTTATCCCCGCTGGTTCTGCATGATGGGGGGATACGTAAGCACACCGAGGCCGTCGAGGCTATTCTGCGCGGCGAGGCGGGGTTGGAGTGGCTGTAACCCCATCCAGATAGGCTTTTGTCGCGTCCAGCAGATTGTCCTTTAGCGCGGCGCGGCGTTGCAAAAGGTCCGGGCTGCCTGCATCGTAATCCTTCATCAGCGCGCGCACGAAATCGCCCGACTGTACATCCTTCAGCACGCCCTGCATGGCGGCGCGCGAGGCGTCATTAATCACGCGCGGGCCGGTCAGATAGGCGCCGTATTCCGCCGTGTTGGAAATCCGGGCGAAGCCGCCCGACATGCCCAGTTCCCACAGAAGATCGACGACCAGTTTCAGTTCATAACAGGTCTCGAACCACGCCACTTCGGGCGGATAACCAGCGTCCACCAGCGTCTGAAAACCGTTCGACACCAGTTCGCGCGTGCCGCCGCACAGCACCACCTGCTCGCCGAACAGATCGCTCTCGCACTCGTCCTTCATGGTGGTTTCTAAGATGCCTTTACGCCCGCAGCCAAGCGCCGCCGCGAACGAAAGGCCGATGGCTTTGGCATGGCCCGTCGCGTCCTGCTGTACACTAAACAAGCAGAAGACCCCCTCGCCCGCCACATAGATGTCGCGGATGCGCGGGCCGATGCCCTTGGGCGACACCAGCAGCACATCGACATCGGTAGGCGGGGTCACCAGCCCGAAATGGACCGACAGGCCGTGCGCGAAAATCAGGGCCTGGCCGCTGCGCAGGTTCGGCGCAATTTCGTTGGCGAACAGGTCGCGATGCGCTTCATCCGAGGTCAGGACGACAATCACCTCCGCCCATGCCACGCCCTCGGCCACCGAGACGACCTCGAAGCCGTCGGCCCTGGCCTTCTCGCGCGTTTGGGAGTCCGGTTTCAGCGCCACCTTGATCTGCGCCACACCGGAATCGCGCGCGTTCAAGGCCTGAGTCCGGCCCTGCGAGCCATAGCCGATTACCAGCACGCGCTTAGCCCGGATGATGGAAATATCGCAGTCCTTGTCGTGATATACGGCCAAGCGAGAGACAGGTTGGGACATGGCGCGGCTCCTCGGCTATAGTGTCGCAGAATCGACCCGTATATAGTGCAGCCGCCATGTTTGATCACCCCGAATATCAGTATCTGAACCTTGTCCGCGACATTATGGACAATGGCGTTGCGCGCTCCGACCGCACCGGCACGGGGACTTTGGGCCTGTTCGGGCGGCAGATTCGCTTCGATCTGTCCAAGGGCTTTCCGCTGCTGACCAGCAAGAAGGTGCATTTCAAGTCGATCGCGGTCGAGCTTCTGTGGTTTCTGCGCGGCGACACCAATGTGAAGTATCTGCACGACCACGGCGTCAGCATCTGGGATGAATGGGCCGATGAGAACGGCGACCTCGGCCCCGTCTATGGCAAGCAATGGCGCTCATGGGCCACGCCGGATGGCCGCGTGATCGATCAAATGAAGCAGCTTGTCGAGAATCTGAAGACCAATCCCTATTCGCGTCGCCATGTGATCTCGGCCTGGAACCCGGCGGAGGTCGAGGACATGGCCCTGCCGCCGTGCCATTGCCTGTTTCAGTTCTTCGTCGCGGAAGGGAAATTAAGCTGCCAGCTCTATCAGCGCTCGGCGGACATTTTTCTGGGCGTGCCGTTCAACATCGCTTCCTACGCTCTGCTGACGCATATGGTGGCGCAGGCGACGGGTCTTGAGGTCGGCGACTTCGTTCACACCTTCGGCGATGTGCATCTCTATACGAACCACATGGAGCAGGCGAAGACGCAGCTTGAGCGCACGCCCTACCCGTTCCCAACGCTGAAACTGGCGCCGAAGACCGACCTGTTCAGCTTCGATTACGCCGATATAATGATTGAGAACTACCAGTCGCACGGGGCTTTGAAAGCGCCGGTGGCGGTATGAGTGATTTTTCATTCACTAGTCGTGCAGATTTCATAAGCTTGGCTACGGCCAAATTTGAAGATGCAAAATTATTATTAAAAAACAATCGATACACGAATGCTTACTATCTCGCAGGTTATTCTGTAGAAATGGGATTAAAAGCTGCCGCTTGTAAGCTGTTTTTGAAAGAATGTCTCCCTAATAAGAAATTTGTAAACTCGCTCTACTCACACTCTATATCAGATTTAATTGGACTATCCGGTTTAAAATTAGAATTTGACGAGCAAAAGAATAATTCTCCTGATTTTGCAGCTAATTGGGCTATTGTGAGCAACTGGGATGAATCGTCAAGATACGAAAATATAGATGAGGTATCTGCTGTAGAATTAATTAATGCAATTTCAAATGAAAATAGCGGAGTTATGAAATGGCTGATGCAACATTGGTAGAAGAAAATTTTTCATTAGGTTCTGATTTGATAAACTCCCTACAGGAGCAAGGAGTTGATATTCGTGGAGCATATTGGAAGTATAGCTCCGACTCTAAAAGGTGGAAGTTAAACATTGCAACAGAAATAGCAAAAAAAGGTGAAAAGGAACTTTTCTTAAAAGCCATTAAGGCACAGACAAAAATAGATCTAAGCCTTGTGCAATTTGTAACACCGGAATCTCCATTTTACAAAGCTTTGCATTCTTTTATCCATGTAGATGGCAGAAAGGCCGACATAAAAAATAACACTGTAAACGGTATATTTATCGAACATATTATTGCTTATAAAATCACATGAATCTTGCGCGTCCGAAACTGGCGCTTGTCGCCGCCGTCAGTGAAAACGGCGTGATCGGCCGCAACGAGGCCCTGCCCTGGCATATCCGCTCGGATCTGAAGAACTTCAAGGCGATCACACAGTTCAAGCCAGTTATTATGGGCTCGAACACCTGGGATTCGCTGACGAAAAAGCCGCTGCCGGGGCGGTTGAACCTTGTCCTGTCGCGCGACCTGAAGTTCGAGGCCGAGGGCGGCATTGTCTGCACGACCCTGATGGAGGCGCTCGATATCGCACGCGAACACGCCGAGGATGACGGCGCCGATGAAATTTGCGTCATCGGCGGAGCAAATGTCTATGAGCAGACCCTGCCGAAAGCCGACCGACTCTACATCACCCACGTCCATGCCGAGGTCGAAGGCGACACGCATTTCCCCGCCATCGACCCGAAGGTCTGGAAGGTGGTGCGTGAGGATGCGTTCGAAAAAGGCGAAGGCGACGATTATGCTTTTACCATTAAGGTTTATGAGCGCGTCTAAACCATGCGCTCAGGGGGGGATTTCATGAAATGGATCACGTTGCCCGCGGTAATGCTGGCGCTGCCGCTCGCGCTGACGGCGAACGCCAGCGCCGCTGCGCCAGTTCAGGATGAAACAGCCAGACAAGCCGCGCAAAAAGAAGCCTGGCGCGTGGAGTCTCAGCAACGCCGCGACAAGTTGCAAAAAGCTATAGAAAAAGGCGACGCCGACGCTATGGCCGACATGGGCGCTATACTGGAACAAGGGGACGGCGCCGGGCGGGCTGACCCCGGCGCCGCGCTTGACCTTTACGAGCGGGCCGCCGCAAAGCGCAATCACATCGGCCTGCGAAAAATCTGCATCGCCTATCTACTGGGCGAAGGCCGACCGGTCGATCTGCAGAAGGGGCTGAACGCCTGTTACGCCCTGCCCAAGGATGATGCTGTTTATATCTTCGCCAGCGCATACGACTATGAACATGGCATCACCGGGCCGAAGAGTGTCGACGTTGCGCCCGGCATGTATCTGGACGCCGTCAAGGTCGGCTCCGGCGAGGCCGCCGACGCCCTGGGCCGGATCGTCCGCGGCATGAGCAAGGCCGATGCCGCGCGCGCCTGGTTCCGGCAAGGCGTTTATCTGAATTCACCCGACGCTATCGAGCATTACGCTGAAATGCTGGAAATGGGCGAGGGCGGCGCCGCCGACCCGGCAGAAGCGGCCTGGCTGTACGCCGCCGCCGCAAAGCGCGGAAACGCCGCCGCACAGACATGGCTTGGCGGCCATCCGCAAGTCTCAGCACCCGATCGCGTCACCATGGTCGAGGGGCGTAAGGAAATGTCCGTCACCCGCCATTATGGCGTTGCGGACAAGGCGCACAGCGAATCCATGACGCCCAGCGCTCTGGCGCAGCAGCTAACCGGCTCTTATCCCCGCCGCGCCCTGCGTGACCGCGTAGAGGGCGAAGCGACGATCCAATGCTATATCAATGCCCGGCATGAGGTCGACGCGTGCGTCATCGCCAACGAATACCCTCCCGGATACGATTTTGGCCTCGTACTCGGTCAGATTTTCGCGGCGCGCCTCACCGTCGGAGACGAAGACGCCAAGGGCGCGCCGACAGCAAACAAGACCATGGCTCTGCGACTGAAATGGCGGTTCCGCTAGGGCGCTTTGCGATATGTTGAATCGGATTGACGCGCTGAGCCTGCGCCTTATCGCTCTTCCTGATCCCAAATGCTCCTGAGCTACTATATCAGGACTTAAACCAGACTGCCCAGCAGGCTGCGTTCGAAGCCGTTGGCTTCGGTGAGGCGGCCTTCGCGGGCCTTTTTGACCCATTGGGGGTCGGCCAACAAAGCGCGACCCACGGCGACCAGATCGAACTCGCCCGCATCGAGGCGTTTCAGCAGGGCGTTGATGTCGGTCGGGCTCGATTTTTCACCGCCGAAGGCCGCGATGAACTCGCCCGACAGGCCGACGCTGCCGACCGTGATGGTCGGAACGCCGGTGATCTTTTTGGCCCAGCCCGCGAAGTTGAGGTCCGAGCCTTCGAACTCCGGCTCCCAGAAGCGGCGCTGCGAGCAGTGCAGCATATCGACGCCCGCTTCGACCAGCGGGTGCAGCCACTGCTCCATCTCATCCGGCGTCTTCGCGACCTTGGCGTCATAGACCGGCGACTTGAACTGCGACAGGCGCATGATGATCGGAAAGTCCGGCCCGACCGCCGCGCGCGCCGCCTTTAAGACCTCGACCGCAAAGCGCGTGCGCTCGCCAAGCGTTGCGCCGCCCCATTTGTCGTTGCGCTTATTGGTGCCGTCCCAGAAAAATTCGTCGATCAGATAGCCGTGCGCGCCGTGCAGCTCGATGGCGTCGAAGCCGATGCGCTTGGCGTCGCCCGCCGCGCGCCCGAAGGCGGCGATGGCGTCGGCGATGTCGGCTTCGCTCATCGGCTCGGCAATCTTGTCGCCCTTGATGTTCAGGCCGGACGGCGAATCGAGCGGCGTCGGCGCATAGCCGCCCTGCCCGGCCACAATGCCGGTGTGCCAGATCTGCGGCGCGATCCGACCGCCTTTGGCATGAACCGCCGCGACCACCTTCGCCCAGCCGTCTAGCGCCTCGCCGTAAATGTTCGGAATATTGGCTTCGTTCTTGGAGGCCGGTCGTTCGATCACCGTGCCTTCGGTCAGGATCAGGCCGACGCCGTTTTCGGCGCGGCGCTCATAATAGGCCGCGACCTTCGCATCCGGCACGCCGCCCGGCGACATGTTGCGCGTCATCGGCGCCATGACCACGCGGTTGGGCAGGGTCAGGGATTTGAGGGAAAACGGCGAAAACAGCGTGTCCAGCGACATGACGGCTCCTTGGCAGAAAACGTATCCGTCGCAGATATGGTTTCAGATTATGGGGCCGCAACCGCTCGCCAAAAAAAGAATGGCGTTATGCCGTCAAGGCGTCGCGCACCGTTTGCGCCATCGCCCGGAACCGCTGCGCCATATCACCGTCGGGCTGAAGCGCCGTCAGAGGCTGCCCCGCATCGCAGCCCGCGCGCAAGGCCGGATCAAGCGGCGCCTCGCCGAGAAACGGAACCTCAAGCGCCTGCGCCATCGCTTTCGCGCCACCACGCCCGAACACCTCCATTTCGGAGCCATCCGGCAGGGCGAGGAAGGCCATATTTTCGATCACGCCCAGAACGCGCACGCCGGTTTTGCCGAACAGGGTGACGGCGCGGCGCGCATCGGCCAGCGCCATCTCCTGCGGCGTCGAGACCACCACCGCCCCGTCGATCAGCGTCTTCTGCGTCAGGGTCAGTTGCACATCCCCCGTCCCCGGCGGCAGATCGACGACCAGCACGTCGAGCGGTTCTTCCGCCGTGCCCCAGCGCGTCTGGGTCAGCAACTGAGTCAGGGCCTGCGACGCCATCGGCCCGCGCCAGATCATCGCCTGCCCCGGATCGACGAGGAAGCCGACCGAATTGACCTTCAGGCCATGCGCTTGCGGCGGAACCATCAGCTTGTCGGCCCCGAACTGCGGCGGCTGGTTCAGGCCCAGCATGACCGGAACGGACGGGCCATAAATATCGGCGTCGAGCAGGCCGACGCGCAGGCCCAGTTGCGACAGGCCAATCGCCAGCGCCAGCGACACGCTCGACTTGCCGACCCCGCCCTTGCCGGACCCGACGACGATCACGTGTTTTACGTGATTGGGCCGCGCCGTGGCGACCGGCGCCTTTGGCTTGCCGTCTTCAACCGCGCGCTCGGACAGGCGCGCCGACGGACCTTTAGGCGCATCCGGCGCGATCATCTCGGCGGTAAGCACCACCTGAACCTTGGCGACGCCTGGAAACGCCGCCTTGAGCGCCTTTTCCGCCGCCAGCCGCACAGGGCCATAGGCCGTCACGCGCTCCTGCGGGACTTCCAGCATGAAGCCGACGCGCTCCGGGCGCGCGATCAAAGCCTTGACCATACTTGCATCCGACAGCCCCTTGCCGGTCATAGGATCGACAATTCCGTTCAATACGGTCAGGACATGATCGGGCGATATATCGGCAGGCATGGACGAACTTTCGCGCTATCTCTAAAAGCGGCCCTGACATAGGCTCATAGTTTGCGTATTTAAAGCCCTAAATGACCCCGACCGACGCCCCTCTTTATCTGCTGGCCGGTCCGACCGCTTCAGGCAAGTCGGCCAGGGCGCTCGACTGGGCGGCGCGCACCGGCGGCGTGATCCTCAACGCCGATTCCATGCAATTGTATCAGGACGTTCCGATTCTGACCGCACGTCCGTCGCGTGAGGACGAAACGCAGGCCCCGCATGTCCTCTACGGGTTTCTGGACGCACAAACCCTGTGGTCCACCGGCGAATGGCTGCGCGCCGCGCGACCCTTTATCGCCCAGGCGCTGAATGGCGGGCCGAAGCTATGTGTTGTCGGCGGCACGGGGCTCTATTTCAATGCGCTGGCGCATGGGCTGGCGGAGATTCCTGAGATCGACAACGCGGCTCGGACGCAGGCACGCAGCGATTACGAACGGCTGGGCGAGGCGGCGTTTCGCGACCGACTGCGACAGCATGACCCGAAGGCCGAGGCGCGCATCCTGCCCCATGACCGGCAACGCCTGACGCGCGCTTATGAGGTCTATCTGCAAAGCGGGGTGAGTTTGAGCGACTGGCAGGCGCGCACACGTCCAGAAGTTCCGCGAGACAGCTATACGATGGAGATTCTGAACCCGCCCCGCGAAGACCTTTACGCCCGCTGCGATCAGCGCCTGCAACTCATGCTCGATCACGGCGCACTCGATGAGGTGCGCGCTCTGATAGAACAGGGCCTTTCGCCGGACTGGCCGATTATGCGCGTACTGGGTTTGAGCGAATTCGCCGCCCATCTGCGCGGCGAAATTACGCTGGACGTCGCGCTAGACCTGGCCCGGCAAAAGACGCGCAACTACGCCAAACGCCAAATGACCTGGTTCCGCAATCAGTTCTGAAACCCATTGCGAAAACCGTTGGTTAGCGCTAGCGTCGGCGCAAGGTTTTGGGGGGACTTACATCATGACATCGAAAACCAGCCGCCGCGCCTTTCTGGCGGCCAGCGCCGCCGCGTTTGGCGTCGGCGCCGCACGCGCGGAAAGCGCGCCTGCCGCATCAACTGCGCCTGCAATTGAGATTTACGCCGGCACGCCTTTGGTGGACCATATCGCCCTGTCGCCGGACGGGCAGCGCATCGCCATCGTCTCGCAAAAAGGCGACGACAAGATTCTGCTGCACTATGAGATCGCAAATCCGCAGCCGAAAAGCATTTCCATCGGCGCCGCCAAGGTTCGCGACCTGTTCTGGGGCGACAATACCCATGTCATTCTGATCGATTCACAGACCACGGCCCTGACCGGTTTTGCGGGCTATAAACATGAGTTTCGGCTGGCGCGCAGCATCGCGGTCGATACGGCCCAAGTCCTGACCTTCTTCAGCAATATGGAAGGTTTCTCCAATGTGGTGATGGGCGAGCCGCAGCGCGTCAGGACTCCAGAAGGCTACCGCGTCACCGCCGCCAATTATCGTCTTCACACCGATGACGGCACGGTTTCCGTCTATGACGGCAAGCTCTACCTGTACAGTTTCAGCATGGACAAGACGCCGCCGCACCGCATCAGCGAGGCGTCGCAGGAGGCGACAGATTTTATTGTCACCGCTGAAGGCGCGCCGCTCGCTTATGTCGAGCATATTCCGCTGCATAACGAATGGCGTCTCTATATTAACGCCACGCCGACGGAAAAGGATCAGCATTTTCAGTTCGCCTATGGCGTGAAAGACCCGGTCAGCCTGCCGACAGCCGAAGGCGTAGGACGCGATGGCCGTTCCGTCGTGGTCTATTTCGACACGGGCGATTACCAAGGCGAATTTCGCGAAATCTCGGCGGACGGCAAGGTGAGCGACCCGCTCGACCCGCAGGCGACTCTGGACCGCGACCCGCTATTCCATCCGGTGACGCGCAGGCTGGCTGGTTTCAGATATTTTGATGACTGGCAGCGAGACGAATATTTCGAACCGCTCCTGAAAAAACTGGCGGAGTCGCTGCCGCAGGTCGTCGATCCTGGCGACCGGGTCAGGATTGTGGATTTCGCCGAAGATCCGCGCAAGATGATCGTCTATGTCGAGAATGCGCACAATGCCGGCGCCTATGTCTATCTCGACTTCACCACCGGCGGCGGCGCGACCATCGCCACCAACTACGCCGCCCTGCCGCAGGAATGGATCACGCAAAAGCAGCCGATCGACTATAAGGCCGCCGACGGACTGGGGATTCACGCCTACCTGACCCTGCCGCCGGAGATCGCGCTGAACGGGCGACCGGCGAAAAGCCTGCCGCTGATTGTCCTGCCGCACGGCGGTCCCCTGGGCGCGCGACTATGTCGATTTCGACTGGCAGCCACAGGTGCTGGCCTCGCGCGGCTATGCGGTGCTGCAACCCAATTATCGCGGCTCCAGCGGCAATGGCCGCGCCTTCATGGACGCGGGCAATGGCGAATTCGGACGCAAAATGCAGACCGATCTTTCCGACGGCGTGCGCTATCTGGTCGCGCAAGGGCTGGTCGATCCGAAACGCGTCGCCATTCTCGGCGCCTCTTACGGCGGCTATGCCGCTCTGGCGGGCGCCACGCTCGATCCGGGCGTCTATAATTGCGCCGTGTCCATCGCCGGACTTTCCGATGTGGGGGCCTTCGTCAACTACCTGCTGGAATCGACCAATAATATGGACACGCCCGCTATCGTCGCCTGGCGGCAGGTGCTGGGCGACAAATCCGGCTGGGACGCGATTTCACCGGCCAGTCAGGCGGCGAAAGCCTCCTGTCCGATCCTGCTGATGCACGGCACGGACGACACCGTCGTGCCGATCCATCAGAGCCAGCGCATGGAAAGCGCCCTTAAGGCTGCCGGGAAGCCGGTCGAGTTCGTCACCTACAAGGGTCAGGACCACTGGGAGACCATCGGTTCGGCGCGCATCGAGATGATGAAAACCGCTCTGGCCTTTCTGCAAAAATATAATCCCGCCTGATTAAATTCATAAAAGTCGGCGCAAGCTATTGTCCGACTATTGGGACAGGTCTATGAGTGTCGTGCGCGCGCGTCCTCCGTCTTTGTACGGCATGCGGCGCCATGACATAAGCCGTTCAAAAATCGCAATGCCCTGTGGGAGGGATTTCATGACCATTCGCAAGATGACGCGTAAACTGTCGACGCTCGCCGCCTTCGCCAGCCTCGCCGCCTTGACTGTCGCCGCGCCGTCTCTGGCCGCCACCGCGACTCAGGGCGAGTTCGGCAAGCTGGCCAATGGAACCGCCATTGACTCCGTCACGCTGAAGAACAGCCACGGCCTGTCGGCGCGCATCATCACCTACGGCGCCATGTGGCAGTCGATGATGGTCCCCGACCGCAACGGCAAGATGGCCGACGTCATCCTCGGCTACGACACGATCGGCGAATATGTCGCGCGCAACCAGTATTCGGGCATGACGGTCGGCCGCTACGCCAACCGCATCGCCAAGGGCCAGTTCACGCTCGACGGCAAGTCCTATCAACTGGCGATCAACAATCCGCCCAACGCCCTGCACGGCGGCCCGACCGGTTTTGAGGTGCGCGTCTGGAAGATCGTCAATGTCGATAAGGGCGGCGCCGGTAAGCCCGCCAGCGTGACGCTGGAATATGTCTCCGCCGACGGCGAGGAAGGCTATCCGGGGACCATGACCACGGATGTCACCTATTCGCTCAACGACAATAACGACCTGACGATCAGCTATAAGGCCACGACCGACAAGCCGACCATCGTCAACCTGACCAACCACGCCCTGTTCAATCTCGAAGGCGTGGAATCAGGCCGCAGCGCGCTCGACGCCACGGCGCAGGTCGAGGCCGATACGTATCTGCCGACCGACAAGACTGCGATCCCCACCGGCGACTGCGTCACGGTCAAAGGCACGGCCTTTGACTTCACCAAGCCGGCGGTCATCAACACCCGCGCCCATGACGGCAAGGATCCGCAAATCCTGATCGGCACCGGCATCGACCACAATTTCTGCCTGCGCGGCGGCGAGACCAAGACGCCGAAACTGGCGGTCACCATGATTGATGCGCATTCGGGCCGCGGCATGAAGATCCTGACCACCGAGCCGGGCATCCAGTTCTATACCGGCAACTTCCTCGACGGCTTGACGCCGGGCAAGGGCGGCGTCACCACACGTCAGGGCGACGGCGTCGCCTATGAAGCACAGCACTTCCCCGACAGCCCGAACCACCCGGACTACCCCTCGACTCGCCTCGATCCGGGCCAGACCTACACCCAAACCACCGTCCACCATTTCTTTGTGACCAAGTAAATCTGTATGACCTCTAAACCCGCCCTGCGCTCGCGCGCCTGGTTCGACAATCCCGCCAATGCCGACATGACGGCGCTCTATCTGGAGCGTTACATGAATTTCGGCCTGTCGCTGGAGGAGCTGCAATCGGGTAAGCCGATCATCGGCATCGCCCAGACCGGCTCAGACCTGTCTCCGTGCAACCGCCACCACCTTGTTCTTGCCGAACGCATCCGCGCCGGCATTATCGAGGCGGGCGGCATTCCGCTGGAGTTTCCGGTCCACCCGATTCAGGAAACCGGCAAGCGGCCCACGGCGGGCCTGGATCGCAATCTGGCCTATATCGGCCTGGTGGACATTCTCTACGGCTATCCGTTGGACGGCGTCGTGCTGACCATTGGCTGCGACAAGACGACCCCGGCCTGCCTGATGGCCGCCGCCACGGTCAATATCCCGGCCATCGCGCTCTCGGTCGGGCCGATGAACAATGGCTGGTACAAGGGCCAGCGCACCGGCTCCGGCACGATTGTCTGGAAGGCGCGCGAACTGCTGGCGTCGGGCGAGATCGACTATAAGGGCTTTATCAAGCTGGTCGCCTCGTCCGCCCCTTCCACCGGCTATTGCAACACCATGGGCACGGCCACGACCATGAACTCGCTGGCCGAGGCGCTGGGGATGCAGTTACCCTATTCCGCCGCCATTCCGGCGCCGCACCGCGACCGTCAGGAAATGGCCTGGCGCACCGGCAAGCGCATCGTCGATATGGTGCATGAGGATCTCAAACCCTCTGACATCCTGACGAAGAACGCCTTTATCAACGCCATCCGCGTCAATTCGGCCATCGGCGGTTCGACCAATGCCCCGATCCACCTGAACGCCCTGGCGCGTCATATCGGCGTCGATCTCAAGGTCGAGGAATGGCAGACCTATGGCGAGGACGTCTCGCTGATCGTCAATCTGATGCCCGCGGGGGAATATCTCGGTGAAGACTATCACCATGCGGGCGGCGTGCCCGCCGTGGTCAAGCAGCTCATGGATCAGAACCTGATCGAGGACGCCCTGACCTGCACCGGCAAGTCGCTGTCCGAGAACTGCCGCGAGGCGGTGATCGAGGATGAAAACGTCATCCGCAGCTATGACAAGCCCTTGAAGGAAAAGGCCGGTTTCCGCGTCCTGTCGGGTAATCTGTTCACATCGGCCATTATGAAGGTCAGCGTGATCTCCGAAGAATTCCGCCAGCGTTACCTGTCAAATCCCGCCGATCCGATGGCGTTTGAAGGCCGTGCGGTCGTGTTCGACGGGCCGGAAGACTATCACCACCGCATCGATGATCCGGCGCTCAATATCGACGAACACTGCATCCTGTTCATGCGCGGCGCTGGTCCCATCGGCTATCCGGGCGCGGCCGAGGTGGTCAATATGCGCTGCCCCGACTATCTGCTCAAAAAGGGCGTGACCTCTCTGGCCTGCATCGGCGATGGCCGTCAGTCCGGCACGTCCGGCTCGCCGTCAATCCTCAACGCCTCGCCCGAAGCGGCGGCAGGCGGCAATCTGGCCATCCTGAAGACCGGCGACCGCGTGCGCGTCGATCTGAACGAGGGCACGGTCAATGTGCTGATCTCCGATGCGGAGATTGCGCAGCGTCGCGCCGACCTCGATGCCGCAGGCGGCTTCAAGTACCCGGCCAGCCAGACGCCGTGGCAGGCCATGCAGCGCCGCACCGTCGGCCAGATGGACACTGGCGCCTGTCTCGAAGACGCCGTCGAATTCCAGCGCATCGCCCAGACCATGGGCCTGCCGAGGGACAATCACTAAAAGCGCTGCTTAACACGCCGACAGCCGCCGCCCCACCGGGCGGCGGTTTAGTTTTCATCGCGGCCAGTCTTCACATTTCCTCGTTTGCAGCCGCGATCCGCGCATGTGAGTATTTGCGCATGTTCATGAATGACGCTCTGCTTTTCGCTCTCTTTGGCGGCGCCTTGATCGGCGCGGCGGCGGGCGGGTTTTATCTGACCGCCGGACGCATTGCGGGCGTCAGCGGCATTTTCGGTGACGCCGTTCTGCGTGGGCCACAGGCATGGCGCTGGTTGTTCGTGCTTGGCCTGGTCCTGGCCGGACTGATCGCGCGCATGGCGGGCGCCGCGCCGCACAGCCTGAATACCGGACCGATGCTTCTGATCGCGGCGGGCCTGCTGGTCGGCTTCGGCGCGCGCCTTGGCAATGGCTGCACCAGCGGCCACGGCGTCTGCGGTCTGGCGCGCCTGTCGCCGCGTTCGCTGGTCGCCGTGCTGGTCTTTATGGCGACGGCGGCGATCACCGTTTTCATCGTCCGCCACATCGGAGGCCAATCATGAACAATGTCATGAAAGCCGTCATGAAAAATGTCTGGGCGTTGATCTTTGGTTTGCTGTTTGGCGCAGGCCTCGTCATCTCCGGCATGACCGACACGGCCAATGTCAAAGGTTTTCTGGACATCACCGGCCACTGGCGTCCGGCTCTGGCGCTCGTCATGGGCGGCGCGGTTCTGACCGCCCTGCCCCTGTTCCGCCTGGCGCAACGCCGAGGGCAGGTCATGGCGGGTCAGATTCCGCCCGCGCGTATCGACGCCCGCCTGCTGATCGGCGCCGGGATATTCGGCGTCGGCTGGGGACTGAGCGGCGTCTGTCCCGGCCCGGCTCTGGTCTGGCTGGGCGTCGATCCGGCGCAGATCGCGCCTTTCGTCATCGCCGTGCTGGTCGGCGCCGGTCTGGCGGATCTGCTCGCCGCGCCACGCGCCGCGCTCGAACGCGCCGCGACGCCCGAAACGCGCTGAGCGCCGCTCCCGACATTTCCACATCGCATTTTTACAAGCTCACGGATTTTTTGGTTCCGTTTCCGCAGGTGCGTGCTAAGTCTCAGAAACAGCGGCGACGCGCCGTCCCTTTTTCCTCAAAGCCTGACGATCAAAGCCGCACCATGTCCGAACCCACGATGATTATCGACCAGATGGATTACGCCGGACTGACCCAGAACGCCTTGCGCGGGGTCATTCGCGAAGCCCTGCGTCGCGCCGCCGACGAAGGGTTGCCGGGCGAACATCATTTCTACGTCACCTTCCTGACGCGCGCGGCGGGCGTGTCGATCCCGGCGGACCTGCTGGCGCGCTACCCCTATGACATCACCATCGTGTTGCAGCATCAGTATCAGGATCTGCGCGTCACCGACGACTTCTTCCGCGTCACCCTGACCTTCGGCGGCATGCCGAAGATTCTGACTGTGCCGTTCGCGGCGATCACGCGTTTCCACGACCCCTACGCCCAGTTCATGCTGGAATTCGAAGCCGAGGAGCCGGTCGCGGAGGCCGACGAGGCTGAAGCGGAAGCCGTCGAAGCGCCGGACGCTGTGGTCGAAGACGTTGACGATGCGCCCAAGATTGTCTCGCTCGATCAGTTCCGCAAAAAATAAACCGCGATCCCCCTGTGCGGGCGGCTAGGCCCTGCGCTCGAATCGCCTGAACTTCAACAAGCGGAACCTGTTGGCGAACTCCTGACGGAAGGCGGTCATGGTCTGGCGGCTGGCTATCTCATCGGTAAAAACATCGTGCGCGATCGGCGCGCTGGCCCTGCTGTTCGGCGCTGCGCCCGCTGTGACGCAGACAACCGAACCCGACGTTCAGGCGCAGTTGCACCCCTATGTCCCGCCCGCCAGCGCCAGCAGCGCATCGGTGGAAGCCAGTCCAACGGCGAGCGCAGCTTCGTCGAGTTCGCAATCGCACGCCGCGCCGCGCCCCCGACCCAAACCCTCCATGCCCGTGCCGAGGCCTGCGCCGCCGATAACGGCGTCAGCAGGCACTCCATCTTCGCAAACCTCTGGCCTGTCCGCCGGGCCGGTTCCCTACGGCGCCGCCGGTTCGTCAGTCGCGCCGCCGGTCGTCCACATCGCGCCCAAACCGGTCAAACCCGCCGCCCCCGTCAATGCCGGACCTGGGGCCGTCCCGGTCAGCGTCCCCATCAGCGCTGGCGACATCGAGACCTTCACCGATTCGGTCGTACGCACCCTGATGCAGCGCGACCATGTGCTGGGCGTCGAGGTCGCCGTCGTGCAGGGCGACACGCCCCTGCTGGTCAAGGGATATGGCTATGACCGTCTCAAGCCCGCGCGACGCGTCGATGCGACAAGCTCGCTGTTCCGGCTCGGTTCGATCAGCAAGGTCTTCACCTGGGTTGTCGCGCGCCAGGAAATTGAGGCCGGTCGCATCAAGCCAAACGTCTCGATCGGCGACTATCTGCCCGCCGACATCTATACCGAGGACCGGCGCTTCAAGCCGATCACGCTCAACGATCTGATGGACCATACGCCGGGTTACGAAGACACCAGCCTAGGCCACCTGTTCAATCTCGACGGCGCGCAGCTTGAAGGCGTCGATTCCTATTTCCGCATCCACCGCCCGCGCCGCGTGCGTCAGCCGGGCGAGTTTTCCTCCTATTCCAATTTCGGCGTCGCGCTGGCCGCCCGCGCCCTGGCCCAGACCGCGCGCGCCAAGGACGTGCCGTCGCTGATGGAGGCGCGCGTCTTTTCCCCGCTCGGCATGGCGCACACCACCCTGCGCGAGCCGTACCAGCCCAATGACCTCAACGCCTATGACCTGCCCGCGCCGCTGGCGCCCGGCCTGACGCAGGATCTGTCCGAGGGCTTTGTCTGGGACGGCGCCACCTATGCGGCCCAGCCCTTCGACCACGCCCTGCCGCTGTCAGGCGCGCTTGGCGCCTCCTCGACCGCGCAGGACATGGCCGTCTTCATGTCGATGATGCTCGGCAGCGGCCAGTATGGCGGCGTGCAGTTGTTCAACGCCGAGTCGGCGCGCGCCTTTCGCACGCCGATGCTGAAGGTTCCGTCCGGCTATAATGGCTGGGCGTCAGGCCTGATGACACGTGAAGCGCCGTCGGGCGAGATCACCTATGGCCACGGCGGCGCGACCCTGTGGTTCAACGCCAATATGGTGCTGGTCCCAAGTCTTAATCTCGGCGTCTTCATCGCCGCCAACACCCAGACCGGCGGCCCGCTGACGCAAAGCTTCCCCAATCTGCTGCTCGACCACTTAAGCGGCGATCTGGTCCGTCCGCCGCTCATGCCTGCGCCCGACATGGCCTATGCCGATCATCGCGACTATTACCGCGCGATCAGCGGGCAATATGTCTCGACACGGCGCGCCTATGGCGGGCTGGAAGGCGCGGTGACCCGGCTTCTGAACACGGTTTCGATCAGCGCCGATCGCGACGGGCGGCTGATCCTGGCCACCGCCAATGGCCTGTCCGCCTTCGTTCCGGCCAGCGCGCCGGGCTTCTTCCTGCAACAGGACGCCGAAGACCCCGGCCCCGCGGCGGAGACCGGCGGTCTGCACTTCCTGCTGCCCGCTAATGGCGGCAAGGCCAGGGCGTTCGAGACGGCGAGCAATCTGGCGCGCTATGAGCGCGTCGGCTGGCTGCACAGCCCTCAGACCCTCGGCTGGCTGAGCGCCATCGCCGTGGTGGTCTCCCTGCTGACGCTGCTGTCTCTGGCCCGCCCGCGTCAACGGCATGAGCAGCCGACTCAAGCGCAGGTCTGGGCCACCATCGTTTCCGTCGGCATGGCGGTGCTGTGGCTGCTGGCCCTGTTCATCTTCCATAGTTGGCGCGAAGGTCTGGCTGACAATCCCGGCGCCCTGTTCACGCGCTGGCCGTCCGGTTCGGTGCGGCTGGCCTCCAGCCTCGCCTTCCTCGCCGCCCTCGGCGCCCTCTATCAGGCGGGTAGCCTCTACTTCGTGCTGTCCGATGAGGCGCGCTATGGCGAAGGCTGGACGGCGTGGCAAAAAGCGGCGCATGCGGCCCTGGTCGCATGGTCGGTGTTCTACGCCGTCGTGCTGATGCTGTGGGGCGCGCTGGAGCCGTGGAGCTGGTGATCAGCGCTTCAGCGGCCAGACGCGGATCGTGATCTGCTCGCGCGCGCCTTCAAAGCGCTCGACCAAAAGCCGCGCCACCTGCGAATCGTCGTGGAAGACAAAGCCCTTGATGGCGTCGAGCAGCGCCTTGGCGAGGTTGTCGAGGTCCATCATCGGCGGATCGCCGATATGCTCCATGCGGATATCGACGCCGTAATCGCCCCAGGCGGGACGCCCGCCGCGCCACTCTTTACGAAAGAACTCATAGACCAGCGGCTTGTAATAGCGCCCCTGCGTGGTCAGGCCGTCGATGACGATCTCCAGCCCTTCAGCGCTTTCGCGCGCCTTGACCTTGCCGGACGTGATCCAGTCGCTCACATCAGCACATCCAGCCGCGCCAGACCACGCACGCCCGGCACCACCCGCCAGTCGGGCGCGGAGTCGTCGGCCTTGCGCAAGTTCGGGAAGCGCTCGAACAGCTTGCCGATCGCCATCTGGCCTTCGATGCGGGCCAGAGGCGCCCCGATGCAGATATGCGCCCCGGCGCCGAAGGTCATGTGCGGGTTCGGCTTGCGCGTGATGTCGAAGCGGTGCGGATCGTCGAAGCGGTTGTCGTCGCGATTGGCTGAAATCAGGCTGACCACCAAAGCGTCGCCCTTGTGATAGGGGCAGCCGCCAATATCGCCGCCCGCCTTGGCGAAGCGCGCGGTGAACGAGATCGGCGGTTCATAGCGCAGGATTTCCTCAACAGCGCTCTGGATGCGCTTCGGATCATCAGCGATCGCCTGCCGCGCTTGCGGATGGCTGAGCAGCAGATGCACGCCATTGCCGATCAGGTCCGCCGTGGTCAGATGCCCGGCCACCAGCAGGGCGAACAGGTTGTGCAGGATTTCATTGTCGTCGATCGGCGCGCCATTATTCTTGGCGGCCAGCAGGTCGCTGACCAGATCGTCCTGCGGCGCGGCGCGGCGCTCCGCCATCAGCTCGCGGAAATAGCCGAGAATGCCGCGGCGGCCTTCCAGCGCCAGTTGCTCGGCCTCGGCGGACTTGGTCGGGTCGAAGGCGACCTGACCGGCCTCGGTCCACGCCTTGAGATCGTCGAGACGGTCCTGCGACGCGCCCAGCAAGGTTCCCAGCACGCGGATCGGAATCTCACCCGCATAGTCGGCGACGACATCGAAGCCCTCGGTTTGCGCCAGGGCGTCGAGCCGTTCGTCGATAATGCGCGCCACCAGATCCTGCGAACGGGCGGCGCGTTTCAGAAACGCCTCGGCCACGACGCCGCGCACGCGGCCATGATCGGGATCGTCAAGGGTGAGCATGGAATCGGGCTTGCCGAATTCCGCCTCGACCGCCTGGCTCAGGCGTCGGACATTGGCGATCACCGGATTTTCCGGCGCCGCGTCGTTGAAATTGCGCGACAGGGATGAATCGAGCAGGGCCTCGCGGCCATAGGCGTAGGACGAGATCAGCGCCGCCGGGATCATGCCGTCATGCTCGACAGGACGCTCCGTGCGCTGAGGATCGAAAATGGCGTGCGGATTCTCCCGCAAAGCCGGATTCAGCTCGGAATATTCAAACAAAAGCAGTCGGGGTGCGGTAAAGGCCGGTTTCGGCTCATTCGGCATCAGGAGGTCTCCGATCGTTTACCCGCGCGTTTCTGGTCGCGCTTCATCACATCGCACAGGGCCATCTCGCCGGTGCAATATATTTAGGCGCGCTCGACAAAGCTGTCGATGACCTTTTTGTCACCGCTGGTCTCAAAATTGACGACAAGCTTGTTGCCTTCCATCTCGGTGATGATCCCATAACCGAATTTGATATGGAAAACACGTTCGCCCAGCTTGAAGTTTTTCGCCGAAGGCTTCGGCGGCGCCGACGGCCGGTGCGGGGCGGATTTCGGACGCAGGCGCGACATATCCACGCCCGACAGGTCATTATCCGTCGCACGTTTTGTGTAATTCGGCTCATAGCCTGCGCGATCCCACCGGCTTTCCTGCGACTGCCACCCGCCGCTGCTCTGATAGCCAGTCTGCGACGCGGCTTCGACATTCTCCATCGGCAATTCATCGACGAAGCGCGACGGAATCTGACTGGTCCAGCGACCATAGACCTGCCGATTGGCGACGAAGCTGATCCGCGCCTCCTGACGCGCGCGGGTCAGGCCGACATAGGCCAGCCGCCGCTCTTCTTCCAGAGCGCGCAGACCGTTTTCGTCGATGGAACGCTGTGACGGGAAAATCCCCTCCTCCCAGCCTGGCAGATAGACGACCGGAAACTCCAGCCCCTTGGCGGCGTGCAGCGTCATCAGCCGCACCGAGGACGCGCCATTGTCGCGCTCCAGATCCATGACCAGCGAGACGTGTTCGAGGAAGGCTTCGAGATTGTCGAAGGCCTGCATCGAGTCGCCGAGTTCCTTTAAGTTGTCGATCCGGGTCTGTCCCGACGTCTTGTCGGCGCGCTGCATGTCGTAATAGCCCGTATCGGTCAGCACGCGGTCAATCAGCTCATCGGCGGCGACCTGCTTCGCCTGTTCGCGCCAGCGGTCGTAATCGCGCAAAAACCCGATCAGCGGCGTCTTGGCGCGCCCCGGCAGTTCGTCCGTCTCGATCAGATCGCGCACCGCCGTCATCACCGACACGCCCGCCAGCCGCGCCGATTGCAGCAGCTTTTGCACCGTCGCGTCGCCTATGCCGCGCTTGGGCACATTGATGATGCGCTCAAAGGCCAGATCGTCGTCCTCGGACTGGATCAGGCGCAAATAAGCCAGGGCGTCGCGGATTTCGGCGCGCTCGAAGAAGCGCGGTCCGCCAACCACCGTATAGGGGATTTGCAGCATGACGAAGCGTTCCTCGAACGCCCGCATCTGGAAGGAGGCGCGCACCAGAATCGCCATGTCGGACCATTTCCGTCCGGCCTTTTTCTGCCGCTCGATATCCTCGGCCACGAACTGCGCCTCAGCGGCGCCGTCCCACAGGCCTTGGACGCGCACCATGTCGCCGCCCGCCTGCTCGGTGAACAGCGTTTTGCCAAGGCGCGCGGCATTGGCCTTGATCAGACCCGACGCGGCGGCCAGAATGTGTTGGGTCGAGCGATAGTTGCGCTCCAATCGGATCACCTTGGCGCCCGGATAGTCGCGTTCGAACTTGAGGATATTATCGACCTCGGCGCCACGCCAGCCATAGATGGACTGGTCGTCATCGCCGACGCAGCACAGATTGCGATCGGCATTGGTCAACAGCCGCAGCCACAGATATTGCGCGACATTGGTGTCCTGATACTCATCGACCAGCACATATCTGAAGCGCTGATGATAACGCTCCAACACGTCGGGATGTTTGGTCAGAAGCTCCAGATTATGCAGCAGCAGGTCGCCGAAATCGCAGGCGTTGAGGATGCGCAGGCGGTCCTGATACATCTGATAGAATTTCACGCCGCGCCCACCCGCAAAGGCCGCGCCCTCATCGTTTTTGACTCTATCCGGTGTCAGGCCTTTATTCTTCCATTGGTCGATATGCCAGGCGAAGGATTTGGGCGTCCATTTCTTGGTATCGACGTTTTCCGCTTCGAGAATCGCCTTGATCAGCCGCGTCTGGTCGTCATCATCGAGAATGGTGAAGCTGGATTTCAGGCCGACCAGTTCGGCGTTGCGGCGTAATATCTGCGCGGCGATGGAGTGGAAGGTGCCGAGATTGGACAGCCCTTCCGCCGCCGCGCCCACCAGAGCCACGGTGCGTTCGCGCATTTCGCGGGCCGCCTTGTTGGTGAAGGTCACGCACAGGATTTCCCACGGGCGGGCCAGACCTTGCGCCAGAATATGCGCGATGCGCGTGGTCAGAACGCGCGTCTTGCCGGTTCCGGCGCCGGCCAGCACCAGCACAGGGCCTTGCGTGGCGCGGACGGCGGCCTCCTGTTCGGGATTAAGTCCGCGGAAGAAGTCAGGGCGCGCGGCGGCCAGATCGCTGATCCGGGTGGCGGGGGGCGAGGTTTCCATCACCCTCAGTTAATCCCACTCGCCGCAAACGCCAAGGGACAAATGCAGAACGTGAACAGAATTTCGCCCGTTCAGGCGCGCTTGCGGCGCGGCGCGGCGGCTTTTTGCTGCACAAAAGCCAAGGCCGACAGGCGGCAGAACGAAGCCAGTAGACTTTCGCCTCTGCGGGAATCGAGGTCGGCGATCAAGGCCGCGAGGCTGACCCTGCGCTCTTTCGACATGTCTTCCAGAACGGCCCAAAATTCGGGCTCCAGCGCCACCGATGTGGCGTGACCGGCCAGATTCACCGATCGTTTTTTCAGACCTGGCATTTGCTCTCCTCCGACATGGAGACGGCCCTTACCGTCTCTGGATTGGCTTCGGATCAATGCCCCCCACATCTGTCTTCGGCTAAAAAATCACCGCCCCCGGCAAAATCTCATCCCTTTTCAAACCGGCGTCGCATCGCCGTCTGCTGCGTCTATTCGTCAATCGCCTTGGGAAGCGCGGCGTCAAGCCTGCGTCCCTCCAGACGAGCCTCATCCTTATCCCTTTGCGCGCGCGCCGCCTTCTTCTCAGCGACGCTCAAACCGTGCAGCACGCGATTCTGCGCGGCCATAGCCGCATTGGCGGCCCTGGAGCGCGCCTTGCGCGCCTTATTGAGATTAATCAGTTCCGCCATGATCTTAGCACCTGATAGCTTGCGGCAAAATGCGACAGAACAGCGTCTTCGCATACCGCATATAAAATAACGATGCGCTTTAAGCTCAATCGTCAAACTTGGTCACATCATATGTCAAAAAACACCGTTCGTCGAATCTGATAGCGGTAAGTTCTGCCCACATGAGCGAAATTTAACATGCCTGCCCTTTCAGAAATCATTAAAATGGCGCGTGCGTTTAATGGAGCCCACATGACCCTTCTGCTCAATATTCTTTGGTTTATATTCGGCGGCTTCATCTCCGGCTGCCTGTGGCTGCTGGGCGGACTGATCCTGGCCTGCACGATCGTCGGCCTGCCGTGGGCGTTTTCGGCCTGGCGCATCGCCAGCTTCGTCTTCTGGCCGTTCGGTCGCCGCATCGTCGATCGCCCGGTAGATCCGGTCAGCGGCTGCCTCGGCGTCTTTCTCAACATCATCTGGTTTGTGTTCGCCGGCTGGTACATCGCGCTGGCGCATGTGCTGATCGCCATTCCCGAAGCGATCTCGATCATTGGCGTGCCGTTCGCCTTCAAGGATCTGCAACTGGCGCAACTGGCCCTGGCGCCAGTGGGAAAGGAGATCGTCAGCGCCTAAGGAGTTGAATTGACGCTGAAACTTATATGACTCCCTTTTAATTTGATTTTCCTGGAAGCGTGCCGCACCCTTGTGAACAAGTCAGACCGTCACACGACGGTCCCGGCGGATCGCCGACCGTTCTCGCCGCGGGCTGGAGAACGGTCAGTTCCGCCCTCGTTTTTGGAGGCAGTATGCGTACATCCCTTCTGATCGCGATCGCCAGCGGCGCCCTCGTCGCCGCGCCCGCCTTCGCCATCACCATGCCCGGCGACGGGCCGCAGATCGAACTGCGCGACCTTGCCGCCCGCGTCGTCGTCACGCCCGAAAACCGCAGCAATGTCGATATCCGCGTCCGTTACGGCAAGGCGCAGGTGCCGACCCTGATGGTGTCGTCGCGCGGCGACACCACCGTGCTGAACGGTCATCTCAGCGACCGCTTCCATGGCTTCAGCCTGCGCGTCAATATCGACGACAATCACAATACGGTCGCCATCAGCGGCCTGGGCGCGGTCAATATCGACGATCTGCCGCTCGTGCTGGTGCGCGTGCCGATGCACGCCAGCGTCAAGGACAGCGCCTATGTCATCGGTCGCATCGGACCGTCGCAAGGCGTGGATCTGACCATGAACGGCGGCGGCGCCTGGACGGTGGACCCTGTCAGCGGTCCGCTCAGCATCATCAATACCGGTTCCGGCGACATCCATGTCACCCAGGCCGGCGACGCCATTGTCGATAATATGGGCGGCGGCGCCATCACCCTGGACAGCGTCGGCAATCTCAAGGCGTCCCTGACCGGTTCCGGCGATTTCATCGTTGGCCGCAGCGGCGTCACCGAGGTGCAGAACCAGGGCTCCAGCGATATGACCTTCGGCAATGTCGCCACCATGCGCGCCGAACTGAACGGCTCCGGCGATATGACCGTCGGTACGCTTGGCAACGGCTTCACGCTCGTCAATAACGGCTCCAGCGACGTACGCGTCACGCGCGTCTCCGGCCCGGTGCAGCTCAATCTATCCGGTTCGGGCGACGTCAGCATTGATGGCGGGCAGGCTTCGGTCTTCCGTGTGCAGGGGTCCGGCTCCGGCGACGTCGATTTTGGCGGCGTGGCGGGCGCGGTCACCGTTGACACCAACGGATCGGGCGATGTCAGCATCGACAAGGCGACCGGCGCTGTGATCACCAAGGTGGTCGGCTCCGGCGACATGCACATCGGCCATTGAACCTTCCCGCCCGGTGCGCATCCGAAGCCGTCCGAAAGGGCGGCTTTTTCTATGTCTGCTTCCGCCTGACGCCGCCCCTGCGACAGTTTGTCTTCGGAAATTTTACGAAATTACCGCATGAAATCAGCATATGTCACCACGCCGCGCTCGCTACCGTTTAAAGTGAGTTGCGGTGCAGCATTTTTTATCAACCTTACAGAATTGTAATAATAACACATTGATTTTACGTAATTATTAAATCCATTTCATGACTTGGTATTAATTTGAACTATGCACGTTCAGGGCGCATATACGGGTCATCGAACAACGACACATGCACAGGAGATTTTATCATGTCGACCTCGATGCTTTCCGTTTCCGCCCTGCTGGCCCTGACCGTGTTTATGGTCGCTTCGCTTGTCACCATCGGTTGAGGCGCCCGTCATGTCCACGCCCGTCGCCACTGTTTCCGCCCTCGTCGCCATCACATTGTTCATGGCCTTCTCGCTGCTCAGCCTCGGCCACTTCTGAGCCGATAATCCTCTGGAGATTCACCAATGACCCATCCCCATACCGACGCTTTCGCCCCGCTGCTGCCCGTCGCCGCTCTGGCGGTTTTCACAGCCTTCATGACCATAGCGCTCCTCGGCCTCGGCCACTTCTAAGCGCAAGCGTAACCAGCGTAAAAAACAAGGCGCGGAGATCGCTCTCCGCGCCTGTTTTTATGCGCTTAACCCGAATTTGAGCTTTTTTCGCTAAGCGTTGCCTCAAACCAAAGGGAGTGAGGCTGTGACTTCTAAACTGTCCTGTCAGGGATGCCGCGACGGCTCGGAACTGCCCTTCGCCTTCACAATGGCCTTTCAGCCTATTCTCGACCTCTCCCAGGCGCGCATCTGGGGCTATGAGGCCCTGGTCCGCGGTCCGGAGGGACAGGGCGCAGGCCATGTATTAAATCAGGTTACACCCGAACTGACCTATAAGTTCGATCAGGCCTGCCGGGTCCGGGCGATTGAATTGTTCGGTCGTCTGTCCGGCCCTGACGATACGCGCCTGTCGATCAACTTCATGCCCAAGGCCGTCTATGAGCCCGCCGCCTGTATTCGCGCTTCTCTGGGCGCCGCCGCGCGCGTCGGTCTGAATCCAAGACGTTTGATGTTTGAATTCACCGAGCAGGAACACATCACCGACACGGCGCATATTTCGAAGATTGTCGCGGAATATAAGCGTCAGGGCTTTATGACGGCGCTGGACGATTTCGGCGCGGGCTATGCGGGGCTTAACCTCCTCGCCAACCTTCAGACCGATCTGATCAAGATCGACATGGAGTTGATCCGCGACATTCACACCGACCGCGTGCGCCAGTCCATCGTCGCGGGCGTCATGACGATTGCGCGCGCGCTGGACATCCAGGTCATTGCCGAAGGGATCGAATGCGAAGGCGAGATGACCACCTTGCGGGCGGCGGGCGTCAATCTGTTCCAGGGCTATTATTTCGCCAAGCCTCAAGTCGAGGCGTTGCCGGACATTGCAGGATTTGCAAACGCTGCGCCTGAGACTGTTTTACGAGCGTAAAAGAAAAAGTCCCGTTCAGCGCTGAACGGGCCGGTGAAACTATCGCTCTTAAGACGCGCCTCAGCCCGGATGGACCATGTTTTCCGGGCGGACGATCTCGTCGAACTCTTCGTTGCTCAGATAGCCGCCGCCGACGGCCTCCTCGCGCAAGGTGGTGCCTAATCTGTGCGCGGTTTTGGCGATCTTGGCGCAGGCGTCATAGCCGAGCTTGCCGTTCAGCGCCGTGACTAGCATCAGCGAGTTTTCGACGCCCTTTTTGATGTTGTCGAGGCGCGGCTCGATGCCGACCACGCAATTGTCGGTGAAGCTGACCGCCGCGTCGGCCATCAGGCGTACGCTTTGCAGGAAGTTGTACGCCATGACCGGGTTATAGACGTTCAGTTCGAAATTGCCCTGGGAACCGGCGAAGGTCAGAGCGGCGTTGTTGCCGAAGATCTGCACGCACACCTGGGTCATCGCCTCACACTGGGTCGGATTGACCTTGCCCGGCATGATCGACGAGCCCGGTTCGTTTTCCGGCAAGGCCAGCTCGCCCAGGCCCGAACGCGGGCCCGACGCCAGGAAGCGGATGTCCTGCGCGATCTTGAACAGGGAGGCCGCCACCGTATTGATGGCGCCATGGCTGAACACCATCGCGTCGTGCGCGGCCAAGGCCTCGAACTTGTTGGGCGCCGTGGTGAAGCCAAGGCCGGTGATCTGGGCGATCTTGTCGGCCACGCCCTCGGCGAAGCCGATCGGCGCGTTCAGGCCCGTACCGACCGCCGTGCCGCCTTGCGCCAGTTGCATCAGCTTGGGCAGGGTCTGCTGGATGCGCTCGATGCCGTTGGTCAGTTGCTGCGTATAGCCGCCGAACTCCTGACCGAGCGTCAGGGGTGTCGCATCCTGGGTGTGGGTGCGGCCGATCTTGATGATGTCCTTCCACGCCTCGGCCTTGTCGTTCAGCGCATTGCGCAGGGTTTGCAGCGCGGGCAGCAGGCGGTGGACGATCTCCTCGGCGCAGGCGACGTGCATGGCGGTCGGATAGGTGTCGTTCGACGACTGCGACATGTTGACGTGATCGTTGGGATGGACCGGCTTTTTCGAGCCCTTCTCGCCGCCCAGCAGTTCGATGGCGCGGTTCGAGATCACCTCATTGGCGTTCATGTTCGACTGCGTGCCGGAGCCGGTCTGCCACACCACCAGCGGGAAGTGTTCGTCGAGCTTGCCTTCCATCACCTCGGTCGCAGCTTCGATGATCGCCTTGCCGATGGCCGGGTCCAGCTTGCCCAGCGCCATATTGGTCTCGGCGGCGGCGCGCTTGACGATGCCGAGCGCCCGCACCACCGGCAGAGGCTGCTTTTCCCAGCCGATCTTGAAATTGCCGAGCGAGCGTTGCGCCTGCGCGCCCCAATACTTGTCGGCGGCGACTTCGATCGAGCCAAAGGTGTCGGTTTCGGTGCGGGTGTTTTTCATCACGGCGATGCTCTCCTGTGGCGACGGCGCGGAGGGCGACGGCTCCGGTGACTCAAATTTGGCGCCGCGAACCGTGCGGGGCTTTTTGGGACCGAACAAACCGAACAGCGCCATGCGCGCCTCCTTGTAAGATGAGCGTTTCCATATACCTTGAGCATGAAAGCGCAATGAAAAATCCGCGTCAGAGCATCTGCTTTTTGCACATGCGTCATGGAGCGCCAGCGCCTTCGCCTGACAGGTGTTGATTTTTCGCGCAGGCGTCCGGCATGATCCGCAGGCGATCGGGGACGTACCCTTAGCGTGATGTTTCTTCAGAGCCAATCATGACCCCATTCACATCAATCCTGTGGCCAATGGCTGCGCTGGCGCTCCTGACCTTTGTCGTCCTGCTGATCATGCCATTCCTGCGCGTGGGCGATGTCGCCGCCGGACGCGCGAAGGCCGCCGATTTCCGCTACGGCGAAAGTGAGGACGTGCCGTGGCGCACGCGCCTGTTCAACCGCAACTATATGAATCTGCTGGAACTGCCTGTGCTGTTTTATGCGGCCTGCCTGATCGCGTTCGTTACTGACGACCGGGACGCCCTGCCGCTGGGTCTGGCCTGGGCCTTTGTCGGCTTTCGCGTCCTGCACACCCTCGTGCATGTCAGCCTCAACCCCATCCTGATCCGCATGGCGCTGTTCGCCGCTTCAGCCATGACGCTGCTGGCCCTGTGGGTCGCGATCTTCTGGCGACTGGCGCAGCTCGGATAGACCCTACGAAAAAAGCCCGCCGACATATCCGGCGGGCTTTGCAATAGGATGATCCGTTGCGCTATTTTGCGCCGAACAGACGCGCCCAGAATCCGGGCTTCTTCTTCGAGGCTTCGGCGGCCTTGCCGGTCGCCTCGTGAGCACGGGCGGCGACGTCGGCGGTGAAGGCGTCCGCCTTCTTGGCGAACTCCTCGACATGCGGACGGGCCTGCTCCACGGCGTCCTCGATCTTTTCCTGCGCCTCGTGCAGCGCCGCTTCGGCCTTCTTTTCCAGATCCTTCAGCGCGGGCTCGGCGGCGGCGCGCACCTCTTCGATCTTCTTGGCGGCGGCTTCGCTGGCCTCGGCGATCGACGCCTTGGCGGCTTCGCTGACAGCTTCCAGCTTGGCGGCGGTCTGTTTGGTTGACTTGCGCGCAGCGGGCTTGGCCTGAGCGACGGCCTTTTCGACCTTCTTTTCGGCGGCCTTGGTCGCCGAGGTCACCTTGGCCTTGGCCGCTGCGGCGGTCTTCTTCACGGTCTTTTCCGCCTTAACCGCCGTCGTCTTGACGGCCTTCTCAGCCTTGGCGGCGGCTTCCATCACCGGCTTCTCGACATCCTTGACCAGCGCCTTGGAGGCGGCCGCCGTCTTTTTGGCCGCCGTCGCGACCTTCTTTTCGGCGTCCTTCACCGCTTTCGCCGCCGGTTTCGGCGCGGGAGCCTTGCGCGCCAGCGTCTTTTTCACGCCTGCATCAGCCGCAATATCCGTCGCGGGCGTTTTCTCGCCGCCCGAAGTGGTTTTTTTGGTAGCTCTCGCCATCGTCTGTCCTTAAATGCCTGTCGTTTACAAACCGCACCGTGAAGATTCGACGTTATCCGAATCGAGCGGTGGAATCAACGAACCCGTTACAGACCTTACCGCAGAGCATCATGACCTACAATCCGCAACAGATCGTCGCGCGCGGCCCGCGCCGCATCGCCGAAGCCGCCGCCGAGGCCATCGACGCCGACGACGTGCTGGAAAGCGTCACCTATTCGATTCTGGAAGAGGATGAGGACCGCGACGTCTGGCGCATCGACGCCTTTCCGACCGCCGAGGAGGAGGACGCGCAGCTCCAGGCCGTGCTGGCCGGATATCCCGAACTGAACGTCACGGTCGAAACCCTGGCCGACGCCGACTGGCTGGCCATGGCGCTGTCGGGCCTGCCGCCGGTGCGCGCCGGTCGGTTCTTCATCTACGGCATCCATGATCGCGGTCAGGCCCCGTCCAGTACGGTCAACCTGCGCATCGAGGCGGGCGCCGCCTTCGGCACGGGCCACCACGGCACGACGGTCGGCTGCCTGATCGCCTATAACGACCTCTTGAAATCGCAAAAATTCGACCGCGTCCTCGATGTCGGCGCCGGGACCGGCGTGCTGGCCATCGCCGCATCCAGGACCGGGACGAAAACCGCCGTCGGCACCGATATCGACCCGATCTCGGTGCGCATCTCCAACGAAAACGCCGCGCTGAACCAGAGCCGCGCGCGCTTCGTCCACGCCAATGGCCTCAACCACCGCAAGGTGCGTCAGGACGCGCCCTACGATCTCGTCTTCGCCAATATTCTGGCCCGCCCTCTGGTCAGCCTTAGCATGCCGATCCGCGGCGCCCTGAAGCCCGGCGGCCTCGTCATCCTGTCGGGCCTGCTGCGCACACAGGAGCGTTTCGTCAAGGCCGCCTATCTGAGCCACGGCTTCCGGCTGGTCCGCCGCATCCATCGCGACGCCTGGTGTACGCTGGTGATGCAGAAGGCGTAACGCGCCCGCCGGTCATGATGAGAGAAGATGAAATCATTTGAAACGTCCGGGCGCGGGTCTATATAGGATTCAATCTTATCCAAGAGGCCCCGCCATGACCGCCGACACCGCCTTCTTCCAGTCCTTCGATGTGACCACGACCCCGGCGCAGGGCGTCAGCAACGTCGCGGCTTTGCGGGCGCAGATGAAGACGCAGGGGCTCGACGGCTTCATCGTCCCGCACGAAGACGAGCATCAGAACGAATACCTGCCCGACGCCAATGAACGTCTGGCCTGGGTGTCGGGCTTCACCGGCTCGGCGGGCGCGGCGATCATCTTCATGGACCGCGCCGTCTTGTTCGCCGATGGGCGTTACACGCTGCAATCGCGCGAACAGACCGATCCGAGCGTCTTCTCGGTCGAGGACTTTCACGCAGGCTCCCTGACCGATGCGGTCGCCACGGCGCGCTCAGGTTCGGTGATCGGCTACGATCCGCGCCTGCTCAGCCCGGAGCATGTCGGCCGCCTCGAAGCCGCCGCCAGGGGCGCGGGCGTGACACTGAAAGCCGTGTCGCCGAACCCGATCGACCTCGCATGGGGCGCGGCCCGTCCGGCGCAACCTATGGCGAAGATCGTCCCCCAGCCGCTCGACTATGCGGGCAAGGCGTCCGCCGACAAACGCGCCGAAATCGCCAAGACTTTAAAAAGCCACGGCATAACCGCCGCCCTGATCACCGCGCCCTCGTCGCTGGCATGGCTGTTCAATATCCGTGGCGGCGACGTGATCCGCTCGCCTCTGCCGCTCGGCCAGACCATTCTGAAAAATGACGGCTCGGCGGAACTGTTCATCGAACCGGCCAAGATCAGCGAGGGCCTGCTGGAATGGCTCGGCAATGAAGTGTCGGTCAAAGGCCCCGACGAGGTCGAGGCCAGTCTTCAGGCGTTCAAAGGCCAGTCGGTGCTGATCGACGGGCAATTGTCCTCGGCCTACTGGATGCAGGCGATCCGCGACGCGGGCGCGACGCCCATCGCCGCCGATGATCCATGCCTGTTGCCGCGCGCCTGCAAGAATGCGGTCGAAATCGCCGGAACCAAAGCCGCACACATCCGCGACGGCGCCCTGCTCTCGACCTTCCTCTACTGGGTCGCGACCGAAGCGCAGGAAAAGCCGTTCAGCGAGATCGAGATCGCACAGAAGCTGGAATCGATCCGCCGCAGCGCATCCGATCTGAAAGACCTGTCCTTCGACACCATTTCCGGCTTCGGCCCGCACGGCGCGCTGCCGCACTACAAGGTCAATGTCCAGTCCGACATTAAAACCGGCCAGGGCAATCTGCTGCTGGTCGATTCCGGCGCGCAATTTATGGACGGCACCACAGACGTCACCCGCACCATCGCGATCGGCGAGCCGTCCGCCGAACACCGCCGCATGTTCACCCTGGTGCTGAAAGGCCATATCGCGCTGGCCACGGTGAAGTTCCCGGCGGGTACGGTCGGCACGCAGCTCGACGCCTTTGCGCGTCAGTTCCTGTGGGCTGAGGGCTTCGACTATGATCACGGCACCGGTCACGGCGTCGGCGTCTATCTCGGCGTCCACGAAGGCCCGCAGCGTATCTCCAAGGCGCTCAACAAATACGCCCTGCAACCCGGCATGATCGTCTCGAATGAGCCGGGCTATTACAAGTCGGGCGACTACGGCATCCGCATCGAGAACCTGCAATTCGTCACCGAGCCGTCGGTGCCCGAAGGCGGCGAGCGCCCGATGCTCGGCTTCGAGAACCTGACCTGGGCCCCCATCGACCGCAACCTGATCGAGGTTGCGATGCTGAGCGAGGCCGAGCGCCTCTATATGGACCTCTATCACGCCCGCGTGCTGGAGCTTGTCGGCCCGCTGGTCTCGCCTGAGGTGCGCGCCTGGCTGCAAGAGGCCTGCGCGCCGCTGTAATTTTAGCCCCGCCCGTACAGCGGCATACCCGAAGCCATTACCGTGACGAAGGGGATATTGGCCTCCGGCGGCAGGCTGGCCATATGCAGCACCGTCCTGACCACCGCGTCCATATCCATGCGCGGCTCAGGGCGCGTCGCGCCGTCGGCCTGAAGAACGCCTGTCTTCATGCGCGCCGACATGTCCGAGACGACATTGCCGATGTCGATCTGCGAGCACAGGATTCCGTGTGCGCGCCCGTCGAGGATCAGCGCCTTGGTCAGGCCGGTGATGGCGTGCTTGCTCATCGCATAGGGCGCGGCATTGGGGCGCGGCGCATAGGCCGAGACCGAACCATTATTGATGATGCGCCCGCCCTGCGGCGATTGCGATTTCATGACGCGAAAGGCTTCACGCGCGCACAGCAACATGCCGGTGACATTGGTGTCGATCAGGTCGCGCAAGGCCTCGACCGGCAGTTCATCGAGCGGAACCGCCGGGGCGCTGACGCCCGCATTGTTGAACACCAGATCGACGCGGCCATAGCGCGCCACAGCGGCGTCGAACACAGCCGCGACATCTTCGGACCGCCGCACATCGGTGGCGACGCACAGGGCGTCCGCCGCTGTCTCCCGCAAAGCCTCCTGCCGCCGCCCGGCCAGCGCCAGCGCATAGCCATCCGCCGCCAGACCCCGCGCCACCGCCCGGCCTATGCCCGATCCCGCGCCGGTGATGAGCGCGACCTTCATGCCCCCACCATCTCCATCCAGTCATCCTCGCTCAGCACCGTGACGCCAAGATCGGCGGCCTTTTTCAGCTTCGAGCCCGCGCCCGGACCCGCGACCAGATAGTCGGTCTTGGCCGAGACGGAACCCGCCACCTTGGCGCCCAGACGCTCGGCCTGCGCCTTGGCCTCGTCGCGCGTCATCTTCTCCAATGTGCCGGTGAAAACCACGGTCTTACCGGAAACAGCGTGGTCGCCCGCCACGGCCTCGGCGTCCTCGACCGTGACCTGCGCCTTGAAGCGCTCGTAGATGTCGCGTTGATAGGGGTGAGCGAAATAGCTGAGGATCGTCCCGGCGACCACCGGCCCCATCTGGTCGATATCGGTCAGATGCTGCTTCGCGTCTTCATCGCCGCCCGCCGCCGCCGTCATGGCTTCATGGAAATGCCGCTCCGAGCCGTAAGCGCGGGCCAGCAGGCGCGACGTCGTCTCACCGACATGCCGGATGCCGAGCGCGGCGATAAACCGGTCAAGCGGCAGGACGCGCCGGTCCTCGATGGCGGCGAACAGCTTATCGATCCCCGCGAAGGCGCGGTCCTCGTCGGCCAGCGCCTTGTCCGCGCTCTGCCCGCTCTTTTCCCGGCGTTCGGCGGACTGACGCTTGCGTTCCTCCAACACCGCGGCGCGCACCCGATCCGCGCGCTCATGCAGTCGGTAAATGTCCGCCGGTTCGTCGAGCAGACCGGCGCGATGGAAGATGTCGATATTGCTTTCGCCCAGCCCTTCGATATCGAGCACGCGGCGGCTGCAGACATATTTGAGGTATTCGACGTGTTGGTGCGGGCAAGCCTGATCGCCTGAGCATTTGCGCGCCACGCCCTCCTCGCCTTTCACATTGGCGTCGCGCACCACCTCGGTCTTCAGCGGACACGGGCAAAGCGTCGGGAATTCATACGGCTTCGCCGCCTTAGGCCGCTCGCTCAACTCGACCCCGACGATCTGCGGGATCACGTCGCCGGCGCGCTGCACGCGCACCATGTCGCCTAGGTGGATGTCCTTGCGCGCGATCTCATCGGCATTGTGCAGGGTGACATTGGTGACCACCACGCCGCCCACATTGATCGGCTCCAGCCGCGCCACCGGCGTCAGGGTTCCGGTGCGCCCGACCTGAATGTCGATGGCGACCAGCCGCGTCAGGGCCTGCTGGGCCGGGAATTTGTGCGCGATCGCCCAGCGCGGCGAGCGCGAGACAAAGCCGAGCCGCCTCTGCCAGTCGAGCCGGTCGGCCTTATAGACCACGCCGTCGATATCGTAGCCGAGTTCCGAACGCTCTTTCTGGATATGATCGTAGATGTCGAGCAGGCCCTGCACGCCTTCGACGCGCCGCGATTTCGGATTGACCTTGAAGCCCCAGCGCCGGAACGCCTCCAGCGCGCCCCACTGCGTGTCTGAAAACTCTTCGCTGACTTCTCCCCAGGCATAGGCGAAGAAATGCAATGGCCGCGAAGCGGTCACGCTGGCGTCCAGTTGCCGTAGCGCGCCCGACGCCGCGTTGCGCGGATTGGCGAACACCTTACCGCCCTTGGCCTCCGCGCGCGCATTCATGGCCGCGAATTCGGCCAGAGGCATATAGACCTCGCCGCGCACCTCGATGCGCGCAGGCCAGTCATCGCCGTGCAGGCGGTGCAGGATGTCTTTGATGGTGCGGACATTTTCCGTGATGTCCTCGCCGGTGCGACCGTCGCCGCGCGTCGCCGCGCGCACCAGTTCACCGTCCACATAAAGGATCGAACACGACAGGCCGTCGATCTTCGGTTCGGCGGTGAAGGCCACGGCCTCGTCATCCGGCAGTTTCAGAAACCGGCGGAGGCGCGCCTCGAAATCGGTCACGTCTTCGGCGGCGAAAGCATTGTCGAGCGACAGCATGGGCACGCCGTGCTGCACGGGCGCGAACTTGGTAGAGACCGGCGCGCCGACCTGAAGCGTCGGGCTTTCCGGCGTTTTCAGTTCGGGAAAATCAGCCTCTAACGCCCGCAGACGCGTCTCCAGCGCATCGTATTCGGCATCGCTTAGTTCCGGCGTTTCCTCATTATAATAGAGGTCGCGATGGTGCTGCACCTGCGCCGCCAGATCGGCGTGCAGGGCGCGGGCGTCGTCGATAGAGAGGGCCAAGCGGACGTCCTATTGCTGAAGTGTGTCGCGGGTCGCGCGATAGCATATGATGACCAGAAACAGAATGATCGTCACGACCAGAGCTACTCTTGTAAACAGGTTCATGTCCGCCATGAAGCCCGGATCGAGGCGATAGCTGAGGCCGTGCTTGCTCAGCAGATAGATCGCCGACCCGACAATCAGAGTCAGCAGGGTGATGACAAATTGCAGAATGAATACGCCCAGACGCCGCACCATGACCGACCTCCGCCCGTCAGCTCTGGACGATTATAGCATCAAACGGCGATGTCTTCCGCCGTTTTCAACCGCTGCGCCGCCGCACGCGCTTCCGGCGTCACCTCGGCGCCCGACAACATGCGCGCCAGTTCCTCCAGCGTCTCGTCCGGGGTCAGTTGCGTGACCGAGGAGCGCATCAGTCCCTCCAGTTCCGACTTGGCGACCTTTAAGTGCTGATCGCCACGCGCTGCGACCTGCGGGCTGTGCGTCACGACGATCACCTGCGCGCGTTCGGCCAGCCGTTTCAGGCGCAGCCCCACCGCATCGGCGACCGCGCCGCCGACGCCCTGATCGACCTCGTCGAAAATCATCACCGGCGCCATGGCGTCGTCCTGCGTGCGCGAACTCAAGGCCGCCTTGAGCGCGAGGGCGAACCGCGCCAGCTCCCCGCCGGACGCAATCGCGCTCAGATTGCCCCAGTCGGCGCCCGGATTGGTGCGCACCTCGAAGGCGACCGCATCGCCGCCGCCCGCGCCATAACGCTCCGGCTCCAGCGCCGTCACCGCGACGCGGAACTTCGCCTTGTCGAGCTTGAGCGGGCCGAGTTCCGCCATGACCGTCGCGCTCAGGGCGTCGCCCGCCGCCGCACGGCGCGCGCGCAAGGCTTCGACCGAAGCGTGGAAAGCTTTTTCCGCCGCATGAATCGCCAGATCGAGCTGGTGCAGTCGTCCGTCGAGATCCTCGATCTCGTTCAAGGCCCCGGCGATGCGCGCGCGCTCTTTCGGCAGATCCTCGACCAGCACGCCGAGCTTGCGCGCCATCGCCCGCAAAGCGAACAGACGCTCCTCGACCCGGTCCAGTTGCCCCGGCTCGACATCGAGACTGTCCGCCGCCTGATCCATCAGCGCCAGCGCCTCATCCGCCGCGATCAGGGTGCGGTCCAGCGCGTCCGCCGCCGCCGTCAGCCGCGCCAGCACCGGATCGTCCGACGCCGCGCCCGCCTGCATGGCGCGGGTGCGCGCATGATCGAGGGCGCGAAACGCCTTGACCAGACGCTGCGACAACTGGTCGCCGCCCACGGCGTCGCGCGCCTCGGAAATATCCTCCAGCGCCCGCTCCGACGCGCCGAGCAGCGCGCGCTCGCCCGCCAGACGCGCTTCCTCGTCGGCTTCCGGGTTCAGCCGCTCCAGCTCCTGCAAGCGCGCCGTCATCAGATCCAGCTCGGCCTTATCGCCCTGAGCGCGTTTCATCAGGTCGCGATGCTGCTCGCGCAAGGTTTTCAGCGCCTTCCAGTCCTGCGCGACCCGCGCCCGTTCGTCCTGCGTCTGACCATAGGCGTCGAGCAGACCCATATGGCTGCGCACGTCGAGCAGCCCGACCGTTTCGTGCTGGCCATGCACCTCCAGCAGCATATCGCCGAGCGCCTTCAGCACGGCGACGCTGACCGGCTGGTCGTTGACAAAGGCCTTGGAGCGCCCGTCGCGGCTGACCACCCGGCGCAGGATCAGCGTCTCGCCCGGTTCAACCAACAGGCCCTTGTCGTCGAGAAAAGCATAGAGCGGATGGCTGGGCGCCGGTTCGAATTCGGCGGTCACCGAAGCCTGCGCGGCGCCTGCACGGATCAGGCCCGCATCGGCGCGCGCGCCAGTGGCCAGACCCAAGCTGTCGAGCAGGATGGATTTACCAGCGCCGGTCTCGCCGGTCAGCACGCTCAGACCGGCGCGCACGTCCAGTTCGAGGCGATCGACCAGAACGACATCGAAAATGCTCAGGCGGGTCAGCATATGGGGCGACTCAAAGACGGTTTACGTCCGACATTAAAGCCGAATTTGCGCGCCCTGACAAGAACAATTACAGAACAAACCTAGCTGACGTTCGGCTTCTTGTGGCTGAACCAGCCCTTACGGTGCTTGGTGTCCGGCTTGTCCGGCCCCTTCTTGCCCTTGGGATCGGGCGCGACCTCGGGACGCTGGCCCTTGCTGGTCAGCAGCTTATAGGCGCGCGCATACCACGGATCGCCCGGATAGTTGTAACCCAGCACCGCGCCGTCGCGCTTGGCCTCCTCGGTCAGGCCGAGCATTTCATTGGCCTCGACCAGACGATACAGGGCTTCAGGCGTATGGCTGGTGGTCTGGTAGTTTTCGACCACGCCCTTGAAGCGCCCGATGGCGGCCAAAGGCTGATTGTCGTTCAGATACCAGCGGCCGATATCCATCTCCTTGCCCGCCAACTGGTCATGCACCATGTCGAGCTTGACCTGCGCGTCGCGCGCATATTCCGTGCCCGGATAACGGCGGATAATGTCGGTCAGCAGGGCTTCGGCATTGGTGGTGAAGCCCTGATCGCGCCCGACGTCCATGATCTGCTCGAACTGGCAGATCGCCTTCATATAGTAGGCGTAAGGCGTCAGATCGCTGCCCGGATAGAGCTTGATGAACTGATCGGCGGCGGCGCTGGCGTCGTCATACTTGTCGCCCTGATAATCGGCGTAGATGGTCATGACGATGGCGCGGCGCGACCATTCGGAATAGGGATGCTGGCGCTGAACTTCCTGGAAGTACAGGACGGCGTCGGACCAGTCCTTCTGGTCCAGTTGCTCCATACCGGTATTATAGAGCAGCTCGACGGGACGTTCTTCGTAAACCAGATGCTCCTGCTTGCCCTTGCCTGCGCAGGCGGTCAGGCCCGCGACGGACGCCGTGGCCAGCAGCATTACGATCGCCGATTTCCTCAGAAACGTCTCAACGCTCACGATGTCTTCCTCTTGTCCGCGCGGATCAGGTTATCAGGAGGACACATCTACACGAGCGTTCGCGCCCCGCCAACCGAATTCGCCCGCTATAGTTAAGCGCGGCGGAAGCGGCGAGACGTCAGCCGACCTGCGCCAGAGCAGGACCGCGCGTCACGACACGGTAGGCGTCCGGGCGCGACAGTAGTTCGCGAACAAGGGCATTATTAAGGCCGTGTCCCGCGCGGATTCCTTCAAAACGGCCAAGAAGCGGCATGCCCAGCACATAGAGGTCGCCAATGGCGTCCAGCGCCTTGTGACGCGCGAATTCATCCGCGAAGCGCAGGCCGCCCTCGTTCATGATGTGGTCGCCGTCGATGACGATGGCGTTGTCGAGCGAGCCGCCGCGCGCCAGACCGGCGGCGCGGAGCGCTTCGACGCCGTCGAGGAAGCCGAAGGTGCGGGCCGCGGCCAGTTCGTCGCGGAAGGATTGTTCGGTCACAACCAGATCGACCGCCTGATGACCGATCGGCGTTCCGGGAAAGTCGATTTCAAAGCGCACCTCGAACTGCTCTGAAGGCAGCAGCGCCGCGCGCTTGTCGCCTTCGATCACTTCGACGGGCTTGAGGATTTCGATGACCGACTGCGGCGTCATCTGGCGGCGGAAACCGGCCTGATCCAGCAATTGCACGAAGGGTTCGGCCGAGCCGTCCATGATCGGCACTTCCGGGCCGTCCAGCTCGACGACGACATTGTCGAGGCTCAGGGCGGCGAAGGCGGCCATGACGTGTTCGATAGTCGAAACTGAGACGCCCGCGGCGTTGGTGATCACCGTGCCGAGCGTGGTCTTGGTGACATTGTGCGCCAGGGCGGCGACGCGGTTGTCGCGGTCTGTGATATCCGTGCGCACGAAGACGACGCCGGTTCCAGCGGACGCAGGGCGCACAAGCATGCGCACGGGCTCGCCCGTGTGCAGACCCATTCCCGCGATGATAGCGGCGTGGGCCAATGTCTGCTCGTTCTGATCCTGCAACATCATCATGTCACCCGTTACGCGCTCGCGACTCTGAAGCCGCAAACAAAAATGCGGGCGCATTTCTGGCCCGCATTCTGTATAGATTTTGTGACGCAGCGCGACAAACGAACTTGTATTTCCGTTTGTAACGCCTTGCTTAATCAGGAATTAATTGGCGAGACGACGCAGAAACGAAGGAATTTCAAGATCATCCTCCGCCTCCATGGCGGGCTGCGCCTCGGTGCGCGCGGCGGGGTTCAGATTGCCCTTGGCCGGGGTCGGCACGTAACGATCGGCCTCATCGCGGGCCGGTTCCGCCGCAACGGGGGCCGCAGCGGTCGGCGCAGAGGCGTGGCGCTGCGGGAACAGGCCGCGCCAGAAGGATTCGCGCCCCTCTTCCTGAGTCGCCATCGGGGCGGCTTGCGCAGGCTGGCTGTAGGACGGGCGCGGCGCAGGCGTCGCCGGACGCGCACTGGCGTAGGACGGGGCCGGTTGCGGCGCGGCCTGCTGGACGGGCGCAGGAGTCGGCTCGTCTTCGACCGACGGATCGACGATGCGCGAGATGATGCGAGGCTCGGGGGCCGCAGGAGCAGGCGCGGCGGGCGTCGCCGTCGGCGCTTCGCCGAACAGGCTGGAGCGCGGTGTGGCCGGAGCGGCGGCCTGCGGCGCGGGGACCGGAGCCTGAGCGACCGGCGCAGGTTGCGCCAGAGTCGGTTGCGCCGGAGCCGGTTGCGCGCTGGCCATCGGCGCAGTTTCCTGGCGCGAACCATAGCCCATGCCGAAGGTCGGCGGCGGGGTTTGCGACACGGGCGCCTGCGGGCGCGCGACCGGTTGCGGCTGGGCCGCCGGGGTCGCGACCGGGCTTTGCAGCGCCACGCCGTCCATACCCGTGGCGACGACCGAGACGCGCAGGCAACCATCCAGCGCCGGATCGAAGGCGGCGCCAAAGATGATATTGGCTTCCGGATCGACCTCCGAGGAAATGGCGTTGGCCGCTTCGTCGACCTCATGCAGCGTCATGTCGAGACCGCCGGTCACATTGACCAGCACAGCCTTGGCGCCCTTGAGCGATGTTTCGTCGAGCAGCGGATTCTGGATGGCGTTCTGCGCCGCCAGCAGAGCGCGCTCCTCGCCCGAGGCCTCGCCCGTGCCCATCATGGCCTTGCCCATATCGGACATGACCGAGCGCACGTCGGCGAAGTCGAGATTGATCAGGCCCGGCAGCACCATCAGATCGGTGATCGAGCGCACACCCGCATGCAGCACCTGGTCGGCCATGCCGAAGGCTTCGGCGAAGGTGGTGCGCTCATTGGCGATGCGGAACAGGTTCTGGTTCGGAATGACGATCAGCGTATCGACATAGCGTTGCAGTTCGCTGATGCCCGCATCGGCCAGACGCATGCGATGACGGCCTTCGAAGGTGAAGGGCTTGGTCACCACGCCGACGGTCAGAATGCCGCGTTCGCGCGCGCACTTGGCGATGACCGGCGCGGCGCCCGTGCCGGTGCCGCCGCCCATGCCCGCGGTGATGAACACCATATGCGCGCCTTCGAGATGTTCGCTGATCTCGCCGGTCGAGGCTTCGGCGGCGTTCATGCCGACCTCGGGGTGCGCGCCCGCGCCCAGACCCTGCGTGATGCCCACGCCGAGCTGGATGCGCGCTTCGGTGCGCGAGAACTGCAATTGCTGGGCGTCGGTATTGGCGACGACGAATTCGACGCCCTCCAGCCCGGCCTCAATCATGTTGTTGACGGCGTTGCCCCCGGCTCCGCCTACGCCAAAGACAACGATACGCGGTTTCAACTCGGTCGCGCGAGGCGCAGAAAGATGAATAGCCATGGCTCTCAGGTTCAACCTTTCACAATCTCTTCCACGAAGGAAGCCAGCCGTGACGCTGGGCCTCTCCTGTAACGTATGATGAGACTACGATTATGCTTAACGAATGATTACCCGATAGCTTGAGTCGGGCGGTTTTGAAGCGGTTTCGGTAACTATTTTTAAGACGGGTTACCAAAGTATGACCAAGACTAACCGGCAAATGAGTCAGAAGGGAGTCGCAAGCTCTGTTTCTCGCCAACATGACGAAAACCATTAACAGTTTTTTGCGCAACGACCGCAGCGGACGCACATCACCAGCCTCTGAGAGCCGTCAAAGGCGACGCAGATGCGGGAACAAATCGGGAAACCGGGCCGACAGGGGCGAATCAGAGATTGGCCTTCAACCAGTCCACCATGCGCATGACGATATTGCCGGAGCCGGACGGCGCGTCGCGCGGGCCGATCTTGGCCGCCATGATCTTGCGCACCGGCACGACGTCGCGCGGCCCGTAGAGGGTGCGCAGGATCACGCCGGTCGGGGCGGCGAAAGCCGGCCCCGCCGCCGCATCGCCCAGATGCGGCGCGCGCATCGGCTTGCCCAGCCGCACCGGGCGATCGAAGACCCGGATGGCCAGTTCGCGCACGCCCGCCAGTTGCGAGGCGCCGCCGGTCAGGACAATGCCTGCGCCCGGCTCGACATGCACGCCGGACGCCTTGATCTTCTCGCGCAGCAGCTCAAAGATTTCCTCGACGCGCGGCGCGATAATGCCTTTCAAAATCGAACGCGGCACGACGATGGGCGCGCCGCCGCGGTCGTCGCCGCGCGGCGGCGCCTCGACCGTTTCGCGGTCCTCATTGCTCGATGCGATGGCCGAGCCATGCAGGGTCTTCAATCGCTCGGCGCCCGCCAGCGTCGTGGACAGGCCGCGCGCAATGTCGGCGGTGACATGGCCGCCGCCGACATTGAGGCTGTCGACATGGATCAGCGTTCCGCCCATGAAGATGGCCACTGTGGTCGAAGAGGCGCCCATGTCGATGCAGATGCAGCCGAGATCCTTTTCGTCCTCCTCCAGCGCCGCTACGGCGGACGCCAGCGGCGCGCAGACGATGGCGTGAACCTCAAGATGCGCCTGCGCCACGCATTGCACGATGTTGTTGAACACGTTTTCGTCGATGGTGACGACCAAAAGCTCCAGGCCGAGATTGCGTCCGTTCAGGCCGCGCGGATCGCGCACACCGACCTGCTCATCGACGCTCCACGCCACCGGCAGCAGGTGGATGGCGCGGCGATTGGCGAAGCGCGCCTGCGCCAGGGCCGAGGCGATGGCGCGGTTCAGGTCGAGATCAGAGATCGGCTTTAAACCCAGCGACACCTGCGCCGAGACGCGGTGCGAGGCGCAGCCCGCGCCCGGCACGCTGACGCGCACACCCTGGATCGAGACATTGGCCATGGCCTCAGCGCGTTCGACCGCCTGGGCGATGGCCTGTGAGGCGGCCTCCATGTCGATGATCGCCCCGGCGCGCACGCCGCGCGACTGCACATAGCCGACCCCGGCGACGCGGATCGAATGATCGGCGTGGCGCGCGCCTTCCGGGCGCATGATGAAACAGCCGATCTTGGAGGCGCCCAGGTCGAGCGCGGCGATCAGGCCGGACGCGGCGGGCGGGCGCTCCCCTGTGGCGGGCGCGGCGCCGGAGCGCAACGCCTTCTGGCTGGGGCTGATCTGCTGGACACGCTGCGGCTGCAGGGCCTGCTGCTTGGCGTTCTGACGGGCTTCAAATCCGGACATGAGTTTCTACTCGTGAGTCTGGCGGTTATGCGGACGGGGCGGCGGGTTTGGCGGTGCTGGCGTTACGCGGTTCGAGCGGAACGACCACCAGCGCATTGGGGTCTAACAGGTCGATTTCGGCCAGCCCCTGATCCAGAACGCGCTGCTGCGCGATCAGAGCGTCGAGGCGGGTCATGGCCTGATCCTGATTGACGGCGGGCAGCTTGATCAGCGTGCCGTTCTTCAACAGGATGTTCCAGCGGCGCGTATCGACGCGCTGCAAGGCGAAGACGCGCTGCATCAGTTGCGGGCGCGCGCGCAAAAGTTCGATAATGTCCGAAGCCGTCTCATTGGCCCCCTCGCCGACGATCAGCGGCAGGTCGGGGAATTTCGAGGCCACGGCTTCGGGGATGATCTGGCCGGTGTCGTCAATGACCTGATCGCGGCCCTGATACTGCCAGACCGCCAGACGCGGGCGCTCGACCACCGAGACGATCAGCGTGCCGGGAAACTGGCGGCGGATGGTGGCCGACTTGACCCAGCCGACGTTTTCGACGTCGCGCTGCACCTGATTGAGGTCGAGGAAGGTGAAGGGCTGATCGCGATGGAAGGCCAGCGCCTTCTTGATGTCCGGCGACGCCTGATCCGACACGCCGACCAGACGCACATCCTCCAGTTTCACGCCGACGGCGGCCATGCGGTCATCGGCGAAGCCCAGCATAGCGCGGCCCAGCGCTTCAGCGCGATGGCCGGTCAGCAGCACCGCCGCCAGCAGGCCGCCGATCAGCAGCACGGCCAGCCAGCCGGTCGTCTCGGCGGTCATCGGCACGGCGCCCAGCAGGCGCGGCTTGCCCGCAGATGCGGAGGCTTTGCCGCGCGAACGACCGGATGATTTGCCCGAAGACCCGCCGGATTTGCCCGCAGCAGCGCCGCCGCGACCTTGCGGCTGCGAAGGGGCTTGGCGTCGGCCTCCACGAACAACGGCGGGCATTGGCGTCTCCAGATACTCAAAGCATCGCCTAAGACGACCGAACGCGCGCAACCGCCGGTATTGCGCGTCAATCGGTAAACACCTCTGGCGGGTTAAGCCGCCATAAAAACCAGAACGTCCTTAACAGACCGATAACGAACGCCGCCTTACGTAAGATTTTGGTAGCTATCATGTCGCAAGCGACATAACGGCGTCATTTTTATGAGATTACGGCGTGTCGCGCCACTGGCAGACCGGCGCGCGCATCTGGTCGCGCACCTGCGGCCCAGAGGTCGAGAACTCGATATAACGACCGTTCGTTCCGAAGGACGGCCAGTCAGGCAACCCCGCCCCGTTCGGATTGCCGGTTTTGGCGAACTGTGTCCAGTCGTCGAGCAGGCGCGGCCATTGCGCATCCGTCTTGTCCGCCGGTTGCGGGTTCATCACAAAGGCGAGGTCGGAAGAATGATGCGGCGGCCCCTCGCCATTATTAACATCAAGCTGATAGGCCCAGACCGGCGCCCCCGCCTGCATCTGGCGCTGCGCCGTCCAGTCCGACGGGCAGCGCATCATCAGGTCGGTCGATAGCTGCATGGCGACGTCGCCGTAGAGGGGATCGGCAGACGGCTGCGTCGTCGCGGTCACGCCGTAAAAGCGCATCGCTTCGTCCGCATGCGCGCCGAACTGGCGCACGATTTCAGACTGCACTGCAGACGGCCCGCCGAACAGGCCCAGTTCCTGCGCGATCGTGCCGATAATCAGCGGAACCTTCGCCTGCTCGCCCTTGCGAAAGGCGTCCTGCGGCGATTGCGGCAGCACCTTGCCGTCCACCACCGCCTGTAACCAGATAAAGCCGTCGTCCGGGATCGGAACCGGCAGGCGGTCGCCCGCATATTGCAACTGGCGCGCCGGAACCCGCCGCAGGTCCGCCAGCGCCGCGTCGCTGTCGGGAGCAGCGCCCGTGTAGAACTTCGCCAGATCAACGCCCATGGCCTCGTTCTGGGCCAGGGTCCGGGACGGCAGGCCAAACTGCGGCGGGCCGCTTTCCTCAATCGCTTTCTGGAACAGGCCGCGCGCGGCGGGCGCGGTCAACAACATGCCGACATCCTCGGCGCCCGCGCTCTGGCCGAAAATCGTCACATTGCCCGGATCGCCACCGAACTGCGCGATGTTATCGCGCACCCATTCAAGCGCCTTGATCTGGTCCATCAGCGCATAATTGCCGCTGGCCCCGCCCTGCTCGCGGCTCAAGGCCGGATGCGACAGGAAGCCGAAGACGCCGAGCCGGTATTGCAGCGAAACGATGATCACGCCCTTGCTGGCGAAACCCGCCATGACGGTCACGGAACCGCCGCCCGCGCGATTAGCCCCGCCGTGAATATAGACCATGACCGGCAAGGGCTTTTGCGGGCGCAAGTCCGGCGTCCTGATCTCCAGATAGAGACAGTCTTCAGAGGACTTCGCCGCCATATCGGTCTGCCAGCCATAGTCGATCTGCAAACAGGCGGGCGCGCTGTCCGCCGCATGCCGCACGCCGCTCCAGGGGACGACATCCTGCGGCGCGCGCCAGCGTGAGGCCCCGACCGGCGGCGCAGCGAACGGAACGGCGTGAAAGACGTAGGAGTTGTCGGGCAGGCGGTCCCCGGCCAGATCTCCGCCTGTGACATGCAGCACCGGCTCCGCCGCCTGCGCCGCCGATCCGCACAGGATCAGACCCAGCGCCAGTGCAGCCAGCCGTCTCATGCGTACGTCTCGGCGGTCAATCTTTGACCCTGCGCCCACAGATAGGCGGCGCCGCGCACGCCGGAGGACTCGCCCCATTTCGCCGGAACGATCTCGGCCTCCCAGACATCGGAAAACACATAGGGCTGGATCTTGCCCGCCAGGCGTTCATACAGCTCCGGCACATTGCTGAGGCCGCCGCCCAGTACGAACACATCCGGGTCCATCATATTGACCAGCACGGCCATGCCGCGCCCCAGTCGGTCCACCAGCCGGTCAAAAGCGGCCTCGGCCTCAGTATCGCCCGCACGCATCGCGTCGATAATCTCTTCGCCTTTCAGCGCCCTGCCGGTCACCGCCTGAAAATCGCGCGCAAAGCCGCTGCCCGACACCCAGGTCTCCAGACAGCCGTGCAGGCCGCACCAGCATCGGGCGCCCGGATATTCCTCCGGTTTCGGCCACGGCAGCGGCATGTGGCCCCACTCGCCCGCCACGCCATTGGCGCCCTCGATCAGCTTATGATCCATGACCAGCCCGCCGCCGCAGCCGGTGCCGACGATAATGGCGAAGACGTTGGAGCGCCCGCGCCCCGCGCCGTCAATTGCCTCGCTGAGCGCCAGACAGTTGGCGTCATTGGCCAGCCGCACCGGACGTTGCAGCGCGGTTTCAAGGTCTTCGCGAAACGTCTTGCCGTTCAGCCAGGTCGAATTGGCGTTGCGCATTACACCGGTGCGCGGCGAAACGCTGCCCGGCGCGCCGACGCCAATGGTGGCCACGCGCGTGGCCAGTGACGGCGCCTTGGCGTGGGCTTCGGACTCGACGGACTGGATGAGCGCGTCGACGGTTTTCAGCGCATCGGCGTAATTGCCCGGATTGGGCAGCCGCTGGCGCGACAGGAAGCTCCCGTCCGCATCGAGCGCCGCCGCCTCGATCTTTGTGCCGCCGAAATCCACGCCGATATAAAGCATTTCTCATCCCGCAGCGAAAACCGCTGTCTGTTATAGTTTAAAGAAGAACGGCTCCCGAAGCACGGGAGCCGTTTTACGCGAGAACCTAGTGCGCCGATGCGACGCCTTCTTCGATGGCGTGGACCGGGGCCTTCTTGGCGGCCCAAGCAAACCACAGAACATAGAGGTAGCAGAGCAGCGGCACCACAAAGGCCAGCGAACGGGCGCCCACCGGGAAATGCGCAAGGAACTGATCAACGGCGAAGCCGTACAGAACCGAGATGAAGCCGCCGCCGCAGATCGCCAGACACATCAGGCCCGACGCCGCCGAAGCCGGGGCATTTGAGCGCTCCAACGTCAGAGTGAAGATTGTGGGGAACATAATTGAATTGAACAACCCGATCAGGATTGCGGCGAAACCGGGCAGGAAACCCATAGTCATCGGCGCATCATAGACGCCCGGGAAGGTCGGGATCGGGAAGGTTCCCGATAAAGGCGTCGCCTGCATGTGATAAGTGGCGATGACGATAATGCAAAGAACGGTCGCGCCAAGCGCAACAATCGCCAGCATGGTGGTCGCCTTAATAAAGGTCATTAAGCCCGACCCGATAAAACGACCGAACATCGCGAACAACATAAAGACAGGACCGACGAAGCCTGCCACCTGCGAGGGAATATTCATGATCTGCGACTGCTCCAGGAAGAAAATCATCCCGGAAATCACGCAAACCTCGGCGCCGACATAGAGGAAGATGCCGATAGAACCGAGATTCGCCCACTTGTCGGACATGGCCTTAAAGGGCGATTCCACCGTTTCGGAAAGGGCGGGCCATTTCGAGTTGATGAAGCCGAATAGAATTTTCACGACAATGGCGAAGAAGGCCACCATGGCGATGATTGTCAGGCTGGTTTGGACCCATCCTGGAATGGCCATGCCATTCACGACAGGAGAAATGACCAGAGACAGCAGCAAAGTAGCGACTGCGACAACCAGTGTGCCGACAAAGACGCTCAGACCAGCCATGCCAAGCTTGGGGCCCTCATGACTATCGCCGAGATTCTTGGGAGAATGCGCGCTGATGACATTGCGCACCAGAAAGACGGCCAGGGTGAAGACGGCCAGAATGACGCCGATAATGATATAGACATTCGTGACATGGCCAAGACCGGCGTCCTTCATCGCCTGCGTGATCACCACGTCCTTTTCAAACAATGGCCCTTTTAGCAGGAATTTCGATCCAAACATGCCGCCCAGAAAGGCGCCCATGGAATTGAAGGCTTGCGACATATTCAAACGGAAGTGCGAGCCTTTCGGATTGCCCATGGCGGCAATCAGAGGATTGGCGGCGACCTGCAACAAGGTGATGCCCGAAGCTGCAACGAACAGGCCCAGCAAAACGGTCACGAAGGTGTGGGTATAGGCTGTCGAGAAAGCGATAAGGCAGCCCGCAACTATGGTCAGCAATCCCACAATGATCGAACGGGCGTAACCATTGCTGGCGAGATACCAGGCCGATGGAATCGACATGACGCCATAGGCGATGAAGAAGGCGAACTGGTTGAGCTGCGCTTCCGCGTCGTTGAGCGTGTAGATGATCTTCATCGACTTGACGAGCGGATCGACGAGGTTGGTGACGAACGCCCAGATGAAGAAGAGCGCAGTCACATAGATGACGGCCAGTATGAGGCCGCCGCCGCCGGACTTGGCCGCGGGGGCCGTTGCAGAATCTGACATAGTACCTGCCTGTTGTTGTTATGGGTGAGAGGGCGCGCTACCTAGCCTTCACCGATTAAATAAATCAAATTGCATAAAGCCCGTTTTGGCAAGCCCTGCAATGAAAAAATTGCGGAGCGTTCAAAACGGCTTCAGGCGCGCCAGATGTAGCCGAGCTTGAATTGTCAGACAAGAGTCTGACGCTTTAGACGCGAGTACGAAAAATCTGCTTCCTCGCGACGCTTATAACGCCACTTTGACAATTCCCGCCTCAGACGCCAAAGGCCATGTGCCTAAAGACAAAAGACGACAGCGCTGTCAACCTTTGCAGCGCAGCGAAAATTTCACTTGACCCACGGGGAGAATGCGGGCTTTGTCGCACGCGAAAACACCCGCCGGTCAGACAAATGCGCGGGGATTCTGAGGGAATATTCGCGCGCTCCCGCCGCTAAACTTCTGAATTATCATACATATTGCGAGTCCTGTCTTGAAGATTCTTCGCCGCCGCAAAACCAAGATCGTCGCCACACTGGGCCCGGCCAGCTCCAACGCCGAGATGCTGGAGCAACTGCATCAGGCGGGCGCCGACGTCTTCCGCCTGAACTTTTCGCACGGCAGCCACGAAGATCACGGGCGCAATATCGACCTGATCCGCGCGCTCGAAGCCAAGACCAAACACCCGATCGGCATGCTGGCTGACGTGCAGGGCCCGAAGCTGCGCGTCGGGCGCTTTATGGGCGGCGCCGTGGTGCTGACCAATGGCCAGACCTTCCGCCTCGACCTGAACCCAACGCCGGGTGATTCGCGCCGCGCCAACCTGCCGCATCCCGAAATCATCAAGGCGGCGCAGATCGGCTCGCACCTTCTGCTCGACGACGGCAAGCTGAAGCTGCGCGTCACCCATGTGCGCGACGATCATCTGGAAACCGTGGTGGTCAATGGCGGTCGTCTGAGCGACCGGAAGGGCGTTAATGTCCCCGACGTGGTGCTGCCGATCCCGGCCCTGACCGAAAAAGACCGCGCCGACATGGCGTTCGCACTGGAGCGCGGCGTCGAATATATCGGCCTGTCCTTCGTGCAGCGCCCCGAAGACGTGCTGGAGGCGCGCGAACTGATCAAGGGCCGCGCCTGGGTGCTGTCCAAGATGGAAAAGCCGCAGGCGCTCGACAATCTTGAGGAAATCGTCCGCCTCAGCGACGCCATCATGGTGGCGCGCGGCGATCTCGGCGTCGAACTGCCGCCCGAAGAGGTGCCGCTGGCGCAAAAGCGGCTGGTCGCCAGCGCCCGCGCTTCGGGCAAGCCGGTGATCGTCGCCACCCAGATGCTGGAATCGATGATCTCGGCCCCGACCCCGACCCGCGCTGAAGCCTCCGACGTCGCCACCGCCGTGTTCGACGGCGCCGACGCGGTCATGCTGTCCGCCGAAACCGCCGCCGGCCAATTCCCGATCGAAGCCGTCACCATCATGGACCGCATCGTCGCCCGCGTCGAAAAGGACGACGGCTGGCGCGGCCTGACCGACCGCCGCCGCCCGGAGCCGGAAAAAACCACCTCGGGCGCCATCGCCGCCGCCGCGTCTCAGGTCGCGCAGACCATCGACGCCGCCGCCATCGCCGCCCTGACCAATTCGGCCAACACCGCCCTGCGCGTGGCGCGCGAACGCCCGACCGCACCGATCCTGGGCCTGACGCCGAACAATGAAACCGCCCGCCGCCTGGCCCTGACCTGGGGCGTGCATCCGGTCGTCGCCCCCGTCACCCCTTCAATGACGGAAACCGTCGCGGTCGCCACCAAGATCGCGCGCACCGAAGGCATAGCCCAGCCCGGTCAGGACATCGTCATCGTCGCGGGCATGCCGTTCGGCAAGTCCGGCTCGACCAATGCGCTGCGCGTCGCCCGCGT
>NZ_JBQCGA010000042.1:0-63262 GCF_051956075.1 Asticcacaulis sp. | reverse complement strand
CAAGGCCGTGGTCGCCGCGCTCAAGGACATCCCGGCGGTCAATGCCGAGATCGACGGCACGGACATCATCTACAAGAACCACTACGACCTCGGCATCGCCGTCGGCACCGAAAAGGGCCTGGTCGTGCCGGTGCTGCGCGACGTCGACACCCTGTCGCTGGCCGGTATCGAAAAGGGCATCGCCGCTCTGGGCAAGCAGGCGCGCGACGGCACGCTCTCCATCGACCAGTTGCAGGGCGGCACCTTCACCATCACCAATGGCGGCATCTACGGCTCGCTGATGTCGACTCCGATCCTGAACATGCCGCAGGTCGGCATCCTCGGCATGCACAATATCGTGCAGCGCCCCATGGTGGTGAACGGTCAGATCGTGGCGCGCCCGATGATGTATCTGGCCCTGTCCTACGATCACCGCATCGTCGACGGCAAGGAAGCCGTGACCTTCCTCGTCAAGGTCAAGGAAGGTCTGGAAGACCCGCAACGCTTCATCCTCGACGTCTGATCGGGACGCCGTTCCGCCCCGCAGCCTGTCTGCGGGGCGATTTCAGATAAGGCAGGCGCCGCGCTGGCGATTTGCGCGCGGCAAGGATTTAAGTTTGAAAGGGCCAGAACATGGCTGACGATCTGAATTTTGACGTGGTCATCATCGGCGGCGGGCCGGGCGGCTATAATGCGGCGGTGCGCGCAGGCCAGCTGGGCCTGAAGACCGCTATCGTCGAATATCGCGGCACGCTGGGCGGCACCTGCCTGAACGTCGGCTGCATGCCGTCCAAAGCGTTGCTGCACGCCTCGGAACTGTTCGAGGCCGCCGGGCATGAATTCGCCAATATCGGCATCGAGGTTACCGCGCCCAAGCTCAATCTGGTTCAGATGATGAAGTCCAAATCGGACAGCGTCACCGCCCTGACCAAGGGCGTCGAATTCCTGATGAAGAAGAACAAGGTGACCTATTTTGTCGGTCGCGGCCAGATCGCCGGGGCCGGGAAGGTCACCGTGACGGGCAATGACGGCGCGACGCAGACCCTGAGCGCGAAGAACATCGTCATCGCCACGGGCTCGGAGCCGACCCCGCTGCCTGGCGTCGAGGTCGATCAGAAGTCGATTGTGGATTCGACCGGCGCCCTGAGCCTGCCCGCCGTGCCGAAGTCGCTGGTCGTGATCGGCGCCGGTATTATCGGCCTCGAACTCGGCTCGGTCTGGCGTCGTCTCGGCGCGCAGGTCACGGTGGTGGAATTCCTCGACCGCATCACGCCGGGCATGGACACCGAGGTCGCCACGGCTTTCAAGCGCACACTGGAAAAGCAGGGCATGACCTTCAAGCTCGGCACGAAGGTGACCGCCGCCAAGCCGGGCGCCAAGGGCGTCGAACTGACGCTGGAGCCCGCCGCGGGCGGCGCCGCCGAAAAGATGAGCGCCGATGTGGTGCTGGTCGCCATCGGCCGCCGTCCCTTTACGCAGGGCCTCGGCCTTGAGTCCGTTGGCGTCACGCCGGACAAGCGCGGCTTTATCCCCGTCGATCACTTCAAGACCTCGGCGCCGGGCGTCTGGGCTATCGGCGATGTCATTCTGGGGCCAATGCTGGCGCACAAGGCCGAGGAAGACGCGGTCGCCTGTATCGAACTGATCGCGGGCAAGGCCGGTCACGTCGATTACAATCTTGTGCCTTCGGTGGTGTACACCAGCCCCGAAGTCGCCTGGGTCGGCCAGACCGAGGATCAGGTTAAGGCGTCGGGTGTGGCCTACAAGACCGGCAAATTCCCCTTCACCGCCAACAGCCGCGCCAAGATCAACCACGAAACCGACGGCTTCGTGAAGTTCATCGCCGACGCCAAGACCGACAAGGTGCTGGGCGTGCATATGATGGGGCCGCAGGTCGGTGAAATGATCGCCGAGGCCTGCGTGCTGATGGCCTTCTCCGGCGCCTCCGAAGACCTGGCCCGCATCTGCCACCCGCACCCGACCCGCTCCGAAGCCGTGCGCCAGGCGTCAATGGGCGTCGAAAACTGGACGATGCAGATGTAAAACTCTCAGGGTGAAAGTCCCTCGGCCTGGCGGCCTCAGTGTACTTTCACCCTGTCAAATGACGAAAAGAGCGGGTCGCAAGACCCGCTCTTTTTTTTAGATTTCTCATGCCTCCCCGGCTATGCCGGGGAGGGGGACCGCGCGGGCAAGGCCCGCGTGGTGGTGGGGTATCTTCCAATCTTATCCCCGCCCTCTCAAACGCCCGTAAAATCCCCCGATGGACTCTCCCCCGGCGGAACAGACGGACGACCTGACGACGCTGCAAAGCGGACGCGACCGTTTGCGCGCGTTGGCGGCGCGGGTGGCCGAGGCGATCGAGGCCATCCCCATGCCGGACAGCTTTCTGGAGGCCGAACGCGCGGCGCGATCCGTGACCACCGCCGACCGCATGATCAGCCGTCTGCCGCAGGACGAAGACGACGCGCAGACCGCCCTCCGCAATACGCTCAAAACCTATGGCGGCCGCCTGCTCGACACGCTTGAGACCCTGCCTCTGCCGAAAACCCACGCCGATGGCGAGCGCGCCGGGCGCTGCGTGCTGGCGACCCGAGCGCATGCTGACCCAGCTCCACGCCCCGCGCCTGCCCAAATCCGAGGCCACGCGCCCGCGCTTCGCCGACGACCTGCTGGACGACGAAACGCCGCCGCCGACCGATCCCGTGGACGCCTGGAATGAGGTGCAGGCCATGATCGACCGGGCGACGCGCGGCTATGCGCAACGGCGCGACATCTGGCCCGACGGCGCGCCCTATGATCGCAGCCGCGATGTCAGCGACGCCTTCGCCGAGGCCGACGCCAGCGTCTATGCCCACGCCACGATGCAGGACGAACCCGCCATGCGTCTGGCGGAACTCACCATAACCCGCGTCAACGCCATTGCGCGCGCCGCGGCCCGCCGCGACGGCAGATGGCCGGACGGATCGGCGTTCTCAGCGGACGATCCCGACTATTACGCCATTTCCGAATTTTACGAGATGATGGTGCTGGGCCGCGTCTCCACCCCGACCGACGGCTGGACGGAAAAGGCCGAACCGCCGGGCTTTCCGTGGTGGGTGGTCCGACGCACCCCGCCGGATTAAGCGATCAGCTTTGTCAACAAAGCCCCCGACGCCTGATCGCACAGGCGATAGACCGCTTCGAAATCGCGATCCGAGCCGTAATAGGGATCGGGCACGTCGTCGCGCATCCCCAGAGCCTCTTCGAGATAGAGCGCCACGCGCGCCCTCCCCGGAATCTGGCCTGACGCCATGCGCTCCAGATGGCGGACATTGTCGCGGTCAAGGCCGAGGATCAGGTCGAAAGCGTCGAAATCAACCGGTTTGACCTGCCGTGCGCATTGCGCTGACAGGTCAACGCCATGCCGCGCAGCGACCGCAATAGAACGCCGATCGGGCGGTTCGCCCTTATGCCAGCCGCCGCACCCGGCGGAATCGATCACGAAACGGTCCGCCACGCCGAGCGCCTGCGCGCGATGACGAAATACGCCCTCGGCCAGCGGCGAGCGACAGATATTACCCAGGCAGACGAACAGGATCGCGGTCATACCCTGGCTCCTACAGCTTAGGCTGCGCCGCCGCAAGCGCTTGCGGCGGCGGTGATTCGGCCCGATGGTGCTGGTATGACCACGCTGACTACAGAGCGCCTGATCCTGACGCCGCAAACCACAGGCGATCTCGACCCGCTGATCGCCCTTTGGGGCGACGCGGCCTTCACCGGCCAGATCGGCTTATCCATCATGTCGCCGGAGACGGTGTGGTTCCGCCTGTTGCGCGACATCGGCCACTGGTGGGTGTTCGGCTATGGCAATTGGGCAATCCGGCGACGCGAGGACGACGCTTTTCTGGGTAGCGTCGGCGTCTTCAACTATCGCCGCGATCTGGAGCCCGCCTTCGACGCGCCGGAGGTCGGTTGGGGACTGGCCCCTGCCTTTCACGGTCAGGGTTATGCGTTTGAAGCTCTGACCGCGGCCCTGAACCATGCCGATGCGGCGCTCGATTTGGCGCGCACGGTCTGCATGATCGACCCGAAGAATGCGCCGTCCATAAGACTGGCGCGCCGCGCGGGCTTTGACCTGTGGCGCGAAGGCCTTTATCGCGGCGAGACCCTGATCATGATGGAGCGCCTCAGACCATGACCCAGCCAAGCGCCGCCGCCGTCAAACGCCTGTTCGAGCGCTTTGAGCAGGACAAGCCGGAACCGAAAACCGAACTCGATTTCGTCAATCCCTATACGCTGGTCGTGGCGGTCGCCCTGTCGGCGCAAACCACCGACAAGGCGGTCAATAAGGCGACGGCGCCCCTGTTCAAAATCGCCGACACGCCGCAAAAAATGCTCGATCTCGGCGAGGAAAAACTGATGGCCATGATCAGCTCCATCGGCCTCTATCGCAACAAGGCGAAGAACGTCATCGCGCTCAGCCATATCCTGCTCGATAAGTATGACGGCCAGGTTCCGCTGACGCGCGAAGGGCTGATCAGCTTACCCGGCGTTGGCAACAAGACGGCCAGCGTGGTGTTGAACGAACTCGACATCGAACCGGCCATCGCCGTCGATACGCACGTCTTTCGCGTTTCGCACCGGCTGGGTCTTGTCGATTCCTCGGCCACTACGCCCGACAAGGTGGAAAAGCAGTTGATGGCGGTCATACCGAAAAAATGGCTGACCCGCGCGCACCACTGGCTGATCCTGCATGGCCGCTATGTCTGCACGGCGCGCAATCCGAAGTGCCTGAGCTGCATCGTCAGCGACCTGTGCCCGAAGATCGGAGTTTAAGTTATTATCCACAGATAAGCACAGATGTTCATACCCATTTCACGCTACCGCTATCTGTTGGCGTGTATGGTTGCGAGCGCAAAGCGCTCCTTGACATCCAATACGGCTCCGCCGTTAGCGGTAGCGTGAGTTGATCCTGAACATCTGTGTTCATCTGTGGATAAAAACCTTCTCAACTCACATAACCCGTGCGCGCCTCATATTACCCGTGACACCCGCACCCGACATGCAGCGCCTGTTCGACCGCATCCTTGAAACGCATCGAAGCTTCCAGATCATAGGTCAGGTAAAGGTCCGGCTCGATCAGTTCCAGCTCCATCAGGCAGAAGCCGTCATCGTCTGCGCGCACCATATCGACCCGCGCATATAACAATCGGTCGCGCCCGATATAGTCGATGCAGGCCTGCGCCAGCCGCAGCGCCTCGTCAGGCGGGGTCTGGGCGCGCAGATTCGCGTCGTAGTCGGGCTGGGAGCGGAAATCCCCGGCCTTGGGCGTTTTCAGCACGGCGTGGGAAAATTCCCCGACGAAGAAGATCAGCGACCATTCGCCTTCTGAGGCGATGGCGGGCATGTAGGGCTGGATCATGGCCGGTCCAACCGGCGGTACGGCCTTGGCGTCGCTGGCGGTAAAACCGTCCAGAGCCTCGCCGTCCCAAATCAGAGTGTTCTTGGCGCCTGCCGAAATGCGCGGCTTCAAGACCAGCGCCTTTTGCCCGAAATCCTCGCGCGCGCGGGCAATCTCGGCGTCCGTGACCTGATCGACGAACAGGGTCGGCACGATGCGGATTCCGGCCTCGGCCAGGTCGTGCAGATAGGCCTTATCGACGTTCCAGCTCACAATCTCCGGGGGATTGAACACGCGCCGATGCGCCGCCCCCATCGCCGTCATCGCGCCGACAAAGCTGTTCGGCGCATTATGATATCCCCATGCCACCAAAGGCAGGATAAGATCATAATCCTCAGAGATCGGCTGCGACCATGGCTGATCGAAAATCTCGGCGTCGAGCCCGGCCAGGGCCTCGCGATAGGCGTCCAGCACATAGGGCCAGCGGCCATGGTGCGACGGGTGGTCCGGGTTCGGGGTCAGGATCAATAAACGCTTGCTCATCGACTTCTTATTGATCCATAGGGTAACGGTGCGCAATCGGAAATTCGAGAATACCCTTATGACTTCTGCTTATGACATTACCGCCGTCGGCCACGCCATTGTCGATGTGCTGGCCCCCGCCGATGAGGCCTTTCTGGCCGCGCACGACCTGCACAAGGGCGCGATGACCCTGATCGACCAGCACCGCGCTCACAGCCTCTACGACCAGATGGCGGAGTCGGAAATGGCGTCGGGCGGTTCGGCGGGCAATACGATTGCGGGCGCGGCCTCGTTCGGCGCGAAGTGCGGCTATATCGGCAAGGTGGCGCACGACCATTTGGGCGAATTTTTCAGCCGCGACCTGATGAAGCTGGGCGTCGATTTCAAGACGCCGGTGCTGCACGACGACCCGACCTCGACCGGGCGCTGCCTGATCAATGTCACGGCGGACGGCCAGCGCACCATGGCCACCTTCCTCGGCGCCGCGGCCCTGATCAGCCCGCACGATCTCGACGCCGACATGATCCGCGCCTCGCAGATCACCTATCTCGAAGGCTATCTGTTCGACACGCCGTCGGGCCGTGAAACCTTCGCCAAGGCGGCGCAGATCGCGCGCGCGGCGGGCCGCAAGACGGCCATCACCTTGTCGGACATGTTCGTAGTCAATCGCTGGCGCGAAGACCTGCTGGCCTTCATCGACCGCCATATCGACCTCGTCTTCGCCAATGAGTCCGAACTGCTCGGCCTGTTCCAGACCGACGACTTCTATAAGGCGCTGCGTTATTTGCGCGCCCGCGTCGATCTCGCCTTCGTCACGCGCTCAGAGCAAGGCTCGGTGGTCGCCAAGATGGACGATACGCACACCATCCCCGCCGCCCCGGTCGCCAAGGTGATCGACACCACGGGCGCGGGCGACCAATATGCGGCGGGCGTCATGTATGGCCTGACGCAGGGCCTGCACGTCACCGCCTGCGCACAGCTCGGCTCGCTGGCCGCCGCCGAAGTCATCAGCCACTTCGGCCCCCGCCCGCTGGTGTCGCTGGCGACGTTGGCGAAAGAGGCGGCGCTAGTTTAACAGGTAGAAAACGGATAGGGTCTAATCCGCGATAATCTTAATTTGGCAGCTAAAATTAGAATGAACATTTCGGTCGAAGGATATGATCCGAGGGTAGTGGCCAATGCCATATTAGACTTGGCGGAGAATGAATTTGGCTGCAAGTTAAGTAACTTGAGGCTGCAAAAGCTTTTGTATTTTACTCATTGTAATTATTTATTTGAGTATTCAAGACCTCTAATTTATGGTTATTTTGAGGCTTGGCAATATGGTCCTGTAAGCGCACCCGTGTACAGTGCTTTCAAATTGGCGGGTGCCGGTGATATAGAATTTAGAGCTAAGAAATTTGATGTATTTTCGGGAGAAATGCTCTCATTGGATAGTTTGTCAGATAAGCAGGCAATAGCGGTTATAAGGAAAGTGTTGGATTGGTCTAAGCATTTAAGTAATGCGCAATTGGTTGATATATCTCACGCTAAAGGTGGGCCTTGGGACAAGGTAGTCCAAAGGGCAAAAAATTCTGTTGCCTTGGGAATGAGAATCACCGACCAATTGATAAAAGAAGCATATAAAAATCAAAAAATCATCTTGGGAGGGCAGCGTAACAAACTAGGAATAGGAGATATCCTTGAAGATGCGCCCTTTACACCCGACCGATTTAGCTAGACTGGCTACGTTCAGTCCCGCGCAACGTGAAGCTGCAATGCGTCGGATGACAAATAGCTATGCGCCCTATTCATATGATGCGTTACGTAAGTCTATTCCGGCTATAACAAATGTACAGTTTCCGCTTTTCAAAACAGAGCGCTTGAGTTGGGAAAACGTCAAAGCTGGAATTTTGAAAGAATGCCGTACTCAGCCTGCAAAAATTCCTAATTTGGCCACGGGTAAAGGTTTATATAATTTTTGTATAGATAATTCTGTTCAGTCTATTGCTAGAGATTTCGGGCAATTTCGTCTAAAATTCGGCCAATCAGTTGTTTATTGGGAAGATATTATTGTTCAAATTAAAGGTCGCCCTTATGTAATTTGCGTCGATCCAAGATTGTCAAATGGCTTAAATTCTCAATCAAAATCATTTGTATTTTCAATGATGCATGAACATATTAGAGCGAATAACCCTGATTATGTATCAATTCAATTTGCAGTTTGTCAATTCGAGCGTAATATTGATGGTGTGCGAAAAGTCATAATATCTCAAGAAGATGGATACGAGCTTTATACTTTGGATCGTCTCGAAGATTTAACAGGAGAGACATTAGAAGCATGGCGCAAAATATCAACGGAACGCGAAGAAGAAGTTAGGCGTGGTACTAAGCGAACCGGTACCGGCGGTCTTTTATAAACTTATTTAAGTTCGCCGTTTGAGCGCCACATAGAGCGCGCCGGTTCCGCCGTGGCGCGCGTGGGCCGGAGAGATACCGGCGACGATGTGTGCAAGGGCCGGATCGGCCAGCCATTCCGGCGTCATGCGCTTCAGGAGCCCATTTTCGGCCACGCCCTTGCCGGTGATGACCAGCACGGCGCGATAGTCGTTGGCCCAGGCCTGCTGCACGAACGCCTTGAGTCGGGCCTCGGCAGCGATGCTGTTCAGACCGTGCAGGTCGAGCCGCGCTTCGATCGGGTCGCGTTCGCGGCTGATGCGGCGCTTGCGTTTCGGCTCGATCGGGTCGGGCGCAATGTCGGCGGCGCGGGTCAGGCGAAAGCCGGAAGCCGGGCGGATCGCCTCGCCGATGCGGAAGGGCGTCAGCGGCGCAGGCTTAGGGACAGGGGCGCTCATCATGCTCTTTTCCGGCGGCATGCCGGTCAGGCGCAGAGTCTCGATATCGGGCGGGGCCGGTTCGGGTTTGACCGAAGGCTTGTGCGGGCGGACCGTGGCCGTCACCAGCGACCACAGCCGCAAATCCTCGCTTTTGAACCTGTATCGTGACATGCGCCGGGACGTGCAAACCGTGAGACCGGCACCTTACGCGATCCGGTCTGCGGCGTCAGCCTTAAAACTCTTCCGACTGAAAGGCCTGCAACTGGCGCGTCAGACGTTCGCCGCGCTTGCCGGCGGCGAGGGCGGCTTCGGACAGGCGGCGCAGATTGTCCGGGCTGTTCTCCTGCTTCGCCATGACTTCCAGCGCGCCATTGATCACGCCCAGCATCTGGGCGAAATCTTGCGCCACGTCGGCGGTCAGGCGCCCGACCGTCTCGAAACGCTGGGCGGCGTTCAGAGCCTCGGACAGTTCATTGAGCCGTGTGCGGGCGGCGTCGGCTTCGCCTTGCGCGGTTTCCAGCGCGTTCTGCAAGTCGGCCAGCCGCGTCTCGGTCGCCGGATCGACGGCGGGCCGCGTCTGCAATTCCGCCTGCGCGGCGTCGAAGGCGGCCTGCAACTTGGCGGACTTGGCCTGTGCGGCGTGCAGTTTCGCCTGCCAGGCGCTGGCGTCCGGTTCCGGCGCGGGCGCGTTGCGCAGCGCCTCGTGCGCGGCGGTTAATTCGGCGTGGGCGGTTTGCAGGGCGGCGAACCTGTCCTGCCAATCCTTTATCTGCGCCTCGTACGGCGCATAGTCCGGCTGCGGCGCCGGCGCCTCGGCCAGGGCGACATAGCGGCGTTGCAGCAGGGCGAGCAGGTTGCGGCTTTCGGCCAGATCGTCCTCCAGCTCCTGAATGCGCGCATCGTAGGCGCGCGTATCCGGCTCCGGCGGCGGCGCGGCGGCCATAGCCGCCTGACGCTTGCGCAGCTCTTCATTGTCGGCGTGCGCCGCCGCCAGTTCGGCCTCCAGCTCCACAAGGCGCGGATCGGGCTGCGCCTGCAGGCTGCGCGCGGCGTCCAGCGCGTCTTCAAGCGCGGCGAGGCGCTGTTTCAGCGTCGCATTTTCGGCGATGAGCGCAGGATCTGGGGCGGCGACCGGTGCGTCGCGCCAGGCGTACACCGTGTCGGCGTCTTCTTCCGCCGCCAGTTGCATGGCTTCGGCGCGGCCCTGCGCGAAGGCTTCGGCGACGGCGGCTTCATGGTGGGTCTGCAACGCGGCGAGCGCCGCCTGATGCTGCGCCTCCGCCTCCGCCAGCGCGGCGGCGAGCCCGTCCGCGTCATCCGCAGGCTTCGGCGCGTCGCGCCAAGGCGTAATGTCGTAGGCGACGCCATAAAGGCGGCGCTGTCCGTCCGGCGTCGTTTCGGCGCGGCCCTGCAGGCTGATCCAGCGCACGCCGCCGTCAGATTGCGTCACCGGCATGTCGAGCGCGATCTCGTCACGCTCGCCGTTCATCAGCGCGCCAAAGGCTTGATCGGCGCGCGCCTGATCCTCGGCGGCGATGCGTGTCGGGCCGCCTTCGACCTCACGTCCGATCAGGCGGCGCAGGCCGTCGTCCTCGACAATGACATCGGCTGCGGGATCGTAGTGCCAGACCCCGACGCCGAGCGCGGCGCGCGTCTGCTCGGCGGCGCGATGATCGGCCAGTTCCTCGGCCTCCTGAGGATCTGCGGCCTGAACAGGCGACGCAGCCATGTCCGCCAGCGGCAGGGCCATGACAGTCAGCCCTTCGGCGCCGCCCTCCTGTGTGCGCACGCGCCAGGCGGTGACGCGCATCGGCGCCGCTTCGCCGGTGCGCGGCGAGCGCAGACTCAGGTCGCGCGACACGGCGTGGCCGTCGCTGTCGCCCTGTACCCCGGCCAGATAGTCCATCGCGGCCTGAAATTCGGCTTCAGGCACAAAGTCCTGCGTCCAGTTCACGCCCAGGGCCTGCTCGCGCGTCACGTCGAAGGCGCTGAGCGCGGCGGCGTTGAGATCGACCACCTTGCCGCTGGCGTCCAGTCCCCAGAAGGGCAGGCTGGCCGCCTCGAACCAGTGGCCGCGCCACAGGCCGTTGAGATCGTCAATGCCTTCGCCCTGCGTGGTCTCCAGCTCGACAAAGGCGGCGCTGGAGCCGATGACCTCGCCGACGCTGTTCATCACCGGCATGGAGGTGACGGACACAAGGATTTTCTCGCGCGCGCCATAGCGGGTCAGCATGTGCTGGAATCCCTTGACCGTCTGGCCGCGCAGAGTGCGCGCAATCGGCAGAAGGTCGGCGGCGATCACGCGCCCGTCGGGATAGGTGATGCCCCAGGTCGCCGAATGAAAACGCAGGCCCAGCAGCTCATTGTCCTTGCGGCCCAGAAGCTGGTGCGCGGCGCGGTTGGCGAAGGTGAACTTGCCGGTGGCGTCGGTCTCGACCAGAGCGACCGGCACGGCGTTCAGCACATTGAACATGCGCCGCTCCAGCGTGTCGATCTTGCGCTCGGCCTTGAACAGCAAATCCTGAAACTGCCGCACCTGCGTCGTTTTCAACGCCGCCAGCAGCCCGCCCAGAATGGCCAGCACAAGCAGAACAGCCGCCGCCGCCCCCAGCAGCAGGACGAGATCGTGCTCGTTCTGTAACAACATGCCGTCAACCCCTTAGCACTCGGTCACGCAAGCGCCGTTTCGCATCGTTTTGCGACAGACGGCGCCCTTCGACCCGTCTCCAGCAAAAATCATACCTGTCGCCTCTGCAAGCGGATTCTCTCAGGCGCGCTTCGTAACGCCGCCTCGCTTGCTAATTTTCAGGTTTTCGTTCAAAGAGGCGCGATGAAATTCCTCGATCAGTGTAAAATCTTTATCCGCTCAGGCAATGGCGGCGCGGGATCGGTGTCGTTCCGGCGGGAGAAGTTTATCCCGAACGGCGGCCCGGACGGCGGCGACGGCGGCAAGGGCGGCGATGTCTGGATTGAGGCGGTCGAAGGTCTGAACACCCTGATCGACTATCGCTACCAGCAGCATTTCAAGGCCAAGACCGGCGAACACGGCAAGGGCCGCCAGATGCACGGCGCCAATGCCGACGACGTGGTGCTGCGCGTACCGGTCGGCACCGAGGTGCTGGACGAAGAGCAGGAGACGGTGATCGTCGATCTCGACGAGGCGGGCAAGCGTTATCTGCTGGCCAAGGGCGGCAATGGCGGCTGGGGCAATACCCGCTTCAAGGGGCCGGTCAATCAGGCGCCGACCTTCGCCCTGCCCGGTCAGGACGGCGAGGAGCGCTGGATCTGGCTGCGGCTGAAGCTGATCGCCGACGCCGGGCTGGTCGGGCTGCCGAATGCGGGCAAATCGACCTTTTTGGCGGCGTCTTCGGCGGCGCGGCCCAAGATCGCCGACTATCCCTTCACCACCTTAACGCCCAATCTCGGCGTCATCGACCTGGGGCCGGAGCAGCGCTTCGTGCTGGCCGATATTCCGGGCCTGATCGAAGGCGCCTCAGAAGGGGCGGGGCTCGGTACGCGCTTTTTGGGCCATGTCGAGCGCAACAAGGTGCTGATTCACCTGATCGACGGCGCGCAGGACGATCCGGTCGAGGCCTATCGCGTCATCCGTCATGAGCTGGAGGCCTATGACGAGGAGCTGGCGAAGAAGCCGGAGATCGTCGCGATCAACAAATGCGACGCGCTCGACGCCGAGGCGCGCAAGAAGGTCGCCAAGGCGATCAAGAAGGCGTCCGGCCAGACGCCGCATCTGATCTCCGGCGTGACCGGCGAGGGCGTGCGCGAACTTCTGTTCGCGGCGCTTGACGCTATCGAAGCGGGCCGCGCAGCGCCGAAGCCTGCGGAAAGCTCAGGCGCTTACAACCCCTGGGACAACGCATAGACTCATGTGGTTCGCCGGTCTCGCCCCGATGTCGCCCGCCGTGCGCGCGGGCGGACTGCGCCCCGGCTTTCATCTTGAGCCGGGCATGAAGATCGGCCTGTTCGGCGGCTCGTTCAATCCGGCGCATGAAGGCCACCAGCATGTCGCCGAGACGGCCCGCGTCAAGCTGGGTCTGGATCGCATCATCTGGCTGGTCTCGCCGCAGAACCCGCTCAAAAGCCGTGACGAGACGGCGCCCCTAGCCGAGCGCATCGCGCAGATCGCGCCGTTTATCGGCCCCAAGGACATTATCTCGGACTTCGAGACGCGCATCCGCGCCACCTATACGCTCGATACGCTGCGGGCCTTGAAGGCGCGCTTTCCGGGCGTGCATTTCGTCTGGATCATGGGCGGCGATTCGCTGGCGGGCTTTCACCGCTGGCGCGGCTGGGTGCAGTTGATGCACATGGTGCCGATGGCCATCGTCTCGCGACCCGGCGCCCTGATGAAGGCGCGCCTGTCGCCCGCGCCGCAGCGTTTCGCCCATTTCCGCAAGCCGGAGCGCGCCGCGCGCGTGCTGGCCTTTCAGACGCCCCCGGCCTGGACCTATCTCAAGGGACCGCTGCACAGCCACTCCTCGACCGCGATCCGGATGGGCCGTCTCAACAAATCTTGATAGCTTCATTATATAGGCGGATGACCGGGCGGCCTTTTTGTGCTAGCCTCAGTCCATCCGTGACAAAAAGGAACCCTGACACTGTCTCGTCAAACCGCGCAGAGCGCGCCAGAAAATGCCCCTTCACCGGCGGCTTTTACCGATATTGAGCCCGACAGTACGGGCTCGACCCTGTCCGATGACGTCGAAGGCATGGAGCCTCTGGAACGTCTGATCGTCGAGCGTCTCGATGACGACAAGGCGCAGGACATTGTCTGCATCGACCTGAAGGGCAAGTCCTCGGTCGCCGACACCCTGATCATCGCTTCGGGCCGCTCCCACCGCCATGTCGGCGCGCTGGCCGACCATGTGTTGCGCGCCCTGAAAGACGCCGGTTTCGGCAAGGCCAAGGTCGAGGGCCTGCCCGCCTGCGACTGGGTGCTGATCGACGTCGGCGACGTGGTGGTTCACCTGTTCCGGCCCGAAGTGCGCAGCTTCTACAATATCGAGAAGATCTGGTCGCTGTCGCCGGAAGGCGCGCAGGCTTAAACGGCTAGTGAAGCTCACCCTTTGCGCCGTCGGCAAGCTGGGGGCGACGGTCGAGAATAACCTCGCCAAAGACTATATCAGCCGCGCCGGTCAGACCGGGCGCGGCCTTGGCGTGTCCGCCGTCGAACTGATCGAGGTCGATGCGCGTAAGGCGGCCAAGGCGCAGACCTCCGCCCTGTTAAAGGCGCAGGAGGCCGACGCCATCCGCGACGCTCTGGGGGAGCCGGGGATTTTGATCACCTGCGACGAACATGGCGACGCCCTGACCTCGCGCCAGATCGCCCGCCGCATCGAAGGTTTTAAAGACAGGGGCGAGCGTCGCGTGACCTTCCTGATCGGCGGGGCGGACGGGCTCGATCCGTCCTTGCTGGAGGCGTCGGCCTTTTCGCTGGCCTTCGGGCCGCAGACCTGGCCGCACGCCCTTGCGCGCGTCATGCTGGCTGAACAGTTGTACCGAGGCTTAAGCATCCTCGCCGGTTCGCCCTATCACAGGGATTGAGCGCGAAAACAAACGGGCCTATCTAATCGGGCATGTCTTTTCGGCGCACATGTTTGGGGCTGGCCGCCTGCGGCCTGATCGTGCTGGGTCTGGCGCGCGCCGACGCGCAGGGCAGCCAGAAGCCGGTCAGCGCCGCCGATCAGGCCACGCTCGACAATCTGGCCGCCCAGCGCCGCGCCGACGAGCGCAAGAGCGACGCCAACCGCCAGACCGCCCGCCAGATCGCGCAGGAAATCGAAGACCTGCGCCAGCAGATCGTCGATATTTCCAAACGTCAGGGCGCCTCGGAACAGCGCAGCGCCGTCTATCGCGCCAAGCTGGAGACGATCAATCTGCGCGAGGCCGACATCACGCGGCAACTGAGCGAGGCGCGCGGGCGCGAAGCGCGGCTCTTAAGCGCATTGCAAATCTACACCCGCAATCCGCCGCCCGCCCTTTTGATGTCGCCGCGCAAGGCCAATGACGCCGTGATGGCCGCCATCATCATGCAGGCGATCACGCCGGAGTTGAAGAAGCGCACCGACGTGCTGATCCGGCAGAACGCCGACCTGATCAATCTGCGCCGCCAGTCGGCCTTGCAGAACGAGGCGCTGCTGGTCAGCGACAGCGATATTTCCGACCAGCGCAGCCAGATCGAAAAGCTGATCGGTCAGAAGATGGCGCTGGAGGATCAGTTGCTCAATCAGGCCGACCAGATGCAGGCGCAGGCGCTGGAGTTGAAAACCCACGAAGACCGGATGCGCGGAACCGCGCCCCTGCGCGGTCTGCTCGACATGCTGCATCCCGATAATGACCGCAGCCATTTGCAGCCGCCCGTGGTCGGCGACCTGATCCGCACCTTCGGTCAGGACGGCGCGCGCGGCGTCACCTACGCCGCCGAACCGGGCTCGCAGGTCATCGCGCCCGCCGAGGGCGAGGTCGAATTCGTCGGTCCGGTCGAATCTTACGGTCAGGTGGTGATCCTGAACATCGGCAATAATTATCGCGCCGTCGTCACCGGCATTGGCCGCGTCTATGTCGATAAGGGCCAGACCGTGGCCCTGCACGAACCGCTGGGACGCCTGCCCAACCTGTCGGACAAGAAGGCGCAGCTCTATCTCGAACTGCGCCACGGCGACGATGTCGTCAACCCGACCGGCGCCGTGCAACTGGCGGGGAATTAGAGCGTTTCCCCAAAAAGTGGTTCCACTTTTTGGATAAGGAAGAGCGACAAAACAAAGGCTTGGAGCGCCGATCTGATTCCATCAGATCGAAAAGCGCTCTAAGCGGCGACGTCGAGCGACTGACCGGCGGCGGGCGCGGCCTGTTTCAGGTCGCGGTCCATATCATCCATATCCTTGCGCAGGTCTTTCAGCGCGCCGTCCATATCTTTGAACGCCTCGTCGGTCGCCTTGTCCTTCGGTCGGCCCTTGGCCTGGATGCGCGCGGCGGAGACGATCTTGTCCTCGATCTCCTGCACGGTGGCGCGCAGGGTCTTGACGAAGTCCAGCCCATCGGCGCCGAACTGCTGCTGATAGGCGCCCAGCACGGAATTATACAGGGATTGCGGGTCGGATTTAACGGGCGCCGCATCGGTTTGAGGCGAAGGTTCCTGATCCGCCGTCCCGCTCTGCGCCGTCGGCGCGCTCGCCGCCGCCCGAGCGGTCAATACGCCGCTGACCAGATCGCCGCCCAGACCCTGCTCGTCCTTGAGCGCATCCTTATATTGTTTCAGCGCGGCCTTCAGGTCGCGAAACACCTGCGCCAGCGCCTTCGCCATCTGTTTCGGGTCGGCGGAGAACAGCTTTTTCAGGACGTTCATCCGCTTCATGATCGCCTGAATCTCGGCCTTGGCGCGCGACTTGGCCTGCTCGGACGCGCTGAGTTTTGGACTGGACAGGGCCTGCTGCGCGTCGTCGGCGATCTCTTTCTTTTGCGCCCCTGCCTTCGTCACCCGCTCGTATTTCGCCTGCGACATGCCCGGCGGCCCGTTATAAGTCTTTTGGGGTGTGATCAGCGGCGCGCCGCTGTTCGTGCGTATCCAGTCGTCCACGTCCCTGAGCCTTCTGCCGGGGAGAATATGTCGCAGGTGTAACACGGCGGACTTAACAAGCCGCAAAGACTTGCGACGTGGCGGCGAAGATGAAAATATGTCGCCATGACGAAAGCAAACCCCAAGGTCGATGCGTGGATGGCGCGCGAAAAGGCATGGCCCGCTGAATGCGCGGCTTTGCGCGAGGTCGCGCAGGCGAGCGGTCTGACGGAAGATTTCAAATGGGGCCAGCCCTGCTATACGCTGGATGGCCGCAATATCGTGCTGATCCACGGCTTTAAAGACTATTGCGCGCTTTTATTCTTCAAGGGCGCGCTGATGAAGGATCCCAAAGGCCTGCTGATCCGGCAGACCGACAACGTCCAGTCGGTGCGGCAGATACGCTTTACCGACCTGGCGCAGATCGAGGCGCTGCGCGACGATCTGAAGGCCTATATCGAGGATGCTATCGCCGTCGAAACTTCCGGCGCCAAGGTCGAGCGCAAAGCGACGGAACAGTTCCCGATGCCGGAGGAGCTGGCGGCGCGGCTCGATGCGGATTTCGCGCTCAAGACCGCTTTTCACGCACTGACGCCGGGACGGCAGCGCGGCTATCTGCTGCACATCGCCTCGGCCAAGCAAGCCAAGACCCGCGAATCCCGGATCGACAAGTGCGCGCCGAGAATTCTGGCGGGCAAGGGGCTGGACGACTAATCCTTCGCCGCTTTCCTGCGCAGCATCTGCAAGACCTCGATAAAGCCCGCAAACGCCATCGCGGCATAGATATAGCCCTTGTCAACGTGCTGACCGAAGCCTTCCATGATCAGCATGACGCCGATCATCAAAAGGAAGCCGAGCGCCAGCATCACGACCGACGGGTGTTTGTGGATAAAGGCGGCGATCGGTCCGGAGGCGACGAACATCAGGCCAACCGCGATCAGCACGGCCACGATCATGATCGGCAGGTGGTCGGTCATGCCTACAGCCGTCAGGATTGAGTCGACTGAAAAGACGAGATCAAGCAGCAGGATCTGCACGATGGCGCTGGCCAGACCGCTTATGGCCTTCTGCGGCTTTTTGTCGCTGTCGCCATGGGCCTTGCCATCCGTGCTTTCGATGATTTCGGTGGTGGCCTTGTAAAGCAGGAACAGGCCGCCCGCCAAAAGGATCAGGTCGCGCCAGGAAAAACCGTGGCCGAACAGATGCAGCACCGGCTGCTTCAGCGATACGATGATGAAGACCGAGCCGAGCAGGGCGACGCGCAGGGCCAGGGCGCCGAACATACCGATTGCGCGGGCGCGCGGCCTTTGCGCTTCGGGCAGCTTGTTGGTCAGGATGGAGATGAAGACCAGATTGTCGATCCCTAAGACGACCTCCATGACCACGAGAGTCAAAAGCGCGGCCCAGGCGGCGGGGTCGAGTATAAGCGCCGTTATAACGTCCATTTGAGGCTAATCCGATAGGGTTTGTGGTCTTTTAAGCTGACCGGTAAGGCTTTAATTCAGATAAAAGAAAAGTCGTAAATCACAAGGCGCGTCTTCAAAAGATATTTTGACGTAAAAGCCTTAAGCGTCGGGTTGCGGCCTCAAAAAGCCTATGCTAAGGACGCGCGCGGCCAAGGGGGCCGAAGGCGCGTGTCTGCGCCCGTCTCCCTATGCCCGGCGCGGCTTCGCGCCAACATCATCCGAACCCGGAGCTGCAACCGGGCTGCCACTTTGAAATTTTTTAGGAATTTGGCGTGAACGATCAATATCGAGAAACCGAAGCCGGTGAGCGTTACGCCCGCGCAGCCTTCGACCTCGCGCTGGATCAGAAGATCCTCGACAAGGTTCAGGCCGACGCCGAGACGCTCAAGGCGCTTTTGACGGAAAGCGCCGAGCTGCGCGCCGTGGTCGCCTCGCCTTTCTATAAGTCCGAGGTCAAGCTGAACGCCCTTCTGGCCGTCGCCGCCAAGGCGAAGCTTCAGGAGCTGACCAAGAAGACGCTCGGCGTCATGGCCGCCAATGGCCGTCTCAACCACCTGTTTCCGCTCATCACCGCCTTCAACAAGCTGTACGCCGCCCATAAGGGTATTGTCAGCGCCGAAGTCACCTCGGCGGCGGCGCTTTCCGACGAACAAACCGCCAGCCTGAAGGCCGCCTTGACCAAGGCGCTGGGCGGTCAGGCCGACATTCGCACCCAGGTCGATCCCGCGCTGCTGGGCGGCCTGAAGGTTCGCGTCGGTTCGCGTCTGTTCGACGCCAGCCTCAAAACCAAACTCGATTCCCTTAAATTCGCCCTGAAAAAAGCTTAAAGCAGAGAGCGTAAAAGATCATGGACATTCGCGCTGCCGAAATCTCGGCCATTCTCAAGCAACAAATCGCAGGCTTCGGCGAAGAGGCCGATGTCTCCGACGTCGGTTCGGTTCTGTCGGTCGGCGACGGCATCGCCCGCGTCTATGGCCTCGACAAGGTCCAGGCCGGTGAAATGGTCTCCTTCCCCAAGGCGGGCGTCAAGGGCATGGCCCTGAACCTGGAAAAGGACAATGTCGGCGTCGTTATCTTCGGCGAAGACCGCGAAATCCGCGAAGGCGACGAAGTGCGCCGCCTCGGCGAAATCGTGCAGGTGCCGGTCGGCAAGGGCCTGTTGGGCCGCGTCGTCAACCCGCTGGGCGAGCCGATCGACGGCAAGGGCCCGATCGAAGCGACCGAATTCCGCCGCGTCGACGTCAAGGCGCCCGGCATCATCCCGCGCAAATCGGTGCATGAGCCCGTGCAGACCGGCATCAAGGCGATCGACACCCTGATCCCCGTCGGTCGCGGCCAGCGCGAACTGGTCATCGGCGACCGTCAGACCGGCAAGACCGCCGTCTGCATCGACGCCATCCTGAACCAGAAGGCCGTCAACGAAGGCACGGACGAAAAGGCGAAGCTGTACTGCATCTACGTCGCCATCGGCCAGAAGCGCTCGACCGTCGCCCAGATCGTCAAGTCGCTGGAAGAAAACGGCGCGCTCGACTACACCATCGTCGTGTCGGCCACCGCGTCGGAACCGGCCCCGCTGCAATTCCTGGCCCCGTTCGCGGGCTGCGCCATGGGCGAATATTTCCGCGACAACGGCATGCACGGCCTGATCATCTATGACGATCTGTCCAAGCAGGCCGTCGCCTATCGTCAGATGTCGCTGCTGCTGCGCCGTCCGCCCGGTCGCGAAGCCTATCCGGGCGACGTCTTCTACCTGCATTCGCGTCTGCTGGAGCGTGCGGCGAAGCTGAACGACGACAATGGCGCGGGTTCGCTGACCGCCCTGCCGGTGATTGAGACCCAGGCCAACGACGTGTCGGCCTACATCCCGACCAATGTGATCTCGATCACCGACGGCCAGATCTTCCTCGAAACCGACCTGTTTTATCAGGGCATCCGTCCGGCGGTGAACGTCGGTCTGTCGGTGTCGCGCGTCGGCTCGTCGGCTCAGATCAAGGCGATGAAGCAGGTTGCCGGCGCGATCAAGGGCGACCTTGCCCAGTATCGTGAAATGGCCGCCTTCGCCAAGTTCGGCTCCGATCTTGACGCCGCCACCCAGCGCCTGCTGGCCCGCGGCGCGCGCCTGACCGAGCTTCTGAAGCAGCCGCAATATTCGCCGCTCAAGGTCGAAGAGCAGGTCTGCGTGATCTATGCCGGTACGCGCGGCTATCTCGACAAGGTCGCCGTTTCGGATGTCGGTCGCTTCGAGAAGGAATTCCTGTCTCTGCTGCGCACCCGTCACACCGACCTGCTGGACGCGATCCGCACCCAGAAGGCTCTGTCGGCTGAGTTGGAAGACAAGCTCAAGAGCATCGTCTCCGATTTCGCCGCGAACTTCGCTTAAGGCCATAGGGAAAGCTAGACACTCATGGCCAGCTTGAAGGACATGCGCAATCAGATCGGAAGCGTGAAAGCCACGCAGAAGATCACGAAAGCGATGCAGATGGTGGCGGCGGCCAAGCTCAAGCGCGCGCAGGAGACGGCGGAAAACGCCCGTCCCTACGCGAAGCACATGGCTGCGGTCATCGCCAACCTCGCCAAAGGCGTTTCGGGCGATTCCGCGCCCCAGATGCTGGTCGGCAACGGCTCGACCCACTATCAGCTCGTCGTCGTGGCGACGGCGGATCGCGGGCTTGCCGGCGGCTTCAACTCGAACATCGTGCGCGCCGCGCGTGAGTTCATCAATGCGCAGATCGCGGCGGGCAAGAATGTCCGCATCATCTGCGTTGGCCGCAAGGGCCGCGACCAGCTCAAGCGCCTTTACAGCGACCGCATCGTTGAAAGCTTCGACATGTCGGGAACCAAGGTGCTGACCATGGACGCCGTCAAACCGATCGCCGAGCTGATCACGGCGGAGTTCCTCGAAGGCCGCGGCGATGTCGTCACCCTGTTCTACTCGAACTTCAAGTCGGTGATCGCCCAGGTGCCGACCTCCAAGCGCCTGATCCCCGCCGACGTCGATCTCAGCGCCGCCGAGGACATTCACGGCGCCGTCTATGAGTACGAGCCGAGCGAGGAAGAACTGCTGGAAACCCTGCTGCCGCGCAATCTCGGCGTTCAGTTGCTGGCCTCCATGCTGGAAAACAACGCCGGTTTCTACGCCGCCCAGATGAGCGCGATGGACAACGCCACGCGCAATGCCGGCGAAATGATCAACGCTCTCAATCTCCAATATAACCGCAAGCGTCAGGCCCAGATCACGACCGAACTGATCGAGATCATCGCCGGCGCCGAAGCCCTCTAAGGATAGACATTCATGTCCGCTCACCAAAAGATTTCGGCTGCGACCGGCAAGATCGCCCAGATCATCGGCGCCGTCGTGGACGTCGAGTTCGACGGCCACCTGCCCGCCATCCTCAACGCGCTGGAAACCACCAACACCGCGTCCGGCGCCCGTCTGGTGCTGGAAGTCGCCCAGCACCTCGGTGAAAACACCGTGCGCGCCATCGCCATGGACGCCACCGAAGGTCTGGTGCGCGGTCAGGCCGTCACCGATCTCGGCGCGCCGATCACCGTGCCGGTCGGTCCGGCGACGCTGGGCCGCATCATGAACGTCATCGGCGAGCCGATCGACGAAGCCGGTCCCATCGACACCAAGTTCTTCAACCCGATCCACGCCGACGCCCCGGCCTTCGCCGATCAGGCGACCTCGGCGGAACTGCTGGTCACGGGCATCAAGGTCGTGGACCTGATCTGCCCCTACGCCAAGGGCGGAAAGATCGGCCTGTTCGGCGGCGCGGGCGTCGGCAAGACCGTCACCATTCAGGAACTGATCAACAACATCGCCAAGGCCTATGGCGGCTATTCGGTGTTCGCCGGCGTCGGCGAGCGCACCCGCGAAGGCAACGACCTCTATCACGAAATGATCGAGTCGAAGGTGAACGAACTGGGCGGCGGCGGAACCTCGCGCTGCACGCTCGTTTACGGTCAGATGAACGAGCCTCCCGGCGCCCGCGCCCGCGTGGCTCTGACCGGCCTCGCTCAAGCCGAATATTTCCGTGACGTCGAAGGCAAGGACGTTCTGTTCTTCGTCGATAACATCTTCCGCTTCACCCAGGCCGGTTCCGAAGTGTCGGCGCTGCTGGGCCGTATTCCGTCGGCGGTGGGCTATCAGCCGACCCTGGCGACCGAAATGGGCAAGCTGCAGGAGCGCATCACCTCGACCAATAAGGGCTCGATCACCTCGGTTCAGGCCGTGTACGTGCCTGCCGACGACCTGACCGATCCGGCGCCTGCGACCTCGTTCGCCCACCTGGACGCCACCACGGTTCTGTCGCGCTCCATCGCCGAACAGGGCATCTATCCGGCGGTCGATCCGCTCGATTCGACCTCGCGTATTCTCGATCCGCGCGTCGTCGGTCAGGAACACTATGAGACCGCCACGCGCGTGCAGGAAATCCTGCAACAGTACAAGGCGCTCAAGGACATCATCGCCATCCTCGGCATGGATGAACTGTCGGAAGAAGACAAGCTGATCGTCGCCCGCGCGCGCAAGATTCAGCGCTTCATGTCGCAGCCCTTCCACGTCGCCGAAGTCTTCACCGGTACGCCGGGCGTGCTGATGAAGATCGAAGATACGATCAAGGGCTTCAAGGGCATCTGCAACGGTGAATATGATCACCTGCCGGAAGCCGCCTTCTATATGGTCGGCACGATCGAGGACGCCATCGCCAAGGCTGAAAAGCTGGCGGCGGAAGGCAAGTAAGATGTCGGATAAGCTCCACGTCTCGCTGGTCACGCCGGAAGCCGAGCTGTTTTCGGGCGAGGTCGATCAGGTGGTCGCCCCCGGCTCCGAAGGCGAGTTCGGCGTGCTGGCCCACCACGCGCCGTTCATGACGACGCTGGCCGAAGGCTCGGTGACCATTCTCGACGGCGTTACGCGCCGCGTGTTTCAGGTGCAGGGCGGTTTCGCCGACGTCAACGAAGACGGCATGACCATCCTGGCTGAACACGCCGTCGAATATGTCGAGACGGTCCACTGATCTTCTTACGGGGTTTGGGGCCAATGGCCCCACATCTTCCTTTTCAATAGAAAAAGCCTCGCCTTTGGGCGGGGCTTTTTCTATTGAAGGGAAAGTCTTGGGGCAACTGGCCCCAAACCCCGTAAGAGGTCAGTCGATGCGCCCGTTCAAACTCGTCGATGTGTTCGCGACCGGTCCGTTCAGCGGCAATCCCTTGGCGGTGATCTGCGACGCCGAAGGACTGAGCACGGACGAGATGCTGAGCATCACCCGCTGGCTGAACCTGTCCGAAACGACCTTCATACTGCAGCCGACAGACGAAGCCGCCGATTACTGTGTGCGCATCTTCACGCCCGACCGCGAACTGCCCTTCGCCGGGCATCCGACTTTAGGGACGGCGCATGTCTGGCTGGAAAATGGTGGGCGACCAAAGACGCCGGGCCGGATCGTGCAGCAATGCGACATTGGCCTCGTCCCCTTGCGTCACGCAGATGAACTGGCCTTCGCCGCCCCGCCGCTGATCCGCTCAGGCCCTGTCGATGAGGCCGATCTCGAAGACGCGCTGGCCGTGCTGCAAATCGAACGTGCGGCGGTGGTCGATGCGCGATGGGTCGATAACGGTCCCGGTTGGCTGGGCGTGCGGCTGGCGTCCGCCGACGCCGTGCGCGCGGTCAGGCCGCTGGGCAGCTACCCCAAACGCATGGATATCGGCGTGGTCGGACTGGAAACCGGCGGAGGGACCGACGTGGAAATCCGCGCTATCTTCAGCGATCAGACCCTAGCCTTACGCGAAGACCCGGTGACCGGCAGCCTCAACGCTTCGGTCGCGCAATGGCTGCTCGGCGCGGGCCTGCTCAACGCGCCCTATACTGCGGCGCAAGGGACATGCCTTGGCCGCACCGGGCGAGTGCGCGTCACGCAGGACGCCGACCATATCTGGATCGGCGGCGCGACCCGCACCCTGTTCAGCGGGACCACAACCTAATGCAGATCGACGCGGCCCTGCTCGCCGATATCGGGGGCCTGACCGCCCATCATCGCCTTCAGATAGGCCATGCCGGTCGCCAGAACGCCCGGTGAGTCGATAAATTCCGCAGTATCGGCGTCGAAGCGCAGCAGGCGCAGGTTCGGGTCGTCGCGGCCTTCCGGGAACCAGGCCCTGGCCATGTCCGTCCAGTATGCGTCAATCTTCGCCTTATCGTGCTCGATCATCGCCTGACCGCTGATCGAGACGTAGGACTGCTTGTCCGGATCGGCATAGGTCAGCAGCGCCATCGGATGCGCTTGCACCTCCTCGGCTTTACGCGAATCCGCCGAGGTGAAAAACCACAGGATTCCATCAAAGCCATCGTCCTTTTTCGGATTAAGCGCCATCATCGGCCGGGCGTGGAAGATGCGCCCCGTTTCGTCGAAGGTCGCCAGTTGCGCCACCTTGATGTCCTTGATCAGTTTCCAGATGCGCGTGCGCGCCTCATCGCCGTAAATCGTATCCATCATGCTCTCCTTTGCTGTCGCCAAAGCATGACGACCGCCGGACAAGGATGCGATGGGCAAGGGCCTCCCTGCCGCTCAGGCGGGCCTAAAGACGCGGACGGACAGTCAGAGGCGGGCGTAGTTCGCGAACTGTGCGATCACCTGTTCATAGCTGCCGCGCTTGAAATGCACGACGCGGCTGAGCACACTGTCCAGATCGCACCATTCCCAGCGCGAAAACTCCTGTTCGCCGTGGGTTTGCAGGTCGATTTCGCTGTCCTCGCCGGTAAAGCGCAGGGCGAACCAGATCTGCTTCTGGCCGATGAAGTTGCGGCCGATCTTCTTTTGCGCCAGCACTTCGGGCGGAAAATCATAGACGATCCAGTCCGTCGTGCGACCGAGGATGTCAACCGAACGGATGCCGGTCTCCTCGTAAAGCTCGCGCAAGGCAGCCGCCTCCAGGTCCTCACCGTCATCGACCCCGCCTTGCGGAAACTGCCAGGCGTGATTGCCCGCCACGCCGAAGCGGTGCCCGAGCCAGACCTGACCGGCGGCGTTGAAGACGACGAGGCCGACATTGGGGCGGTAGCCGGCGGGACCATCGGAACTGTTCATAGGGTCTGGTTACGCCCGCGCGGCCTTATGCGTCAAGCGTCTAAAATCAATGCGTTAGCGCCGAGGCGGGCGCCAGTTGGATGCCGCGCGCATTTAACCCCTGCGTCCACTGGATCGCGGCGGCGACTGTGACCGGATAGGCGAAACCCGTCCCCAGCGCCTGCCCGCGGCTCTTGGCGGTCGCCTCCAGCCCGCTCAGTTGCGCGGCGATGGCCGTGGCGTTCAACTGGTTGTCGATGATGCGGTCCGCCGAGGCGCGGCCCCAGGCGCCGCTGAGACTGCGCGCCTGCCCGTCGTCGATAAAATCGACCCCGCGCTGCTTGAGCGTGTTCATGAAGACGCTGACCCCGGCGCGGTCCTTGAAGAAGGCGCCGCCCTGATAATTGCTCAGGGCGAAATAGCCGGTGGCGCGCGACAGGGTCCAGTTCAGATGGCTGATCAGGTCGTCGGGGCGGGCGTTGGCCATCAGGGTCTGCGGCCCAGGATCGTTGTCGGGATAGTTGGTCGGCTGCATCGGCGCCTCGATCATCACCTCATGCCCGGCGGCGCGCGCCAGGTCGATCCACCCTTGCAGGCCGTTGGCGTAGGGCACGAAGGACAGGGTGACCTGCGGCGGCAACTGTTCGATGGCCTGTTTGGTCATGGATGGATTGAGGCCCAGGCCGCCGACGACCAGCGCCACCATCGGGCGACCGTCGCTGCGGAATGGCCGCGCATAGGCCGAAGCCGGGGTGACGCCATTGGGCGCGATAATCGGCAAGGGGCCGTTCGGCGTCGTCTGGACAAGGCCCGCAATCGGCGCGACCGGCAAAGGCGAGGCGGGCTGTTTCGGCCCTGCCGGAGCGGGCGCGTCGCCGCCGTCATCGCCGGGCAGGGTGATCACCGCCGCGTCGTTCGCCGACGGATCGGCGTTGATAAAGGCGTCAGCGGAGGCGTCGCCGAAATCGCCGAGCGAATCGAGCGCGAAATTCTGCGGCTGGTCGGAGGGGGCGATATTGGTCGAGGGCGCGGCGGCTTTGGGCTTATCGAGGTGAATGCGCACGCTGGGCGAGGCGGCGTCGGGATCGCCCGCCACATTCAGAAAGACGATGACGCCGAGGGCCAGGGCCGAGGCCGCGCTGACCGGCGCGACGTAAGGTTTGCGCAGGACAGCCAGAACCTTGTCAAGCAAGGCGCGCGGATCGAACTTCGCGCCGGAGGAGCGGCGCGGCGCGGGCGATGCGGGCGGGGTTTTCGGTTTGGCGAACATGCGACGCAGACTGACGGATTTGATGCCGCCAGTCTGCCGAAACAGGGTTAACAAACACTAACGGAAGCTGAACGCCGACGTGAAATTCGCTCTTATCCGCCGTTGGACGACGCGGACGACGATGAGGTCTCGCCACCGCTTGACGCTGAAGCGGATTCGCTGCTGGCGCTGCTGCTGCTCGCGCCGCCGACGCCCGCCTTGGTCAGCTTGGCGAAGCGGCTGCCGGGCTTGTCGGCCAGATCGGCGGTCAGCAGCACGACGCCTTTCGGATGCGCCCTGACCTCGGCGACATTGCCGCCCGCCGCCAGCACGTCGAGGCCGCGTTGCAGCTCGAAATCGCCCTTTTTCGTATCGAAACCGTCGGGCGGAACCTCCTGCTCGGTCGGTGGGACGCGCTTCTTGCCTTCGTCGGCGTCCAGCGCGTTGGCGTAAGCGGCTTCGGTGTATTGCAGGGCGGCGGTGGCGATATATTTGGCCTGATCGCGCGACTGGGCGACGACGAGGTCGGGCGTGATGCCGGTCTTCTGGATCGAGCGGCCCGACGGGGTGTAATAGCGCGCCGTGGTCAGCTTGACCGCGCGGTTGTCGCCCAGTTCGATCACGCTCTGCACCGAACCCTTGCCGAAGGTGGTTTCGCCGACGATCTCGGCGCGATGCTGATCCTGCAAGGCGCCGGAGACGATCTCCGCCGCCGAGGCCGTGCCGCCATTGGTCAGCACGACCAAAGGCAGGCCGTTCAGCATATCGCCCTTCTTGGCCTGATAGCGGATGATGTCGTCGGGCTGGCGTCCGCGCTGCGAGACGATTTCGCCGCCTTGCAGGAACATGTCCGCCACGCCGACCGACTGCTCCAGAAGGCCGCCCGGATTGTTGCGCAGGTCGAGGATCAGCCCCTTCATCTTCGGGTTCTGCTTCATCAGGTCGGCGAGCGCGCTCTGCGCCTCGGCGGCGGTGTTTTCCTGGAAGGAGGCGATGCGCAGGTAGCCGTAATCGCCCTCCATGCGCGTCTTGACCGACTTCACGGTGATGATTTCGCGCGTCAGGGTGACGTCGAACGGCTGATCCTTGCCGGTGCGCACGATGGTCAGGGTCAGTTTCGAGCCAGGGTCGCCCTTCATCTTGCTGACCGCGTCGTTGAGCGGCAGGCCGAGGATCGAGGTTCCGTCAATGGCGGTGATGTAATCGCCCGGCTCGATGCCGGCCTTCTGCGCCGGGGTGTCGTCCATCGGCGTCACCGCCTTGACCGCGCCGTCCTCGCCGGTGACCTCAAGCCCGATGCCGCCATAGGAGCCGCGCGTCTTTTCCTTCAGATCGGTATAGTCGTCGCCGTCGAGATAGTTGGAGTGCGGATCGAGGCTGGCCAGCATGCCTTGCAGGGCGGCGGAAATCAGCTTCTTGGAATCGACCTTGACCACATAGTCCTTCTCGACCAGGCTCAGCACATTGCCGAACAGGGCCAGTTGCTCATAGTCCTCGGACTTGGGCGAGAAGGCGGGTTGGCTGGCATAGGCCACGGCGCCGACCGCCAGAGCCAGAGCGGCCACGCCGCCAAGATAGAACTTTTTCATTCAGAAGCCTCGAAGGGAACGCATCGCCATACTTCATATAAGAGTGTGACTGTGGCGTAAACGGGGCTTTATCGCTTGCGGGGCGCTTCGGTCTTGAGCGCTTCCAGCGCCGACAGGCTGCAGCCCGTACAATTGCCGCAGCCGTCGCCGCAACCCGAGGCGGGCGCGTTGGCCGGTTGCAGGACATGGCTCAGGCGATGCAGGCCGCGCCGGTCGAGCGTCTTGGCAATGCGGCCCTGAAGATCGCGCATCGTATCGGGCAGGTATTTGCGCGCGACCTGCCACAGGCTGAAGGCGACGATCAGGGCGATGATGACGGTCTGCCACATGGTCTAGAACCTCGATGCGATCTGATAGACGATCAGCGCGGCGATATAGGCCAGGCCGAACAGATAGCCCGCCGTCACCGCCACCATTTTCCACGAATTGGTCTCGCGCCGGATCACGGCCAGGGTGGACATGCACTGCGGCGCGAACACGTACCACGCCATCAAGGACAGGGCGGTGGCCAGGCTCCATTGGGTCGAGATCAGATGACCGAGCGCCTGCGACACCGTATCCTCGCTGCCCTGCACCGCATAGACGGTGCCGAGCGCCGAGACGGCGACCTCGCGCGCGGCCAGACCGGGGATCAGCGCGACGCAGATCTGCCAGTTGAAGCCGAGCGACGCGAAGATGGGATGCAGCAGGTGGCCGATCATGCCCGCCACCGAATAGTCGATGGCCGGTCCCGTCGCGCCCGCCGGCTTGCCGGGGAAGGTGGTCAGCACCCACAGCAGGGTGTTGGCGGCGAAGATGATGCCGGTGATGCGCTTCATGAAAATCTGCGCGCGCTCCCACAGGCCGATGGCGAGATTGCGGATGGACGGCAGGCGGTAGGAGGGCAGCTCCATCAAAAGCGGATGCTCGCTGCGGTCGCGGCGCGTCCATTTCAGCACTGTGGAGACCATCAGGCCGCCGCTGATGCCGATCAGATACATGCAGAACAGGATCAGGCCGCGGAAGCTTAAGAAACCAAGCACGCTGCGTTCGGGGATGAAGGCCGAGATCAGCAGCACATAGACCGGAATGCGCGCCGAACAGGTCATCAGGGGCGCGATCAGTATGGTGGTGATGCGGTCGCGCACATCGTGGATCGAGCGCGTCGCCATGATGCCGGGAATGGCGCAGGCATGGCTGGACAGGAGCGGGATGAAGGAGCGCCCGGTCAGGCCCGCCTTGGACATCAGATGATCAAGAAGGAAAGCGGCGCGCGGCAGGTAGCCGGACTCTTCCAGCACGAGAATAAAGAAGAACAGGATCAGGATCTGCGGCAGAAAGACGATGACCGAACCGAGCCCGCCGATCACCGCGTCGGCCAGAAAGCCCTTGAGCAGCCCGTCGGGCATATGGTCGCGCACCAGTCCCGCCGCCCAGTCGAAGGCTGCGGTGATCGCGTCCATGGCCGGGGTTGCACCGCTGAAAACCGCCTGAAACACCACGAACATGGTCAGGGCCAGGATCAGCAGGCCGAAGACCGGATGCAAAAGGATATGGTCGAGCCGGTCGTCGATCTTCGAGGTCCGCGTCGGCATGATCACGGCGGCGTCGAGCAGGCGGCGCGCCTCGGCGTGCAGGTCGAGATGGTCGTCGATCACCGGTTTGGGCGGGATGCGCCCCTGATCGATATGGCCGACAAGCGCCGCTGCGCCGCCCGATTTGACGGCGATCGTTTCGATGACCGGCACGCCCAGTTCGGCCTCCAGTTTTTCGCGATCCACGCGGATGCCGCGCGCGGCGGCGGCGTCCATCATATTGAGCGCCAGAATCATCGGACGGCCAAGCTTCTTGACTTCCAGCACGAAGCGCAGATGCAGGCGTAAGTTTGTCGCGTCGGCGACGCAGACGACCATGTCGGGCATGGCTTCGCCGGGACGTCTTCCTAAGCAGATGTCGCGCGTGATGATCTCGTCCGGGCTCATCGCCTCCAGCGAATAGGCGCCGGGCAGGTCCAGCACCGAGACGCGGCGGCCCGACGGAGCGGTGAACACGCCTTCCTTGCGCTCGACCGTGACGCCCGCATAGTTGGCGACCTTTTGGCGCGCGCCGGTGAGCTGGTTGAACAGGGCGGTCTTGCCGCAATTGGGATTGCCGACCAGCGCAATGGTGAGGGGACGTGCGATTGTCGTGGCGTCCATCAGCCGATCCTCTCCACCTGCACGCGCTCGGCCTCATTGCCGCGTAAAGCGAAGCGCGTGAAGCCGATGCGGATCAAAAGCGGCTCGCCGCCGAGCGGACCGCGACCGACGACCTCGACCGGCTCGCCCGGTACAAAGCCCAGTTCGCGCAGGCGCTGGCTGATGATGTCGCCGCCGGACGCATCGCGCACCTCAGTCACCAGGGCGGGCGTATCGAGCGGCAGGTCACGCAGGGTCATCGACAGGGAGCTCAAGAATGGTTTGCGAATGATTATCACTTTGAACGGCGCTTATCGTCCACAGGCGCGCGCGGGTCAAGTCACAGCCGGTTTCCGAACTGCGGCCTATCGTCATATAGGCGTTTGCGAATGAATATGCAAATTATTCGCAAAAATCCACTTGCAAGTGAGAATGATTCTCAATATGAACGAGGCCACAAGATTTCAAAATCGCAATGGTGACATGCAATGACCTCAGTTCGTAATCGCAAGCACGCGCTCAATCCTTACGCCCTTATGCTGACCGGCGCAGCGCTTGCCGCCTCGCCGCTGGCGCACGCCGATGCGGTGCTGGCCGATGGTTCGACCGAAGTGGTGGTCAAGGGCGAGAAGGCGCCGATGCTGAAGCGGACGGCGGCGCTGGTCGATACGCCGCAGACCATAGAAGTTATCAGAAAAGACCTGATCGAACAGCAGGGCGCGACCACCCTGACCGAAGCCCTGCGCAATTCGCCGGGCGTCGGCGCCTTCTATCTCGGCGAAAACGGCAGCACCTCGACGGGCGATGCGCTCTATATGCGTGGCTCGGACGTGTCGGGCAGCATCTTTGTCGATGGGGTGCGCGATGTAGCCACCATCTCGCGCGACATGTTCAACATCGAATCCATTGAGGTTCTGAAGGGCGGCGCGGGCGCGGATATAGGGCGCGGCGCGGCGACCGGGGCCATCAACCTGCAAAGCAAGCGTCCGTTGCTTGATAATCTCTATAGTGGGTCGGCCTCGGTCGGCGGCGGCGATTTTTACCGCGCCACGGCGGATCTGAACTGGCGCACGGGCGAGCACAGCGGCTTCCGGCTCAACCTGATGGATCAGGATGCGGGCGTGGCGGGCCGCGACGCTGTAAAGAACAAGCGCTGGGGCGTGGCGCCGACGCTCGGCTTCGGCATTAATACGCCGACGCGCGTGACGCTAGGCTGGCAGCATGTCGAGCAGGACAATGTGCCGGACGGCGGCGTCTTCACCATCGGTCTGCCCGGCTATACCTCGCCCGACGGCGCCGGATCGCGCGATTTCCTCACCAGAGCGCCGAGGGTGAATCCTGAGAATTTCTACGGGACGAAGGACGATCACGACACGGCGACGCAGGATTTGCTGACCGCCATAGTCGAGCATGATTTCCGCAATGGTTGGCGTCTCAGCAATACGACGCGCTACGGTAAGACCGATGAGGACTACCAGCTTGGCTCCTTCATGGGGCAGGCCGCGACCAGCACGCGCCCGCTGCTGACGCCCGACGCGAACGATCCTGCCACCTGGACGCTGACGCGGCTGGTCAATAACCGCAACACGACCAACGAAACCCTGGTCAACCATACCAATCTGGCCGGGCAGTTCGACACGGGCTTTGTGCATCACAGCGTCAGTATGGGTCTGGAGTTCAGCCGTGAAGAGCAGACGACGCGCGCCTTCGATACCTCCGCGGCGGCAGGCGCCTATCCGGCGGTCAGCGTCTATGATCCCGACCCGAATGTCGGCGGCTATACCCGCCGTCTGACCGGCGCCTATACGGACGGCGTGACCGATACGCAAGCCGCCTATATCAACGACACGCTCCGCCTGACGCCGAAAGTCCTGATCAATGCCGGTCTGCGCTACGACAATTTCCAGACCGATTATGACTCCATCGCCGCCGACGGGTCGAACGCCGCCGCGCCGCTTGAGGTGAAGGATGGCGTGTGGAGCGGGCGTCTCGGTCTGATCTATAAGCCCGCCAAGAATGGCAGCCTGTACGCCTCTTACGCCGAGACGACGCAGCCGCCGGGCGGGGCCAATTTCAGCCTGTCGGCGACGGCGGGCAACGCCAACAATCCCGACATCAAGCCGCAGGTTGCACGCAACTGGGAGGCTGGAACCAAATGGGAGCTGGCGCGTGGTCACCTGTCTCTGACCGGCGCGGTCTATCGCACACAATATTCGGATACGGTGACCCAGGACGCGGACAGCTCCTACTATCACAGCGGCTCGAAGTCCGCCGAAGGCGTCGAACTGGGCGCGGTCGGTCACATCAACCGCGAATGGACGATCCATGCGGGTTATACCCTCAACCACACCAAGGTGAGGGACGCAGCGGCGGTGACGGCGGACGGTTCAGGCGATCTGGCCTACAGTCCGACCGACTCCTTCACGCTCTGGACGGCCTATGAAGCGCATCACGGGCGCTGGCGTGGCCTGACGCTTGCGGGTGGACCGCGCTATAATGGCGAGATGAAGCGCGGCAGGGACGGCGCCGTCGGCACGCCCGCCTACACCAAGTCCTACTGGGTGATGGACGGTATGGCCAGCTATCCTCTGACCCCGCATGTCGTCGCGCAGCTCAACATCTATAACCTGTTTGACGCCGACTATGTGGCGGCGATCAACAAGAGCGGCTATCGCTATACGCCGGGAACGCCGCGCACGGTGCGCCTGACCCTGAACGTCAAATACTGAGTCGCAACCATGATGCTGCATATCCCGGAAGTGTTGTCGAAGGATGAGGTGCGGGCCTTGCGCGCACGGCTGGACGCAGGCCCCTGGGTCGATGGCCGCACGACGGTCGGAGCGCAGGGCGGCGGCGTCAAGCGCAACCGGCAGATCGACGAACATTCCGAACTGGGTCGCGAGTTGGGCGAGATCGTGCTCGCGGCCCTGAAGCGCAGTCCGCTCTTCTTCGCCGCCGCCCTGCCTCTGCGCATTGTTCCGCCGCTGTTCAACGCCTATGAAGGTGGCGAGACCTACGGCTTCCATGTCGATGGTTCGGTGCGCAATCTGCCCGGCGGCGCTGACAAGCTGCGCACCGACCTGTCGTGCACCCTGTTCCTGTGCGAGCCGGAAGATTATGACGGCGGCGTGCTGGAGGTGTCGGACACTTATGGTGTGCATGAGGCGAAATTACCGGCGGGCGATCTGATCCTCTATCCGTCGTCAAGCCTGCATCAGGTCACGCCGGTGACGCACGGGGCGCGGGTCTGTTCCTTCTTCTGGCTGCAAAGCCTGGTGCGCGACGAGACGCAGCGTCGCCTTCTGTTCGAACTGGACGCGACGATTATCCGCCTGCGCACGCAGCTTGGCGACAGCGCTGAGGTGCTGGGTCTGACCGGGCACTACCACAATCTGCTGCGCATGTGGGCGGAGGTGTAGGGTGCCGCCTTGGCAATTTTTGCCATTCGTGTTAGGTTCATTCCATGACAGCCACAATGAACATCTCCATGCCGGATTCGCTCAAGGCTTTCGTCGATGAACGGGTGCGCAGCGGCGGTTACGGTTCGCACAGTGAGTATCTTCGCGAACTGGTGCGCCGGGACGAGCAGCAGGCGGCGGCGGAACGTCTGCGCGCCTTGATCGCGGAAGGCCTGAATTCGCCGCAAGGCCGCGACTGGCGAGATCTCAAAGCCGACCTCCTGAAACGGGCGGCGGCGCAGGATGAAGCCTGTTCGCCTGCGTGAGGTCGCAGAGCGCGACATTGAGCGGGCTTTCAGCTATTATCTCAGGGAATCCGGTCCGGGGCTGGCAGTCGCGTTTATCGCGGCGGTGGACGCCATGTGGGCGCAGTTGGAATCGCATCCTGCATCGGGATCGCCGCGCTATGCCGAACAGCTTGATCTGCCTGGCTTGCGCGCAAGCCTGACGGAGCGCTTTCCCTATGTCGCGCTCTATGTCGAGCGCGACGATCATCTCGACGTCCTGCGCATCCTGCATCAGCAGCAGGACATACCCGCGCATTTGCAAGCTTAGAGCACCGATCTGAGAAGCTCAGATCGGTGCTCTAAGTCTTTGTTTTGTCGCTCTTCCTTATCCAAAAAGTGGAACCACTTTTTTGGGGAAACGCTCTAACCCTTCGGATGCGCAGCGGCATAGGCCGACAAAAGCCGCTCCGTATCGACCTGCGTATATTTCTGCGTCGTGGACAAGCTGGCGTGGCCCAAAAGCTCCTGAATGGCGCGCAGGTCGGCGCCAGAACCGAGCAGATGGGTCGCGAAGGAATGGCGCAGGGCGTGCGGCGTGGCGCGGTCGCTCAGGCCCAGCCGCGAACGCAGGTGCTGTACGCGCGCCTGCACATGCCGCGGCGATAAGTCCCCGCCGCGCTTGGCGCGGAACAGCCGGTCTTCGGGCTGCAAGGCAAATGGCAGTTGCGCTCTATAGGCCTCCACCGCCTCTCGCACGGCGGGCAGGACCGGCAAGAGCCGCATCTTGTTCCCCTTGCCGGTGACGCGCAGAGTCTCGCCCAGCGGCGCATCCCTTGCCAGTAGCGACAGCGCCTCGGAAATGCGCAGGCCCAGCCCGTACAGCAGCAGGAACACGGCCAGATCGCGCGCATTCTCCCAGTCCTCGCGATCCGAATCCATCTCCGTTTCATGCAGCAGGCCCAGCGCCTGATCCTCATTGAGCGGGCGCGGCAGGCTGGTCTTCAGGCGCGGGCCGCGCAGCAGTTCGACCTGCGCATTGGGCAGGTCGTGATGCAGGTCGAGCCATTTATGGAAGGATTTGACCGCCGACAGATGCTGGGCCAGCGAGCGCGCCAACAGGGGCGGCGTCTTACTGCGCAAATGCGCCATCCAGCCGCGCAGATCGGCGGAGGAAACCCTGACCACATCGTCGAGCGTCAGATTGCCGGAGACGGTCCCGCTCAGATGCGCGACATAACCCCGAAAAGCATGGCCATAGGCTTCGAGCGTGCGCGGTGAAAAGCGGCGCGCCTTCAGGCTGTCGAGCCAGGCGCGCCCCGCGTCGTCCGGGGAGGAGGCAAGATTCAGGGGCATAAAAAAATAGCTCCTCTGCGCCGAGGCGGCCTCCCTCCTCGTCCTTGCGGGCGGGGCGGAGTGGTGAGAGGGCTGTCTCCTTGCCGATCCTTGGGGGGGGCGTCGAGAAGGGAAGCCTCAGTGACGCAGAGGAGCATCCGGATGACCTTAAGATAGGTAAGGTTATGGGTCATTTTAAGACGGAATTGTGCGGATTTCATCTGCCTCGCGGTGATTTCACGGCGAATTGAGGCGGGGCCGGTCGCGGCGGGCGCCGTCACCTCAGCCCAGAACCGGCCAGCGGTCAGCGACGCGCTCGACCACGCGCGCGACAAAGGCGACCAGTTCGGCGCCCATATCGGCGGTGAAACCTTCATCATCACTGGAGCCGAACGCGACCAGACCGGGACGGCCTTCGCGCCACATCGCCGTGCGCAGCACCGCCGCGCTCTTGACGCGACGGACATCGTCTTCGAACAGCACGCGGCACACCCCTTCGGGGCCAAGCAGCGACAGGCCGTCCTCGCCGACGATATAATCTACCCCGCCATAGTCGAGCGTCTTCCAGCCCAGCGGCACCGGCGCGGTGTCCTCCAGCGCGATGACGGCCGAGATCAGGCCGAAGCGTTTGCGCGTTTCTTCGTTCAGACGGCGGGCCAGATCGGCGTGGTTGCGCGCCTCCAGCAGCGACAGGATCAGGGCGTGCGTCTCGCTCTGGGCGTCGAAATTCGCCTTGGCCGTCAGTTCAAGCTGGCGGCGCACGTCGATATCCTTCATGGCGCGCTGCTCAAGCTTGGCCAGAGCCGCCGGGCCGAAATCGATCAGATGCCGCTGACGCGGTTGCAGACCCAATGCCTCCAAAAGCGCCTTGTCGCTCTGCAACGAATCGGCGTGCTTCATCAGATGGCGGCGCAGGGCCTGCCAGTCGTCGAGGTCGATGGATGTCACGCCGTCATGGGTCATGGGCGGCACCTTAGAGTCGTCCTGCGGCGCTGTGAAGCGGTTTTGCGGAGCGGTTGAGACAAAGCTGCGGATTTCGTGTTAGAGGCGTCGCCATGAATCCCGCGTCCCCTATCGCAAAAGTCGTTGTTCTGGCGCCGATGCCCGAAGCGCTGGATTATCTTGTCCCGGACGGCATGGATCTGACGGCGGGCGATCATGTGCTGGCGCCTCTGGGTCACGCCAGGGTGCGCGGGCTGGTGATCGGCTTCGATCAGGACGGCGATGCGGCGCGGGTCAATCTCAAGCCCATAATGCAAAAGCTGGACGATCCGAAGGTTCCGGAAAACTCGCTGCATTTCTGGTTGTGGGCGGCGAACTGGACACTGACTCCGCCGGGCGTGTTTCTGAACGGCTGTCTGCGCGCCCTGAAATCTCCGCGCCCGCAGCCGAAACAGGGCTATGTGCTGACCGGGCAAGCGCCGTCGCGGCTGACAAAAGCGCGGCAGGCGGTGATCGACACGGCTCTGGTTCCGATGGGCTTGTCGGACCTGGCTCTGGCGGCGGGCGTCTCCACGGCGACTGTGTCGGGGCTGGAAAGGGACGGGGTGCTGCGGCGCGTCGATCTGCCCCGCGATGACGCCTATGCGCCGCCCGATCCCGATTTTGCGCCCTCCGCCCTGAACGCAGGTCAGGCCGCAGCGCACGAATTGCTGCGGCTGGAGCAGGCCAAGGGCCGGTTCGCGCCGGTGCTGCTGGACGGCGTGACCGGCTCGGGCAAGACGGAAGTTTATCTCGAAAGCGTCGCCGATGTGCTGCGCGACGACCCTGAGGCGCAGGTGCTGATCCTGCTGCCGGAAATCGCGCTGACTCAAGCCGTGATGGGGCGTTTGAAGGCGCGTTTCGGCGTCGAGGTGGCGCAATGGCACGCCGATATCAGCAACGCCAATCGCCGCCGCATCTGGGAAGGCGTGGCCGAGGGGCGCATCCGTCTGGTGGTCGGGGCGCGATCAGCGTTGTTCCTGCCCTATCAGAGGCTTGGCCTGATCGTGATCGACGAGGAGCACGACGGCTCTTACAAGCAGGAGGAGGGCGCGCGTTATCACGCCCGCGATCTGGCCGTCTATCGCGCCCGGCTGGATGGGGCGATGGTGATCATGGCCTCGGCCACGCCGTCTCTGGAGACCCTGACCAATGCGCAGCAGGGGCGCTATGCCTGGATAAGGTTGGAGCGGCGGCACGGGACCGCGCAACTGCCGGACATCGCCCTGATCGACATGAAGGCGCATCCTCCGGAAAAGGGGCGCTGGCTGTCGGACCCGCTGGTCGGGGAGATGCTAGCGACCCTGCAAAGGCGCGAGCAGGTCATGCTGTTCCTGAACCGCCGCGGCTATGCGCCCTTGGTGCTGTGCAAGGCGTGCGGCGAGAAGATGACCTCGCCCAAGACCGATTCCTGGTTAGTCGAGCATCGCTCCACAGGGCGGTTGGTCTGCCACCTGACCGGCTTTTCGATGAAGAAGCCGAAAACCTGCCCGCATTGCGGCGCACAGGACAGTTTGATCGCGGTCGGTCCGGGCGTCGAGCGGATTCTCGAAGAGGTGCAAGAGCGCTTTCCCGATGCGCGCGCCGAAGTGTTTTCGTCCGACACCACGCCGGACCCCGCAAGTTCGGCGGCGCTGATCGAGCGCATCGAAAAGCACGAGATCGACATTGTCATCGCCACGCAGGCGGCGGCCAAGGGGCATAACTTCCCCAATCTGACGCTGGTGGGCATTGTCGATGCCGATCTTGGCCTCAAGGGCGGCGACCTGCGCGCCGCCGAGCGCACCTTTCAACTGCTGCAACAGGCGACGGGCCGCGCGGGCCGGAAAGTGAAACCGGGGCGGGCGGTGATCCAGACCTATACGCCTGAGCATCCGGTCATGTAGGCGCTCGCGCATCAGGACCGCGAAGCCTTTTACATGTACGAGTCGATGTCGCGCGAGCTGGCGAAATTCCCGCCGTTCGGGCGGCTGGCGGCCTTGATCCTATCGGCGAAGGATCAGGCCCTACTCAACAGGTTTGCGCGCGAACTGGCCCTGTTCATTCCGAACAGCGACGGCATCGAAGTCTGGGGACCGGCGGACGCGCCGCTGGCCCTGGTGCGCGGCCAGTGGCGCAAGCGCTTTTTAGTCCGCGCCGATCGCAACCGCGATCTACAGGCCTTCGTCGCGCACTGGCTGGCGGCGATCAAGCGTCCCAATGCGGTCCGGCTGGTGGTGGATATTGATCCGTACAGCTTCTTATGACGCCCCTTGAAACCGCTGCGCAAAACCGCCAAGTAACCCCGCATGACAGACTCAAATTTTCCCAACTGGCACGGCACCACCATTGTCGCCGTGCGCCATAATGGCAGGACCGTGATCGCGGGCGACGGTCAGGTTTCGATGGGGCCGACCATCGTCAAGGGCGGGGCCAGAAAGGTGCGCACGCTCGCGAACGGCAAGGTGCTTGTCGGTTTTGCGGGCGCGACCGCCGACGCCTTTACCCTGCTGGAGCGGCTGGAGGCCAAGCTGGAGCTTTTTCCCGACCAGTTGGCGCGCGCCTGCGTCGATCTGGCCAAGGACTGGCGCACGGACCGTTACCTGCGCCGCCTCGAAGCCATGCTGCTGGTGGCGGACAAGAACCACGTCCTGACCCTGACCGGCGTAGGCGACGTGCTGGAGCCGGAAGACGGCGTCGCGGCCATCGGATCGGGCGGAACCTATGCTTTGTCGGCGGCGCGCGCCCTGCTGGACTACGAGGCGGACGCTGAGGTGATCGCGCGCAAGGCCATGAAGATCGCCGCCTCGATCTGCGTCTATACCAATGACCATCTGACCTTGGAGAGCCTGTGATTCTCGTCGAGGACGCCATTCAGCGCGCGCGGCTTACGGTGAAAATGCCCGCGACCCTGATCCTGCTCGGTCTGGTCGGGCAGGCGCTGATCCTCTATCCGAGCGGCCTGCTGCCAAAGCCGATCGCGCTCATCTCGCTGTTGCTGGCCGTTCCGGCCTGGCCTTTGAGCGTTCTTTATAGCGCTGTCGCCGCGCCAAGATGGAAGCTGTGGGCCTACCCAAAGGTCGGCAATCCGGCGCATCTGCGCGAGATCGCCGTCGGCATGAAGCTGATCCCGCCCGCAGGCAGCGCCTTGGAAAAGATGGAAATTTGCTCGCCGGAAGAGCGCCAGCGGATTTTGACCTATGAAGGACGACTCTAAGTGACCACATTTTCTCCGCGTGAAATTGTCTCTGAACTCGACCGCCATATTATCGGTCACGCCGATGCCAAGAAGGCGGTGGCGGTGGCGCTGCGCAATCGCTGGCGGCGCAAGCAGACCGATGCGGCGATCCGCGACGAGATCACGCCGAAGAACATCCTGATGATCGGCCCGACCGGCGTCGGCAAGACCGAGATCGCCCGCCGTCTGGCCAAACTGGCCCATGCGCCGTTTCTGAAGGTCGAGGCGACCAAGTTCACCGAGGTCGGCTATGTCGGGCGCGATGTCGAGCAGATCGTGCGCGATCTGGTCGAGGCCGCCATCCTGATGGTGCGCGACAAGAACCGCGCCGGTGTTCGTGCGAAGGCCGAGGCCCAGGCGGAAGAACGTCTGATCGACGCCCTGGTCGGGGCGACGGCGGCGCAGGCGACGCGCGAAAGTTTCCGCAAAAAGCTGCGCGACAACGAACTGGACGAACGCGAGATCGAAATCGCCCTGGCGGAAAGCGGCTCGCCGATCGGGTTTATGGAGATTCCGGGCCAGCAGGCGCCGGGGGCCTTCAATCTCGGCGAAATGCTGTCCAAGGCGATGGGCAATCGACAGAAGACGGTCAAAACCACCGTCAAGGCGGCCTGGCCCAATCTGATCAATGAAGAATCGGACAAGCTGCTCGATCAGGATTCGCTCACCCTTGAGGCGCTGCAACTGGCCGAAAACGAAGGCATCGTCTTTCTCGACGAGATCGACAAGGTCGCCTCGCGGCAGGAGCGCGGCGGGGCGGATGTCTCGCGCGAGGGTGTGCAGCGCGATCTGTTGCCGCTGATCGAGGGGACGACCGTTTCGACCAAGTACGGCCCGGTCAAGACCGACCATATCCTGTTCATCGCCTCCGGCGCGTTTCATGTCGCCAAGCCGTCTGACCTGCTGCCCGAATTGCAGGGCCGTCTGCCGATCCGCGTCGAACTGAAGGCGCTGAGCGAGGACGATTTCCGCCGTATCCTGTCCGAACCTGAGGCCAATCTGATCAAACAGAATCAGGCCTTGATGAAGACGGAAGGGGTGACGCTCAGCTTCGATGACGGCGCCATCGCCGCGATGGCGCAGGCCGCCGCCACGGTCAACGCCAAGGTCGAAAATATCGGCGCGCGTCGCCTGCATACGGTGATCGAGAAGGTGATGGAGGATCTAAGCTTCACCGCCGCCGATATGTCGGGGCAAAGCGTCGCCATCGACGAAGCCTATGTGAAGCAGCGCCTCGGCGAGATCGCCGGCGATACCGATCTGAGCCGGTATATTCTGTAAGAACGACGCTTTTTCTCCTCCCCTGCAAAGCGGGGGAGGTGGCGCGGCTTGTCCGCGACGGAGGGGGCAACGGCGGTGGCGGCGGTTCCCTCCGTCTCGACGCGCTTCGCTTGCTCGCCACCTCCCCCGCTTCGCAGGGGAGGAGAAACGCATCCTTCATTTCCCTTTCCGGCGGTTCTGTTCTAGGTTCATTCCCGTGTCCGATCCGCTTATCCCCGAATCCGCGCCGTCCTGGCGTCAGCATGTTCCCGCCGAGTCGCTGGGCTGGTCGCCGGTGCGCAGCCATGTCGGGGACGGTCGCGTCGGGCGCGATGTCTCGGTCAATGAGCTGCGTGAACTGTGGGGGCGCGAGGCGCTGATTGTCGCCAATGCCGCCTTGATCCGTACACGGCTCTTTAGCAATCGTCCGCACCGCGAAGCGCGTCCGTTTGATGTGCTGGAGCTGTTCGCCTTCGTGCGTCCGGCGCAGTTCTGTGCGCCATCGGCGGCTGGGCTGGCCCTGGCCTGCGGCTTTGCCGAGCCGGAAACGCCGCAGGACGCGGCGCGCGCCTTGTTCGACGTGATCGAGAGCTTGCTCCGTACACTGAAGGCATCATCGCTCGGTTTCCGGCTGGCGGCGGCGTCCGGCGTCAAGCTGATGGAAAAACAGGGCTGGGCGTGGGCGCCGCTGTTGACTGCGGCGCTGGCCGAAACCGATATGCCGTCCGACTATGCGCCGCCGCCCGCGCTCGATGTCTGGACCCTGCTGGAAGAATGGGAGGACCAGCCGCCCGAAGGTCAGGCGCGCGCCGTCGCCCTGTCCGAAGCCGAGGTCACCGACGCCCTGAATCGCGATCTACAGCGCGCCCACCTTTCGGAGCGCCGCCCCGAACAGCTCGAATTCGCTTTGAAGGCGCGTGAAATTTTCGCGCCGAAATGGATGACGGACCAGCCGAACTTCCTGCTGGCCGAGGCCGGGACCGGCACGGGCAAGACGCTCGGCTATCTGGCGCCGGCGCATCTGTGGGCGCAGAAGGCGCAAGGTCAGGTCTGGGTCTCGACCTACACCAAGGCGCTGCAAAAGCAGATCTATCACGATACGCGCGCCCTGTTCGATACGGCGGAGGAACGCGCGCGCGAGGTCGTGGTGCGCAAGGGGCGAGAAAACTATCTGTGCCTGCTCAATTTTCAGGAACGCCTCGCCGCCGCCCATTCCGCGCCCGAAGTGATCATGGCTGTGCTGATGGCGCGCTGGGTTCTCTATACACGCGACGGCGACATTATGAGCGGCGATTTCCCGACCTGGCTGCCATCTCTGCTGCCGCCGACCGCGCCGGCGCATGTCTTCCAGACGATGACGCCGAGCAGTCTGGTGGACCGGCGTGGCGAATGCACCTATGCGGCCTGCGCGCACTATCGGGTGTGCTTTATCGAGAAGTCGGTGCGCAAGGCAAAATCCGCCACATTGGTGGTCGCCAACCATGCGCTGGTCATGGCGCAGGCGGCCTATGATCTGCTCGACCGGTCGCGAAAAGCCGATGAGGAGGATGCGCCGACGCCCGCCCTGTCGCGGCTGATTTTCGACGAGGGCCACCATGTCTTCGAGGCGGCGGACAGCGCCTTCGCCACCCGTCTGTCGGGGCTGGAAGCCTATGAGTTGCGGCGCTGGATCCGTGGCAATGAGGGCCGTTCGCGGCGAGGCCGGGGGCTTGAGGCGCGTCTGGGCGACCTGATCGCGCAGGATGAGACGGCCAAGACCGCCCTGCGTGATTTGCTGCGGGCGGCGATTGTTCTGCCTGCGGACGGTTTTTCGCAGCGCATGGCCGTGCGCACCCAGGGCGGCGGCGGGCTGGAGCCGGTCGGCCCGATCGAGGCGCTGCTCAGCGAGGTCCATACCCAGATCGAGGTGCGCAAAGGCGAGGGCAATCTGCGCGCGCGCTTCTCGCCCGACAACGATCCAGGCGGGGAATGCGAGGCGCACCCGTGCCTTGACGGCGTGGCGCAGGCGGCCAAGATCGCGGCGCGCGCCCTGTCCGGCATCGAAGCGCCGCTGCTGGCCCTGGTGCGCGCGCTGGAGGATCGTCTGAATACGGCGGGCGACGAACTGGAGGCGCCCGACCGCATCCGCATCGAGGGCGCGCTGCGCGGGCTGGAACGGCGCGCGCGCATGCTGCTGCCCGCCTGGCGGCATCTGCTGCAAGGCTTGGCGGAAGAAGATTTTGAAGCGGCGGAGCCCGATCTGAATCCGGCCCAAACCATCGACTGGTTCTCGACCGAACTGCATCGCGGCCGTGTGGTCGATGTGGCGCTCAATCGCCACTATGTAGATCCGTCCCTGCCGCTGGCGGAATTTGTGCTGAAGCCTGCGCATGGCGTGCTGGTGGCGTCGGCGACCCTGTCGGATGGTTATAAGGATACGGGCGGAGACGATGATGAGGCCGACGTCTTTTCGTTGGCGCGGCAAAGGACCGGCGCCAACCATCTCGTCATGGGCGCCAAGACGGCGCGCATCGCCTCGCCGTTCGACTATGCGGCGCAGGCGCGGCTGTTCGTGATCACAGATGTGTCGCGAGAGGATGCGCGCTCGGTCGGCGCGGCCATGCTGGCCCTGTTCAAGGCGGCGCGCGGCGGCGGGCTTGGCCTGTTCACCGCCATCCGCCGCCTGCGCGCCGTCTATGACCAGATCGCGACGCCCCTGAGCGAGGCAGGCCTGCCGCTCTATGCGCAGCATGTCGATCCGCTCGATGTCTCCGATCTGGTCAGCGTGTTCCGCGCCGAACAGCATTCGTGCCTGCTCGGCACCGATGCGGTGCGCGACGGCATCGACGTGCCGGGGCAGGCGCTGCGGCTGATTGCTTTCGACCGCGTGCCGTGGCCGCGCCCGGACTGCCTGCACCGCGCGCGGCGGCTGCATTTCGGCAACCGAATCTATGACGACGCCCTGACGCGGGCGCGGCTGGCCCAGGCGTTCGGGCGGCTGATCCGCAAAAATGACGACCGTGGCGTCTTCGTCATGCTCGATTCCGCCGCTCCGACCCGATTGTTTTCCGGCCTGCCGGAAGGGGTTGTGCTGCAACGCTGCACCCTGGCCGAAGCGCTGGCTTCGATCCCGCGCTTTCTTTATCCCGACGAAGTGGTTAATAACGAAGCGACCTCGTAACCGCTACGGAGCCTCAAGGTGAGCGACGCCGCCCCCGCCAGAAAGCATCACCGCATCGGTATTTTCGCGCCCGCCCTTCTGGTCGCGCTGTTGTTCGCCGGTTGGAGCGGCTACTGGTTTTACACCGCGCACCGGCTGGAGGCCGAGCTGGCTGCGCAGCGCGACGCCATGATCAAGGCTGGCTATCAGGTCAGCTACGATCCCTTGCGCATTCAGGGTTTTCCCTACCGCATGAAGGCGGATTTTAAGAACCTCACCGTGATCGCACCATCGGGGCGCGGCTTTGCGGCGGTTGAGGCCGAGGCGCAGGCCGACGCCTATGCGCTCGATAAATGGGTCATGGTGGTTCCGAACGGTTTTACCATCTATCGCGGCCATCCCGGCGGCGTCGAACTGGGCCGCATTATGGTGCGCGGCCAGGTTTTGCGCGCCAGCGTCTCGCATATCGGCCAGCCGGTGTGGAACGTGGCGCTGCAAGGCCTTGGCGTTAATCTGACGCCGTCGGATCAGACCCATCCGTTCGCCTTCGCCAGCGCCGATAATGTCGAGGCTTATCTGCGACCGAATGCGCAGGACAAGGACGCCGCCGACATGCTGGTGCGCGTCACCGGCGCCAGGGGCGTTCCCAACAGCCTGGTCGCGGGCCTTGGCGACGGGCAGCCGCTCAGCCTGCATATCGAAACCACGGTCAGGAAAATGTCGGCGTTTCAGGGCCGCACCTTTGACGACTCGCTGAAAAGCTGGAGCGCGAAGGGCGGCGAGCTGACCGGCTTCAAGGCGCAGGTGCAGGCGGGAAACCTAAGTCTTTTCAGTCATTCCGACGGTCTGAGCTTGCAGAGCGACGGCCATGTCGCCGGGCATCTGGAGCTGGAAATGTCCGGGACGTTCAAGCCGGTCGAGGTGCTGGGCGCCTTGCGCATCATATCGCCGGAGAACATGACCCTGGCGCGGCCTTTGCTGGATATGACTTTGGCGACGAAGGACACGCAAAAGTTCGGCATAGATTTCCGCGATGGCGGCGCCTATATCGGGCTGCTGAAAGTTTCAGATGCGCCTATATTTCCGTAATACTGTTTTCTGAAATTTCTGCACTTGTGATCGCAGGCAGCGGAGCCTAAACTTCAGCTCTTGTTGATAGTTACGAGTGTTTCCATTTGCAAACTCTTGCCGATCTTCGCAGCCAGATCGACGCGCTGGACGCCGAACTGCTCCGTCTGGTGGATGCGCGCGCCGGTCTGGGCGCCGCTATCGCCGAGGCCAAGGCGCGCGAAAACGGCGCGGAAACGCAGGGTTCGCAACTGCGGCCCGACCGCGAGGCCCTGCTGATCCGCAAGCTGCTGGCCATGCCGCGTCAGTCGGCTTCGGACGCGGTGGTGGTGCGCATCTGGCGCGAACTGATCTCGGAAAATCTGCGTATTCAAGGCCTTAGTCGTGATAGTGTTGGGGGCGGCCTGCATCTGAACCTGTCAAGTCAGGAGCATTCGCGCGAGGTTCTGGTCTGGGCTCGTGAGCGTTTCGGCTTCGCGCCCGGCTTCAGCTATGTCGAGAACGCCGTCGCCGCCGTGCAGGCTGCGCGCGACCCGCGCCACATCTCCGTCCTGTCGCTCGATCCGCGCGGCGGCGCCTGGTGGGCCCGACTGCTGGCTGAACCCAAGGTGCGCATCATGGCCGCCCTGCCGGAGCTTTCGGCAGGGCGTTTTCATGCCGTGGCGCTGGCGGCGATCACGCCGGAGCCGACCGGCGACGATGTCACCTTCTGGGTCTCGGATTCGCCCCAGACCGAGAACCGCATCATCGAAAGCCTTAGCCATAACGGTCTTGCCGCCGAAGCGCTGTGTGCGGCGCAGGGGCTCAAACTGTTCGCCCTGCATGGATTTGTGCAGGAGAATGATCCGCGTCTCGGCTCTCCTGAGCTGGGCAGCCTGTCCGGTGTGATCGGCGCGGCAGCGCGTATTTAGCCTTGTTTTTCGTATCAATTGATACTAATTAAAAGGGCGGGTTTAGCCGTTATTTTGCGTGTTTATGCGTTTTTTTGCCGCTATAAACCCGCAGATTTTCCACCCATCCCACCCACCACCCGATCATGAGCGACCTGATGGACACGACCGCCCCGGCCCCGAAAGCGGGCATTCTCGATATCGCCGCCTATGTCGGCGGCAAGTCGAAGATCGAGGGCGTCGCCGAGCCGATCAAGCTGTCGTCCAACGAAAACGCGCTCGGCTGCTCGGCAAAAGCCATCGAAGCGTTCGAGGCGGCGAAGGCCAAACTGTTCCGCTATCCCGACGGTCACGCCAACGCCCTGCGCGAGGTCGTCGCCGCCTATCACGGACTTGAGGCCGAGCGGCTGGTGTTCGGCAATGGCTCGGACGAGGTGTTCGCGTTCCTCAATCAGGCCTGGCTGGAGGCTGGCGACAATATCGTCACCGGCGAGCATGGTTTTCTGGCCTACCGCATCTCGGCTTTGGCCTGTCAGGCCGAGGTGAAGCTGGCGCCGGAGCCGGATCAGCGCGTCGAGATCGACGCCCTGCTGGACCTCGTCGATGACCGCACCAAGATCGTCTATATCTCCAATCCGGCCAATCCGACCGGCACCTGGAACACGCCGGAGGAGATCGCCGAACTGCGCGCGCGTCTGGCGCCGCACATTCTGTTGGTGATTGACGAGGCCTATGCCGAATTTGTCGATGAGCCGAGCTGGGCCAGCGCCTTCGATATGGCGAAGGACGCCGACAACATCATCGTCACGCGCACCTTCTCGAAGATTCACGGTCTGGCGGGTTTGCGCGTCGGTTTCGGCTATTGCCCGACGCCGGTGGTCGCGGCGCTGGAGCGCATTCGCCTGCCGTTCAATGTCAACCTGCCCGCTCAGGCCGCCGCCATCGCCGCCTTGCAGGACGCCGCCCATATCGAGGCGTCGCGCCAACATGTTCTGACCTGGCGGCCGCGTCTGGTGCAGGAAATCCGCGCCATGGGCCTCGATGTGCGCAATTCGGCCGGTAATTTCGTGCTGATCCATTTCCGCGACGGCGATGAGGCGGCGCGCGCCAATGAGTTCCTGATGTCGAAGGGCCTGATCGTGCGGCATGTCGCCAATTACGGCCTGCCGCAGGCTCTGCGCGTCACGGTCGGCAAGGATCACGAGAACCGCGCGTTTCTCGATGCGCTGACAGAATTTGCCAAAGGTTTGAAGCCAGAAGTTTGAAGTAAGAAACCCCACCACCATTGGCTGCGCCAATGGCCCCCTCCCCAGTAAACTGGGGAGGCATGAGATTTGGCTTACCTCGCTCTCCTGCTTCATCCTGTCGCAGCGTGGGCCATTCCGGGCATTGGCGTTTTGCGCTAAGGCCCTTATATTGGCTTTCTTCTTTCTGCGCACAGAGACCCTATGCCCGATCAATCCGCATCGCCCGTTCCCCGCGTCGCCTTCGGTCAGGGGCTGTTGAAGGACGCCTGGTGGTTCGCCGCCCTCAGCGGCGATCTGCTTGCGGGTAAGCTGCAACGCTATGTCATCCTTGGCGAGCCGGTGCTGCTGGCGCGCGATCTGGACGGCAAGGCCTATGCGATCCGCGACATCTGCCCGCACCGCGCCGCGCCTCTGTCGGCAGGGGAGATGGTCCGTGACGGAAGGGGCGGCGGCTGCGTCGTGCAATGCCCTTATCATGGCTGGACCTTTGATACGTCGGGAACCTGTGCGTCCGTGCCGTCCCTGACCTCGGATCAGAGCATAGATGTCGAGCGCATCAAGGTGCGCCGTTATGAGGTGCGCGAACAGCAGGGCATTGTCTGGATCTGGATCGCCGCCGATGCGCGCCGCCCGGCGGAACCCGACCATGAGCCGCCCATTCTGCCCGGCGTGGTCGGCGGCAAGCCCCTGATCGTCGAGCGCATGGATTTCGACAGCCATATCGACCATGCGGTCGTCGGGCTGATGGACCCGGCGCACGGGCCGTATGTGCATCAGCAATGGTGGTGGCGTTCGTCCAAGAGGCAGCTTGAAAAGTCCAAGGCGTTCGAGCCGCGCGAGTTCGGGTTCGCCATGGTCCGCCATCGCCCGTCGTCGAACAGCCGCGCCTATAAGATTTTAGGCGGCGCGCCCGCGACCGAGATCACCTTCCGCCTGCCCGGCATCCGTTATGAGCATATCGAGATCGGCGACAAACAGGTGCTGGGCCTGACCTGCCTGACGCCGATCGACGAGACGAAGACGCGCATTACGCAGATCTTCTGGTCCGATCACGGCATGTTCCGCTTCATCGCCCCGATCTTCCGCTTCGGCGCCAAAGCCTTCCTCAAGCAGGACGGCGATATGGTCAATTTGCAGAATGAGGGGCTGAAATACGACCCCTCGCTTCTGTGGATCGACGACGCCGACACCCAGGCCAAATGGTATCAGGCGCTGAAAAAAGAGTGGCTGGCCTCGCGCGCCGAAAAGCGGGCCTTCGTTAATCCGGTCAAGCCCGCCACCTTGAAGTGGACCAGCTAAAGCGTTTCCCCAAAAAGTGGTTCCACTTTTTGGATCAGGAAGAGCGACACAACAAAGATTTAGAGCGCCGATCTGAGTCCATCAGATCGACGCGCTAAGTCTCAATCAAACCTTTGGCTTGAGAAAGCCGTGCATGTCCAGCCAGCGCACGAATTCGTCGAACCAGCCGGTGCTGGTCGTCGGCTTCGGATACATGCCAAAGCCGTGGCCGCCCTGCTCGAACAGGTGGAATTCGACCGGACGCTTGGCGGCGCGCCAGCTATCGATAATGCCATAGCCGCCATTACCGAAGAAGGGATCGTCGGCGGCCAGAGCGACGAACAGGGGCGGGGCGTCCGCCGGAACCTTCACCGGCGCCAGCGGACCGTAGATTTCGCCCAGGAAGGCCGGTTTGGCGTCCTGACCGTAAAGCTCGGTCGCCAGGGTCAGCATGGCGCCGGCGGAAAAGCCCACCATGCCGATGCGGTCGGGATCGACATGCCATTCGGCGGCGCGTGAACGCACCAGAGCGAAGGCGGCGCGGGCGTCGGCGATCTGCGGCGCCAGGGCGGCGGCGGGGTCTTGCTGCTGCGGCGGCGGCCCCTTGGCGACGCCTGAGAACATGGCGCGCATCGCCGCCTCGAAGCCCGGCATGTCGGCGGGGGTCGGATGCAGGCGGTATTTCAGCACAAAGGCCGCGACGCCCTTCGCCGCCAGGGCGCGCGCCACGTCCCAGCCCTCATTCTGCATCGACAGGGTCATGAAGCCGCCGCCCGGCGCCACGATGGCGGCCGCGCCGGTGGCCTTTTCCGCGTCCGGCAGGAAGGGGGTCAGAGTGGCGACCGAAACATTGCGGGCGAACACGCTGCCATACTGTTTGTGCCACGCCTCCGGCGCGGTCGCGCCAGGCAGGGGCCCGGTGTCGAGCGTGATGGCGCCGGGCTGCGCCGGCGTCGGGATCGGCGTCATCGTATCGTCGAGCGCAAAGGCTTCAGAGGTCAGCACAGGCGCAGCGGCGAAAGCCGCCAAAACCGATGCGGCGAAGCTCCGCCGCGTCAAAGGCGTGATGGTCATAAGATGTTTCCCTGTCGTGCGATCCGCATGATGCGGATTCATTAATTTGTCCGGCAAATGATAGCGCTATCAAAAAAAGACGAGAAAATCAAACGGGGATTAGGGCCGCGTTGATTTCCTGCTGTGTCACCTCTTTCAACTCGATGGTGAATTCGTCCTCAACGCCACGATTAACCCTACGGTGTCACAAACGGTTATCGTGACAGGGTTTCACGGTGGGGAGTCAGGGTGTTGATGGTTAATGAGTGGTTATTTTCTCGGTTCGTTCTCACCGAATTTCCTTTGATTCCGACTCGGTGGGTCGTTTGTTAACCTTCCTCATTAAGCGTCTATTAACCCTATCTTGTACGATAGCTGTGGGTTTTGGTGATAAGTTTCGTTAACAAAAAATTAGCGAAAAACCGATATATTTTCTTTATAATTCAACTGATTAACGAGATAAAATATCAACTTGTAGTTAGGTGTGACGAGGGTGTCAAATGTGACGCTGAACTTTTTTCATACCTCAACGCTTGCACTTTAAAAAAACGGGGCGTATGAATCAAAGTCAAGGAGTTTGCTATCTGTATGTCCGACGACGCGAAACCATCTTTCTTCATTGATGCCGACTGGATTGCTCGGGTGATGGAGAAGCGCGCCCAATTGGTGGCGCAGCGGGATTACGCGGACCAGCAGATTAACGATATCGATAAGAAGCTCACGGAGATCAAGGAGCTTGGTGTTTCGGTTTCCAAGCTGATTGGTGAACATATCCCTGTGGTTAAGACAGAGGATGCCGAAGTCAAGAAGCCCAAGGAAGCCAAGGCGCGGAAGCCTAAGAAGTTGCCGCGTTTCGTGAAGGTCGGTGGCAAGCTGGTGACCTTCGCATCGGAAATCAAGAAAGTGGTCGATCCTGCTGAACGTGGTGTCCATTACGACGATATCAAGGAAGCCGTGTTGAATGGCCCGTTGGGCGACAAGATGCGGGCAAATTCCAAAGCGTTCTACACGGCCATAGCGCGGCTGACGCACGAAGGGTACGTGAAGTACAAGAATCACCTCTTCACCCAGGCTCACTATGACGAATTCTTAGTGAAGGTTCTGGTGGGGGATGAAGAGGATTTGAAGGCCGAAGACGCCAATCGGAAGCCGTCTGTTGTCGCGGCGGTTTTGGCGGTCGTGAATGACAGTCCCAAGGGTTTAGCGCCGAAGGATGTGATTGCGGCTTTGACCGAGAAGCAGGAATTGGCCGATAGTTCCAAGAACAACGTCTATAATGCGTTGGCTAGGCTGTCGGAACGTGGGGAAATTGCGCGGACTGACGGTCTGTACTACCCCACAAACAAGAATGGCTCACCTGAGAAGGCGAGCCAAGCGACCGAGGAAAAGACATTGTTCTAGCCTCGGAATTTTTGAAGTGGTGTAGTTTTAACCAGATAAAACGTTCGCTATCGCTGACCGCTGAGGTCGGTTCTATATGGTAGGTGTGACAACCCCATAATAGAGGGCGGAAGTTGGAAGTGCAAGTCTTCCCACCACTCCCATTAAGTTCCACGGTTAAGCCTCTGGTTCGGCTTACTTTTTTGAGGCCACAAGTTTGGTGCTTGTGGCCTTTTTCGCGTCCATAGGGCGTGGGCGCAGTTGAAGTTCGACGCCGCATACCCATGTTATAGCCCCTCCAGCGGAGAGCAATTCATGACTGACAAGAAGCGCTTCTACCTCAACGGCGACCAGAAGGAAGGCGAGCCAAGGCTGGGGCGCAATGGCATCAGCGACGGGTAACGACTGATTTATCCATAGGAAACTGTGTCCTAATTCTGTGTCCTATTATCGTGCAAAACTGTGTAACATTTTCCACTTTTTCAAATAGTTGATTTTATTAAGAAAAATATTTTGAAAAAGAAATGGTGCCGCTTAGGTGACTCGAACACCTGACCCTCGCATTACGAATGCGATGCTCTACCGGCTGAGCTAAAGCGGCCCGGAAGGTCCGGGGCGGGGCCCTGCGGACAGGGGCGTTTCTTTACACATGTCGCGCGGGCTTGCCAAGGGCTGAAATGCGCGAGTGACAGCGTTATTTTCGGGTTTTGGGCGCGGCCTTGCGGCGCGGCGCGCGCGCGGGCTGGGCTGAGGCTTCCTGGTCGAGATCCTGACCGGAGAGGGCGGCGTCATAGGCGCCGGGATCGTCGGGCAGGGGCAGGGCGGCGGCGCGGTTGGCGGCGCCGCGTTGCGCCGCGCGGATAAACGGCATGGACGGCGCATAGCGCGCGGCGATGTCCGGCATTTCCGGCAGGCCCTTTTCGCCGCGTTCATAGCGCGGGTGGGCCAAGGTCGCGTCCTCGGCGAAGGTCAGGATCAGGCGGCTCCAGTCGGCGGCGCCATAGGGGAAGGCGCGGCCTTCGGCGTCGATGTCCGACCAGTCCGGCTCGGATTTCGCCACGCTGGCATTGGCCAGCCAGGCGCGCGCGGCGTCCGTATCGCCCAGCGCCTGCGCGCCGCGCGCCATCAGCCCACCGAGGCGGCGCGTCAGGCGATCCTCAGCCGCGTCCTCGGCCAGCGCGTCCATCGCGGCGGCGATATCGGGCTTCACGCCGGTCAGCAGCGCCTTTTCCAGCATCAGGAGGCGGCTTTCGCGGTGGTCAGGGTTGCGGTCGATCAGGCCTTGCAGGCGGCGGGCGCGTTCGCGCGGGGTCTCGTCCGACACCAGGTCGCGATAGGCGAGCCACAGAGCCGGGTGCGGTTGCGCGCCCCAGGCGGCCTCCAGCGTGTCCTCGGCGCGGCCCAGCTTGTGCGCGCGGGCCAGCAGGCGGGCGGCGATCACCGGGCCGGGCGTGAACTGCGGCTGAAGTTTCGCGGCGCGCACGGCGTAGTCGAGCGCCTGATCGACGTCTTCGCCCGCCTGCTCCATATGGGCGGCGGAGGCGGCCATCAGCGACGCCTTGGCGCGTTCGCAGAACAGGGGCGAGATCAGCTTGCGGTTCAGGGCGCCGTCCAGCAGGGCCAGGGCTTCGCGCCATTCGCCCGCTTCGAGGCGGGCGTCGAACAGGGCCTTGAACGCCCACATGCTGGGGCGCGGCATGGCGTAGGCCTCGCCCGCCAGCCGCACCGCCTCGTCGCGGTCGCCTTCGCGTTGCGCCAGCTCCATCAGGCCTTTCAGGCCCGCCAGCTTGAGGTCGGGCGCGCCGAGCATGGCGACGCAGGCGGCGCGCGTCGCGGCGGCGTCGCCCGATTCGCGCGCGGCCAGGGCGCTGAGGATGCGCACCAGCGCAGTATTGTCGCTGACATCGACCGCCTTGATGGCCAGACGGCGGGCCTCCTTGCCGTCGCCCGCGGCCAGCGCCATGAAGCCCTTGGTCAGGGCTTCTTCGCCCTGACGGCGGCGCGCGTCGAGCCGTTTGCGCTCGGCGCGCTGCGGCGAGCGGGCCAGCCACAGGGCGATGTTCCAGAAGGCGACGGCGGCCAGGGCGGTCAGGCCGATCAGAACCAGCGCCGCCGCCGCCGAGGCGTCCACGCGGTAGTGCATCCAGATCAGGCTGGCCTGGCCCGCATCCTGCGTGCTGGCCACGGCCAGAGCCAGCAGGAGCAGGATGCCCAGCAGAATGAGCAGGGAGCGGATCACAGCAGGCCTCCTTGCGGCGCGGCGGTCGGATCGGTTGCGGCGGACTGGCCGAGACGGCTCATGGCGCGCTCGCTGATGCGGCGTGTCGTGTCATCGACCAGCAGGCGCGCCTGCGCCTGATCGAGCCACGGCTTCATCGCGTCGTGCGCGGCGGGGGATAGGGCGGTCAGATAGCCGACCGCGCCGTGCAGGTCGCCCTGATTCAGCCGGTTTTCGGCGCGTGCTAAAATCGCCTGCGCGCCCTCGCCGTCGAGATTGTCGGTGCGGCGCACCGAGATCAGTCCGGCTAACCCTTGCGCGATGCGGTCGAAAAAGCCGGTCTTGCCGTTATGGGTCTGGGCGGCGGTGTTGGCCCTGGCGGCGTAGGCCGGGAAGCGCACGGCCAGGGTGACCTCGCTGGGCACGCCCTTTTCCGCGAACGGACGCAAGGCGGCGGTCAGGCTGGGGTCGTCGATGGTCGGCTCGGCCACGGCCAGCTCCGACAGAAAGGGGTCGCCGTCGTGCGAGGCCAGTTGCAAGGTGCGCGCGGCGTAGGCGGCGGCGGCGGCGCGCGCCATCGCCTTCTGGCTGGCCTCAAGCCGGTCCATGCGCGCGCTCAGGGCGGCCAGCGAGCCGGATTCGCCGTAGTAGGACGGGGCCGAAGGCGCGGGCTGTACCGGCGCGGTTGCCGGTGCTGACGAGGATTGAGCCTGAGCCTGAGGCTGACCCTGGGCGGGCGCGGCGCTCTGGTTTTGCAGGCTGTTGATCTGCATTTTCAGTTGCGCGATTTCGGCGTTTTTGTCGGCGTTTTTGTCGGCGGAGGCGACGGCTTGCGGCGTGATCTTCGGATGCGACAGCTTCCAGGCGAAGGCGCCGATCAGGATCACGAACATGATCAGCAGCGGCGCCGCGAACATCATGAAATAGCGCGTCATCTTGGCGGCGTCGGCGCGGGCCTCGCGCTCGGCGATGTCATCCATAGGCGGAATCGAGGTTTCCAGCGTGTCGCTCATCGCGGATCGGTCTCTTCATCAGGCTTCGTCGAGCCTTTGTAGCATGGAAGCCTCGTCTGGAAACGCGGAAATGCGTATCGCGCGCGCGAGTTTTCGCGTCTGGGGCGCGGCGGCGAGCGTCTTTTCCAGCGCCTGAGCGGCGGCGGGCGAGATGGCGATGAAGATCAGGGCGGGCGCGTCGGCGTTTTGAACCAGCGTCTGCACCACGGGCGCGGCGGCGCGCGGCGAATGGATCAGGGCGTGGGTCAGGGTTTGCGGGCGCGGCAGGGCGGGCGTGAGCGGAACCGTCTCATAGACGGCGGCCTCGCTGACCGTGACGCCTTTGGCGCGTAAGGCGTCGGCCATGGCGAAGGCCGGCGCCTGCGCCGTCGGGTGGAACAGGCGCAGGCCGGAAGCGGCGTCGCGGACGATCAATTCGCTCAGGGTGCGGGCGTCGCTATCGCCGCTGATGACGCGCTCAAAGCCGTGCTGGCGGGCGGCGCTGGCGGTGACGGCGCCGACGCACCAGACGGGCAGGTCGCGGCGCGGGCACAGATCGCAGAAGGCGTCGAGCGCGTTGCGGCTGGTGAAGATCAGCGCGTCGAAACCGTGCGGATCGAAGACGGGTTTGAGCCGCCGCACCGCCAGCACCGGCGCGATCACCGGCTCATAGCCGAGTGCGGCGACGGCCTGCGCGGTTTTGGAAGCGCCCGGTTCGGTGCGTGTGATCCAGACCCGGCCCTTCATCCGGTCAGCCGGAAATCTGGATCAGGTCGGGTCCGGCCTCGGCCTTGATCGCCTCGCCGAGATCGCGGCCCAGTTGGTGGGCCGTGTCGCGCGTGGGCGCATGGAGCGTGGTGCGCCTTTGCCAGCGCGTCTTGCCGTCGGCGCTCAGGGCCTCGACGAACAGGCTGAGCGTGTCGCCGGAAAGCGTAGCGCGGGCGCCGACGGCGGTGCGGCACGACGCCTCCAGCGCTTCGAGCGCGCCGCGTTCGGCCGTAACGCACAAATGGGTCGGTTCGTGATTGAGTTTCTGCATCCAGTCGGCGTTTAGGTCTTCGGTTCGACACTGGATGGCCAAAGCGCCCTGTCCCGGCGCGGTGGCGTAGAGGTCGGGGTCGATATAGTCGCGGATATGGGCGGACAGGCCGAGCCGGTTCAGCCCCGCCGCCGCCAGCAGCAGCGCGTCGCAATCGCCCGCCTGCAGCTTGGCCAGGCGCGTATCGACATTGCCACGCGTCATCACGACGTCAAGATCGGGGCGCTGCGCCAGGGCCTGCGCCTGCCGCCGCAACGAGGCGGTGCCGAGGCGCGCGCCGTGCGGCAGCTCGGCCAGCGAGGCGAAGTTCGGCGACAGGAAGGCGTCGCGCGGGTCTTCGCGTTCGGGGATGGCGCAAATCGACAGGCCCGGAATTTCGTCGGCGGGCATGTCCTTCAGCGAATGCACGGCCACGTCGATCTCGCCGCGCAGCAGCGCGTCCTCGATCTCTTTGGTGAACAACTGCTTGCCGCCCGCCTCGATCAGGCGGCGGTCCTGAATCCGGTCGCCCAGGGTGGTGATGATGACGAGCGGGGCGATAGCCTCGGCCTGCGCCGGGTCTTCGCCTAAAGCTTCGACAATGCGTCTCTGCACCCAGCCGCATTGCGTCCGGGCCAGTTTCGAGCCGCGCGTTCCGATGTTCAGGCGAGGGGTCATGTGCAGCCTTATATAGGGGGCAGGGCTTGACGCCGCCGCCATTTCAACCGTTTAAGGGAAGCCTTTTCCGCTTACAAGACCGCCATAGCGTACATGATGTCTCACCCCTGTTTAACCGTTCTCGGCGTTGAATCGAGCTGCGACGAAACCGCCGTCGCCGTGGTGCGTCGCGATGCGGCGGGGACGCATGTGCTGTCGAGCGTGATCCATTCGCAGATCGCCCAGCACGCCGACTATGGCGGGGTGGTGCCGGAGATCGCGGCGCGCAGCCATGTCGAGACGATTGACGATCTGGCGGCGCGCGCCTTAGCCGAGGCCGGGAACCCGGAGCTGGACGCGGTGGCGGCGACGGCGGGGCCGGGGCTGATCGGCGGGGTGATGGTCGGCCTGTCGTTTGCGAAAGGCTTTGCGCTGGCGCGCGACCTGCCTTTGATCGGGGTCAACCATCTGGAGGGCCATGCGCTGTCGGCGCGGCTGGCGGAGGATGTGGTCTTTCCCTTCCTGCTGCTGCTGGCCTCGGGCGGGCATTGTCAGTTGCTGGCCGTTCGGGGCGTCGGCGATTATGAGCGGCTGGGCACCACCATCGACGATGCGGCGGGCGAGGCCTTCGACAAGACCGCCAAGGTACTGGGGCTGGGCTATCCGGGCGGTCCGGCGCTGGAGGCCTGCGCGAGAGATGGCGATGCGGACCGATTCAAACTGCCGCGCGCGCGGGTCGGGCATAAGGATTGCGACTTTTCATTTTCGGGCCTGAAGACGGCCGCGGCGCAGATCGCCCATGCCGAGGTCAAGACGCAGCAGGACCGCGCCGATCTGTGCGCGGGCGTGCAGGCCGCGATTGCGCGGCAACTGGTCGAGCGTTCCGAGCGCGCCATGGGCCTGTTCAAGCCGACAATGGACGCCGGGCGGCCCGCCTTTGTCGTGGCGGGCGGCGTCGCGGCCAACGCCACGGTGCGGCAGGTTTTGAAGGACGCGGCGGAACGGCATGGCTTTGGCTTTGTCGCGCCGCCGATGCGCTACTGCACCGACAATGCGGCCATGATCGCTCTGGCGGGCCTTGAACATTTTGCACAAGCCTGCAACAAACCCGAAGCCGTGGCCGAGCTGCGCGCACAGGCGATGGGCGTCAGCGCCCGTCCGCGCTGGCCGCTCGACGAGGCGCGCGCCCTGGCGCAACCGGTGCATAAGACCGCCGGACGCAAGGGGGCGAAGGCTTAGGCCAAGGCCCAAGGTAAGACATAGGGAGCAGGTATGGCGGAGACTTTTGGCAGGGTGGGCGTGATCGGGGCGGGCGCCTGGGGGACGGCGCTGGCGCAGGTGCTGACCATGGGCGGCAATCGGGTCTTGCTGCACGCGCGCGAGGCCGAGGTGGTCGCTTCGATCCGCGATGCTCATGAAAACAGTCTCTACTTGCCCGGCGTGAGCCTGTCCGAGGCGATCACTGCGACCCATGATATGGCCGATCTGGCCGGGTGCGACCTGATCCTGGCCGTGCCGCCCGCCCAGCATATGCGCGCCGCCCTGTCGGCTTTCAAACCCTATCTTGCGGCGGGCACGCCGGTCGTGCTGTGCGCCAAGGGGGTCGAGCGCGGCACGGACGCGCTGATGACCGAGGTGTTGTCGGACGTGCTGCCCGAAGCGACTCAGGCCGTGCTGGCCGGGCCGAACTTCGCGCGCGAGGTGGCGATGGGGCTGCCGTCGGCGGTGACCCTGGCCTGCAAGGACGAGGTTCTGGGCGCGAAGATCGCCGCGACCCTGGCCGGGCCAAGCTTCCGGCCCTACCAGTCCACCGACCTGATCGGCGCCGAATCGGGCGGGGCGATCAAGAATGTTATCGCCATCGCCTGCGGCATCAGCGAGGGCAAGGGGCTGGGCCGCAACGCCCACGCCGCCCTGATCACGCGCGGTTTCGCCGAGATGACGAGATTGGCCATAGCGATGGGCGCGCAGTTGGTCACCATGGCGGGGCTGTGCGGCATGGGCGATCTGGTCCTGACCTGTTCGTCGCCGCAGTCGCGCAATATGAGCGTCGGGCTGGCTCTGGGGCAGGGGCAGACGCTGGAGGAGGCGCTGGCGGGCAAGGTGTCGGTCGCCGAGGGCGTGCAGTCGGCCCCGGCGGTCTGCGATCTCGGCCGCAAGCACGGCGTCGATCTGCCGCTGTGTCAGGCGGTCAATGCGGTGCTGTCGGGCGCGATGAATGTCGATCAGGCCATCGACGCCCTGTTGTCGCGACCGCTGAAATCCGAGCGCGTGTGAAGCGCCTCGCCACGGGCGCCCATCCCTGCTAGCCTCGCCGCAAACATAAAAATGCGGGAGGAGACGTCATGCGCGGTCACTGGAAAACTGTTGCGGTCATATGCGCGGGTCTTGCGGCCCAGGCTCAGGCGCAGACTCAGGATGCGCCGCGTCCGGCGATTACCGGCGTGTCGCATATCGCCGTCTACAGCGCCGATCCGGCCAAAACCGAGGCCTTTTACGTCCATGATCTCGGCGCGGTGAAGCGTCCCGATCCCGAAAATCCGCTTGGTGTGCGCTATTATGTGTCGCCGAGCCAGTTTATCGAATCCCTGCCCCTGCCTGCGGATGCGGGCCTTAACCGGCTGGATCATATCGCCTTCGCCACCCCCGACGCAGCGGGCTTGCGCGCCTGGCTGGCGACGCATGGCGTCGCGCCGGGCGATCTGAGGCGCGGCAAGGATGGCGGGCAGTGGTTCGATGTCCATGATCCCGAAGGCAACCGGGTCGAGTTCGTGCAGGGGCCGACGCAATCGCCCGACGTGCCGGATAACCCCTTGTCGAGCCATATCATCCATGTTGGCCTGATCGTGCATGATCCGGCGAAGGAGGACGCTTTTTACCGGACCCTGCTCGGTTTCCGGCCCTACTGGCATGGCGGCTTCGACGATCATAAGGACGAGTGGATTTCGCAGCAGGTTCCCAATGGCGGCGACTGGATCGAATATATGGTTCAGCCGGGCAGCGGGCCGATCCCCGCGGGCATGAGCCGGCAGACCGCCGGGGTGCTGAATCACTTTTCGCTCGGCGTCGCCAATATCGAGGCGACCTATACGACGCTGTGGAACGGCGGGCGTTTGCAGGGGCAGGCGCCCGACGCCCTGCCCAAGATCGGGCGCGACGCCAAATGGCAGCTCAACCTGATCGACCCGGACGGCACGCGCGCCGAAATCATGGAATTCCACGCCATCGGCGCGCCGTGCTGTTCGCCCTTCACCGCCGCCGACCCGGAAAAATAGCCGCGGCTGTTGCGACGCGTTCACAAAATGTTGCGGTGCGAAATTGTATGATGACAGCGCTGTCATTTTGGGGTTAGCCTCGTCTCTGTCGCCGCTGCGACCGGCGATGGTTTCCTCCCCAACCTTCAACTTTGTGAGTGTGTCATCATGAAAACCGTTCTTAAGACCTTTGTTCTCGGCCTGTCCGCCGCTCTCGCCCTGTCCCTGTCCGCCGGTCAGGTGTTTGCAGGCTGCACCGAAGCGCAGCAGCGGCAACTGGGGCGCGCCGTCGCCGATACGGTCACCTCCGAAATCAAGGATAAGGCGCCAGAGCAGCACAAACGCCTGATCAAGGTCGAAGACTGCGAGGTCAAGGGCGACGTCCTGCGCTCTGATTTCACCTATAATTACACCGATAATCGCGATTCCTACGCGGTCCAAGGCGCGGCCACGCTCAACAAGAACGGCAAGGTCGAGATCAAGACCCTGACCCGTCCGCAGCAGGTCTGGGCGTCGATCGCCAGCAATTACGACGAATAATCGCCTGCGATCCGATCCACGCAAAAGCGCGCCGGGCGACCGGCGCGCTTTTTTTGTTCATGGCAGTCAATCGAAATAGGCGGCGTCCATATCGGTGAGCAGGTCGGGTTGCGCGGGCGTCCAGCCTAAGGTTTCGCGCGTCCAGTCGCTGGATGTCGGGTTGTTCATCTGCGCGAAATGCGCGAACCAGCCGAAATGCTCATGGGCTTCGTCCGGCGCCAGGCTGACGGCGGGGACGCCGAGCTTGCGCCCGATCGTCTCGGCGATGTCGCGGAAGCGCGTTCCGCGGTTTTCGGCGGCGTGATAGCGCGCGTCTTTGGCGTTGCGCTCCAGGGCCAGCCGGTAGAGGCGGGCCGCGTCGAGCCGGTGGACGCCGGGCCAGACATTGTCGCCCGATCCGACATAGGCGGCCTTGCCTTTTTCACGCGCCATCTGGATCAGGATCGGGACGAAACCGTGGTCGCCCGCGCCGTGGACGCTGGGCGACAGGCGCACGACGGAGACATTGACGCCGCGGGCGGCGGCGGCTTCGGCGGCCTGTTCGCTGGCGATGCGCGGGAAGGGGTTGCGCACATCCGCGACGCGCACATCCTCTGTCGTCTTGTCCGCCGAAGCGACGACGCCGGTGCCGGAGGTGACGACGAACGGCTTGTTCGTATCGGCCAGCACGCCCGCCATCGCGGTGACGGCGCGGCGGTCGATCTCGCAGTTTTCCGCAAATTTCGTGAAATCATGGATGAAGGCGGTGTGGATCACGCCGTCGCAGACCTCGGCGCCCGCAATCAGGCTGTCCGTGTCCTGCACATCGCCGTGCAGCGCGTCGGCGCCCATGGCCGCGACGCGGGCGGCGGCCTCGTCCGAGCGCGCCAGTCCCATTACCTCATGGCCGTGGCGCAGCAGTTCCTGCGTCACCACCGAGCCGACCCAGCCGGACGCGCCGGTTACGAAAACTCTCATCTGCCTGTCTCCTTATCTGATGGACAGACGAGGCTATGATGCGTAAATTATCCGGGTAAAAGACGTGATCTTATACAGGTATAAATCCTAACAGCATGGCTGACGACAACGCACTGGGCGCATTTCTGAAAGACCGGCGGGCGCGGCTCGATCCGGCGGCGTTCGGCATACCGCTGACGCGGCGGCGCACGCCGGGGCTGCGGCGCGAGGAGGTGGCGCAGCGCGCCCATGTCAGCGCAACCTGGTACACCTGGCTGGAGCAGGGTCGCGGCGGCGCGGCCTCCGCCGACGTGCTGGACCGGATCGCGCGCGCCCTGATGCTGACCGAAGCCGAGCGCGAGCATCTGTTCCTGCTGGGGTTGGGGCGGCCGCCGGACACCCGCTTCCGCGCCGTCGAGAGCATCAGCCCGCGCCTTCAGGGCGTACTCGACGCGCTGCCCTACAGCGCCGCCTATATCAAGACGCCGATGTGGGACATCATCGCCTGGAACCGGGCGGCGACGAAGGTGCTGACCGATTATGGCGATCTGCCGCCGGATCGGCGCAATATTCTGCGACTGATGTTCGGCGGGTCGCATGTGCGCGCCAGGCAGGCCGACTGGCGCGGCATTGCCCGCTTCGTGGTCGCGACCTTTCGCGCCGATGTGGTGCGCGCCGGGGCCGTCGCCGAGGTGCAGGGTCTGGTCGATGAGCTGTGCGCGATGAGCGAGGAGTTTGCCGACCTGTGGGCTGAAAACAATGTCCAGAGCGGGTTTGGCGACCATCCCAAGCGCATCAACCATCCGGTGGCGGGCTGGCTTGCGCTCGACTACTGCGCCTTTGCGGTCGATGGCCGCCCGGACCTGCAACTGGTCGTCTATAATCCGGCGACGCCGGAGGATGTGGCCAAGGTCAAGGCGCTGTTGGAGGCCTGATTTTATTCCGCCTCGAACTTGGCCACGTCGTCGAGCAGGCCCTTGACCGCACAGGCGATGATCTGTTCGCCGTCGGCGACCGTGGCCAGGGACGAATCCGAGCCGATGCGGCCATCGGGGAAGCGGTGGCGATAGTCGAGCGCGTCGCGGATCGGGCCGTTGGGGGCGATCTGCGGCTCCATCGGCGCGGTTTTCACGAAATCCGGGTAGGCGGCGAAGGTGACGGCGATCTCTGACGGGGTGGCGTGGCTGCCGTGGCCGGTCGGATAGAGTCTGGCGCACAGGCGCGACACGCCCGGCAGATCCCACCAGTTGCGCAGCTTAAGAATGAAGGGACACGGCTCCGCGCTATAGGAATAGGCGGCGTAAATCTCCGAAAAGGTCGCCTCGATGGTCGAGACATTGCCGCCGTGGCCGTTAAGGAAATAGATGCGGTCGAAGCCATGCCGGTTCAGCGACTGCACCCAGTCCTCTATGGCCGACATGAAGGTCGAGGGGCGTAAGGAGATCGTGCCGGGAAAGCCGAGATGGTGCTGCGCCATGCCGATATTGAAGGTTGGCGCGATCAGAAGGTCGCCCTCTTTTTCCGCCGCGTTGGCGATGATTTCCGGGCACAGCCAGTCGGTGCCCAAAAGCCCCATTGGGCCGTGCTGCTCGTTCGAGCCGATCGGCACGATGACGGTGCGCGAGCTTTTCAGCCGTTCGTCGATTTCGGGCCAGGTGGACAGGTGCAGCAGCATGGGAGAACTCCGGCGGTAGATGTGCTTTCGGTCGTAACCTGTTTAGGGGTTTGCGACCGCCTTCGCCAGCCTTTTGCGCTGCATCCTGTCGCAAACCGCGCCTTAATGCCGCATGACAGCGCAATCATGCGGCATTTTTCGCATTGGTCATATCGACTCTGGAGCGCGGGTTTATATAGAGTGCCGACAACAGTTTTGGCAGCGCACCCAAGATGCGCCCCGGAGGACATTATGGACGATCATGCTTCGCACCCCGCATCCGCCGTTTTCCCGGTGCCGCAGGGCTTTTTGCGCCCCGGCACGCTGACCGCCGAAGGCTTGCAGGCGCAGCGCGATCTGTTCGCGCGCGACCCGGAGGCGCACTGGCGCACGTTGGGCGACGCGCTCGACTGGATCAAACCCTACACTAAGGTCAAGGACGTCTCGTTCAACCGCGACGATTTCCGCATCCGCTGGTTCTATGACGGCCAGCTCAATGTCTCGGCCAACTGTATCGACCGGCATCTGGCGACGCGCGGCGAACAGGTGGCCTTCATCTTCGAGGGCGACGATCCGGGCGTTTCGTACACAGTCACCTACAACCAGCTCAGCCGCGAGGTGAACAAGCGCGCCAACCTCCTGAAACACTATGGCGTCAAGAAGGGCGACCGGGTGACGCTCTACCTGCCGATGATCCCGGAGGCGGCCTACTTCATGCTGGCCTGCACGCGCATCGGCGCGGTGCATTCGGTGGTGTTCGGCGGCTTTTCGCCCGACAGTATCGCCGGACGGATTCTCGACTGCCGCTCCGACATCGTCATCACCGCCAATGAGGGCAAGCGCGGCGGCAAGACGATCCCGCTGAAAGCCAATGTCGATCTGGCCCTGCTGCAATGCCCGGATGTGCGCCATGTGCTGGTGGTCGAGCATACGAACGCCCATTATCTGACGCATGACGGGCGCGATATTTCCGTGCCCAAGGCGCTGGAAGGCATGTCGGATCAGTGCGAACCGGAGCCGATGAACGCCGAAGACCCTTTGTTCATCCTCTACACCTCGGGTTCGACGGGTAAGCCCAAGGGCGTTTTGCACACCACGGGCGGCTACCTTGCCTGGGTCACCTATACGATGAAGACAAGCTTCGATTATCAGGACGGCGACATCTATTGGTGCACCGCCGATGTCGGCTGGGTGACCGGCCATTCCTATGTCGTCTATGGCCCGCTGTCGAACGGCGGCGCCTCGCTGATCTTTGAGGGCGTGCCCAACTATCCCGACTCTTCGCGTTTCTGGCAGGTGGTCGATAAGCACAAGGTCACCACCTTCTACACCGCCCCGACCGCCATCCGCGCCCTGATGCGCGAAGGCGAGGCGCCGGTGACATCGACCTCGCGCGCCTCGTTGCGCGTCCTCGGCACGGTCGGCGAGCCGATCAATCCCGAAGCCTGGCTGTGGTATCACCGCGTCGTCGGTAATGAGCGCTGCCCGATCGTCGATACCTGGTGGCAGACCGAGACCGGCGGCCACCTGATCACGCCGGTTCCGGGCGCGACGCCGCTCAAGCCCGGCTCGGCGACGCAACCTCTGCCCGGCGTCGTGCCGATGCTGGTCGATGCCGAGGGCAAGGAATTGCACGGCGCGACCGAAGGCAATCTGTGCATTGTCGATT
>NZ_JBQCGA010000041.1:0-10354 GCF_051956075.1 Asticcacaulis sp. | reverse complement strand
CACCGAACACCATAAAAACGCGGCGCCGCGCGTCGATTTCGGCGGCCTGCCGGGGGTTTTGGCCCACGCTCGCGCCCGGGCGCCCCAGGCCGCGGGCGTGGTGCGCGTATGGGCCCGCCGGGGCGCGATGCTGCGGCTTGTCGGTGAGCGGCGTTGACGGATGCTGGATCAGGCGGCGCACATCGTCCTCGCCGACCTCGACGCCGGTGTCGTAGCGTTCGATCAGGGCGCGGATCACCGCGGCCGCCTTATGGCGATTGCGCGTATCGCCGGAAATTTTTAGGCCATTGCCCGGCGTTTCGACCAGAACCGAAAAGGCGCTTTCAATCAGGGCCAGATAGCGCTGCGCCGGACCGGATACGGCCAGAACGGCGTCGGTCGAAAGGTCGATAAAGTCGTCCTTCGCCGCCATCAGATCAGCGCGCCTTGCAGGCTGTTCGGGCCGACCGCCTCAATGCGCACCGGCACAATCTGGCCCAGCAGATGCGCGGCGTTCTCGACGAAGACCGATTGCAGATAGGGCGAACGGCCGATGGCCTGACCGTCGCGGCGGCCCGGCTTTTCAAACAGGACGTCGAGCGTCTTGCCGACCAGAGCCGATTTGAAATCGTGCTGCTGCTCAAGGATCAGGCTTTGCAGCGCCTGTAAACGCGCATCCATCACTTCGTCGCTGACCTGACCCGGCATGGCGGCGGCGGGCGTGCCGGGACGCGGCGAATATTTGAACGAGAAGGACGCCGCGTATCTGACCTGACGGATCAGGTCCATCGTGTCCTCGAAATCCTTATCCGTCTCGCCGGGGAAGCCGACGATAAAGTCGCCGCTTAAGGCCAGATCCGGTCGCGCCTCACGGATATTTGCGATCAGGTCGATATAGCTTTGCCGCCCGTGCTTGCGGTTCATGGCGCGCAAAATCTTGTCCGAGCCCGACTGCACCGGCAGGTGCAGATAGGGCATGACGGCGGGCAGATCGCGGTGCGCCTCGATCAGATCATCGCCCATATCGTTCGGGTGCGAGGTGGTGTAGCGCAGCCGGTCAATGCCCGGAATCTCGGCCAGGGCATACATCAGCTTCGCCAGAGTCGAGTCCGCGCCCGAAGCGTCCGCGCCATTATAGGCGTTGACGTTCTGGCCCAGCAGGGTCAGTTCGCGCACCCCCTTGTCGGCCAGACGGCGCGCCTCGTCGAGAATAGCCGCTACGGGGCGCGACCATTCGGCGCCGCGCGTATAGGGCACGACGCAGAAGGTGCAGAACTTGTCGCAGCCTTCTTGGACCGTCAGAAAAGCGGTCGGCCCCGACACTTCGCGCTCATTCGGCAGGGCGTCGAACTTGGCGTCGGGCGCGAAGTCGGCGGCCAGACGCTCGCCCTTGGCGCGCGTGGTGCGCGCAATCAGTTCGGGCAACTGATGATAGGCCTGCGGGCCGACGACAAGATCGACCGCAGGGGCGCGATTCATGATCTCCTGCCCCTCGGCCTGCGCCACGCAGCCGGCGACGGCGATGGTCATGCGGCCTTCGCCCGCCGCGATCTTTTCTTCGCGCAGCTCCTTCAACCGCCCGATCTCGGAATAGACCTTCTCGGCGGCCTTTTCGCGGATATGGCAGGTGTTGAGCAGCACCAGATCCGCGCCTTCGGGCCGGTCGGAAACCTCGTAACCGAGCGGACGCAACAGGTCGAGCATCCGTTCGCTGTCATAGACATTCATCTGACAGCCGTAGGTCTTGATGTGCAGCTTTTTCAGGTCGGGCCCGATTTCAGGCTTAGATGGACTGTGCGCGTTCATTAGCGCCTTATGATCTTTGCGCGCGCAAGATTCAAGTTTTTGATTCGCAGTCTCAGGCCGCCATAACGGCTTGAGTCAGAACGTCCCGCGTCGGCGCGTCATTCATGCGGTCATCACGCGCATCGTCCGTATTGAGCGCGTCCATCTCACGCTTGACCTGTTCCGAAGCCGCCGCCACTTCGCCGAAGGTCTGGCTGATATTGGCCAGGCCATCATTGATGTCGCGCACGGCGACCACGGCGCCCTGCATATTGTGCGTGATTTCCGAGGTGACGGCGTTCTGCTGCTCCATCGCGCTGGCCACCGCCGAGACATTGTCCAGCACATGCGTCATCGAACCGGAAATCAGACTGAGCGCATCGACCACCTCGGCTGTCACCGCCTGCATAGTGGAGATTTCCGAAGCGATGGTCTGGGTCGAGCGCGCCGCCTGATTGGCCAGCGACTTGACCTCGGACGCCACCACCGCAAAGCCCTTGCCTGCCTCGCCCGCCCGCGCCGATTCGATGGTGGCGTTGAGCGCCAGCAGATTGATCTGACCGGCGATATCCTGAATCAGGGTCACGACATTGCTCATGGAGGCGGCGGAAGCGTTCAGGCCGCCCGCCGAGGCGTTGGCGGTCTCGGTGTGACGGAAGACGCCCTCGACGCTGCCGCGCGCGCTCGTCATGTTTTCGGCGATCTCACGCACGCTTTGGGACAATTCCTCAGCGGCGGCGGCGACCGAATTGATGATGGCGCCGGTTTCGTTTGAGGCGCTGGAGGCGATCACCGTCTTTTCCCGCGCTGCGCCGATCTGATTGACGACATCGCCAAAGCTGGCGGTTGCGCGCTCGCAGCTCTGCCGTTTGCGCACCATCCGGGTGACGTCGCTGGCGAACTTCACCACCTTGATGACCGCGCCGTCGTCGTCGAGGATCGGACTATAGATCGCCTGTATCCAGATTTCGCGCCCGCCCTTGCCGATGCGGCGGAACTCGCCCGACTGGAATTCGCCGCGCCCCAGCCGCGCCCAGAAGTCGCGATAGGCGTCTGAAGCGGCGTAGGCCGGGTCGCAGAACAGGCGGTGATGGCGCCCACGGACCTCATCAAGATCGTAGCCGAGCGCGCTGAGGAAATTGACGTTGGCGGTGAGAATCTCGCCGGTCGGGGTGAATTCGATCACGGCCTGCGAGCGATCGATGGCGTCGATCTTGCCGCGCGCGTCCTGTTCGCGCCGTTTCTGCTCGGTGATGTCGCTGGCGAATTTGACGACCTTGACCACCTTGCCGGATCGGTCGCGGATCGGATTGTAGCTGGCCTGCAGCCAGATGACGCGCCCGCCCTTGCCGAAGCGTTTGAAGACATCGCTGCGAAAACGGCCCGCCGCCAGATCACGCCAGAAGTCGCGATAGGCGTCGGAGGCGGCGTAGGCCGGATCGCAGAACAGGCTGTGGTGGCGGCCTTTGATTTCGTCGAGCCTGTAGCCGACGCAGGTGAGAAAATTCTCATTGGCGGTCAGAATATCGCCGGTCGGCGAAAACTCGATCACAGCCTGCGACGCATTCAAAGCCGTAATCACGGCCTTGTCCGCATCGTTCGAACGCAAGAACACCATACGCACACCCTCCTGAAGACAGATCGGATGCGGCCCCGCCTCCGATGGACAACCCCCTTGTCTTCACGTTCAGCGACTATGCGGCGTGATATCTTAAAAAGTCATTTATCATAAGTTGTGAAAATATATGATAAATTATCAAGGTTGTATTTTACCGACTGGTCGTATCGGCGGCGTGGCGTTGCACAGATCGAGCGCGCCTGCGGGACGCACGAAGAAGCCGCCGGAACGATTGGCGCGCGCCTTGACCCAGGCGTCATAGGTCGGCTGATCGCTGTCCAGCACCTGAAAGGCCGGGCGCTGACCGGCGGGCAGGTCGCTGGCCATGCGCGCCGAGACGATCTTCACGCGCTGGGAGTCGTCCTTGTAAAAGCCAAGTTCCTCCGTCCCGCGCGGGCGGGCGCTGAGCGCCTCCATGCCGGAAACGATGCGCCCGACCACGGCCAGATTACGGTCGAGATGACGCGGCGCATGGCCGATAATCGTATAGAGCTGCGTGCCGTCGCCGGTGTCGGGCGGCACGTCGCGCGCGACGCCGATCATGCCGTAGCAATGGACCAGCCAGTCGTCGCGGCCGTCGCTGGCCACCGGCCAGGATTGCATGAAGCCGACTTTTTTCGCGTAGGCGTCGCGCCAGGGCAGGCGGTAGAAATGCAGCCCTTCGGCCTTCAGCGTCTTGGCGGGCGTCTCGTACTCGGCAGGCGGGCGCGCGACAATGCCGACGGGTTTGGTCATATCCTCGTCAGGGCGGCCCCATTGCGTGACGTAATTGTCCTGCACGCGCAGGAGGGAGGCGCCGTCGAAATAGCCGGAGCGCACCAGTTGGCGGATATTGGCGACATGCACCGGCGCGAATTGCGGCGCCAGTTGATAGACGACCTGCGCGCCGTCGGCCAGGGTCATCACCACCAGATCGTCCGCCGGAATCTGCGCCCAGGCGGAGGCGGGCGCGGCGTCCAGCACCTCCTGCGGCGACGGCTTGCCGGGAGAACCCTGCTGCGTGACCGGCGCAGCGCCCATCAGGCCGAAAGCCACAATACCCGCCGCTAAGGTCCGCACAACAGTCATCATAGTCTCCATCGTTTCGATGGAGACTAATCAGGCTGTGCGGAACCGCAAGCGATTTTAGACCGTTTACGCCTTCAACCCGGCGATCACCAGCTTGAGCTGGGTCAGCATGTTGCGCTCCAGCGTGGCGGCGTCGAAACCGCCCGCCTCGCCAGCCTTATGGAAGGCGCGGCGCATATTGGCGAAGCACAGGTCTTCCAGCACTTCCGAAGCGTCGTGCAGCGGGGCGTCCTTGGGCAGTTCGCCGCGCGCCTGCGCCTTGGTCAGTGTGTCGAACAGGGCGTCGCGCACATCGTCGCTGAGACGCGCGACCTCGTTGAGCGCGGTCTGGTCGGCGCTCCACTTCATCACGAAGGCCGACAGGATCAGGCGGGCATTGGCCTCGCTGACCGCATAGCCCTGCATAAGCTGGCGGTGCAGGCGCTCGACCAGCGGCAGGCTCTCATCATAGGAGTCGCGCATGGCGGCCAGGACGCGCTGGTGCTCGGCCTCGACAACGGTCAGGAAGATTTCGGTCTTGTCAGTGAAGTTGGCGAACAGGGCGCCGGTGGACAGGCCCGCCGCGCTGGCGATATCGCGCAAGGTCGCCGCTTCGAAACCGCGCTCGCGGAACATCTGCGTGGCCGAGTCGAGAATTTTCAGGCGGTTGCGCTCTTTTGAACGGGCGCGGGCTCCTGATGACACGGGCGACTCCTGGGCGGGGGATACAGTACTGGGATCGAACATGGTTACGCTCACACAAAAAAGTTGACCCAAGCGTAAGCTTGGTCCCCCGGTGTCCGTTACTTAGTACGGCGGGGCCTGCAATTCAACAAAGCTCTGTGACATTTTTGCGTTGCAGCGGGGGCGGTTTACCGCAGCGCGGTATAGAAATAGTTAGCATCAGGCCCTGCGAACGCTCGACAGCGATGATAAAAAGGCGGAAACTCATAACTATGAGCCTCGTTCTTTTCATTCTGGCGCTGATCGCCATGCTGGCCGTCGTGGTCACATTGTTCGCGGGTTTGTTCTCGCTGGCGCGCGGCGGCGAGTTTCGCGCCCACTGGTCGAACCGGCTGATGCGGATGCGCGTGCTGTTTCAGGCCATCGCCATTGCGTTGATCATCGCGACGGTCTGGGCGTTTCATAACGGCCACTGATGGTCAAACTCAATAAAATCTATACCCGCACCGGCGACGGCGGCGAGACGGGTCTGGCCGATGGCTCGCGCCGCCGCAAGGACGATGCGCGCCTCTACGCCATCGGTGCGGTCGATGAGGCCAATGCGGCGCTGGGGCTTGCCCGTCTCTATGCTGAAGACGATCTCGACGCCCTGCTGGCGCGCGTGCAGAACGCCCTGTTCGACCTCGGCGCCGATCTGGCCACGCCCGGAGAGCCCGAAGGCTGGACGCCTTTGCGCGTGCGCGCCGATCAGGTGACGGGGCTGGAGACGGCGCTTGACGCCTATAATGAGGCGCTTGAGCCGCTCGATTCCTTTATCCTGCCGGCGGGCGGCGCTTTGGCTACGCATCTGCATATGGCGCGGACCCTTGTGCGCCGCGCCGAACGCGATGCGGCGGCTCTGGCGGCGCGCGAAGCCGTCAATCCCGAAGCCCTGCGCTATCTGAACCGCCTGTCTGACCTTTTGTTCGTGCTGGCGCGCCACGCCAATAACGACGGACGCGGTGACGTCAAATGGGTTCCGGGGCTTTAGCCTTTGGGGCTTTAGTTTTTCGGAATCCCCAGCAACTGGATATGGAAGACCAGCGCCGAATTGGGCGGAATTTCACCCATGTCGCGCTCGCCATAGCCCTGCGCCGACGGCACATAGAGCATGATCTCGTCGCCGACATGCATCTGCGGGATCGCCTCCTGCCAGGCCGGAATCAGGCGGCCCAGCGGGAAGGTCGCCGGTTCGTGGCGCGCATAGGACGAGTCGAACACGTCGCCATTGATCAGCTTGCCCTCGTAATTGATCGTCACCGTGTCATCGACCGTCGGCTGCGGGCCTGGATTCGGCGCGCGCGAGATCAGCTTATACATTACGCCGTCGGGCAGCTTGACCATGCCCGGCTGTTTGGCGACGTCGGCCAGATAGGCCTCGCCCGCCTTGAGATTGGCGCTGGCGGCGGCGTCCATCGACGCCTGATAGGCCTCCATGGCGTCGGCGTTTTTGTCGGCGGCCTGGCCGCAGCCGACGAGGGCCAGAACCAGAATAAGGCTCGATGCTTTCATACCCATATCTACTCCCCTGTTAATCCATCCGCAGCGCATAGCCGGTGCTCCTCAAGGCTTCGGAAATGTCGAGCGCGTGGCGCGGCCCCTGCGTCTCGACCATGATGTCGAACTCCGCGCCCTTGGCGGGCACGTCCAGAACGAGGCGGTTGTGCGCCACGTCGATAATATTGCCGCCGCGGCTGGCGATGATGTCGGCCATCTGCGACAGCATGCCGGGGCGGTCATCGCCCCAGATGCGATAGGTGACCAGCCGCTTGTCGCGCACCAGCTCGCGTTGCAGCACGCTGGTCAAAAGGCGGATGTCGATATTGCCGCCGCACAGGATCAGGCCGATCTTCTGGTCTTTGAACCGGTCGGGATAGCGGATCACCGCCGCCAGACCCGCCGCGCCCGCGCCTTCGGCCAGGGTCTTTTCGACATTGGCGTAGGCGGCGATACCGCGCTCGAAATCGGCTTCGTCCAGCACCAGAATGTCGTCGATCAAAGGGTTGGCCAGGGCAAAGCTCAGATCCCCGACCGTACGCACGGCGATGCCTTCGGCGATGGTGGCGCCGCCGACCGGATCGGGCAGGCCCTGCCGTCGCGCCAGAAAGGACGGGAACATGGCCGCCTCGACGCCGATGATGCGGATCGACGGCTTGATCGTCTTGGCGGCGATGGCGACGCCCGCGATCAGCCCACCGCCGCCGATAGGCACGATCAGCGTATCGAGATCGGGCGCCTGCTCCAGCATTTCGACGCCGATCGTGCCCTGACCGGCGATCACCGCCGCGTCGTTGAACGGATGGACATAGACCCCGCCCTTGTCGGCGCAGAGCGTTTGCGCGGCGGCGGAGGCGTCGTCATAGGACTTGCCCGCGATCACCACCTGCGCGCCAAAGCTTTGCGTGCGCTCGATTTTTACGAAGGGCGTGCCTTCGGGCATGACGATGGTGCTGGGGACGCCCAGCCGCGTGGCGTGGTAGGCCAGGCCTTGCGCATGATTGCCCGCCGAGGCCGCGAACACGCCGCGCCTGCGCTCGTCCTCGCTTAGCAGCAGCAGCTTGTTGAGCGCGCCGCGTTCCTTGAAGGCCGAGGTGTATTGCCGGTTTTCCGCCTTCATCCAGAGCTGCGCGCCGAAGGCGTCGCTGAGGCGGCGCGAAAACGGCATTGAGGTGCGCACGATCTGCCCGTCGATGCGCCCGGCGGCGGCTTCGATATCGGCAAAGGTGACAGTGGCTGTGGCGGTCATGAGGCGGTTTTTCGAGTATGGGCTGTCGTCTTAGCAGAGCCGTTTCGCGGGGGCTTGCGAAAAATGTTCTTCAGCGCGGAGCATTCGATTACAAATGAAACGAAAATACCCAATATGAGTCTGCGTGTCCGAAAATGCCTGAATTTGTCGGCATTATTGCGGGGGGAGCTTGAGAAAAATTGTATTTTTATCGCGTTGGATTTAGAATTTATGGGTGTAAATGCTGAAATATTGCCAAATATGACCCAAAAATTTTTCTCCCCACCCACCCACGGCTTTGTCCGCGTCGCCGCTGTCACCCCGCCCGTGCATATCGGCGACCCTGGCGCCAATCTGCGCGAACATATCGAATTGGCGCAGCGCAGCCATGACGCCGGCGCCGACCTTGTGCTGTTCCCGGAACTGAGCCTGACCGGCTATGCGCTCGACGACCTGTTCTTACAGGATGCGCTTTTGTCCGCCGCGAAGACGGCGCTGCAAGCGCTGATCGTCGCGTCGCAGGATATGCGCCCGGTTCTGGTCTGCGGCGTTCCGCTCCTTATTGAAGGCGCGGTCTATAATTGCGCCGCCGTCATCAGCCGTGGCCGCTGCCTTGGCGTGGTGCCGAAAATCTTTCTGCCCAATTATCGCGAATTCTACGAAAAGCGCTGGTTCGCCTCCGGCGCGGACCTTCAGCCTACCACGCTTTTGCTCGACGGTGATTATGTGCGCGTTGGCGGTCTGCAAATCTTTCAGGCCGGGGGTTTTGACGACTTCACCTTCGCGGTGGAAATCTGCGAGGATATGTGGTCGGCCGATACGCCTTCGACGCAAACCGCTTTGGAAGGCGCGCATATCCTTGTGAACCTGTCGGCCTCGCCGGTCACGGTCGGCAAGTCGCGCACGCGCAAGCGCATCTGCGCCGCCACCTCGGAGCGGCTGATGTGCGCCTACGCCTTCAGCGCCTCCGGTCCCGGCGAATCGACCACGGACCTCGCCTGGGACGGACAGTCGCTGATCTATGAGATGGGCGGTCTGCTGGCCGAAGGCGAGCGCTTCCTGTCGGGAACCGTCACCCTGGCCGATGTCGATGTCGGCCGCATTAAGCTGGAGCGGTTGCGCACCCCGACCTTCCGCGATGCGCGCCGTAAGCTCAGGACGGATGTGCGCTCTGTCATCGCCTTCGACTGGACGCCGCATGGTCTTACGGATTTCCACCGCCAGGTCGAGCGCTTTCCCTATGTGCCGAACGATCCGGCAAGGCTCGACGAAGACTGCTATGAGGCGTTCAACATTCAGGTCCACGGCCTGATGCAGCGCCTTTCGGCGACAAAAACCCAGGATGTGGTGATCGGCGTGTCGGGCGGTCTGGATTCGACTCACGCCCTGATCGTGGCGTGCAAGGCGTTCGACCGGCTGGGCCTGCCGCGTGAACGCATCCACGGCTACACCATGCCCGGTTTCGGCACGACGGTCGGGACGCGCAATGACGCGCTGAAACTGATGAAGGCGCTGGGCGTTACCGGCGAAACGCTCGATATCCGTCCGGCGGCGAAACGCATGCTGATGGATATCGGCCATCCGTTTTCGCGCGGCGAGCGCGTCTATGACGTCAATTTCGAGAATGTGCAGGCGGGCCTGCGCACCGACTTCCTGTTCCGGCTGGCGGGCGAGAAAAAGGGCTTTGTCGTCGGCACGGGCGACCTGTCCGAGTTGGCGCTCGGCTGGTCCACCTATGGGGTCGGCGATCATATGAGCCATTACAATGTCAATGGCGGCGCGCCCAAGACCCTGATTCAACACCTGATCCGCTGGGCGGCGAAAACCGAGTTCGACGCCAGAACGGCGCGCATTCTCACCTCGGTGGTCAGCCGCGACATCTCGCCGGAGCTGGTGCCGGTCGAGAACGGCGTGGCGCAGAAGACCGAAGACAAGGTCGGTCCGTATGAATTGCAGGATTTCAACCTCTACTATCTGACGCGCTTCGGCATGGCGCCGTCGAAGATCGCCTTCCTCAGCCATCAGGCGTGGCGCGATAAGTACGACCTGGCCACGATCCGCAAATGGCTGGAGGTGTTTTTGTGGCGCTTCTTCACCGTGTCGCAGTTCAAGCGTTCCGCCGTCCCCAACGGGCCGAAGCTTCTGACCGGCGGCGCGCTCTCGCCGCGCGGCGACTGGCGCATGCCGTCGGACGCCAACGCCAATATCTGGCTTGCGGAACTGCGCGCCAACACGCCCGAAGCTTAGGTCCGATCGACATTCAACGGCCATGCGGCTTCCCGCGCCTTCTCCCCTATTGGCGGGAAAGGACATCCACAGATTACGCAGATCAGAAGGATTAAGGGATTTAACCACAGAAACGGAGTTCGGCGCAGCCAAAGCACGGATGATGGCCTTCGGCCATCTGCACGGACAAGGAAAGGCGCAGGACTTTCCGCGCCCTCATCTCTTGTCCGTGTACGCCGCGAAAGCGGCGG
>NZ_JBQCGA010000040.1:0-10411 GCF_051956075.1 Asticcacaulis sp. | reverse complement strand
CTCGGCGATCTGGATGCCGTCCGCGCCGCTGGCCGCGCTGAAAACCGAACTGCCCAAGGCGAAGATCAGTTACAGCGAAGGCGACGATGTCGCCGCCGCCGCCGCCGCGGCAGCCAAGGCCGATGTCGCCGTCGTCTTCGTCACCGACTGGAAAGGCGAAGGCTTCGACACGACCCTGGATCTGAAGGACAATCAGGACGCGCTCGTCGCCGCCGTCGTCAAGGCCAACCCCAAAACCGTAGTGGTGCTGGAAACCGGCGGCGCGGTCTTCATGCCGTGGCTAAAGGACGTGCCCGCCGTGCTGGAGGCCTGGTATCCGGGCATTCGCGGCGGCGACGCCATCGCCGACATTCTGACCGGCAAGGTCAACCCTTCCGGCCATACGCCGATCAGCTTCCCTGCCTCGGCGGACCAGTTCGCTCATGCCAAGATTCCGGGCTTCGGCCAGCCGTATGAGACGGCGGTGCATGTCACCTATGACGAAGGCGCGGCCATCGGCTACAAGTGGTACGACGTCAAGGGTTTCACCCCCATGTTCGCCTTCGGACACGGCCTGAGCTACACCACCTTTAAAGTGTCGGACGCAAAAGCCGGGGCCGCCGATGACATGATCACCGTGACGGCGACGCTCAGCAATACCGGCAAGCTGGACGGCAAGGGCGTCGCCATGGCCTTTGTCGCGCCCGCCGATTACCGCGCCGTGGGCTGGGAAGCGCCCAAGCGTCTGGCCGGTTTCACCAAGCTCGATCTGAAGCCCGGCCAGGGCCAGAGCTTCTCGATGCAGGTCGATCCGCGCCTGCTGGCGACCTGGGAGGCCGCCGACGACAGCTGGCATATCAAGGCCGGAACCTACCACATCCTGCTCGGCCAGGCCGCCGACGACCTGCCGGTCAGCGTCGATGTGACCTTAAGCGACAAGGTGTGGAGCGCCGTCCACGCGCAGTAGCCGCCGCTCTGGACGAACGGTCATTGTGTCGACGCCGTCAGCGTCGTCTGAGGGGACATGGAACCGTCCCGGCGGCATGGCGCCGTCGGGATGGCTTGTCATTTCGATTTTATTGGCAATGTTATTTTCGTGTGTAAAATTTTTCTCACATGCCCTACCGCATGTAAAATTTTACGCGCAAAAACAATGTTTTGTGTTGCACGATTACTATAGAAGGCGCTGACCATCGAAAATCCAAGGCGGCTTTCTGGCCATTATCATACAAAATATGCTAGTTCGACGCATAGCTTCCGTTCAGGACGACACGACGCATAAGGTCGGCGCGCCTGTAGGGTCGCCATAAAAAAGTTGGGAAGACGTCACAGTTAACCGGCAAGATAGAGCGCTTATTTGCGCTTTGTTTCCGTTTTTACATATAAATGCGGTTTTACCGGCGCTCACACTCTTCCCGTTTGCGTTTACCCCCTCCGGCTCAGGAACAGCCGGAACGACTTGCCAGGGAGAAGAGTGTCCATGAAGCCCGCCTTCTATACGAACCCCCGCGCCCAGCGCGCCGCTGTCCTTCTGGGCGGCGCCTCGCTGCTGGCCATCGCCATGCTCGCCGCGCCCGCCTTCGCGCAGGACGCCGCCGCGACGACGCCCGCCCCGAACGATTCGACCGTTGTGGTCGTCACCGGTCAGCGCGCCCAGTTGAAAAGCGCGCAGAAAATCAAGAAAGACTCCGACGTTATCGTCGATTCCGTCACCGCCGTCGATATCGGCGCCCTGCCGGACCGCTCCGTCGCCGAAGCGCTGCAACGCATTTCCGGCGTGACGATCCAGCGCGCGGCCGAGCCAAACGACCCGATCCGCATGACCGCCGAAGCCGGCGGCGTCGAAATTCGCGGCCTGTCCTGGGTGCGCTCTGAACTGAACGGCCGCGACATCGTCTCGGCCAAGAACGGTCGCGGCCTGAGCTGGGGCGATGTCTCGTCGGACCTGCTGGCTGGCGTCGATGTGTTCAAGAACCCGTCCGCCGACATGGTCGAAGGCGGCATCGGCGGCACGGTCAATCTGCGCACCCGCCTGCCTTTCGATTCGAAAAAGCAGGTCATCGCCTTCACCGTCGATAATACGCGCGGCGACCTGCAGCAAAAGGATCACCAATCGGGCAGCCTGCTTTATTCGAACCAGTGGGACACCTCGATCGGCAAGGTCGGCGCGCTGTTCAACTATTCGATGGTTGACGAAGGCAATATGACCAATGTCATCGCCGTCGATCGTTACAATCCCGAAACGACCATCGACGGCAAGAATGTGCTGGTGCCCAACACAATGGGCTGGCGCACGATCGAGTGGAATCAGAAGCGCACCGCCGCCTACGCCGCCCTGCAATGGCGTCCGAACGATCAGTGGGAATTCACCCTGACCGCGCTGAACGCCAAGGCGGTCCCGAAAAACACCGAATACAATGTCGGTTTCTATAACGACTCAGGCGAAATCACGACCCTGACGCAGAACAAACTGGACAGTTCGGGCAAACCTATTCCTGATGGAAATGGCGGCTATGTTCAGGAAGCCACGCCTTCAGCGGCGACCTATAAGTACGACTCCAACGGCGTGTTCCAGAGCGGCGCCGTCTATGGGGCGGGCATCACCTCCAATACCCGCTACGGTGAAGACCATAATGAAACCAGCGACATCGCCCTGCACGCGCGCTGGATCGCGTCCGATCGCCTGACCCTGGCCGCGGATCTGCAATATGTGCGCTCGACCTCCAGGGTCTTGTCCAACACCGCCTTCATGCAGGTCGCCAACAAGCCGGACGCCACCATCGACATCTCCGGCGCCCTGCCGGTCATCAGCGTCTCAAACGAGTCCACTGTCGCCGATCCGTCGAAATACTGGTGGGCCGCCGCCATGGACCATGTCGAGGACAATTCCGGCAAGGAGCTCGCGGCGCGCATCGACGGCGATTACGACATCGACGCAGGCTGGCTGAAGGACTTCAAGTTCGGCGTCCGCGCCACGGACAAGACTTATGACACGCGCCAGTCGGGCTATAACTGGAACGCCCTGTCCTATCAGTACTGGGGCGCGCCCGGCGCGGGCGCCTATCCGGTCTATGGCTCGGACACCGGCGCGGACACCTATTCGGTGCGCGATTTCTCGAACTTCATGAACGGCGCGGTGCCCGTACCTGGCACGGTCGTCTTCCCGTCAGCTCAGATCGTCAATCAGGGCACGGCGCACACCTACGACATCCTGAAATCGACCGAAACCGCAGGCTGGGGCTGGACGCCGCTTTCGACCGACTATTCGACCTATGCCTCATCGGGTGGTCTGAACTTCCAGAAGGAAAAGACCACCGCCATCTATGGCCTGTTAAAGTTCGGCCATGACGTCAATCTGGGTGGTTCGGAGCGCACCATCGACGGCAATGTCGGCGTGCGCTATGTTGAAACCAAGTCGACGGGCGCAAGCTATGTCGTCATGGCGGCCCCGACCGTCATCGCCGGCCAGTGCAACGCCAACTGCACCGAATTCAACAATTACCTGGCCTTCGCCGCGGGCGGCTTCACGCAGCCCTATAACGGCGGTCGCAACTATTCCAACGTGCTGCCGAACCTCAATGTCCGCCTGAAGTGGAACGACCAGTTGCAGTTCCGTTTCGGTGCCTCCGAAGGCATGGTGCGTCCGGACATGGCGTGGCTGAACCCCTATTCGTCCATTGGCGCCACCATCTACTTCACCGGCGCAGGCGGCAAAACCTTCGACCATGCCGACTATACCGGCACGGGCGGCAATCCGAACCTGAAGCCGATCACGGCGGCGCAATATGACTGGACCGGCGAGTGGTACTTCGCCCCGACCGGCAGCGTTACGCTCGACCTGTTCTACAAGAAGCTGAAGAACTACATCTATTCGGGCACCTCGCAGGAGACCTACACCAATAACGGCCAGACCCTGACCTTCGATGTGACCCGTCAGGAAAACGGCAATGTCGATGGCGCGGTCAAGGGTTATGAACTGGCCTATCAGCAGTTCTATGACGCCCTGCCTGCGCCGTTCAACGGTCTGGGTCTGCAGGCCAACTACACCCATATCGACTCGTCCGGCGGTCGCAATTCCGGCTCAACCAGTGGCAGCAGCCTGAACGCCCTGCCGCTGGAAGGCATGTCGCCGGACAGCTATAACGTCGCGCTGATGTACGAAAAGTACGGCATTTCGGCGCGTCTGGCCTATAACTGGCGCTCGACCTATCTGTACACAACCTCGGCGGCGAACGTGAACCGGCCGTTGTGGTCGCAATCCTACGGTCAGGTCGATGGCTCGGTCTTCTATACGATCAATGATCACTACAAGATCGGCGTGCAGATCACCAATCTCGGCCACTCCACCACTCGCCAGCTCGTATCGTCCGATCTCAACAATCCGCTGGTGCGTGAATTCTACTCGGCGATCAAGACCGACAAACGTATCTCCTTCGTGCTGCGCGGCCTGTTCTAAACCGGGGTTCGTTTCGAGCGGAGCGGGCCTCGCCCGCTCCGGCCCGCGCATGGCGAAGCTTCGCCTTTTCTCGACCTGGACCCTCCGGCGCAAACCGGAGGGTCTTTTTTTGGCGCGCCTTCGTTTCAGGGTTATGATAGGCCGCCCGCACAACTGGCCCGCCGGGGAGTCCGCATGCCCGAACCGATCCGTAAAATCATCATCGCCGGCGGCGGAACCGCCGGATGGATCACCGCCGCCGCCCTGCGCGCCGGGCTGGCCAAAGAGGTCGATATCCTGCTGATCGAATCCGAGGACATCGCCACGATCGGCGTCGGCGAAGCCACGATTCCGACCATCCGGGTCTTCAACGAGCATGTCGGCATCGACGAACTGAGTTTTATCCGCGCCACCGAGGCCACCTTCAAGCTCGGTATCGAGTTCGTCGGTTGGGGCCAGGATGGCAACCGCTATTTCCATCCGTTCGGCGATTATGGCGGAACCTACGAGGGCATAGCCGCGCATCAGATCTGGCGGCGTTTGAACCTGGCGGGCGACGAGACGCCGCTGGAAGCCTACAGCATCGGCACGCAACTGGCCTATGCGGGCAGGTTCTTCCCGCCGAACCCCGATCCGCGCTCCCCGATGCACGACTATTCCTACGCCTTCCATTTCGACGCCGGACTCTATGCGCGCTTCCTGCGTCAGGTGTGCGAGCAGCGCGGCGTGCGGCGGATCAACGCCAGGATCGCCGACGTCAATCTGCGCGCCGAAGACGGTTATATCGACAGCCTGACGCTCGATGACGGACGCACCGAGGCCGCCGACCTGTTTATCGACTGCACCGGTTTTCGCGCCCTGCTGCTGGGCGAAGCGCTGGGCGTCCCGTTTATCGACTGGTCCGGCTTCCTGCCGGTTGACCGCGCCTGGGCGGTTCCGACGCAGAAACCCGCTTCGCCGCATCTGACCCCGTTCACCCGCTCCACCGCGCGCGAGGCTGGCTGGCAATGGCGCATCCCCTTGCAGCATCGCACCGGCAACGGCCATGTCTTCGCCTCCGCCTATACGTCCGATCAGGACGCGCTTGACACCCTCATGCAGAACCTCGACGCCGCACCGCTGAAAGACCCGATGCTGCTGCGTTTCAAGACCGGGCATCGCAAGGTCTTTTGGGAAAAGAACTGCGTCGCCGTCGGCCTGTCCACCGGCTTCCTCGAACCGCTGGAATCGACCTCGATCAACTTTATCCAGAACAGCGCGATCCGCCTGCTGGAGTTGTTTCCGGCGAAGGATTTCGACCCTTATCTGCGCGACGAGTACAATCTGCGTAATCAGGCCTCCTACGACTATGTGCGCGATTTCATCATCGCCCATTACTGCCTGAACGACAAACCGGGCGCCCTGTGGCGCGATTGCGCGCATATGAGCCTGCCCGACGACCTGCAATGGAAGCTGGAGCTGTACAAGCGCCGCGGCGAGGTGCTGGTGCGCAAGTTCGATCACTTCCATGAGCCGTCGTGGATTTCGATCTATCACGGCCACGGCCTGCGCGCGGCGGCTTACGATCCTCTGGCCGACCGCATACCGCTGGAGGCGCTGAGCGAGACGATGCGCAAGCGACGCGAACAGATCGCGCAGGTTATCGCCAAACTGCCGCGCCACGAGGATTTCATCCGCCAGCACTGCGCCTCCGAAGCCTTCGCCATCGCCTGACGCGCGCGAACCTTTCGACGGAATCAGATTCCTACTTTATGGGACGGACTGGCGGGTGAAATCAGAAGCCGACTGGGTCGTCGACACACGTTTTGCGGCATCTACTTGGTTAAATTATCGTTAAGGTGGTGTGAAACTTGAAGAGGACGGTCCCGTCCCTCCGGCCTGTGCCGGAAGCGGACACGGGTCTGACTTCGGGTGATCATCATGACGGCGCAACCTGTTTCCTCCTCTGTGGCTATGAAGACGGATGCGGCGATCGACTCCGACATTCTGGTTCTGGGCGATGGCTTTGCGGGTCTTGTAACCGCTTTGGCCCTGTCCCAGGGCGAACGACGGATCGTCATTATCGCCTCGCCGCGCGCCAGGGGGATTGATCTTTTGTCCTTTACCCGGATGCAGGCGCAGAAGCTGACGGCGTTGACCGGCGAACGGGCGCCCGTGCTGACCGAACTCGGCGACGGCGGCGTTGAGGAGGCGAACCTGATCGACGCTCTGCGCGCGGCCTGCCCCGAAACCGTCCGCCATATCGAAGGCGATGTCGCGCGCATCCTGCCCCATCGCCAGACGCCGCTGGTGGAACTGAGCGATGGACGCCGCGTCTCTGGCCGGTTGCTCGTCATCGCCACGGCGCCGCCGCCTGAACTGTTTTCGGCTCTGGGCCTGCGTCGTTACGTCATGTCCGAGGCGCACCTGCACCGGATCAGCCTGACGCTGGCGCCGCGCGGCGATCTGACGGCGCCGGACGCCTTCGCCATCCCCGTTCCCGGCGGAGGTCAGGCGCGCGTCTTTCCCCTGCTTCATTCACCCGGCGCGCTCGGTCTTGAGCTGCATCTGTATGATTCGCCCGACAGCGAACGGCTGCGCGCCTTCAGGACCGCGCCGGAAGCGGCTCTGTTCGCCGTCCTGCCGCATCTGAAAGACCGTTTGTCAGGCTATCGTGTACAAGGCGCGGCGCAGGTGCGCGTCTGCGACCTCTATGACGTCGCCCGTCCTTCGCGCAGCGGTCTCGTCCTGATCGGTCAGGCGCGGCGCGGCGATTGCCCTGCCACCGGCGAGATGCGGCTGCTCGACGATCTGGCGGCGTTGCAGATTCTGGCGCCGCAATGGCTGGAACAGGGCGCCGACCTGCATCGGCTGGACGCCTTTTATGACGACGAGACGCGCCGAAAGCAGGAGGCCGCCGCATATCGCCGCGCCATGCGCATGCGTCGCGCCGCTGTCGAACCCGGTCCATGGCGGCGGCTGCGCCGCGCGCTGTCGCGATCCGCCGCCGCGCCGCAACCTGCGACCGCTCTGCGGTCCGGCCATACGGTGCGGGTGCGCAGTGCGGTCGAGATTCTGGCGACGCTGGACGCCGACGGTCGGCTGTAGGGCCTGCCCTTCATGCCGGAAATGGTCGCGCAGATCGGCGCGATCAAAACCATCCGCAGGCGCGCCGGACGCACATGCGTCGAAGGCGAGGGTTTGCGCGGCATGAAGAACGCCGTCTTTCTCGATGAGGCTCGATGCGACGGCGGCCATCATGAGGGTTGCCAGCGCGGCTGCGACGCCTTCTGGAAGACGGCCTGGCTGAGCGCCGATCTGACGCCGCCCACCGCGTCCGAAGACGCCGAGCGCGCGGCGCGATTGCGGCTTCTGCACTTGATGACGCACCGGGGAGGGCCGTATGTGTGCCAGTCAACGGCGTTAAAATCCGCTACGCGCGCCCTGTCGCAAATGCACCTCGGCGCCTTGCTTCGCGAAGTGCGGCAGGGCGATATGCGCCTTGACCACTTTCTGCGCCTGGCCAACCGCGCCCTGATCAACAAGACGCGGCGGCTGTTCGGCCTGCCGGAACTGGATCTGATCGTTGGGGAACCGGGTAAGACATCGCGCGGCGCGCTCGACCTCAAACCCGGCGACTAGGTGCGCGTGCGCGACGCTGAGGCGATCCGCGCCACGCTCGATCCGGCCTCGCGCAATCTCGGCCTCAGCTTTGAGCCGGAAATGGCGCTGGCCATCGGTCAGGTGCGGCAGGTCGATCAGGTGGTCACGCGCATTGTACATGAAGTCACCGGCGAAATGGTCCATCTGACGCGCACCGTGACGCTGAATGGGCTGGTGTGCGAGGGCGTCTGCGCTAAGCGGTGTCCGCGCGCCAATCCGTTATTCTGGCGCGAGGCGTGGCTGGAGCGCGTCCCGGCGCCGGATCAGGTTTCGGACAGTTCCTCCTCCCAGTCCTGACCGCCGTAGAAGGCGCGCAGGAAGATCACCGCTTCGTCCGTGACCAGAAACAACAGGGTCACGCGGCCCTCGAAGCTGATGACGCGCAGATCCTGGCGGATATCGTCGCGCCGGGTTCCGCGCTCGGCGGCGAGGTCGAACTTACGGCAGTAGGCTTCGATCCTTTGGACGTATCGCAAGGCCAGCGACGGACTCGTTTTGAGCTTGATCCAACGATAGATGTTGACGAAGTCGCGGCGTAAGGTCGGTGACAGGATAACCTTTCTACGTTTCATTCCGCCGCCTGTTCAGGCGCGCTTTCAAGCGCTTCGATATCCGCATAGATTTTTGCGAACGCCTCGTCGATCGGCAGGGCGCGCTCAGGATGCGCCATGTAGTCGTCATAGGCTTTGGCGCCCTCCTCGCGGATGAATTTTTCCAGCGCGGCGGCATGGCGCTGTTCGCGACGCAGGCTTTCGCGGATGACTTCGGAGGCGTTGGCGTACTGGCCGGACGCGACCTGCGCTTCGATGAAGGCGGCCTGTTCTTTGGTCAGGCTGATGGTCTTCTTGACGATGTTCGACATGGCGCGGGACTCCTATAGTCATACCTAATCATACTATATCACGACCCGCGCCCTGCCACTATGTTTAGAATTTGAGCAGAACCTCGGCGATCTGCACGGCATTGAGCGCGGCGCCCTTGCGTAAGTTGTCGCCCGCCACGAACAGGACGAGGCCGTTATCGGCGGACGGATCGATGCGCACGCGGCCGACCTGCACCGGGTCGCGGCCGGTGACGGCCAGCGGGTTCGGAGCCTCGGCGATCTCTACGCCCGGCGCATCGCGCAACAGATCGAGAGCGGCTTGCGGCGACAGCAGGCGTTCGAACTCGGCATTGATCGACAGGGCGTGGCCGGTGAAGACCGGCACGCGCACGCAGGTCGCCGCGACCTTGAGGCCGGGGATGTTTAAGATCTTGCTGCTCTCGTCGCGCAGATTGAGCTCCTCCTCGGTTTAGCCGTCCTCGCCCAGAACATAGTTGAGCGGCACGACATTGTAGGCGATGGGCGCGACCCATTTGCGCAAGGCGCCGAGATCGACCGCCCGTCCGTCCGTGGCCAATGCGGCGATGTCCGAACCACCCGCCAAAATCTGGTCGCGCAGCACCTCTATGCCTTCAAGGCCGCCGCCCGACACCGCCTGATAGGTGCTGGCGATCAGCCGCTTCAGGCCCGCCGCGTCGTGCAGCGGCTTCAGCACAGGCATGGCCGCCATCGTCGTGCAGTTCGGGTTGGCGATAATGCCTTTGGGGATATGGTTCAGCGCTTCGGGATTGACCTCGGCAACCACCAGCGGCACGTCGGGATCGGCGCGCCAGGCCGAGGAGTTGTCGATGACCACGGCGCCCGCCGCCGCGACCTTCGGCGCCAGCGCCTTCGAGGTCGCGCCGCCTGCCGAGAAGAAGACGATGTCGAGACCCGCATAGTCCGCGGTCGCCGCATCCTCGACCACGATGTCGCGCCCCTTGAACGGCAGGCTTTTGCCCGCCGAGCGCGCCGAGGCGAACAGGCGCACGCTGCGCGCCGGGAAATCGCGCTCGGCGAGGATGGACAGCATCATGCCGCCGACAAGGCCGGTGGCGCCGACAATGCCGATACTGGGTCCGATATGAGGTTGGGATTGCATGGGTTCACGTCTCCTGAAAACTGTTCAGCGAGCGCGAGGGTGTCGGACTTGGGAAAGTTCAGACCGGCCCCGCGTCATCGCGAGGCCTGGTCCGATCAGCGCTTAGACCCGCACGACCGAACCGCCCCGCTGAAAGCAGGTCGGCTTCATTGTCGTTGTTGTCATTGGCGTCATGGACATGGCGCGGGGTCATACAGGGGAATGAAGGCGCTGTAAAGCGGCGATGCACGCGCCGGATGCTCACGGCGGCTCAGGGGTGAAATAGTCCATGCCATAGGTCTGGATCCAGTGTTGCAGGCGCGGACAGTTATAGAAACGATCCTCTGGATCGTAGCGCTGGCCGCCGGGCCACCAGCCGCAATCCTCGGCGATGTCGAAGTCCTGCTGTTCG
>NZ_JBQCGA010000039.1:0-8079 GCF_051956075.1 Asticcacaulis sp. | reverse complement strand
CGACGATGACGACGCGGTGCTGAATCAGGACGAGGGACTGGATTAATCGGTCAGAACACGACGGTCGATGGTTGCGTAAATCATCATCGCTGCCGCAAAGGCCGCGACCGCCCACAGGCTGCCCAGCCCGAAAAGACCGTAGAGCGCCGCGCCGCAGGTTGCGCCCGAGACCAGACCCAGCCACAGAAGGCCATAGGGAACCCAACCCCAGACGTCGCCGCCAGTCAGGGCGCCCGCCATCTTCTGGCCCATCTTGACCAGGGTTCCGGTCATATAGGTCAGGCCGACCACCATGTCGCCGTCGCGCTGAAAGACATTGTTCTCAGCCCCCATGGCCAGCACCATCAGGATAATGGCGGCGAAGTCCCAGTGAGCCAAATGGAACAGGCAGGCGCAGGCCAGCAGCCACGCCACCAGCCGCAGGACGCGCAAACCCCGGCCTTTGGACGTTCCGTGGCCAAGCAGCGCGCCGAGCATGGTCCCGCCGACGAACAAAAGCAGGATGCTGCCCAGTTGCACGATCCTGCCGACATCAAGCTGCGCCAACCCGACCGCCAGTTGCGTCGAGTTTCCGCTCATAAAGGCGACGAAATAGCCACCCAGCTTGATAAAGCCGATGGCGTCAACACAGCCCGCCAGGGCCGAAAGCATGGCGGCGAAGCCGATCGCCCGCCGGTTAAGCGTATGCAAGTCCAGAACTCCCGTTCCGGCCCGCCCGGTAAGGTCAGGCCAGCATGTTGCGTTTATGCGGCGGCAGATCCTCTTTGCGCTTGCCGCCGCCCCCTTCGCCACCCTCTTTGCCCGACGATTCCTTAGCACGTTTTTCGCGGCGCGCGCGCGGTTTTGGCGGCGTCGGCTCCGGCGGGTCCGGTTCTGGCTCTGACTCAGGCTCGGACTTTGGCGCAGCGACGCCGCGATCGGCGTCGGCGAGCGCCGCGGCCACCACGGCGGCGGCTTCGGCGGCGGCGGGTTTGGGACGCAACAGCGGCGGCCGTTCCGACAGTTCGGCCTGCGCCGCTTCGATCATGGCCAGCACGCGCGGCTTGTCCTGCCAGAGTTGATTCAGCCCCTGCAGGGCCTTCCAGACTTCGAGATAATGCGTTTCGGTCGGCAGGGGCCGTTTGACCTTGACCGGTCCCGGTTCTGTGGAAGGCTTCTCGACCTTGCCCGCCAGCGCCTTATCCAGTTCGCCGATCAGCTTGCCCGGACGGGCTTTCAGCGCCAGCACCAGCCCGAGCCGCGCCTCGATGACGTCGGCGACTTCGCGCCCGCGCTCCAGCATGACGCCGCCGGGCGAGGCCAGCGCCTTGTCGAGATGGTGGCGGATGCTGGCGTAGATCGCTTCCGCCGAGGCGGCGCGTTCGGCGCGCAAGCGTTTCAATCCGCGCTGACGCCCCAGATAGACGATCAGGCCGACAAAGCCCGCCACCACGAGGCCCAGCACGATCAGCAGCATGATCAGCAGCGGATCGGGTCCGGCGTGGTAAGGCGCGAACCCGTCGGGCGGACCGCCAAAAGCATCGTCGAAATCGCTGTTCATGACCGGGCCGTACTCATTTGCGCCCAGGCGCGGAGATTGGCGCGGAGAAACGCCAGAAACGCGGCGGCGCCTCTGGCGGCGGCGCCATCTCATGCGGCGCGATCCACGTCGGCGATTGCAGCAACTGAGTCTGCGCAGCGCGGAAGGCGGCGCTGACCACGTTCATATGGCTCCAGTAGGCGAACAGCTTTTGCACCGCGCGCCACAGGGCGTCGCGGCGGTCTTCGGGCGTTGCAGGCGCCGGTTCAGCCGGGGGCGACGCTCCCTGAGACTCCGCAGGCGCCATCGGAACCGGCGCGACCGCGCCATTGGCGACGGCGATATTGATCACCGTGCCGCCGTGTACGACCCCGCCGCCTGGCGCCGCTTGCGGCTTGACCTCCTCCTCGCGCATGCCGTCCAGCGCCTTGTTGAGCGCATCGGCCGCCTTGAAGAGCCCGTCGCTCAGCGCCAGGGTGCGTCCGAAATTGTCGTTGAGCGCCTCGCGCGCGGCCTGCGCCAGATCAATCTGATCGTCGGCGCGCGCTCTGGCGGCGGCTTCGAGGCTTTTGCGCACCAGCTTGACGCGCGCGTCGACGCCGTCGCCAAGGCGGCTGCGCATCATCTTTTCGGCGCTTTTGAACACAAGAGTCAGGCTGGCCGTCGCGACGACCGCCAGCAGGACCAGCAGCAGCCAGGCCAGCAGGTGATGATGCACGACCGGATCGGACGGGAAGTCACTCGGCGCATTTGAAGGCGCATCGAAACCGTATCGCATGTCAGCCCCCCTTTCCGTCAGCCCTGAGCCATCACAGTGGAAAGGTTAACAGATTGTCCCATGGCCCGCCAGCAAGCAAGAGGGAATCAGCGGCCGTTTTGCGCCTTGAGCGCGGCTTCCTCGACACGGCGCAACAGTTTCTTGAACTGCACGACCTCGTCCGGCGAGAAATCGGCCAGCATGATGCGCTCATATTCGGCGGCGGCGGGCGCCACATCGGCATAGAGACGCTCGCCTTCGGCGGTCAGGATCAGGTGATGCGAACGTCCGTCGTGTTCATGCGGCGCGCGCGTGATCAGGCGGCGCTTGGCCAGGCTTTGCGCGGCGCGCGAGATGGTCACCTTATCCATGCCGGAGCGTTTGACCAGAGCCTGTTGCGTGGTCGGACCGTCCTCGCGCAGCACGAAGATCAGCCGCCATTCTGGGATCTTGAGGCCGTAAAGGCTCTCATACGCCGTCGCGATCAGCGCGCTCACCGCGGTCGAAGCCACGGCGAGACGATAGGGCATATACTCATCCAGGGTAAGCGAACCATGCGTCATAAGTTACATCCTCAACCACTGCCCTTTTACAGGATGGGCGTTTATACGCCAATGGCAAATGATCCGCTCAGTGACAAATCATTAATTATAAAGGCTGGGTCCATATAGACTAATGCGCCGCAGACTCCATATTTTTGGCACAATATTTCTGGCCCAATATTTTTGGTTGCGTCATTTGCGCGCAGCCCTGCGGAAATTTCGTCCGGCCGCGACGGCGCCCGCGACAAGTCGCGCGCCGCCTGATAAGGGGAGATTCACATCGCTGTTTTCCCGAGTTTCCTGTGCTGCGACCTCTCTATAACTGGATGATTCGTCAGGCCGGCGGCCCGCACGCCGAAAAGGCGCTGGCGGTCATCGCTTTCGCCGAAGCCTCCTTCTTTCCGCTGCCGCCTGACATCATGCTGGCGCCCATGGTCATGGCGCGACCGGAAAAGGCGTGGCGGCTGGCTCTGATCTGCTCGATCTTCTCCGTGCTCGGCGGCTTTCTGGGTTACGCTATCGGCTATTACGTCCAGCCGCTCGGCCACTGGATTCTGGCCCTGTTCGGCCACCCCGACGGGCTTCAGGAGTTTCGCGCCTTCTTCGCCAAATGGGGCGTGGCCGTGATCCTTGTCAAAGGCCTGACGCCGATTCCGTACAAGCTGGTGACCATCGCCGCCGGTCTGGCGCAGTTTTCGCTGGTGTGGTTCGCCATTTCGTCGGCCATAACGCGCACGGTGCGCTTCTTCTTCGTCGCCTTCCTGTTCCGCAAATTCGGGCCGGAGCTGGCCGAGCTGATCGAAAAGCGCATCTATATCGTAACGGCTGTTGTTGTGGCGGTGATCGTGTTAGGCTTCATTGTCGTCAAGTGGATGGCGAAATAGGATCGCGATGCAGGCTCCCAAATCGAACAAGGTCGGCAGAAGGCTGTTTCTCGCTTTTGGCCGCTGGTGGAGCATTACCGCCCTCGTCCTGTCCCTGGCCATGCTGGCGACGGCCTGGTCGTTCCAGCTTTTCGGGCATCTGGAGCCGTGCCATCTGTGCCTAAAGCAGCGCGATATCTACTGGATCGCGTCCGGCGTGGCGCTGGTCGCCAGCGTCTGGGCCCTGTTCACCGGCGCCAAGGGGCCGCCGCGCGTCTTCTCCTTCGTCCTGTTCGCCATCTTCGCCACCGGCGCGGCCATCGCCCTGTTCCATGCCGGGGTCGAGCTGAAATGGTGGCGCGGACCGGAAAGCTGCACCGCTTCGGGCGGCGAGATCAGCCTCGATCAGATGGCCGCCTTCCTGGCCGGAGCGGCGACCAAGGCGCCGATGTGCGACGTGGCGCAATGGCGCATGTTCGGCCTGTCCATGGCCGGTTATAACGCCATCGTGTCCACCGTGCTGGCGCTGCTGAGCCTGATCGCTTCGCTGCGCTTCCGCCCGCGTCGCAGGAGAGCCTGATGACCCCATCGCCCAAACGCCCCGGTCCCGGCGAAGGCCGCCGTCGCCTTGAAGAGATGCTGCGCGTCGACCACGCCGGGGAGCTGGCCGCCGTGCATATCTACCGCGGCCAGAGCCGGGTCTTTTCCGACACGCCGCACAAGGAGCTGAGCCGCCAGTTCACCAAGATGCAGGGCGAGGAGCAGGTCCATCTCGACGCTTTTGAGACGCTGCTGCGCGAGAAGAACATCCGTCCGACCCTGATGACCCCGGTATGGCGCGTCGCGGCGACGGCGCTGGGGGTCGGCACGGCTCTGCTCGGCGAAAAGGCCGCCCACGCCTGCACCGAGGCGGTTGAGGCGGTGATCGGCGAGCATTACGCCGGTCAGGTCGCCGAACTGGAGGACACGGACCCGGAGCTGGCGGCGCAGTTGTCGCAGTTCCGCGACGACGAGCTGGGCCACCACGATCAGGCCATCGCGCAGGGCGCGCACGAGGCGCCCGCCTACCCGCTGCTGTCCGCCGTGGTGCAGGCCGGGTGCCGCCTGGCCATCCGCATCAGCGAAAAGATCTGAACCCAATGGAGGGGGGATCGGACAGCCAGCCCTCCCGTCAACGGCGCTCGCTCGGTCGCCTGCTCAAAGCCATCGGCCCCGGCCTGATCACGGGCGCTTCGGACGACGATCCGTCGGGCGTGGCGACCTATTCGCAGGCGGGCGCCCAGTTCGGCCTGCTGACCTTGTGGACGGCCCTTGTCACCTTTCCGCTGATGGCGGCGGTGCAGGAAATGTGCGCGCGCATCGGCATGGTCACCCAGCAGGGGCTGACCGGCATTCTGCGCAAGACCTATCCGCGCCCGGTGCTGTGGCTGATGGTTCTGTTCAGCTTTCCGGCCATTGTGCTCAATATCGGCGCCGACATCGCCGCCATGGGCGCGGTCACGCATCTGGTCGTTCCCACGGTTCCGAGCCTGACCTGGAGCGTCGGCTTCACCGGCGTCATCCTGCTGGCCATAGTCTGGCTGCCGTATCAGAAGTTCGCCGCCGTGCTGAAATGGCTGTGCGCCGCGCTGCTGGTCTATCTGATCGTCCCCTTTCTCAGCCATACCGACTGGCGGCAGGTTCTGCATGACGCCTATACGCCCGTCTGGCGGTGGGATCGCGACTATCTGGCGATTCTGGTGGCCATTCTGGGCACGACCATCTCGCCCTATCTGTTCTTCTGGCAGGCGACCATGGAGGTCGAGGCCGTGAAGCAGAAGCGGCTGCGCGTCGATAAGCGCCTGATCGAGGAGATGGGCTTCGACGTCGATATCGGCATGTTGTTCTCCAATATCGTCATGTTCTTCATCATCCTGACCACCGGCACGGTGCTGTTCAATGCGGGCGTGCATCGCATCGACACGGTCGAACAGGCGGCGCAGGCGCTGAGACCCCTTGCCGGAGACGGCGCCTATTATCTGTTCGCGCTCGGCGTCATCGGCACGGGCTTTCTGGCCATTCCGGTGCTGGCGGGCGCTCTGTCCTATCTGGTCGCCGAGGCGTTCGACTGGCGCGAGGGGCTGGACCGCAAGCCGCATGAGGCCCCCGCCTTCTATGCCGTGCTGATCATAGCCGTGCTGATCGGACTGGGGATTAATTACACCCATATCGGCGCGGTGCGGGCGCTGATCTGGTCGGCCATGCTGTACGGCCTGACCGCGCCGGTGATCATCGCCATCGTGCTGCACATCGCCAACAACAAAAAGGTCATGGGCGATTACGTCAATGGCGTCTGGTCGAACCTGTTCGGCGGCCTGGCCTTTGTGCTGATGACGGCGGCGGCGGGGCTGCTGGTGTGGTTTCAGGTGCGTTAAAAGCTCTCGAAGGCGTGGCTCTGGCGCAGGCTCTCGATCAGGATTTCGCGCATCTCGTCATCGGCTTCGGACAGGTCGATCTGCGCGTCGCCGCTGTCGAGCATTTTCAGTTTCACGCGCTCGCCCATAAAGATGAAGCTCTGGATGCGCGGACCGAACAGGCGCTCGCGGCGCGCCTCGAAGCGGACGTTCAGCGTTGTCTCCAGCGCCTGCTGCAGCGGCTCCAGCGGCGTGCGCGAACGGCCCTTGGGACGTGGAAAGCGCACCACGCCAAAGCCGCCCCGGTCCGTTTCAAAGCGCACAGGCGCCATGCCGCCCCATCCCCATCCGTCCGGTTCACGCCTCCAGCAGCGTATCCCAGTAGAGATAATCTATCCAACTTTCGTGCAGATAGTTAGGGGGAAACGACCTGCCGAGCGCCTGTAGCTGGTGCATTGTCGGGCGGTGTGGATTCTGTGTCGGCATCATACCCGCCTGGCGGGGAGTTTTTCCCCCTTTACGCAAATTGCACGGCGCGCAGGCGGTCAGAATATTGGTCCAGGTGCTTTTGCCGCCCTGCGAGACCGGCACCACATGATCGAAGGTCAGTTCTGAGCGGGCGCCGCAATACTGGCAGGAGAAGCGGTCGCGCAGAAAGACATTATAGCGTGTGAAGGCGGGCGGTCGGTTCTGATCGACATAGGATTTCAGCGACACCACGCTGGGCAGACGCATCTTCATCGAGGGCGAGCGGATTTCGACATCATAGGTCGAGACCACATCGACACGCCCCTCGAACACCGCCTTGACGACCTCCTGCCACGGCTTGGTCGAAAGCGGGTAATAGGACAGAGGCCGGAAATCGGCGTTCAGGACCAGCGCGCGCCAGTCGGAAGGCGGACTTTTCAGGATCTGCATATCGGCCTCCGATATGACAGCGTCGTCGGTAAACGGCACGTTTTGAAGACGGGTCTCCTTCTACACGCGGTTTGGTCCTGATGAAAGAGTGAACCCGATTCTGGGGAAAAGGAATGGGAATTTTTTGTGAAATTTTGCGGCGGCGTGTTTAGGGTGAGCGGATGTACAGGACTCGTTTCGCGCCCTCCCCGACCGGTTATCTGCATCTGGGCCACGCCTTCAGCGCGCTGACCGGATTCGCGGCGGCGCAGGCGCAGGGCGGGGAGTTTTTGTTGCGCATCGAGGATATCGACCATACGCGCTGCCGACCGGACTTTGAGCAGGCGATCCATGACGATCTGCGCTGGCTGGGGCTGGACTGGCCGGAGCCGGTGCTGCGCCAGAGCGAGCATATGGCGGATTATCAGGCGGCGCTGGAACGTCTGCGCGATATGGGCGTGCTCTATGCCGACGCGAGGACGCGCAGGGGCGAGGCCGAGGCGGCCTTGAGCGCGCCGCAGGGCGAGGATATGGCGGAAAACGCGCCCGCGCCGCCCGCCTGGCGGCTGTCGCTGGAAGCGTGCCGCAGGGCGCTGGGCGCGCGTTATGACGCGTTGAGCTTTTTTGAAGGCGCGGATGAGCGCCGCGCCGATCCGGGCGTCAATGGCGACGTCGTGCTGGGGCGCAAGGATATCGGCGTCGCCTATCATCTGTGCGTGGTCGTGGACGACGCGCGGCAGGGCGTGACCCATGTGCATCGCGGCCATGATCTCTATGACGCCACCCATACGCAGGTGCTGTTGCAGGCGCTGTTAGGCCTGCCGACGCCGGTTTATGCGCATCATGCGCTGCTGCTCGATGATCAGGGGCGGCGGCTGGCCAAACGCAAGGGATCGAAGGCCTTGCGCGACTATCGCGCGGAAGGACTGACGGCGCAGGCGGTGCGGGACAGGCTCCTCACGGCGGATCAGGGGTGAAATAGTCCATGCCATAGGTCTGGATCCAGTGTTGCAGGCGCGGACAGTTATAGAAACGATCCTCTGGATCGTAGCGCTGGCCGCCGGGCCACCAGCCGCAATCCTCGGCGATGTCGAAGTCCTGCTGTTCG
>NZ_JBQCGA010000038.1:0-8431 GCF_051956075.1 Asticcacaulis sp. | reverse complement strand
CTTTCTTTTTTTTTTACCGCCCCCGTTGGGTGGGGGGGTGGGGGGGTTTTTGTGGCGGGGGGGGGGGCCTCCGGACGGTTGGGTTGCCCCCTCCGTCACGGACAAGCCGTGACACCTCCCCCGCTAAGGCAGGGGAGGAGGGTTTCAGTCTTCGCCGTCCTCGTCCGCATCATCATCGTCTTCATGATGCAAGTCTCTGGCCACATCCGGCCGCATGAACAGCGCGTCGATCCGCGCCGCTTCATTAAAGCTCTCATCATGCACAAAGCGCAGGTCCGGCGTGAACTTCATGTCGATCATCCGGCCCAGAATACCGCGCAGGAACTTGGCGTGCCGGTTCAGCGCCGCCACGGCGGGTCCAACCTCATCGGCGGTGATCGTCACCCCGCCCAGCCCTGCGCCCAAAGGCTCCACATACACGGTCGCATGGCGCAGATCGGGCGAACAGCGCACCTCGGTGACGGTGATCGAGACGCCGTGCAGGTCGTCGTCATGGATGTCTTCTTCGCGCAGGATTTCGACCAGCGCATGCCGCACCAGCTCGCCGGCGCGCAACTGACGCTGGCTCGGCCCCTGCTCGGCGGGAGCGCGCCCATGCGTCTTGTGGGCAGAATGTCCTTGCCCTTTGTCTTTGGAATAGCTTCTCTTCATCCCGCCCATATAGGCGTTTTCGCCAAATTTTCTATCAAATAATACAACAACGATTTGCAGGGATACCCATGACCACAGCCAAACCGGCCTTCATACCCAGAATGGAGGGCCTCGACGCTTTGCGCGGCTTCGCCTTGCTCGGCCTGTTCCTCGTCCACATGCCCGAACAATATGAACTCTACTGGGCGCACCCGACGAAAGACCCGACGCAACTGATGTGGCACGACGCCATTTTCAACATCTTCGCGGGCAAATCGTTTTCGTTGCTGGCCCTGTGTTTCGGCGTCTCCTTCTTCATCATCATGGACCGCGCGGCGCAGCGCGGCGTCGATTTCACCGTCCGCTTCGTCTGGCGTCTGGCCCTACTGTTCGGCTTCGGCTGGCTGCACGGCCTGATCTATCGCGGCGACGTGCTGGACGTGCTGGCGGTGATGGGCCTGTTCCTGATCCCCTTCTATCGCCTGAAATCCAATGCCCTGATCGCCCTGATCGCCGTCTTTTTCCTGTTGCAGCCGGTCATGATCGTGCAGATGATCGCCGCCTTTGACGGCGCGCACTGGGCCAATCAGCCGCCGGGCTTCTGGAGCGCGGTCACGCCCGAAGCCTATCTGACCGGCAAGAGCTTCTTCGCCACCGTAGCGGCCAATCTCAGCGATGGCCGCCCGTTCAAATGGGACTTCATGTGGGAATCGGGCCGCCTGAGCCAGATTTTGGGCCTGTCGCTGATCGGCATGATCCTGGGCCGCATCGGCTTCTTCCGCCAGCCCGAGCGTTTTGTCAAAACCCGCCTGATCGGCATGGCCATCGCCGCCCTCGCCGCCGCCGTCCTGTGGTTCGGCAAGTCGGCGCTTTTGCCGCTGGTCCCGACCTCGGACGCCGTCTTCATGCCGCGATCCTTGTGGGAGTCGATGCTGTCCGGCTGGTTCGACCTCAGCCTGATGGCGGCGATGATGCTGGCCTTTTTGAACCTCTATTACAGCTTCGGCCATCGCCTGCTCGGCCTTCTGGCTCCGGCGGGCCGTATGACCCTGACGCTCTATATCGGCCAGTCGCTGATCTTCGTGCCGGTCTTCTACAGCTTCGGCCTCGGCCTGCACGCCAGCATGTCGCAATCGACGGCGGTGCTGATCGCCATCCCGGCCTTTATCGCCCAGGTGATCTTCGCCCACCTGTGGTTCAAACGCTTTTATTACGGCCCGCTGGAATGGCTGTGGCGCGCGGGCACCTATCTGACGCTCAAGGTGCCGTTCGTGCGCAAACCGAAACTTTCCTAGAGCGCGCATCTGGGTCCAAAAAGTGCGTCACACTTTTTGGGATGCGCTAGAAGCTCCGGCTTAAAGAGAGGTTCACCGACCGGCCGGGGCCGCGCAACGGCGTGAACGCCCCGGTCCAGTTGCTCGCCAGATAGGCGTCGACATTGACCCCGCCCAGCGGCAGCGCATAGGCGGTATCCAGCAGGTTCTCGACCGCCAGCGAAACGCGCATCGTCCTGCCCTGCCAGGCGGTGCGCAGATTGATCAGCGCATAGGCCCCGGTCTGCGGCTCCTGACGCAAGGGATCGACCCGGTCCTTCTTGGCTGCCGCCTCGATCTCGACCGCATTGCGCCACGGACCCATCGCCTGCTCCAGCGTCACCCGGCCATTGAGCGGCAGGATGTGATAGAGCGGCGCATCGTCCGTGGTGTTCTCGCCGTGCGTATAGCTGGCGACAACGTGCAGACTGCCCGCGCCGAACCGCGACGAATTCCAAAGCCCCGTGGTGAAATCGGCGTCCACGCCGTAAAGCGTCGCGGCTTCATTGACGAACTGAAGCTGGTTGATCGTGGCCAGACCGCTGACCCGGCTGTTGATCACCCGCACATCGATATAGTCGTCAACCTGCGTATAATAGGGCGTCAGCTTCAGCGACCAGCCGCCCTCGCCGGGCCTGCGCCACTGGCCGGACACCAGCGCGGTATGCGCGACTTCCGGGCGCAGGTTCTGATTGCCGACATAGGCGTTGCCATCGCCCGCCCAGTTGATCATTTCCGACGACATCCAGTCCGTGCCCCAGGCATAACGCTCATAAAGCCCCGGCGCGCGCGACTTCTGCGTCACCGCGACCTCATAGCTGGTGAAGGCGTCGGGCGTATAACGCGCCAGCAGGGTGGCGTCCCAGTCGCTGTCGCTGCGGCGGTGATCCTGCGCGTTAAAGGCGCTGGCCGCGCCCGCATACATCATATTGTAGCCGGAAACATCGTGCGTATCGCTCTTGACCTGATCGACTCGCACGCCCGCCAGCGTTGACCACTGGCTGCTAAGCTTGCTTTCCAGCTCGGCATAGGCGCCCAGACGATCGCGATGGCCGTCATTGATGTTGAGAAAGGTATTGGGCGCCATCATCATGGTCCCCGCCACCGGCGGCCACCAGTCGTTCAGGCCGAAATGATGCTGCTCGGCCCCAAGCCGCATCAGGCCCGCCTTGGTCGGAATCTCGAACTTCAGCTTCGCGCCATAATCGACGCCCCTTGTGTTCATCGGCATGTCCGGCATCATCATGGTCCCGGCCAGTTTCAGCTTGTCCGGGCCGATATTCATCAGGTGATGCACGACCTGCTCATAAGCCTCAGCCTCGACCCGGCCCCAGCTATAGCCGCCTTCGTAACTCAGATTGCCGAAGGTCGAATCGTTCTTGATCATGTCCATCTGCTGATTGGCGAAGCCCTGACCGGGCACGGAACGCACCCCGGCGCGGAAGGTGAGCAGATGGTCGCCATGACGATAAGCGAACAGGCCGCTTAGGTCGCGGGTTTTGAAATAGTTCGATGAGACCGTCCCGCCCTTGCCGTCCTTATAGTCGTCCGCGTCCTCGGCCCCGGCGTCGAGGCGGAAGCTCAGATGCTCCGAGGCCAGGGTGGCGTTGAGCGCGCCGCCGCGATCATCGGCATTGCTGCGATAGAAAACCGAAGCGTCGCCGGTCAGCAAGGTCTTGCCCGCCGCCGCGAACACCGGCGGCGCGGATGTGACCGTGATCGTCCCGGCCAGACTGTCGCCGCCTTCGGAGACCGGGGTGACGCCCGACTGCACGCCGATCGAGCCGGTCGAGGACGGCGAGATGTAGCTGAGGGACGGGTTCATATGGTTGGCGCAGGCCGAGGACAGGTCCATGCCGTCCACCGTCACGCGCACCCGGTCGTCATCAAGCCCATGCACGACCGGACGCCCCGACACGCCGCCCGCCGTCTGGATCGCCACCCCGGCGACGCCGGACAGCAGGCTGGCCGTATCGCTGGTCGCATCGCGCCTTGCGGGCAGGTCGGCGGCGACGCGCTGACCGCGCACAATGACTTCGGTGGGGCTTGTCTCGACGCCAAGACTTTGCGCCTGCGCGGCCACGGGCGCGAAGGCGGCGAGGATCAGAACGGACGAAACAGCGGCGGCATGCGACATGGCGGACTCTTCAAGGCAGGCATAAAGCCCGCCCTATAGGCCATCCATCCCGCCAAAACCCTTGGACAAATTGTCTAACCACCCCCCGCGCAGCGGCAACCCTCACCCGGCATGCACCGGCGATAGCGGTAGCGTGCGAAAGTCAGCTTCAAGCGACGGGAAGGTGGATTTCGTCACATCCACACCCATGCGACAGCCCTGCTCCACAAGAGGAGAGGGCGCGCTTGCCCTTAATGCCCCGGCGGCGGACCCACGAGGATGTCGCGTTTGCCGACATGGTTGGCCGGGCCGACCACGCCTTCCTGCTCCATGCGCTCCATCAGCGAGGCGGCGCGGTTATAGCCGATCTGCAATTTACGCTGGATATAGGAGGTCGAGGCCTTGCGGTCGAAGGTGACGTAATAGACCGCCTTGTCGTAAAGATCGTCGCCCGAACCGCCGCCTTCGCCCGGCCCGGCGTCCGAACCGCCCTCATCATCGCCGCCATAGGTGACGTCTTCGAGATAATGCGGCTGGCCCTGATCACGCAGGTATTGCGCCACGGCCTCGACCTCGCCGTCGGAGACGAACGGGCCGTGCAGACGGGTGATACGTCCGCCGCCCGCCATATAGAGCATGTCGCCCTGACCCAGAAGCTGCTCCGCGCCCTGCTCGCCCAGGATGGTGCGCGAGTCGATCTTGGACGTGACCTGGAACGAGATCCGCGTCGGGAAGTTGGCCTTGATCGTGCCGGTGATGACATCGACCGACGGGCGCTGCGTCGCCATGATCAGATGGATGCCGGCGGCGCGCGCCATCTGGGCCAGACGCTGCACCGCCCCTTCGATATCCTTGCCCGCCACCATCATCAGGTCGGCGACCTCATCGACCACGACGACCAGATAGGGCATGGGTTCGGGGACCATTTCGTCGAACTCATAGACGGGCTGGCCCGTCTCGTCGAAGCCGGTCTGCACCTTGCGCACGAAGTTCTTGCCCTCGGCGGCGGTGGCTCTGGCGCGCTCATTATAGTTGGCGATGTTGCGCACGCCGACCTTGGACATGCGGCGATAGCGGTCCTCCATCTCCTTGACGGTCCATTTCAGCGCGACCACGGCCTTTTTCGGGTCGGTCACCACCGGCGCCAAGAGGTGCGGAATGCCGTCATAAACCGACAATTCCAGCATTTTGGGGTCGATCATGATGAATTTGCACTGTTCGGGATCGAGCCGGTAGAGGATGGACAGGATCATGGCGTTGACGCCCACCGACTTGCCCGAACCGGTGGTCCCGGCGATCAGCAGGTGCGGCATCTTGGCGAGGTCGGCGATATAGGGTTCGCCGCCAATGCTTTCGCCCAGCGCCATCGGCAGGGTCTGGTTCGTCGCCTCATAATCCTTCGAGGCCAGAAGATCGCGCAAATAGACCGTCTCGCGCTTGTGATTGGGCAGTTCGATGCCGATGGCGTTGCGGCCCTGCACGACCGAGACGCGGCACGAACGCGCCGACATGTTGCGCGCAATATCGTCGGCCAGCGCGACGACGCGCGCGCCCTTCACCCCCGCCGCCGGGGCCAGTTCGTACAGCGTCACCACCGGGCCGGGGCGGATCTGGTCGATCACCCCCTTGACGCCGAACTCGGCCAGCACGCTTTCCAGCATACGGGCGTTCTGGCGCAGGGACTCCTCGTCATAGGCGTGACTGCGCGCCTGCGGCTTGGCCAGAATCGACAGCTCCGGCAGCCGGAAATTGCCCGGTCGCAGGAAGTCGAACTCCGGCTGTTTGGCCGGGGCGGCCTGCGGAGTCGGCTGCATCGGCCGGATGTCTATGGCCGCATCGCCATCGTCGAAATCGTCGTCAACCGGCGGCGCAAAGCGCGCGCTCGGCGCAATTTCCGGCTCCGGGCGCAGCGCCTCGTCCTCATCGTCCAGCGCCATGCGCGGACGGACCGGCGCGTCGAAACCGTCGGCCTCGCCTTCATCGACAAAGGTTTTGACCTTTTTGGCGCGTTTCGGGCGCGCGGGCGCCGCGTCCTCCGGGCTGGTGGCGCGGTGGGTGAAGCGGCCCATCGCCTCGGCCAGAATGGTGGCCGTCGCCTGACCGGCGCGCAAATAGGCGTCGAATTTCAGGCTGAAGGTCTGGTTGAAACCGAAGACGGCCAGACCGGCGAAGATCAGGCTGGCGATCAGCACGGCGCCCGGCAGGCGCATAAAGCCGAACAGCGCCGCCAGCAGATGATGCAGCCCCGCGCCCCAGAAGCCGCCAAGGCTCTGCGCCAGCACCGGATCGTCCGAGGTCTGCAAAGGCGCGATGGCGGCGGCCAGGGCCAGCACGAACAGCACGGCCCACAGCGCATGCAGGCGCAACCGCCCGCGCGTCTGATCGGGATCAGGATGAAAGACGCGCTGCAAACCGAAATAGACGAAAAGCGCGGCGGCGGGCCAGGCCGCCAGCCCCAGCGACTGCGCCGCGATATCGGCGACGATGGCGCCGGAATGGCCCAGCATATTGTGCACATCGCCGCTGGAGGCCGTGTTCAGGCTGGGATCGTCGGCATTATAGGTGGCCAGGGCCAGTATTCCGGCGCACCCGGCCAGGGCGACAAACGCCCCGCGCAGCCGCGCCATCGGGGTCGAGGTCCAGATATTGCGCGCGTGCGTCTCGAAAGCGCTCCAGAGGGTGGCGGTCAGGCTGGCCATATCGTCTGCGGTAACTTGTTAAAACAGGGGCGGAAACTCCTCCCTAGATGCCTGGCAAATGGTTAAAACCTGTTTACGATGTTGGCGTTTTGGGTCTGCTTTTTTTGGCGAGCGCGCATGTCGCATTGCGCTTTGCCGGGCGGCGTTTATGATGCGCGGCAGAGGTGCTTTCGATGAAAACTTATGATGTTGTGATTGTCGGCGCGGGCATGGCGGGCATGACCTTAGGTCTGGCCCTGCATCAGGGCGGCTTGCAGGTCGCTTTGGTCGAGCGCCAGAGCTTTGACGATCTTCTCGACACCGCCTATGACGGGCGCGCCTCGGCCATCGCCTATGCCTGTTTCCGCCAGTGGAAGGCGCTCGGCGTCGGCGACGCGCTGGAGGCGCATGCCTGCCGCATGGACGAGATCATGGTCACGGACGGCCACCTGCCCGGCGCGGCCTCGCCCAAACCCCTGCCCTTCTTCCTGCATTTCACCGCCAGCGAGATTTCCGACCGCACCGGTGACGAGCCGCTCGGCTACATGGTCGAGAACCGCCAGACGCGCAAGGCGCTCTATGAGGCGGTGACGCAGCGCGGCATCGACCTCTACTGCCCGGTCACGATCACCGACAGCCGTGAAACCGCCGCGATGGCGGAGATCGACCTCGATACAGGCGTAACCCTGCGCGCGCCCCTGATCGTGTCCGCCGAGGGTCGCCGCTCGTCTTTGCGCGACAAGGCGGGCATCCACTATATCAATTGGGCCTACGACCAGAGCGCCGTGGTCTGCACCGTGAAGATGGAACGCCCGCACAACCACGTCGCCTACGAACACTTCCTGCCCACCGGCCCGTTCGCCATCCTGCCCCTGACCGAGAACCGCGCCTGCATCGTCTGGTCGGAAAAACACGCCAAGGCCAAGGCTTTGATGCAGGTGCGCCACGACCTGTTCCACGATCACCTGATGCAGCGCTTCGGCGATTTCCTCGGTCAGGTCGAGCTGATCGGCAAGCCCTTCCTCTATCCGCTGGGCCTCGGTCTGGCGGCGCAGATGCACAAGGGTCGTCTGGCCCTGCTGGGCGACGCGGCGCACGGCATCCACCCGATCGCCGGTCAGGGCCTCAATCTCGGCCTCAAGGACGTGGCGGCCCTGTCCGAAGTGCTGATCGAGGCGGCGCGTCTGGGCGAAGACCTCGGCTCGGACCTGGTGCTTGAGCGCTACGCCAAATGGCGGCGCTTTGACAATATCTCGACCACGGCGATCATGGACGGTTTCGTGCGCCTGTTCTCCAACGACAACCCCCTGATCCGCACCGCCCGCGACGTCGGCATGGGCCTGTTCAACCGCGTCCCGGCCTTGCGTAAGTTCGTGATGGAGGATGCGGGCGCGGCGACGGGCGATTTGCCGAAGCTGCTGAAGGGGGAGTTGGTTTAAGGCAAGGGGTCAATCGACCTGAACCGCCCCGGGTTTGCCGGAGGCTCCCAACTCTGAGAGAGTGGAGCGATGACAAACCAACGGAAGTTACCTCATTTTTCGTCTGAAGTTCGCGCTCGTGCGGTTCGCATGGTGTTGGAGCACGAGAACGATTATGGGTCTCAATGGCAGGCGATCTGCGCGATAGCGCCTAAGATCGGCTGTGCGAACGAGACGTTACGCGCCTGGCTTCGGCAGTCCGAAGGCAAGCCCATT
>NZ_JBQCGA010000037.1:0-69486 GCF_051956075.1 Asticcacaulis sp. | reverse complement strand
TGAGACCTGGCACGGCTTCATTATGGCGCCGCGTGATTTCGACGGCGAACTGCCGGATTTCGGTGATGCCGTGTGGCGCCGTTCCAGCCATGCCTTTGCCGATTGTTTCGAACTGGCCGGGATCGCGCCGATGGATATTTCCGGCTTCGACGTCAATCTGATGCTCGACGATGCAGCGACAGGATTGACCCGGCGGGTGCGCATTGAGGACGGGCGGCTGACGCGGGTGATTTTCGTGGCCCCGATCGACAAAAAGCTGCCGCCGCGCGACTGGCTGCTGGAACGGTTCGGCGACGCGGTTTTAAGCGACGAGGACCGCGCCGCCTTGCTGATCGGCCGCCTGCCGGGCGTCGAAGACAAGGGCCGCATCATCTGCGCCTGCCGTAGCGTCGGCGAAAAGACCATCACCGCCGCCATTGCCGATGGCGCCCTCACCGTTGAGGCCATCGGCGAGGCCACGACCGCCGGTACGGCCTGCGGCTCGTGCAAGGGTGAACTGAAGCAATGCCTGCTGAAACACGCAAAGGAATCGTCTCATGTCGCATAAAGATGGTGTTCCTCCACAGTCCCCTCTCCCCTTTAAAGGGGAGAGGGGTGGGATGAGGGGTCCCTCGCCGGTAACGACGACGCCCGTGACTGGCGGAGTCGCCCCGCACCCCATCGCCGTCGCTGCGCTCGGCGCTCGTCCTCACCCCGTAAACGGGGAGAGGGGGATCACGGGCGCGCCAACGGGCTTCGTCACCCTGTGCGGCGCCGGTCCCGGCGGCACGGATCACCTGACGCTGGGGGCGCTCAAGGCGCTGCAAGGCGCCCAGGCGGTGCTTTACGACGCGCTGGTGTCGGATGAGATCATCGCGCTTCTGCCGCAGCGCTGCGTCAAGGTCTGCGTCGGCAAGCGCGGGGATCGTCTATCCGTTCCGCAGGACAGGACGAACATGCTGATGGTCCGGCTGGCGCGGCGCGGGCTGAATGTGGTGCGGCTGAAAGGCGGCGATCCGTCCGTGTTTGGGCGCGTCGAGGAGGAGCGCCTGCATCTGGACCGCCACGGCATAGCGCACCGCACCCTGCCCGGCGTGACGGCGGCCTCGGCGGCGGCGGCGCAGTTCGCCTTTCCGCTCACCCATCGCGGCGAAGCGCGTTCGGTGACCTTCCTGACCGGGCGCGGCCAGGACGGCGCCATTGACTTCCGCGACGGCTTGCTGGCCGACCCGTCCGCCAGCCTGTGCTTCTATATGTCCTCGCACAACGCCGGGCATATTCAGGCGTCTTTATTGCGCGCCGGACGGTCCGCCGCCACGCCGGTCATGGCGGTCGAGAACGCCGGACGCGAGACGGCGCGCGCTGTGCGTGGTCGCCTCGCCGATCTTGCAGACATGGTCACCGATGCCGCATGGGACGGGCCGGTCCTGCTCGGCGTCGGCGCAGCCTTCGCCTATGCGCGGCTGGACACGACGGCGGCAAGCGTCAGCGCGGCCTGTGCGCGATGATCTGCGCCAGGGTCGCCACCGCGATCTCAGGCGGGGTCTGCGCGGCGATATCGAGGCCGACCGGGGCGTGAATGCGCGTCAGCGAGGCCTCGTCCCACCCCATGACGCGCAAGGCGTCGAGGCGGCGCGCATGGGTGGCGCGGCTACCGAGCGCGCCGATGTAAAACGCTTCGGAACGCAGGGCGGCGTCAAGGATCGGCGGCTCGAAAGCGTGGTCGTGGAACAAAGAGACGACGGCGGTGTGCGCATCCGGCGGCGGGCCGTCCCAGCCTTGCGCCGAATGCAGCGGCAAGGCTTCCGTACAGGCGCGCACCATCGCATCGGGGCTCCAGGCCATGACCTCGCCTTCGCTGAGACGCGCCATCTGAATCAGGAACGGCAGAACGGGACTGGCGCCGAACAGCAAAAGCCGGGTTTGCGGCCTGAAGCGTTTCTCAAAGCGCATCCCATCCGCCTCGAAAACATAGAGGCCGTCCTGTCGCGCCCGCCGGGCTGCGATCAGGGCGTTCAGGCTTGCCTCATCCAGCGTCACGTCGAAACCAACGTGAATGGCCGCGCCGCAGGGCAGGATGATGTCCTTGAAGCGCGAGCCTTCGCCGTAAAGCTCGACATGGTTTTGACCGCGCCTCATCGCCGCCAGGGCGTCAAGAATCAGGGCCTGCTCGGCGCATCCGCCGGAGATCGCCCCAACCGCGCGCCCGTCCTCCGCCACCGCCATCTGACTGCCGAGTGGACGGGGGGCGCCGCCTTCAAGGCCGATCAGGGTCAGGAGCGCGGTCCTCAAACCCTGGGCGCGCCAGTCCGCCAGCGCCTCCAGCACATAGTCCTGATAAACCGGCGGCGCGATCAGCTTCGCTTCATCTATCCCCTGCCCGTCCGCCATATCCGCCCTCACGCAATCTGCGGCAAATGTTTAATGTGCTTATCCAGCGTGACCGGATAATCGCGCACGCGCACGCCCGTCGCATTATAGACCGCATTGGCGATGGCCGCGCCAACGCCGCACAGGCCCAGCTCGCCTACCCCCTTGGCCTTCATCGGCGAGGAAATCGGATCGGCCTCGTCGAGGAAGATCACCTCCTGATGCGGAATGTCGGCATGAACGGGAACCTCATAACCGGCCAGGTCGTGATTGACGAAATAGCCGAGGCGTTTATCGACGCTGAGTTCCTCCATCAGCGTCGCGCCCGCGCCCATTGTCATGGCGCCGATCACCTGGCTGCGCGCCGATTTCGGGTTGAGGATGCGCCCCGCCGCGCAGACGGCCAGCATGCGGCGGATGCGGATTTCGCCGGTAAAGGCGTCAACACCGACCTCAACGAAATGCCCGGCGAAGGTCGATTGCTGATAGGTTTTGTCGAGGTCGCCATATTCGATGGCGTCTTCGGCGCTCAGCCCGCCCGGTCCCGCCGCGTCGGCCAAGGAAACCGAGCGTCCGCCGTCGCTGACCTGACCATCGGCGAAGACGGCCTTGTCCGGGTCCATGCCTTGCGCCTGCGCGATCATCGCGCGCAGCTTGACGCAGGCCGCATAGACGCCCGCGGTCGAATTGTTGGCGCCCCACTGGCCGCCTGATCCCGCCGAGACCGGATAGTCGGAATCGCCGAGCCGCACCGTCACCGCATCAAGCGGAACGCCCATCATTTCGGCGGCTGTCTGGGCCAGAATGGTGTAACTTCCCGTGCCGATATCGGTCATGTCGGTCTCGACCGTCACATGACCCTGCGGATCCAGCTTCACGCGCGCGCCGGACTTCATCGAGAGGTTGTTGCGAATGCCCGCCGCCATGCCGAGGCCGATTAGCCAGCGCCCCAGCCTGACCGATCCGGGCTTCGCCTGACGCGCCGACCAGCCGAAGCGTTCGGCGCCGGTCTTCAGGCACTGCACGAGTTGGCGCTGCGAGAACGGACGGTCCGGCTTTTCGGGATCGACCTGGGTGTCGTTGCGGATGCGGAAATCAACCGGGTCGAGGCCCAGCTTTTCCGCCATCTCGTCCATGGCGATCTCCAAAGCCATCAGGCCCGGCGCCTCGCCGGGGGCGCGCATCGCATTGCCTTCGGGCAGGTCCAGCACCGCCAGATAATCGCAGGTCAGGCGGCTCGCCCCCGCATAGAGCAGCTTCGTCTGCTGCACGGCGGTTTCCGGCCCGCCGCCCGGCAGATTGCCGGACCAGGATTCATGCGCGATGGCGGTGAGCTTGCCGTCCTTGCTGGCGCCAAGCCGGAGGCGCTGGAGCGTTGCGGGACGGTGCGTCGTGTTGTTGAAAATCTGTGGCCGGGTCAGCGCGACCTTGACCGGACGGCCCGCAGCCTTCGCGCCCAGAGCCGCCAGCACCGCGTCGGCGCGCACGAACAGCTTGCCGCCAAAGCCGCCGCCAACATAGGGCGAGACCAGCCGCACCTTCTCCACGGGCATGTTCAGGGTGCGCGCCACATCGCCCCGGCTCCAGTTGACCATCTGATTGGAGGTGTAAAGAATGAGCTGATCATCGTCCCAGACCGCCGTGGTGGCGTGCGGCTCCATCATGGCGTGCGACTGGTCGGGCGTTGCATAGGTCGCATCGAGCGTCACCGGCGCGGCGGCCAGGGCGGCCTCGACATCGCCGACCTTATCGACGCCGTGGTGCGGCTTGGCGTCGGATTTGGCGTCAGCCAGATCGAAGGCGCCCGGCGTTTTGACATAGCGCGCCCGGATCAGGTGCGCCGCCGCGCGCGCCTGTTCAAAGCTCTCAGCCACGACAATGGCGACCGCCTGATGATAGTGCTGGATGTCGGGTCCGCCCAGCAGGGCGGCGGTGTTGCTATGGCCCTTGCCCAGCTTGCCCGCCGTCTCAGCCGTGACAATGGCCAGCACGCCGGGCGCGGCCCTGGCGGCCTTGAGGTCCATCGCCACGAGGCGGCCTTTGGCGATCGCAGCGCCCAGAACATAGCCGTAGGCGGGATTTTTCACGACATCATGACGCTCATAGGCGTAGGGCGCGGTCCCGGTGGTCTTGTACTTGCCGTCGATGCGGTCGGTCGGCTTGCCGACGATCCTGAGCTGGTCGATCGGGTTTTGCGTGGCGGGCGTATCAAACTTCATGGCTCAGGCCCTCGCCTGCGACAAAATACCGGCCAGCGTCCGTTCCGCCAGCGCGATCTTGAAGGCGTTCTGGTCGGTCGGCGACGCACCCGCCAGCAGTTTCTCGGTCACGGCTTTGGCGCCGTTCGGCAGCTCCGCCTCGGCGGCCTCGACGCGCCACGGCCTGGGCGCCACGCCGCCCAGCGCTACGCGCCCCGATCCGTCCGGCTGGAGAATGGCCGCCGCCGACACCAGGGCGAACGCATAGGAGGCGCGGTCGCGCGCCTTGTGATAAACCTGTTTGCCGCCGACCGGCCTTGGCAGGGTGACGGCGGTGATCAGCTCGCCGGGCATGAGCGCGGTCTCGATATGCGGCGTCCTGCCGGGCAGGCGATGGAAGTCGGCGATGGCGATCCTGCGCGTCTTGCCCGCCGCGTCGATCGTCTCAACCGTAGCGTCGAGCGCGCGCATGGCGACGGCCATGTCGCTGGGATGGGTCGCGATGCAGGCCTCGCTGCCGCCAATGATCGCCAGTTGTCGACTGACGCCTTTGAGCGCCGCGCAGCCGCTGCCCGGTTCGCGCTTGTTGCACGCCTGATTGGTGTCATAAAAGTACGGGCAGCGCGTGCGTTGCAAGAGATTGCCCGCCGTCGTCGCCTTGTTGCGCAACTGCCCTGACGCCCCCGCGACCAGAGCGCGCGTCAGCAGCGGATAGTCCTTGCGCACCCCCGCATCGGCGGCCAGATCGCTGTTGCGCACCAGAGCGCCGACGCGCAGGCCACCCTCATCGGTCGGCGCGATGGCGTCCAGTTTCAGGCCGTTGACGTCGATCAGGTGCGCAGGCGTCTCGATCTCCAGCTTCATCAGGTCGAGCAGATTGGTGCCGCCGGCGATGAATTTCGCGTTCTTGTGACTTGCCATAGCCTGCGCCGCCTGTTGCGGGCTTTCGGCGCGCTCAAAGGTGAAGGCCCTCATGCCGCGCCTCCGGCGACGTCCTGGATCGCGTCGATAATATTGGAATAGGCGCCGCAGCGACAGATATTGCCGCTCATGCGCTCGCGCAGCTCGGCGTCGCTCAGGCTGACACGATCGAGGTCTTCGGTGACGTGGCTAGGCGCGCCGTCGCGGATTTCGCCAAGCGTTGCCACCGCCGAGCAGATCTGACCGGAGGTGCAGTAGCCGCACTGATAGCCGTCATGGCGGATGAAGGCGGCCTGCATCGGGTGCAGATTGTCAGGCGTCCCCAGCCCTTCGATGGTCGTGACCTTGTCGCCTTCGTGCATGACGGCCAGGCTGAGGCACGAATTGATGCGCCGTCCGTTGACGATCACCGTGCAGGCGCCGCACTGACCATGATCACAGCCCTTCTTCGTGCCGGTCAGGTTCAGATGCTCGCGCAGCGCGTCGAGCAGGGTCGTGCGCGTATCCAGCTCAAGGCTCTGCGGCTGATCGTTGACGAGGAGATGGACCTGCATACGGCTCGGCGGGGCTGAAACGGGCTGGCTTTGCGCCTCCAGCGGCGCCGACAGGGCCAGAGATACGGCGGTTGAGCCGATCAGCACGCCGCGTCTTGTGAATTCGGGATCATCAGACCGCTTCATGCAGTTCCTCCGGCGAATGGCGCCTGCGGCATTCTAGGGGCGTCAGGCGAGACAAATTCAATAATCGGCTTTGGTCGCATCATTAAATTGCTGCAAGCGCGCGAGGTCGGCAAGCGTGTCCACGTCTTCAATCACGCCCTTGTCATCGCTGTCGATGAAACCGGTGCGAAATCTGTCGTCATGGAACAGCGTCGCCGCCCCCGCCTCGCCTTGCAAAGCGTGAAAACAGCGCCGACGCAGCAGCGCCGGATGGCCGGGTTGTCCCTTATAAAGCGGCCGCACGGCGTCGAGATCATCGTCAGTCAGCTTCTGCGACAAGGCGGGAAAGATCGCCGCCGGAACGCACGGCATATCGGCCAGCAGCACAAAGACCGCCTCCGCCGTCGTCGCTTCAAGGCCCAGCCGCAGCGACAGGCCAAGTCCCGCCTCCGGCGCCGTATTCGCGAAGGTCTTAAAGCCACGCGCCAGAAAGATCTCCGCCAGTTCGTCATCGGCTTGCGAAGTGACCGCGATCGTCTCGATAAATGGAAAACTGCCCGCGCAGGCGGCGGTGTAACGCGCCAGAGGCCGCCCGTTCAGGCGCGCCAGCAGCTTGTTGCCGCCGAAGCGCCGCCCCTGCCCCGCCGCCAGCACGATCAAAGCCGTCTGCACGTCACTTTTCCGGCGGCAGATCGAGGTCGGCCACCGCTGTGGCGGCCAGCAGGAAGGCGCCGACGCCATAGAGTTGCGTATCGTCATAGGTGACGGCGTCGGGGCGGTCGCTGACGGGCTGGACGTAGCCGAGCTTGCCGTCGGGATGCACCGAGGCCGTCAGCGCGTCCCAACCCTTGCGCACGACGGGCTCATACGCGGCGGCGTCCAGAATCCCGGCCTTGATCCCCCAGGCGAAACCATAGGTGTAAAAGCCGGTGCCGCTCGATTCCGGCAAGGAGGTCTTCGGATCGCTGAGCAGCGACGGCGACCAGTAGCCGTCCGCCTTCTGGATCGCCTTGAGCTTGACCGCCATCTGGCGGAAGATCGCCACCATCCTGGCGCGTTCAGGGTCGCCTTCTGGCAGGAGCCTGATCATATTGGCGAGCCCAGCGAACACCCAGCCGTCGCCCCGGCTCCAGAACAGCTTTTGGCCATTGTCATCGCGGCGGGTGAAGAAGCGGCTGTCGCGATAATAGAGATGCTCATCCTTATCGTAGAGTTTGGCCGTGGTCGCCTCGAATTCCGACTTGGCGTAGTCGGCATAAGCCGGATCATGGGTCAGCTTTGTCATGCCCAGCCAAACCGCCGGCCCCATGAACAGGGCGTCCGCCCAGCACCAGCGATCGCGGCAGGTCTTGCCGTCGTCAACGAAGGTCAGATCGTTCTTAGGCGGATTGGCCAGAACGGCGTCGAGCCGCGCCCGCGTCGGGGCGATGGCCGCATCGCCCGCGCCATGCGTCGCCGCCCACAGATAACTCTGGCCGATGACATAATCGTCGGCGTCATAGGTCCGCGCACCCAGCGCCCAGCCGGTCGCCGCGCCGCGCGCCATGATCGCCTGCTTGAACTCAGGGCGTTCGCTGTGATCCGCCAGAGCGCTCAAACCGACGAACAGGGCGCCCTGCACCCAGCCGGTCGGATCAGCGTTGCGGGCGTCTTTTGAGCCCTGCTCGCCCGCAAGCGTCGCCAATTGATAATCGCCAACCTTTTCCGCCAGCGCGATGGCGGCAGATGGTGACGGATCGGCGGCTTGAGCCATAACCGGCAGGAGCGCCAGCGCGCCCGTCAGCAACAGGGATTTTAAAGACGTCATGAAGGCTCCTCCGGTCGGGGCGTGTCGGTCAGCCCAGTTGGCTTAAATCAACGCTCTGCATATCGTCATAGTCAAGGTTTTCGCCGCCCATCGCCCAGATAAAGGCGTAGGCCGCCGCCCCGACCCCCATATGCAGCGACCACGGCGGGCAGATCACCGCCTGCTCGTTGCGCACGACGATATGGCGCGTCTCGTCGTCCCGGCCCATGATATGAAACAAAGGCTTATCCGGCGCCATGTCGAAATAGAAATAGACCTCGGAGCGACGCTCATGCGTGTGCGGCGGCAGGGTGTTCCAGACATTGCCGGACTTCAACAGGGTCAGGCCCATCATCAGTTGCGCCGAGCCGCAACTCTGTGGGGCGATGTACTGATAGATGAGCCGCTCATTGGCGCCCTCGGCTTCGCCGCGTTTGAGCGGACGGGCGGCGGAACGCGACAATAGCTGCGTGGGGTGCGCGGCGTGCGCGGGCGTGCTGGCGAGATAAAAACGCGCCGGGCCGGGGGCGACGTTTCGGAAAGCGACCTCACGCGCGCCCATGCCGATATAGAGGGCGTCCAGCGGACCGACCTCATGGGCCACGCCATCGACGCTGACCACGCCCAGTCCCGTCCCGATATTGATGACGCCCAGTTCGCGACGTTCGAGAAACGGCGCGCTGTTGTCCTGAGACGGCAGGCGCAAGGCGGACTTCAATGGCGCGGCGCCGCCCACGATCATGCGCTCCTGATGCACATAGTTGAGCCGGAGTTCGCCCGGCGCGAACAGGTCGTCGATCAGGTACATTTCGCGTAAGGCGGCGTTGCTGGCGCCGTCCATCGCCTTCGGATGCGTGGCGTAAAAAGTGTTGCGGTACATGGATGTCACGGCGTAGAGATACCGCCGCCCGCGCTCGAAAGCGCTTCGCGCGCGCAGGCGTCGGCGACCTCATGCGGAACGTCCGCGACGGCCAGAGCGCCGATCAATCGTCCGTTTTCGTGCAGGGGCAGCGATCCGGCGTGCGGATTATAGATGTCCTTATGCGCCTCCAGCTCGGCGGCGAAGGCCGCGTCGGTATGGGTGCGCGGCTCCATGACCGAGCCGGGCAGATCATAATGGGCGGCGGCGGCGGCCTTGAGCGGCGCGGCGACCGGCGGCTTGGGCGCATCATCGGCGCGCAGCACCAGTTTGACCCGGCCCGCGCTATCGACCACGGCGACGCTGGCCGCATAGCCTCTGGCCTGACAGGCCGACAAGGCCGCCTGCCCCAGGGCCTGCGCCTGGGCAAGCGTCGGTTGCGGCTGAACCGTATAGGCGGGCTGCGCCACAGCGGGCGCGGCCAGCATCAGGCCAAGAAACACCAGTCCGGAACGCATGCGCGCCTCCCCTTATATGTTTATTGCGCAAGGCGTAACATATAAGGATATGGCGTTCAATATATAGATACAGCGTTTCAGATTGAAATGATGCTTTATCGCGTACATTGCGGAATGACGCGCGCACATCGTTCCGATTATAGGGATTTAATCGCCTGAATAACCCAGTTCGCGGCTGATGGCGAGCGCCGTCTCCTTGACGTATTCGCGCAAGGTGCGCATGCGCGCATCGTCCATATATTGCTGGGCGCTCGACACGCTGATCGCGGCGGCGATCTTGCCGGTCATGTCGCGGATCGGCGCCGCCACGCAGCGGATGCGGTCTTCGTTTTCATCAAGGTCGAGCGCATAGCCATGCGTCGCATAGTCCTTCATGACCTCCAGCCAGGATTTGAGATCGTAGCGATACTGCGGCTGGTCGCGCGCCTCGCGCATATAGACGTCGCGCAAAGCCTCCTCGTCGGCGTCGATCAAAAGCGCCTTGCCAAGACCTGTCGGACGTAAGGGCTGGCGCTCGCCGATCACGCAGCGCACCTGAATGCGGCGCGTGCCGGGAATCTTGTCGATATAATGCACCTGCTCGTTGTCCAGCACGCCGAGATTGACCGTATCGCCGGTGTCGGCGGCCAGTTTCAGCAGGAAGGGATGGGCGATGCGCGTCATGGTGATCTGCTGCGACGCCGCCCAGCCCAGCTCCAGCAGCTTGGCGCCGAGGCTGTAGCCGTCGCGCGGCGACAGGATCAGATATTTCATCTCGACCAGGGTGGTGGCCAGACGGTGAACCGTGCTTTTGTTCAGACCCAGCGACTTGGCGATCTTGCCGAGCGTATTGTCGCCACGCGCGACCCGGTCCAGCACGTCCAGACCGCGCATCAGGGTCAGGGCGCCGCCAGCGCCGCGCGCGGTTTCGCCCTCCTCATCGGCGGCGGGCGCGTCAAGGTCGGCAGCGGCGATGTTTTTCATAGCGAAAGGCTCATGGCGATATGGGTACGGCGGCGCGTCCGGCGTAAACGGGGTAAACAGGACCATGCGCGGGTCTGCGTACCGGATATATATGTCCCGTGACTATAAATGATATCTCCAGCCGCGCGCAAGGCCGCCCCCCTATCGCGCCTTGACCGTGACGGGATGGGCCAGCTTTTGACGCGTCGCCTCCAGCCACGCCTTGAAGCCGTCCTCGTCCCTGACCGCCCCCATATAGCCCGCAATGTCCTTGTTTTCCTGCACCCAGCGTCCGGCAAAATAATAGTGCGCCTGCGGCTGGCGGAATTGCAGATAGAGGGTCTGGCCGTCATCGACGGCGGCGCCCGTCACCGCATCCGTGCGGTAGAACACCGCCGTGCCGATATCGTCGGGGCCATGCTCCTGCGGTCCCCAGACGCCGATATAGGCCCAGGACGAGCCGTCTTCCGGCGCGGAACGGATAAGGTCATCGCCCGGATGCACCGTCAGGCCGGTCAGCAACGGCGCGTCCATGGATTTCGCCTCGGCGCGCACCTCGGTCAAAGCGCCGCCCGCCGTGATCGCGTAGGTGGCGTGAAGTTGACCTCCGCCGCCGCTGATTTTGTCGGCGTCCACCTCGACCTTGGCGGTCACAGGCCCCGTGGCCAGCACCTTGCCAGTAATAACATTCGGCCCGGTCTGGGTCGCCTTGCCGTCGCGCAGAAAGCCAAGGCCGCCGACGCCGAGCGCATCGCCGACCTTATAGATGTCGCCGCCCCAGCCGCGCGGATACTGATAATCGTCAAAGCCGCGTCCGATATAGGGAAAGACCGGGTCCGGCCCGAACTTGCCGAACAGGTCGGTGACGTTGCGCTTATCGAGATAAAGCCGGTAGCCGACGCGGTCCGATTCCCAGCCTATGCCCTCAAAGGCGATCAGGCCGTCGTGGATGAAGTGGTCGGACGAAGGGGTGAAGCTTGTGCGATCCTCGAAGTGTCCGCCCTTGATGGCGTCACCCTGCAAGGTTCCGCCGACCTGCACCTTCAGCGTCGCCATGACGCGCGGCGGCGACGATGGGGCGGCCTTGTTGGCCAGCGCGACCTGCGCGGTCTGGTTCGCGGCCAGCGGCATGACGAAGCGGACGAAACTATGTCCGTCTTCGCTGATCGCTTGCGCGGGCGCGATTGTAGCGCCGACCTTCACGCACCAGTCGCCGCTGGCGTCCGGCATGGGAATGTCCACCACCGCATCGCTTTGCGCCGCATTCAGCGGATTCGTCACCGTGAAGGTCTGGGCGTGAAGCGTCGCAGGCAGAAAGAGCGCGGCGCAGGTCATCAGGGCCAGTCGGGTCATGTCAGGGCGTCCTTCCGGTAGCGTTATAGGTGAGCCGCCAGCTGATCCGCAGCGGCTGCGTCAGGGTGGCGCCGCCGGAGCGACAACGCAACAGGCTGTGAAACGCGCCGGTCGGGGTGCGGTAGGCGGGGTCATCGACCGGAGTGAGCGCGCACGTCTGCAAGCCTTGAATCGTAAAGCTTATCGCCGCGCCGTCGCCATAGCTGACGCGCCATGCGTCCGCCTCATGGCTCAGATGCGCCGTCATGCTGTAACTGGCGAATTCAAGGTCGATGGCGGCGACGTCCAACGGCGCGGCGGGCGTGAAAACATCCTCGCGCGTCACTTCGCCTTTCGAGAAACGATAAAGCGTGCGCGCCGCCAGACGCGCATCCGGCTGCGGCGTTTTTTGACCCAGACGGTCCATCTTCGCCTGGTCGTAGCGCACTTCCGCGCCGCCGCCTGGCAGGGCATGCGCTTCGACGTCACGGAAATAGCTCAAAGGTTCAAGCTCAGTTCCGTCGGCCAGTGTAAAGCGCACAATCAGTTGCGGCGCGGCGCCGTCAGGAACGCCGCTGATCAGGTCCGGTGAAAACGGCAGCGGAAAATAGGGCGAATGATTATGCTGGTCCTCTCCGCCATTGATCAGCGGCAGGCCGAACAGCCTCTGATCGTCGATCACTGTCACCAGAGCGCGATCATAGTCGCCTTTGGCGAACCAGGTCAGGGTCAAAGGCGGTTGCGCGGCGCGCCAGGCGGCAAGATCGGTTGTCGGGGCGACGTCGCGATAGCCGAGCGCGTTCCATTCGGCGTTGGTGTAGATATATTGTCGGGCAAGGCTCAAATTTTCGCCGAGAATGCGGTTTTTTCCGCGATAATCGTCGGTTTTTCGTCCTTTTTCCCACATGTTGACCGAACCCGTCCGCCCATCCACCCAAAAGTCCATGTAGCGCTGTGCGACGATCGAACTGTAGCTATAGGCCGCGTCGCGCTCCTGCGGCGTCAGGAGGTTCAGCGTCGCCGCCGCGCTTAAGACTTCGAGAAAGGCCGTCTCGCCATAGGGTCCGATGCTGCGGCCATATTCGAAGCCGTCGCCTTCTTCGTTAAGGCGCAAGAGCAAGACCTTCGCGGACTCACGCAGCCAGTCGCGCACATCCGGCGGCGGCGTCAGGCCCGCCTCGATATAGCGCTGCGACAACTCGCCGATCAGCAGGATGCTGTAACGGTCAAAACGCCCCTGCCCGTCGGTTTCGTCGGCGAAGCCGTACTGCGAGTAGGTGCGATAATGCGCCAGCGTCTTATCCAGCAGCGTGGTCATGCCGCTGGCGTCCTCCCAGCCGAGCTTGTGGCGCAGTTGCGCGATGCTGAAGGCGACGCCGTAATAGTTGTTGGGCAGGTCGATCAGTCTGAAATCCGGATCGACGAAGCTGCGCCAGTCGAGTTTCGTCTTTAATGCCGCCAATGTCTGCGGATCGAGACAGGCCTCCAGCCGTCCGGCGTCCTTCAACTTGGCCAGGGCCTGCATATAATAATAGATGCCCCAGGTCGTCAGCTTGTCGTGCAGAGTCAGTTGCGCCAGCTTGCGAAACCCGGCCTCGTAGCGGGGAAGACGCGGATCGTCCTTGTCCATGCCGACGATGACGAAGGCCATGCCGTCGGCGATCTTGCCGCCCAAGAACTTGTCACCGGCGCCGAACACGTCCTGACCGTCGAGGCGTAAGGTCCGGCCTTGCGTCATCACCTGCTCCAGCAGCGCTTCGGTCTGCGGCATAAGACGCAGGCGGACCGTCGCGTTCATCGGCGCCGAAAGGTTCTGGGCGAAGACAGGCGCGGCGCACGAAGCCATCGCCAATGTCGCGAGCAGGAATGCGCGACGCATCCTACTGGCCCTTCGCCGGCAGGGGCGGATAGATCAGATTGATGGGCGCCGTCGCATAGGTCTTTCGGTAGATATCGGCCTTGGCGTCAAGCGAGCGGTCCTTATAGCCCCAGGCCGCGCGCAAAAGCGCCTCATAGAGATCGTCCGTATTCATGGCGATCTCCTGCCAATGCCAGTCGCCTTCATGACCAGCGTAGCGCGCGAGGAAATCGGTCGCCAGCCACAAGGAGCGTCCATCCGCGGCCTTCCAGTTCCACAGATCGACGCCGACGCAAGACGCCAGCGCCGCCTCGTCATAGACGGCCTGCATCGTCCAGGTGCTGTAGTGGAAGGAGCGCGTTCTCGCCAGCTCCTGGGGGAGCGATCCATCCATCGCCATTTCCGGTTCAAGGCGGCGCTGCGCGAAGGCCGACGCGACCTCCTTCGCCAGATCCGCGCGCCCGGAAAACAGCGCATAGTCGGTCAGTTGCAGGTCGTACCATATGCCGTGATTGTTCTTAGCGTCACGCTCGGTCCTGCCGTTGTCGCTCGTAACCATCCAGTCGGCGAAATCGCCGAACCATTGCTTCAGGCCCGTTGTCTCCTCCGGGCTCAGCGCGCCCGAAGGCTGCAACAGGCCGATCGCTTCGGTCACATCCAGAAAATTGGCGGCGTCGATGATACCGTAGGAGCGCCCCGGCGTCCGGCCCGGTACGCCCTGAGCGAAATTCATGTTCGGATTCATGCGCGTCTTGGCGTCAAGGAACCAGACGCGCAAAATCTCCGCCGCGCGCGCTGCATATTTCGCGTCATGACTATAGTGATAGGCCAGGGCCAAGGTCTTAACCGCCTCGCTCATCTCGCCCAGTCGCGTGCGGTCGAACGCCTCGGTGGCGCGTTCCGGGTTCACCCGGCCATCGCGATTGATATAGGGCTCGCCATTGGGCTGCGCCGGATCGGGCCACCAGTAAGGGGCGATGCTCATATAGTCGTGCGGATCATGGCTGGGCGTTGCGTGCGTCTTGTCGGTGACGCTCCACGGCCCCTTGTGCAGGTCGGCGTCGGCCTCTTTCAGCAAGGCGGCGTAGGCCGGATCGGTCTTGAGGTCGACGGCTACGGACGCCATCGCGTCGGGCCGCCATAAGAAGGTGCGCTGACCCTCGGCGGCATAGCCGTTGACGCCGTCGCATGAGGGCGCGGCGAAGGCGGGCGCCCCCGCAAGGACGAGACAGGAAACGGTCAGGCCGGATAGTAAAAATGAGAACAGGCGCATTTGCGGCTCCGCAAAAACTGAACGCCGCCGCCGCGACGAAGGCGAGAAAAAAAGGCCGTCCCGCAAGCGCGCAGGACGGCCAGGGTACGGGCGGGAGAACTAGAAATTCGCCCGTAGGGTCACTTCGTAGGTGCGTCCGTCATAGTCGAGACGGCGCGGCAACATCGGATCGTTTTCATATTCGGCGCGCATGGCGTCGGTCAGGTTGAAGCCATCGACCGACACGCTCCACATCTTGTTGATATGATAGGAGGCCGAGGCGTCGAGCTGGCTGCGCGCGCGAACAGTGCGCGCGTCGCCGACAAAGGTGTTGCCCGCGGCCAGATCGTATTCGCCGCGATAATTATAGACGAGGCGGATGCCGAATTTCTTGGTTTCGTAATAGCCGATCAGGTTGAGATTGTTCTTCGACACGCCCGGCAGGGTCAGCTTGGCGCCGCTGGCGTCCTTGCCCGATACGGTCGTGTAGGAATAGTTGAACGCGCCGCCGAAATTCTTCCACAAACCCGGCAGGAAGTCGAAATTCTGCTGCACATTGAACTCGACCCCATCGACGGTCAGCGGGGTCAGATTGGTCTGGCCGCTGACCCTGACGGTGGCCTGCACATTGGTTCCCGAGGAGTCGGGGAAGGTGTTGGAACTCAGGCACTGGCCATTGGAAATGGTCAGGGCGCCAAGGCCGTAATCGACGCCGTTGATCTTGCCGTCCGACGGGCACAGCACGTTCGCATCGGTGATCGGCCCGATATAGCCCTTGATCTTCTTTTCGAACACGTCAAGCGCCACCAGCCCGCCCGGGCGGTTGTACCATTCCAGCGACAGGTCGAACGAGTCGGAGGTGTAGGGCTTCAGATTGGTCGCGCCGAGCGTCACATTATAGCTGGGGTTGGTGTAATAGGTCGTCGGCACGGTGTCGGTCGGCTCCGGCGACAAAACGCCCGTGGTCGGCACGGTGTCGCGCGGCTGCGGACGCACATAGGTCGAATAGGCGGCGAAACGCAGCACCAGATCATTCGTCAGGTCCGCCGCCACAATAAAGGACGGCAGCGCGTAATCGTAATGGTTCTTGTAGGTGCGCGTCTCCATGCTGTGATTGACCGGCGCCGGCGCCGTGGCCGTCGATTTGTCGCAGTTCACGCAGTCCAGAGCGACAATGCGGTTCTGCGTGTCCTCATAGCGCACGCCGATATTGCCGCGCACGGGAATGCTGAAAACCTGGCTCTTGAACTTGCCCATCAGATAGAGGGAGGCGACGTCGTTCTCATTGGTGAAATTGTTGTTCCAGTAGTTCGGATCCCAATAGTTGTTGACCACGCCGTAAGGGGTCAGGAAGACGCCGTCATCGCTGGTCATGGCGTACTGCGCAGGCAGTTGCGACGGGTCGATCGGGGTAATAGCGGCCAGGATCTGGTTAACGTCGGCCTGGAACCAGTTGCTGTTCATGCCCTGGGCATTGCCGTCGAAGAAGTCCTTCGTCGCCGGTTCGGCGTGGACCATGTCCGAAGTGATGTTCTGGGTCTGCGTCCCCAGCGACGAGTTGCGCGAACCGGTGGACTTGTAGCGGCCCTGTTCATAGCGCAGGCCGAACTGGACGCTGGAGAAGAAGCCGCCTTCGGGTAAGAAGCGCTCGGCGTCGAGCTGGACGGCGTTGAGGATGTTGTCGGCGTGGCCATTGGTGCCGCTGACGCCGAACTTGTTGCCGAGCGCGTCGCCCGCCTGCGTCGCCTGATTGGCGGCGGAGGCGACCGGGTAGCCGCCGGGGCTGATATGGGTCGTGTTCGGCGTAGTCAGTGAATAGACGGCGTTGCTGAGATCGTCGCCGCCGGTATAGACCGAGGCGACATTGCCGTTCAGACCGCTGAGATTCTTGTACGGGTTCTGCACCACGTCCAGCTCGATCTGGTTGGCCAGCACCTCGGCGCGCGAAATCGTCGCCTCGCCGTCCAGCCGCCATGTGTCGTTATGGAAGCTGAAGCTTGGGTTGACGGACCAGGTCGATTCCTTGGCCGGTTCCGAGCGCGTTGAGTCATAGGTTGCGACATTCTCGGCGGTGAAGGAATTGATATAGGCGCGCGTTCCGTTGGGCGTATCGACCGTATAGGGATCGCCCAGTTCGGTGAAATGCACGACCTTGGAGGACGAACTCAGCGACGAATTGCTGCCCTTGCCCGCATCGGTATTGATATATTGCAGGTCGTTCGTGCCCTGGTCGAGATTGCGTTCGGTGTAGAAGCCGGTGACGCCCAGTTTCCAGTTGGCGTTGGCGTTCCATTCAAACCCCGCTGCGCCCGACAGAAGGTGGCCGACATTGTTGCGGCTGAACTGGCGCACCTGCGACGGATAATAGATCCCACCCGGATATTGCGCCGCCAGCGCGTCATAGACCGGATTTTGCCCCGCCTTCTGCTGGTTGCCGACCTGAATGGCGCCGAGCTTGTTGGCCCAGGTATTGACCGAGATCGAGTCGCGGCGGAACTTTTCGCTCTTGTAGGCGATGGTTCCGAAGACCGCGAGATCGGGGCTGAAATGATGGTTGATCCCGAAGGTAATCGAGGGGCTGGCCAGCTTGCCAAGCGTGTCGTATTCCTCGGACAGCTTGAAGAACTTGCCGTCTTTTCGCGACAGAGCGGGCGCGATGCGCAGATCGACATTGCCCGACAGGCCGCCCGCCATATCCGAGGCGTCCGGGGATTTCACCACTGCAATCGAGGAAAAGATATCGGAATCGAAGGCGCCCAGCGGCGTTGAGGCGGCGTTGGTCGCGCTGCCGAGAATCGGATCGGCGAAGGCGCCGCCGTTCAAAGTGGTGCGCGCGAAGGTTCCGGGCAGGCCGCGCAAAGAGATGGTGGCGTTGCGGGAATCGGCCTCGCGGTTAAGCTGCACACCCGGAATGCGCTGGATCGCCTCGCCGACATTCAGGTCAGGGAAGCGGCCCAGACCGTCGGAATTGATGGAATCGACGATCTCAATACTGTCGCGCTTGGTGTGAATGGCGTCGGCATAGGCCTTGCGGAAACCGGTAACAACGACGAGCGTGTCATCTTTTGCAGAGGCGGATGTGGATGGGGCAGGCGCTGCATCCTGAGCATGGGCGGCGCCGGCGAGCGCCAAGGTCAGGACGAGCGCGCTGGCCGACATGAGGGCGCGCGACGGCGCCGAAAAGCGTGATCTGGTCATTTCTTATCCCTGCTTGTTGTTCCCGCCGCATGCGGGTTTTTTGTTATACAGCTTTGAAATGACGATAAACGCAACAGCAATTCATATATAGGTACGTTATTTTGGGCGCATTTGCGCGCCTTGCCGTCTTTCCGTGGCGCTTATGTCACATTTTAACGGATGCCGTATCTATAATCGGGACAATGTCGGGGCCGCTTCGTGACGGGTTCGCTTCGCGCCGCTGAAATTGTCCCGATAATTGAAACAAAAGCCTGCGCGGATCAGCGCCGTGGCGCGCCATTGCGCCTGCGGCGGCGTCCTGACGCATTTATGCCTGAATTCAGACACCTGGGCGAGAAGAAAATCGTGAAACCGGGACGCGCCAACGCAGGGCCCTGCAGGAAGGGAAACCCGCCCGCGTCTCCATATATGAACCCGCGCACCGATTTAAGATACGCAAAGCTCGCCTAATTCGAGGTCGGGCGGATGTCCGGGAACAGGAATTCTGTCGTCTTGCGGGCGATGCCCGTTAGCTCTGCGCGACCAGCGCCGGCTCTGGCGCGCACCAGAAGGTTCTGGGTCAGGCCGCTGACCATCTGGGTCAGCACCCTGGGGTCGGCCTCGGCGGGCAAGCAGCGCCAGGTTTGCGCCGCGGTGAAAAAGTCTTCGAAGCGGCGGTCGAAATTCTCGATGGTCCGTTGCAGCATGTCGAGGATCGACTCGTGCTGCGGCGCGTCGGTCAGGGCCGTACACATAAAGGCGCAGCCTAAGGGGTGGTCGGCCTCGCCGGTATAGGCGCGAATCAGAATGTCGAAATAGCGGTCGATGATGGCGCGCACCGTATCGCCCTGACCATTGCAGGTCAGAATGCCGTCGAGTTGGGCGCGCAGGCGATTCTGATAAAACGCCATCGCCTTGATATAAAGCGCCTCCTTATCGCCGAAACCGGCATAGAGGCTGGGGCGGTTAACGCCGGTCGCCTCGACCAGATCGTCGAGTGAGGTGGCGGCGAAACCCTTTTGCCAGAAAACTTCCAGCGCCTGCTCCAGCACCTGGTCAGGATCGTAGGCCCTGGGCCGTCCGCGCTTTTTCAGGCCCGCGCCGCACGCGGCGGAATCCACGGCCTGACCGCCGCAATCGTTCGGTTCGAGGTCGAAAAGTCCAGCGGTTTTCGCTTCCAGGGTTTCCATGTTTACGCAACACTCCGTTTGGCCCCATGCCCGCTGACATGCCTGCTGACAGGTTTCGGCGACCTCGGCTCTATATCCTTATCGTCACATTAGCGTCGTTTTACGATCTTTTCCAGCCTCGCCGCCCATAGGGCGCGAACGGCGGTCTGCGCCTGAAATCCAAGGCAAAACATATTTTTGTGCGAATTGGTACAAAAATATGTTTACAAGATGGCCCGCCGTCCCTATTAATTTGCGAACCAGTACATAAATGGGTGTTCGCGAGCGCATATCAAGCCGCAAACCCAGCCTCCTCCCCCAAGATACCAAAGGCGCCCCCATGCCCTATCTGTCCCTTCTCCACCGGCCCTACGCCAAGCCCCTGCTGATCTCCGCCGCCGTCATCGCCCTGGCGGGCGCGGTCAGCGTCGCCGCCCTCTCCTCTGGCGGCGAGGCCCATTCGCAAGCCGCCCAGCAGGCCGCCCCTGTCACGGTCGCTATCGTCAAGACGCAGAACATCACCGCCTGGAATGATTTTTCCGGCCATCTCGAAGCCGTGGACCGGGTCGATATCCGCCCGCGCGTCGATGGGATGATCAAGGCGATTCATTTCCGCGAAGGCGCGCTGGTCCATGCTGGCGATCTGCTGGTCACCCTCGACCCGGCGCCTTATGAGGCGCAGGCGGCCAGCGCGCGCGCCGACGTCGTCGCCGCCCAGGCCCGTCTGACCCTGGCCGCCTCCGAACAGGCGCGCGCCCAGCGCCTGTTCGGCGATCACGCCATCGCCCAGTCGGAACTGGAGAGCAAGACCAATGACTTAAAGGCCGCCGAGGCCGGTCTCGACGCCGCCCGCGCGCATTTGCAGGTCGCCAATCTTAATCTCAGCTACACTCAGGTGCGCGCGCCGGTGTCGGGCCGCGTCGGCCGCATCGAAGTCACGGTCGGCAATCTCGTCGCCGCCGGGCCGCAGGCCCAGGCCCTCACCAGCCTTGTTTCAGTCAGCCCGATCTATGCAAGCTTTGATGCCGACGAAGGCGTGATCGACCAGATGCTCGGCGATCTGCGTCAAGAGGGCGGCGAGGCCCAGCTCACGCGCGTGCCGGTCACGCTCGATGACGGCGGCCAGACCCTGAACGGCCATCTGCAACTGATCGACAACCAGTTCGACAGCGCGTCCGGCACATTGCGCGTCAGGGCCGTGTTCGACAATGCCGACGGGCGGCTGATCCCCGGTCAGTTCGTGCGCGTGCGCCTCGGCGAAGCGGCGACGCATCCGGCGATTGTCGTATCGGAACTGGCCATCGGCACCGATCAGGACAAGCGTTTCGTCTATGTCGTCGGCAAGGACCACAAGGTCGCCTATCGCGAGGTCAAGCTTGGCGCATCGCTCGGCAATGGCCTGCGCGTCGTCACCGACGGCCTGCATGACGGCGACCGCGTGGTGATCGACGGCGTGCAGCATATCGGCCCCGGCGCGACGGTCGCCGAACAGGTCGCCGCCCTGCCCACGCAACCCAGCGCCTAAACCACCTTACGCCCCCTCTCCCCCATGACCATGGGGAGAGGACGACCTGCAAGCCCGCAGGGCGCAGAGGGTCGGGTGAGGGGCCGCCCGACGCTTGCACTTAACCGGCGCACACCCCCTCACCCGATCGCCTTCGCCTGACGGCTCGGCTCTCGTCCTCTCCCCGCGTGGAGGGGAGAGGGGAAAGATTATCTGTTTCAGCCCATATCAAGGGGGCACTTTCATGAACCTGTCCAAATTCTTCATCGACCGGCCGATCTTCGCCGGGGTGATCAGCGTCCTTCTCCTCGTCATGGGGCTGCTGGCGCTCAAGACCTTGCCCGTGTCGGAATATCCCGAAGTCGTGCCGCCGCAGATCGTGGTGCGCGCCGTCTATCCGGGCGCCTCTCCCTCGGTGATCGCCGAAACCGTCGCCGCCCCGATCGAAGAGTCGGTCAACGGCGTCGAGAACATGCTCTACATGTCGTCGCAGGCGACGACTGACGGCACGATGACGCTCACCGTCACCTTCAAGCTGGGCACGGACCCGGACCTGGCGCAGCAGATGGTGCAGAACCGCGTGTCGCAGGCCGAGGCGCGTCTGCCCGAAGACGTGCGCGCGCTCGGCGTCACCACGCAGAAAAGCCAGTCCGCCCTGCCCATGGTCGTGCATATCGTCTCGCCCAATGGACGTTATGACGTGAATTACCTGCGCAACTACGCCCTGATCCACATCAAGGACCGCTTGCAGGCCATCAAGGGCGTCGGTCCGATCCAGATGTTCGGCGGCGGCGATTACGCCATGCGCGTCTGGCTCGATCCGCAAAAGGTCGCCGCGCGCGGCCTGTCGGCCAATGATGTCGTCAACGCCATCCGCTCCGAAAACGTGCAGGCCGCCGCAGGCTCCGTCGGGGCCTCACCCGGCCTGCCTGGCAATGTGCTGCAATTGTCGGTCAATGCCGAAGGGCGTTTGAAGACGCCGGAAGACTTCGCCGACATCATCATCAAGACCGGCGCGGATGGCTCTGTCACCCGGCTCGGCGATGTGGCGCGCGTTGAAATGGGCGCGTCCGACTATTCCCTGCGCTCCCTGCTCGACGGCAAGGCCGCCGTCGGCATCCCGATCTTCCTGACTGCCGGGGCCAACACCCTGCAGGTGTCGCACGATGTGCGCGCTGCGATGGCGGAGCTGAAAAAATCCATGCCCGAAGGCGTCGATTTCCGCATCGCCTATGACACGACCGAATATATGCAGGAATCGATCAATTCGGTCATCCACACCCTGCTCGAAGCCATCCTGCTGGTCGTGATCGTCGTCATTCTGTTCTTACAGACCTGGCGCGCCTCAATCATCCCGCTTCTGTCGGTCCCGGTCTCGATCATCGGCACCTTCGCGGTCATGCATCTGTTCGGTTTCACCATCAACACCCTGACCCTGTTCGGACTGGTGCTGGCCATCGGCATCGTGGTCGATGACGCCATCGTCGTGGTCGAAAACGTCGAGCGCAATATCGAGATGGGCAAGAGCCCGCGCGCCGCCACCTATCAGGCGATGCGCGAAGTCTCAGGTCCGATCATCGCCATCGCGCTGGTGCTGGTCGCGGTCTTCGTGCCGCTGGCCTTCATCACCGGCCTGTCGGGTCAGTTCTACCGTCAGTTCTCGCTGACCATCGCCATCTCGACCGTGATATCGGCGGTCAATTCCCTGACCCTGTCCCCGGCCCTGGCGGCCCTGCTGCTCAAGGGCCATCATCAGCCCAAGGACGGCCTGACGCGCTTCATGGACGCGATGCTCGGCGGCCTGTTCCGCCGCTTCAACGACCTGTTCCATCGCGGTTCGGACGCCTATGGCAAGACGGTCGGCGGCGTCGCCTCGCGCAAGGCCGCCATGCTCGGCCTCTACGCCGTGCTGGCGGGCTGCGCTTACCTGATGTTCCAGATCGTGCCCGGCGGCTTTATCCCGCAGCAGGACAAGGCCTATCTGGTCGGCATGGTGCAACTGCCGGACGGCGCGACGCTCGACCGCACGGAGGCCGTGGCCAGCCAGGTCTCCGACATCGCCCTGAAACAGCCGGGCGTGGCGCACGCCATCGAATTCCCCGGCATGTCGATCAACGGCTTCACCATCGCCTCCAATCAGGCGGTCGTCTTCCTGCCGCTCAAGCCCTTCGCCGAACGTCATGGCAAGGCCGAGAGCGCCGGCGCGATCGCGGGCGCGCTCGACGCCAAGTTCGCCGGCATTCAAGGCGCGAACGTGGTCGCCTTCCCGGCCCCGCCGCTGCTGGGCCTTGGCACCACGGGCGGCTTCAAGCTGCAACTGGAGGATCGCGGCGCGCTCGGCTATGCCGCGCTTGACAAGGCGGTCAAGGCCTTCGTCGCCAAGGCCAACCAGACCAAAGAACTGGCCGGGGTCTATTCCTCGTACCAGATCAATGTCCCGCAGGTCTTCGCCAATATCGACCGCACCCGCGCGCGACAACTCGGCGTTTCGGTCAGCGATATCTTCGCCACCATGCAGGTCTATCTCGGCTCGCAATATGTCAACGACTTCAACCGCTTCGGCCGCACCTACAGCGTCCGTGTCCAGGCCGACGCGCCCTATCGCGCCACGCCGGAGGACATCGGCAATCTGAAGGTGCGCTCATCGAGCGGCGAGATGGTGCCTTTGTCAGCCGTGATGACAGTCCAGCCCTCCTACGGCCCGGTCACGGCCAGCCGCTATAACGGCTTCCTGACCGCCGACATCAACGGCGCGCCCGCCCCCGGCTATTCGTCGGGCCAGGCCCAGGCCGCCATCGAAAAGCTGGCGCGCGAAACCCTGCCGCAGGGCGTCAGCTTTGAATGGACCGAACTGACCTATCAGCAGATCCTGGCGGGCGATTCCTCGGCGGTCATCTTCCCACTGGTCATCCTGCTCGTCTTCCTCGTGCTGGCGGCCCAGTATGAAAGCGTGGTCCTGCCCCTGTCGATCCTGCTGATCGTGCCGATGGGTCTGTTGTCCGCTATGATCGGGGTCTTCCTCACCCATTCGGACAACAATATCTTCACCCAGATCGGCCTGTTCGTGCTGGTCGGCCTGTCGGCCAAGAACGCCATCCTGATCGTGGAGTTCGCGCGCGAACTGGAGCTGTCCGGCCTCAGCCCGATGGAGGCGGCGGTGCGCGCCAGCCGCCTGCGTCTGCGCCCGATCCTGATGACCTCGTTCGCCTTCATCATGGGCGTCGTGCCGCTGGTCTTCTCGCACGGCGCGGGGGCCGAGATGCGGCAGGCCATGGGCGTTGCGGTGTTCGCCGGCATGATCGGCGCCACCTTCCTCGGCCTGTTCCTGACGCCCTTCTTCTATGTCCTCCTGCGCGCCCTCAGCGGCAACCGTCCGCTCAAGGCGCACACCTCGACCTTCGAGGGCGAGGACGATCCTTTAATCCCGCACGAGGCTTCCGCCCGTTCCGAGGAATCTTCTCATGCTTAAAGTCTTCACCTTCGCCTCTGCGGCGATCCTCCTGAGCGCCTGCGCCACAGCTCCGGTTGATAAGGCGGCCCTGCCCGCCCCGCCCGCCGCCTTTGCCGGCCCGCAATCCGTCGCCGCCACCCCCGCGCCCGCTTCCGGTCAGTGGTGGCTGATCTTCCACGACGACGCGCTGGACGGGCTGATCGCGCGCGCCATGAGCGCCAATAACGATGTGGCGCTGGCCTCGGCGCATCTGGAGCAGGCGCGCGCCCTTCTGGGCTCCGCCCGTTCGGACCTGTGGCCGCAGCTATCTGTCGGCTACAGCCCGTCGCGCTCGACCTATCTGCAACCGCCGGGCAAGGCGGCCAATGTCCATACGGTCAACGCCGATCTCAGCTATGAGGTCGATCTGTTCGGCCGTCTGAACCGCGCCGCCAAAGCCGCCAATTATGACGCCACGGCCAGCGCCGCCCTTCTGAAAGACGCGCAACTGCTGATCCAGTCGCGCGTGGCCGAAAGCTATTTTGCCTTGCGCGCGCTCGACGAGGACCGCGCCATCGTGGCGGAGACGCTCGACGCCTACCGTCAGAGCCTCGCCGTCACCCAGCATCGCTATGACGAAGGCGATGTCGCCGAACTCGATCTGGCGCGCAGGACGACCGCGGTCGCCGCGACCGAGGCCGCCGCCGCCGCACTCGATCAGCAGCGCGCGCAGGCCCTGCACGCCCTGGCCGTTCTGGTCGGCGAACCGGCCAGCGGATTCGAGCTGGAGGCGCAGCGCTGGGCGCAACAACCCTGGGCCGGAACGGTCCCCGCCGTCCCCGCCGGTCTGCCGTCCGACGTGCTGAACCGCCGCCCCGACCTGATCGCCGCCGAAGCAAACCTCAACGCCGCCGCCCAGCGCGTCGGGGTGGCGAAGGCGGCGTGGCTGCCCTCGCTCAGCCTGACCGCGGAGGGCGGCTACGCCTCGCCGAAGACCGCCAGCCTGTTCGACCCGGCCTCGGCGACCTTTACGCTGGCGGCGGCCCTGTCGCAGGCCGTATTTGACGGCGGGGCGCGCAAGGCCAATATCGACTACGCCAAGGGCGGCCTCGACGCCGCCTTCGCCAGCTATCGCCAGAACGCCCTCGTCGCCGTGCAGGAGGTCGAGGACAGTCTGTCCGATCTCGACTCTCTGCGGCGGCAGGAACAGGCCGAAACCGACGCCGTCGCCTCGGCCTCGCGCGCCTACGACCTGTCGCAGACGCGCTACCGCGAAGGCTCCTCCTCGCAACTGGAAGTCCTCGACGCCGAACGCGCCTTGCTGAGCATCCGGCGCGAAGCCCTCAGAGTCAGAGCGGCCCAATATCAGGCCAGCATCGCCCTGATCCGCGCCATCGGCGGCGATTGGGGCGGGACGAATTAAAAAAAAGCCTCAGACGATGCTGCAGCGGGACTCGTCGCGTCGCCTGGGGCTTGCCCCCCTTGAATTCTGCGTACGTGCTGTATTTGCGTACATCTGACGCTTTCCGCACATTTATTTGTCTGAGTTTCAGGCGAGCCCGCCAGCCTGACAGAGATTTTCAGAAAAAATACTCCGACTAAATTATACGCGCATACCCGGCCCTTCACACCGATTATTGCATCATTTCTATAGTATGAACGTGTTTGGCATAAACGTTTCTGTTTAAGACTTTCTTTTAAACTGAATATAGGTCTATAAAACATACTGTCTATAATAGGCGCATTGGTTTCAAATTTGAAAGCGCCTTCCATATACCTGTATCAATAATGCAACATTACATTTACGTAATGAAGGCGGGATATCGCTTTCAATTGCATATCCTTGCAACAAGTGCGTATTTTTGACGGACTCATAAAAAAAGATCCGTAGGCATTATAATTTGTGCAGACGGCGCTAGAGACAGGGAGAATCGTAAAAACCGCCTCGAAGCTTCGAAGCGCTTCCAGCGCGACGTGGCTATAGCGAGGCAATCGCATGCCGGTATGCGTCGGCGCATGGACATTCCATAATCCTGCCCGATTTTTTGAGCGGCGGCTTCAGGCCGGTTCTCATATTCGCAAACCGCGTGCACGGCGCAAGGATGACACGCCTGGCGCCAAAGACTCTGACGCCCGGTTCGACGCGCAATCGTGAGGTTGTCGTTTAAAAAGGTCGGACAAAACCGTGCGAACAGGACAGACAATACTAAAATCAAATGACGCTTGGGAGGCGCTACATGACATCACGTTCAGGATTAACGCGTATTCTGCTGGGGACGACGGCTATCGCCGCGGCCCTGTCCTTCACATCGGCTCACGCGCAGGACGCGACGCCCGAACAGAAGGCGGAAGCTCAGAATACGACGACCGACGCAAAGCCGAAGGACAAGGCCGATTCGACCGTCGTGGTCGTCACCGGCATCCGTAACGCTCTGCAAAACGCCGCGCAGATCAAGCGCAAGGCGACAACCTTCGTTGACTCGATCACCGCTTCGGACGTGTCGGCCCTGCCCGACCTGTCGGTGGCTGAAGCTCTGGCGCGCGTTCCGGGCGTGACCGTGACGCGCTTCTCGATCGGCGGCAGCCCGGACTTTCCGTCGCCTGAAGGCCGCGGCAACCTGATTCGCGGGCTGGGCTTCGTCCGCTCGGAATTCAACGGCCGCGACGCCTTTTCGGCCAATGGCGGCCGGTCGCTCGACTGGTCCAGCATTCCGCCGCAGCTTGTCGGCGCGGTTGACGTCTTCAAGAACGTGTCCGCCGACATGGTCGAAGGCGGCATCAGCGGTACGATCAATCTGCGCACCTTAGAGCCGTTCGACCGGAAGGGCTTCTTCCTGGCGGTTTCTACCGACTGGAATTACGGCGATCTGGCCAAGAAGTGGTCGCCCTCCTACAACGCCGTCATCGGCAACCGCTGGCAGACCAGCCACGGCGAATTCGGCCTGATGGGTTCTTATTCAACCTCGAACCTGAAATCCGCCTATAATGGCTGGCAGCAGCCCGCCCCGATCCCGCGCTCAACCGGCTTAAATCCGGACGGCACGCCTGAGCAGCTCAAGAACGGCGTCGCGCGCACCTCAACTGCGCCCATCGTGGGCGATATCGAAGGCTTCCAGCTGCGCACCAGCAACGTCAATCGCGACCGCAGCAGCGCCTATCTGGCCGCCCAGTGGAAGAATGACAATACGCGCGTTACGGGCAAATATATCCGCGTCGTCAACAAGACCGACAGCCTTGAGCATACGCTGGAATCCTTCCCGGACGGCGCCAACAACCAGCACTATACGGTCACCAACGCAACCTATAACGACGTCAATCCCAGCGCGCTGAACCTGTGTAACGTGCCGAACGGCCAGCCGAACGACTACTGCGAAGTCACCTTCCCGGTTACGGGCGGCCTGATGACCAGCGGCACGGTGACAAGCAGCGACGACGGCTGGATCGGCGCCTATGGCCTTGGACCAACGATTCTCGGCATCGGCAAGACGGAAACGACGGTTACCGAAGACCTCAGCCTGAACGTCAAGTGGCGGCCCGCCGACCGCTGGTATGTCGAGTTCGACGCACAGGAAACCAAGGCCTCGGCAACCTCGAATGAAACCTGGGGCGGCGCGCAAACCTGGGCCACGGCGACCATCGTGCCGGGCCTCGATCATCCGCAGGTCACCCTGACGCCGGATCCGCGTACGCAGATCAATCCGGGCAATGTCGCTGGCGCCGTACAGACCGGCACCGATGCGAACGGCAAACCGATCTACGCTTACACGCCGCCGCCACAAAGCGGCACCGCCGATCCCAATGCGGCCTTCTGGCTCTATGCCGGCGACGGCCACCATGACGGCACGGGCGATCTGAAGTCCGTTAAACTGGACGTCCAGTACGATTTCGCCGGCGACAGCTGGTTCAAGTCGGTGAAGGTCGGCGGCCGCCGCACCATCCGCAGCCAGGTTAATAAGGAAGCCGGCGTCAACTGGTCGGGCATTGCGCCGGCCTGGATGGGCACGGGCCTGGGTCTGTTCGCGACGGAAAAGACCCCCGCCTATGAGACGGTCGATCTGGCGAACTTCTATCGCGGCGGCGTTCTGCAAGGCCCGAATACCAAGTTCCTGGCCATTCGTTCGGATCTGTTGATGGATCCGTTGAAGATGGCGCAGTATCTGGCGGCTGAGCCGACCTTCAACAATGCCGACGGCACGACCAAGACCGGCTACCATCCGCAGATCGACGCCAAGGGCAATCCGATCTACAACCCGGCCAACGTCTCGACCGTGCGCGAAGCGACTGACAACTTCTATCTGATGTTCACCTACGGTAAGGAATTCGACAACGGCATGTCGCTGGACGGCAATTTCGGCGTCCGCTACACCCAGACCACGCTGGATTCCGAAGGCTTCATGGCCTACACGCCGTTCGGCCAAGATCAGCAGATCGCCTCGACGCCGTTAGCGCCGCGCACCCCGACCGCCGAAGCTCATGATGCGGCGCAGGACTTCCTGCCCCAGACGGCGGCCTTCCTCTGCCCCTCCCTGCTGACGACGCCGCTGAGCGCTGCGGACATCGCCGCCGGCTACACGGAGGCCACCAAGGTGAACCGGGCCTGCCCGGCCAGCCTGACGGTCGGTCACTCTGATCCGCAGACCGTCCACGTCTCGGACAAGCACTGGCTGCCCTCGTTTAACCTGAAGTGGAACCTCAACAGCGAAATGCTGATCCGCTTCGCCGCCAGTAAGAATCTAAGCCGACCCAATGTTCAGGATATGCGCGCGGGCCAGACGACCTCAGCCATCACCAGCAATGTCGTTTATCCCACGATCACCGACCCGACCGATCCGCTCTATCATGTCGATCGCGGCTATCAGTCGGTCAACCTCAGCCAGTTGCGCGTCACGGGCGGCAACCCTTATCTGAAGCCCACCACCGCCGACAGCTTCGATCTGTCCTATGAGTGGTACTTCAAGGGCGGCATGCTCTCAACCGCGGCCTTCAAGAAGAACCTGTCGAACATCATCGAATCCGGCGTCATGCAGCTCGGCACGACCAATCTCGACGGCAAGGCGGTCAGCATTACCTATGGTGGTCAGGTCAACCAGGCGAAAGCCAAGCTGCAAGGCATCGAATTGGCCTATCAACAGTTCTATGACTTCCTGCCCGGACCTCTCTCGCATCTGGGTCTGCAAACCAACTTCACCTATATCGACTCCAACGCGACGCCGCCTCCGCCCTATACCGACGCCAACGGCGACGGCGTGCCGGACGATCCGCAGACCATTTACCGTTTCGGCGTCAAAAACCTGCTCGGCCAGTCGAAGTACATCTTCAACATCGTCGGTATCTATCAGGACAACAAATGGGAAGGCCGTATCGCCTATAACTGGCGTTCGGAATACCTGGACACCTATCATGACTACATCACGGGCGACCCGGTCTTTATTTCGGACGTCGGCTTCCTTGATGCGTCTTTGAAGTACAACATCAACCGTCAATGGCAAGTCAGCCTGAATGCATCCAACCTGCTCGACACAAAGAACAAGGCGACCGCTCAGATTGACGCCAAAGGCACCCGCGTTGACCGCTTCAGCTTCATCAACGACCGACGCTTCGTGTTCGATCTGCGTTATCAATACTAAGCGCGCCTGATGGAGGAGCGGCGGACGACGCCGCTCCTCTGTCGTTTTTCAAGCCCAACCCCGCAAAAGACATCCGATCTCAACGGAGCGCCACGAGGAGAAACATCCAGGGGCTAACGGGACCCATAAAAGAGTGTATATTGCCGCCGGGTAAGTCAGGTCTCGACAGACTTCAGGCTGAACCGGTGGATGTCGCCAAGAAACACAACAGAGGAAGCCTAGAATGAAAAGATCTTTGACATGGGCGCCCGTCCTGCTTCTGCTTGGGGCCGCCATGACGATGGCGCCGAGCGCCTCGATGGCCGCCAAGGCGACCTATAAGGAAGCTGGCCCCAAGGGCGGCGCAGGCTGGACGACGCATCCGCTGGATGGCGGACGTTACGCCGTCATCTATACGGGCGATTCTAAGTCTAAGAAGGACGAAGTGGTGAAGTTCGCCATGCTGCGCGCGGCCGAATTTACGCAGGAATCCGGCTATGAATGGTTCGCCGTCATATCCTCATCCTTTAACAATGTGGAGGTTGGCGGGGCTGACGATCTGGCGGGCCGCACCGGACAGTTCATGGGCCCAACCCAGGCTGGGATGGGAACGGGCACGGACGTCAATGGCAACAATCCTAACGTTAATCTGGGGCCATCCACCGGCGGCTTCGGCGGCGGCGACGCCCCGCCTGCGATGATGGAGCGTTGGCAGCCCAAGAAGGTGCCGCAGGCCGTGCTGATCATACAGATGGGCAAAGGCGATCAGGCGAATTTTGAAGGCGTGACCAAGCAGCCGGATATATTCGACGCAAAGTCCACCGTCGCTGAATTGACCGCGCCGGACACTAAGTAACCTTCAGGCCATTAAGCCACAGCGACGAATCACCACATCCGTTTCGGATGACACGGGGCGGCGTGTGATTTAATCTTATACCAAGGCGGGATCCGGCTATGAGCGCCGGATCCCAGCCTTCAAACCGCAGGCTCGCCGACAAGAAGGCCGAAAGAGAGTATGCCGCCGATGAAAGTCGCCGTTCATGAGATCGGTCGCTCCAGGTCTCGTGTCATCGTCATCGACGATTTCTTTCCCGACGCGCCCGCCCTTGTTGAAGCCGCCGCCGCCTTAGCGCCCTTTCCAGAGGAAACCGGCACCGCCTATCCGGGGCTGCGCCGCCAGATCGGTCCGACCGACGCGGCTTCCCGCTATGTGCTTCAGGCCCTGCAAGCCCTCTCTCCGGTCATTCGCGATGCGTTTAACGCCGCCTATTTCGCCGTTACGGAAGCCAGCTTCTCCTTGGTGACCACCGCAGCGCAAGACCTGCGCGGCGTGCAACGCATTCCCCACATCGATAGCGACGATCCATCGCTCATCGCCATCCTGCATCATCTGCATGACATTCCCGGCTCCGGGACGGCCTTTTACCGCCACACCGCATCCGGCCTTGAGCGTCCCGATCCAGCGGCGCCCGGGGATTTACGCCGCCGTCTTGAGGCCGAAGGCGCGCGCATCGACGCCGCCGACACCGGTTTTGTCGGCAGCGATAATGACGCGTTCGAACAGATTTTCTTCGCCGAGGCCCGCTTTAACCGCATTATGCTGTATCAGGGCTGCCTGATGCATTCGGGCGTCATTCCGCCCGACTTTACTTTCAGCGCCGATCCGAGGCGCGGACGCCTGACCGGCAACATCTTCGTTCAGATTGTTCCGGAGGCGCAGGCATGACCCTTTCGGCGCAACCGATTGAAAGCATCTGCATCCTCGGCGGCGGCTCCGCCGGGTGGATGACGGCGGCGGCGCTGGCGCACAAGCTGGCGGGCCTGCCTGTCGCCATCACCCTCGTCGAATCCGAAGAGATCGGCACGGTGGGAGTCGGCGAGGCCACCCTGCCCGCCATCCGCAGCTTCAATACGGCGCTGAACATCGACGAAGCTGAGTTCATGCGCTTCACGCAGGCGACGTTCAAACTCGGCATCGCGTTTAAAAACTGGGGGCGAATCGGCGATTCCTACATCCACCCCTTCGGCGATTTCGGCCAGAAGATCGACGACCTGCCCTTTTATCAGCACTGGCTTCGGCTTCGGCGGCAGGGCTATGCGCACAGGCTCGACGATTTCGCCTACTCCATTCTGGCGGCGGAACAGGCCCGCTTCCGCCGCCCTTCCTCCGATCCTGACGCCGTGGAGTCGAGCTTTGGCTACGCCTACCAGTTCGACGCGACGCGTTACGCCGCCTACTTGCGCCAATATGCCGAGGCCAGGGGCGTAAGGCGGATCGAGGGCAAGGTGATCGACGCCAGCCTCGATAGCGAAACCGGCCATGTCGCTTGCGTCGCGCTCAACAACGGCGCCCGCATAGCGGCCGATCTTTTTGTCGATTGCTCGGGCTTCCGCGGCGTCTTGATCGAACAGGCGCTGAAAACTGGCTATGACGACTGGAGCCAGTGGCTGCCCTGCAACCGCGCCGTCGCGGTTCCGTGCGAATCGCGCGGACCGCTCATCCCCTTCACCCAGGCGACGGCGCTGGAAAGCGGCTGGCAGTGGCGCATACCGCTGCAGCACCGCACCGGCAACGGCCATGTCTATTGCAGCGACTTCATCTCCGATGAGGCCGCCGCCGCGCGTCTGCTCGGCAATCTGGACGGCCCGACCCTGGCCGATCCGCGCCAGCTCTATTTCACCACCGGACGGCGGCGCCTGTTCTGGAACAAAAACGTCGTCGCCATCGGCCTGGCCGCCGGTTTCTTAGAGCCGCTGGAATCGACCTCGATCCACCTGATCCAGGAGGGTATTACCGAGCTGATCCAGATTCTACCCGACAAACGCTTCCTGGCGTCGGACCGCGATGAATACAACCGCCGCATGGCGCTGAATTTTGAGCGCGTGCGCGACTTCCTGCTGCTGCACTACGTCGCCACGCAGCGCGATGACAGCGAGATGTGGCGTTATTTCCGCGCTATGACGCTGCCCGACAGCCTGCAAGAGAAGATAAGCGCCTGGATGACGCGCGGCCATCTGATCCGCTACGAATTTGGCGTCTTCCTGCCACCGAGCTGGGTCGCGGTTCTGATCGGCCAGAACCTGATCCCGCATGGCTACGATCCGCGCGCCGATCGGCTATCGTTTGATCAGGTCTTCGCCGAGGCCGAGGCGATGCGCGCGCGCATCGGCAAGGCCGTCGCCGCCGCCCCGGGCCACGCCGCCTTCCTGCAACAGGCCGGCGCCGCGTCGGGCGTCGAGCCCCTGAGCGCAAAGGCGGTTTTGGGATGACGCCATCAGACTCGCCTTTGCGCCGCATCGTGGTCTGCGGCTCGGGACTGGCCGCTATAATGACCGTCGCCGCCCTGTGCCAGCAGTCGCCGGCGCGCTTTGAAATCATCTGGCTCAGACCTTCGGCGTCAGAACCCAGCGACGCCTTTTATGGCGGCGTCACCACGCCCTCGGCCTATGATCTGCACCTCAGGCTGGGTCTTGACGAAGCGGCGCTTGTCCTGAACAGCGATGCGGCCTTCTGCTTCGGCGCGCGCTACGTGAACTGGGGCTGGGGCCAGGATCGCCACACCTGGACGCAGGCCTATCACACGCCCTTCCCGGTCCTGAACGGCGTCGTCTTCTATCATTATCTCGTGCAGCGCGGAATCGACACACTATCGCCGTTTCTGATTTCCGCGATCGCGGCGGAGAACGGCGTTTTCGCCCACCCGCCGGAGGACGAGCGCCATCCACTGTCACGCGCGGAATACGGCTATCAGTTCGACGCAGCGTCCTATGGCGTCCTCTTCGAGCGCCTGATCGGCGCCAGGGCGACGCACGTCTCAGGCTCCGTCGCCGCCATCGACCGCGCGGGGGACGTCATAAGCGCCTTGCGCCTTGAGGACGGGCGCACGCTGCATGGCGATCTCTTTATCGACTGCACAGGACCGCAGGCGCGTCTTGCCGACGCTGACGCGCTGACGTCGCAAAGGCGTCTGCGCTGGCTGAGCGGCCGCTGGCCACGCCAGGGTCTGGGATCTTCGGCGCGGGTCGTGACCGCCGCCGCCTTCGGCTGGAGCGCGCTGACCTGCGTTCAGGGCGCCGATCTAAGGCTCACCGTCTATGCCGCGGAGGACGAGGATCAGGCCAAGCAGGCGCACGGCCAGGTTCTGGAGCGCGGCGAGATCAAGCTTGGCCATCGCGCCGCCGCATGGCGCGGCAATTGCGTGGCGATCGGTCACGCCGCGGGCGTGGTTGAACCCGTGACCGCGGCGCCCATGCTGCTTTTACAACGCGACATCGAGCGGCTTGTCGACCTTCTGCCGCTCTCAAACGACATGATGGTTGAACGCCGCGAATTCAATCGCCAGTTCCGTGACGATTATCGCCATGCCGAGCTGTTCAACCGCGCGCTGTTCACAAAGGTCGCGCCGGACGCGCCGCCCTACTGGCGCGACGCGGCGACGCCTGTGGATGAGCGGCTGGCGGCCAAGATCGCGCAGTTTGAAAGCCGGGGCCTGCATGTCGCCTACGATCTGGAGCCGTTCACGGCTGAAGACTGGATCATCCAGCATTTCGGCATGGGCCGCCGGCCTGAGCGCTATGACCGGATCGCCGATCAGACGCCGCCGGAGCAGATTAATGGTTTTCTGGGCGGTCTGCGCGGCCAGATCGCTCAGGTGGCCAAGGCCATGCCGCCGCACGGCGTCTATCGCGACGGCCTGACGGCGTTTCTGCGGCGACAGCAGGGTGATATATAATGACGCGGCAACTTAAGAACATCGTCATTCTGGGCGGCGGCTCGGCGGGCTGGATGACCGCGGCGGCGCTGTCGAGCCTGCTCAATCCTGAGCATGTCTCAGTCATCCTGATCGAATCCGAAGAGATCGGCACAATCAGCGTCGGCGAAGCGACCATACCCGACATCATCAACTTTAACCGCATGCTGGGAATCGAGGAAGACGACTTCATGCGGGCGACCGAGGCCACGTTCAAGCTGGGCATCGAGTTCATCGACTGGGGCAGGAAGGGGTCAGCCTATATACACCCGTTCGGCAGCCACGGCGTCGATATGAACGGCATCGACTTTCATCATTACTGGCTGCACAGCCGCGCGGGCGGCAATCGGCGTCCCATCGACGATTACAGCCTGTGCGCCCTGGCCGCACGCGACAACCGCTTCGCCCTGCCCGACCCCGATCCGCGCAAGCCGGGCTCGCATATGCGCTACGCCTATCATTTTGACGCCACGCTCTACGCGCGCTATCTGCGCGGCTACGCCGAAGCGCGCGGCGTCCGGCGCGTTGAGGGCAAGGTTGAGACCATAAGGCAGAATCCAGACAGCGGTTATGTCACGCAGCTCAGCCTCGATCACGGCCAGACGGTCGAGGGCGACCTGTTCTTTGACTGCACCGGCTTTCGCGCCCTTTTGATCGAAAAGACGCTGGGCGTCGCCTATCATGACTGGAGCCACTGGCTGCCCTGCGACTCGGCTCTGGCCGTAGCGTGCGAGCACGCCGGCCCGATCACGCCCTATACGCGCTCCGCCGCGCGTCCGGCGGGCTGGCAATGGCGCATCCCCACCCAGCGCCGCACCGGCAATGGCCATATTTACAGCCGCGCCCATATGGACGACGAGACGGCGCACGACCTGCTGGTGACTTCGCTGCCCGGCGCCATGCTGGGGACGCCGCGGCAGATCCGCTTCAAGGCCGGACGCCGCGACAGCTTCTGGACCAAGAACGTCATCGCCATCGGCCTGTCCGCCGGCTTTCTGGAGCCGCTGGAATCGACCTCGCTATATCTCATTCAGGAGGGGGTCAGCCGGTTCATCACCCTCTATCCCGACGCCAGCCTGCCCGACATCGTGCGCGATGAATATAACCGCCACATGCGCGTCGAGTTCGAACAGGTGCGCGATTTCATCATCCTGCACTATCGCACCACGGAACGCGACGACACATCCTTCTGGACCTATTGCCGCACCATGCCGATACCGGACAGCTTGCAGCACAAGATCGCGCTGTTTCACGAGGTCGGACGCGCCTTTCGCTATGAGGACGAGCTGTTCTCCAAGGCCAGTTGGATCGCGGTGTTTCTCGGTCAGGGCATATTGCCCAAAACCTATGATCCGATCGTGGCCGCCCTGCCGCCCAAGATGGTGAGCGAAAGCCTCGATTCGATGCGAGCCGCCATGCTCAAGACTGTCGGCGGCATGCTGCCGCATGGCGATTTTCTGCGGCAATACTGCCCCGCTTCTCTTCCTTAACGCGCTTTAAGGCACGTCATTCATGACCGATCTCAGAGTTCGCAACATCGTCATCGTCGGCGGCGGCACAGCAGGATGGATGACCGCCGCCGCCATGTCCAAACTGCTGCGCGACGACGCGATCCAGATCCGCCTGATTGAATCGGACGCCATCGCCACCGTCGGCGTCGGCGAGGCGACGATCCCGCATATCCTCTATTTTAACCGATTGCTGGGCCTGGATGAGAACGACTTCATGCGAAGGACCAACGCGACCTTCAAGGCGGGCATCGAGTTCGTGGACTGGGGCCGCAAGGGCGACAGCTACATTCACCCGTTCGGCCCCTATGGCTTTAATATGGAGGCCGTTCACTTCCATCACTTCTGGCTGCGCTATAAGCATCTGGGCAAGGCGGCGCCTTTGGACCAGTATAGTCTCATGGTTCGGGCCGCCCGCGCCCGCAAATTCCAGCGCCCCGATTACGAGCGCCCCAACTCCCCTTTAAGCAAAATTTCGTACGCCTTTCAGTTCGACGCCGGACTTTATGCGCGCTACCTGCGCGATATCGCCGAGGCCGCAGGCGTTACGCGCACCGAAGGCACGATCGTCCATGTCGCGCAGAATGGCGAAAGCGGCCACGTTCAAAGCCTGACCTTAGCCTCAGGTGAGACGGTTGGGGGCGACCTCTTTATCGACTGCACCGGCTTTCGCGGGCTGCTGATCGAAAAGACGCTGCGGTCCGGCTTTATCGACTGGAGCCACTGGCTGCCGTGCGACCGCGCCGTGGCCCGCGCCTGCGAACGCGCGCCTGATCTCCTGCCCTACACGCGCGCCACCGCCAAGTCGGCGGGCTGGCAATGGCGCATTCCACTGCAATCGCGCACCGGCAACGGCCATGTCTATTGCAGCGATTTTCTCAGCGATGACGCCGCGCTCGACAGCCTTAACCGGGATCTGGACGGCGCGGCGATCTCCGAACCGAACCTGCTGCGCTTCAAGGCGGGCGTACGGCGCAAACCCTGGAGCAAAAACGTCGTCGCCATCGGCCTGGCGTCCGGCTTTTTAGAGCCGCTGGAATCGACCTCGATCCATCTGATCCAGTCCGCCATCGCCCGGCTTATGGACAACTTCCCGGATAAGAGTTTCAATCAGCCTGATATCGACTATTACAACCGCCGCACCGTGACCGAATACGAACAGGTGCGCGATTTTATCATCCTGCATTACAAGGCGACTGAACGCAGCGACAGCGCGTTCTGGAATCACTGCCGCACGATGGACATCCCGAATACGCTTGCGGACAGGATCGCCATTTTCAAAGAGAACGCCCGCCTCTACCGCCATGATGACGAGCTGTTCAACGAGGTCAGCTGGCTGGCGGTCATGCACGGCCAGCACATCACGCCGCAACGCTATCATCCTGTCGCCGATATCCTGCCCGAGGCGGAGCTGGACAGGCGCATGCGTGAGATCGAGCAGGTCACCGCGCGCGCGCTCGACAGCATGCCCGACCATCTCAGCTTTATCGAGCGCAACGGCCTGAACGTAGCCTGAGGCGGGCGGGCGCCGCTCTTTTTTGCGGCGCCAACCTCAAGCAGCCCTTCCCTAAAGCAGGCCGGGCCTGTAAAGCCCTGCGCCAGGGCGCGTCCGCGTCTGTCGCACTCCGTCTCGCAGTCAAGCTTTCATGATCCGTCTCGACGCCATCAGCAAACAAAACGGCCACCAGATCCTGTTCATCGACGCCGCGATGACGCTGCAAAAAGGCGAGAAGGTCGGACTGGTCGGGCCGAACGGCGCGGGCAAATCGACCCTGTTCCGCATGATCACCGGTCAGGACGCGCCCGATGACGGGCAGGTCGCCATCGATCCAGGCGTGCGCATCGGCTATTTCAGCCAGGAGGTCGGCGAAATGGCAGGCCAGAGCGCCGTCGCCGCCGTCATGGACGGGGTCGGGCCGGTCAGCGCTCTGGCCGCCGAAATGGCGAACCTGGAAGCCGCCATGATCGACCCCGATCAGGCTGATCAGATGGACGCCATCATCGAGCGCTACGGCGATGTGCAGGCGCGCTTTGAAGAACTGGACGGCTACGCGCTGGAGGCGCGGGCGCGCGAGGTGCTGGCGGGCCTGAGCTTCAGCGAGGCGCGCATGGACGGCGATGTCGGCCTTTTGTCGGGCGGCTGGAAGATGCGCGTGGCGTTGGCGCGGATTCTGCTGATGCGGCCGGAGGCCATGTTGCTCGACGAGCCCAGCAACCACCTCGACCTTGAGAGCCTGATCTGGCTGGAAGGCTTCCTGAAATCTTATGACGGCGCGCTTTTGATGACGTCGCACGACCGCGCCTTTATGAACCGCATCATCAACAAGGTGGTCGAGATCGACGCCGGTTCCCTGATCACCTATTCGGGCGATCTCGACTTCTACGACCAGCAGCGCGCCCTGACCGAAGCCCAAAGGCAGGCGCAATATGAGCGCCAGCAGGCCATGCTGGCCAAGGAGATCAAGTTCATCGAGCGCTTCAAGGCGCGCGCCAGCCACGCCGCCCAGGTGCAGAGCCGGGTCAAGAAGCTCGACAAGATCGAGCGCGTCGAGGCGCCGCGCCGCAGACAGTCGATCCAGTTCGAGTTCCGCGCGCCGCCGCGTTCCGGCGAGGAGGTGCTGAATTTGCGCGGCGTGCATAAGAGCTATGGCGCGCACGTCATCTATACAGGTCTCGATTTTCAGGTGCGCCGCAAGGAGCGCTGGTGCGTGCTGGGCGCCAATGGCGCGGGCAAATCGACGTTACTGAAACTGGCGGCGGGCGCGGATGCGCCCGATCGGGGGACCGTCATCCTCGGCGCCAGCGTCAAGATGGGTTATTTCGCCCAACACGCTATGGACGTTCTTGACGGCGACGAGACCATTTTTGAATCGCTGGACGGCGCCTTTCCGCATGCGGGGCAAGGGGCGCTGCGCACATTGGCGGGCTGTTTCGGCTTTTCCGGCGACGATGTCGAGAAACCCTGCCGCGTCCTGTCCGGCGGCGAAAAGGCGCGGCTGGTCATGGCCCGGATGCTGTTCGATCCGCCTAATCTTCTGGTGCTGGACGAGCCGACCAACCACCTCGACATGGCGACCAAGGAGATGCTGGTTGAGGCGCTGGTCGACTTTGAGGGAACCATGCTGTTCGTGTCGCACGACCGGCATTTCCTGTCGGCCCTGTCCAACCGCGTGCTGGAGCTGACGCCCGAAGGCGTGCATCGCTACGAAGGCGGCTACACCGAATATGTCGCGCGCACCGGGCAAGAAGCGCCCGGCCTGCATCCGGGCTAAAAGGATTTCCTTTCCGTGCTCCGATCGCTTACCCTGCCCGCATGACATCGCGCGCGCGCAAGGCGCCTGACATCGGCAAGCGGCTGCACGCCCTGCGTAAAGCGCAGGGCCTGTCGCTTGACGATCTGGCGGCCCTGTCGAAAGTGTCGCGCTCCATGCTGAGCCAGATCGAACGCGGCATGGCCAATCCGACCTTCGCGACCCTGTGGGCGCTGACTCAGGCGCTGGGTGTCGATATTCCGCAACTGATCGGCGACGGCGAGGACGAACAGGCGCAGGCGATCGAGCGCGTCGAGGCGCACAATGTGCCGCGCATCCGCTCCGCTGACGGCCATTGCACCTTGCAGATCCTGAGCCCGCCCGACACCACCGGCGCATCGGAATGGTATCTGCTGGAGATCGAGCCCGGCGCTTCGCTGACCTCGCAGCCGCATGCGTCAGGGGCGCGCGAACATCTGTCGATTCTCGACGGCGAAGCGCTGGTCATCTCCGCCGAGGCGCAGCAAAAGGCGGAGGCGGGCGACACCTTGCGCTACCGCGCCGACGTGCCGCACAGCATCAGCAATGCCGGAAACGGACGGCTGAAGGCGTTTCTGGTCGTGATGGCGGATTAGGCTTTTCTGAGCGCTGCGGTGACGCGGTAGGCGGCGCCGTCGAAATGCTGCGTCACCTGCGTCACCCGGCGGTCGTTCAACCAGGTCTGGCGCCAGACGACGAGGCAGGCGGTATCGCGGTCCCAGGCCGCCTGCCGCGCGCGCGCAGATCCGGCGGGTTCGGCGCCGATGCGGGTTTCACCGCGCGTCCACGGCGCCTGCTGCAACAGCCAGTGGCCGGGGGAGCCGCGGGTGAAGTCCGCCGTCTCCGCGGCGGGAACGGCGTCGAGATGGATCAGACGCTTCTCCAGCGCCAGGACGCGCCCGCCGACATGATGCAGGCCGGTCAGGTGGAGCAGCCGCGCGCCATCCTCTTGAAGAATATGGCGCGATAAAAGCTCGAAGCGGTAATCGTCGCCGCGCGCCGTCGCTTCGGCCTCGATGTCGGGAATGTCCAGCACAGGCGCGTCCAGTTGCGGATAACGCACAAAGGTGCCCGCGCGCTTACGCCGCTCGATCAGGCCGTCGGCGACCAGGGCGCTCAGCGCCTTGTTCACCGTCATGCGCGCGCAAGCGTAGGTCTGCATCAGTTCGTGTTCGACCGGCAGGCGGTCGCCGGGCTTCAGCGCGCCGGAGCGGATCTGAGTTTCGATATCGTCGCGGATGCTGACATAGAGGGGCCGCGTCATGCGCGCAGGGCCTCCAGCGCGCGGCGATAATCAGCGACCACCGCGTCGCGTGCGACGTGGCGACCGCCGCTGACGATCTTGCGGCCACGGCGGTAAACGCAGTCCACCGGGCAGGAAGCGGCGGCGAAGATGGCGGCGTCCAAAATCTCGTCTCCCGAACGCGCAAGAAGGGCAGGATGAGTCGCGTTCAGCGTCACCATATCGGCTGCGGCGCCGGGCGCAAGCGCGGCGGTTTCAAGCGCATCTGGGGCGTTGAGCGCGCGACCCCCGCCGCGCACCACCGCCTCGAATAGGCGCGCCCCGCTCGATTGTCCCGGCGCGGCCAGCACATTGCGCGCGCGCAGGCCGAGGCGTTGGCCGTAGTCCAGCAGCCGCAACTCCTCAAAGGCGTTGATCAGCACGTTGGAGTCCGAGCCTATGCCGAAGGCGCCGCCCGCTTCGAGATAGGCCGCCGCCGGAAAGAGGCCGTCGCCGAGATTCGCCTCGGTGATCGGGCACAGCCCCGCCACGGCGCCGCTTTGGGCGAGGCGCTCCGTCTCGGCCTGCGTCATATGGGTGGCGTGGACCAGGCACCAGCGCGCATCGACCGGGGCGTGATCGAGCAGCCATTCGACCGGTCTTTGATGATTGAAGGCGAGGCAATCCTCGACCTCGCGCATCTGTTCGGCGATATGGATGTGGATCGGCCCCTGCCCCGCCAGCGGGATCAGCGCGGCCAGTTCGTCCGGCGTCACAGCGCGCAGCGAATGCGGCGCGACGCCGACGACGCCGTCAGGCAGGCGCGCCACATGCCGGCGGCTGGCCTCAAGCAGGCGGGCGTAACCGTCAATATCGCTGATAAAGCGTGCCTGAGCGGGGCTGGGCGCCTGACCGCCGAAGCCCGCATGGGCGTAAAAGACCGGCAGCAGGGTCATGGCGATGCCGGTTGCGTCCGCCGCCGCGCACAGGGCCGCCGCCATCTCGGCCGGATCGGCGTAAGGCCGTCCGTCCGGCGCGTGATGCAGGTAGTGAAATTCGCCGACGCGCGTAAAGCCGCTCTCCAGCATCTCGACATAGGCCATGGCGGCGATGGCGCGCATCTCGTCCGGGCCGATGCGGGCGTTGAAGCGGTACATCAGGTCGCGCCAGCTCCAGAAACTGTCGCCGTCCGGTCCGGCGCGTTCGGTCAGGCCCGCCATGGCGCGCTGGAAGGCGTGGCTGTGCAGATTGGGCAGGCCGGGCAGAACGACGGCGCAGCGTTCGTCCTGCGGCGCGGGCGCGACATCATGAGTCAGGCTGGCGACGCAGCCGTCCGCCAACGTCAGGCGCACATGGCGCGCCCAGACGCCGTTCAGCCAGATATGGTCACACCAGAAGCTCTCGGTCATGGATGCAAAATCGCACTTGCGCGACATAATGTCTATACATTATGTGTCGAGATATGCACTGCGACCTGATCTGGACCAATGCCCGCCTCGCCAGCATGACCCGTGACGCCGGGGTCGTGGCGAACGGCGTCGTCGCACAGGCCATGGGGCGCATCCTCTATGCCGGACCGGCAGATACGGCGCCGCCGATGCGGGGCGAGCGCATCAATGTGAAGGGGCGTCTCATCACGCCCGCCCTGATCGACCCCCACACCCACCTCGTTTATGCGGGCGACCGCGCGGCGGAGTTTCGCATGCGGCTGGAGGGGGCGTCCTACGAAGACATCGCCCAAGCGGGCGGCGGCATTCTCTCAACGGTTCGGGCCACGCGCGCCGCCAGCGAGGCGGAACTGGTGCAACAGGCCCTGCCGCGTCTCGACGCCCTGCTGGCCGAGGGCGTGGCGACGGTGGAGATCAAGTCGGGTTACGGACTGACCCTTGCGGACGAAATCAAGGTGCTGCGCGCCGCCCGGCGTTTGCAGGAACTGCGGCCCGTGCGCATCGTCACCACCTTTCTCGGCGCCCACGCCCTGCCGCCGGAATATGCAGGGCGGTCCGACGCCTATATTGACGAGGTCTGCGCGATGATCGCGCAGATTGCGCCTTTGGCCGACGCGGTGGACGCCTTTTGTGAAGGCGTCGGCTTTACGCCGCAGCAGACGGAGCGCGTCTTTCTTGCCGCAAAAGCGCAGGGCCTCAAGATCAAGCTGCACGCCGAGCAGCTCTCTGATCTCGGCGGCGCAGCGCTGGCGGCGCGCTACGGCGCCCTGTCCGCCGACCATCTTGAATATCTGAGCGATGACGGCGTGGCGGCGATGCAGCAGGCCGGAACCGTGGCGACGCTTTTGCCCGGCGCCTTCTATTACCTGCGCGAGACAAAGGCGCCGCCGGTTGACAAGCTGCGCGCAGCAAACGTGCCGATGGCCCTGGCCAGCGACTGCAATCCCGGCACCTCGCCGCTGACCTCGCCGCTACTGGTCATGAATATGGCCGCCACCCTGTTTCGCCTCACCGTCGAGGAATGCCTGCTCGGCGTGACGCGCAACGCCGCGCGCGCCCTCGGCCTGTCCGAGGAGATCGGAACCCTGGAGGCGGGCAAGGCGTGCGATCTGGCGATCTGGAACGTCGAACGTCCCGAACAGCTTGTCTATCCGATTGGCTTCAACCCGCTTTACGCCCGCGTCTTCAAGGGAGTCCCCCATGTCCATTAAACCGGTGCGCCTCGATCCCGGCGCCGTGTCACTTTCGACATGGCGCGACATCTATCTCGGCGCCGGGGCGGCGCTCGATCCGCTCTGCTATGACAAGGTGCGCGCCAGCGCCGAGGCGATCGGGCGCATTCTGGCGAAGGGCGAGCCGGTCTACGGGATCAATACCGGCTTTGGCAAGCTGGCCTCGACGCGCATTGCGGCGGACGATCTGGAGGCCCTGCAACGCAATATCGTCTTGTCGCACGCCGCCGGGGTCGGCGCCCCCTCGCCGCGCGCCGTCGTGCGGCTGATGATGGCGCTGAAACTGGCCAGCCTGGCGCAGGGCGCTTCGGGGGTGCGGGTGGAAACCCTGCGAAGGCTGGAGGATATGTTGCGCCTCGACATCATCCCCGTCATTCCCTGTCAGGGCAGCGTCGGCGCCTCCGGCGATCTGGCGCCGCTGGCGCATATGGCCGCCGTGATGATCGGCGAAGGCGAAGTGGACATGCAGGGCGCGCGCCGACCCGCCGCCGAGGCGCTGGCCCAGGCCGGCCTGCCGCCGCTGGTCCTCGGCCCCAAGGAGGGGCTGGCCCTGCTCAATGGCACGCAGTTTTCGACCGCCAATGCGCTGGCGGGGCTGTTTGAGGCTGAGGCACTGTTGCAAACCGCCCTTGTCGCAGGCGCGCTCTCCACCGAGGCCGCCAAGGGATCGGACGCGCCGTTCGATGCGCGCATCCACGCCTTGCGCCGCCACCGGGGCCAGATCGAGGTTGCGGCAAGTTTGCGCACATTGATGGAAGGCTCGGCCATCCGCGCTTCGCACCTGAAGGAGGATGAGCGCGTGCAGGACCCCTATTGCCTGCGCTGCCAGCCGCAGGTCTTAGGCGCCTGCCTTGACCTGTTGCGTCAGGCCGCCGCGACCCTGACGGACGAGGCCAATGGCGTGTCCGACAATCCGCTGATCTTCGCCGAAACGGACGAGGCCCTGTCCGGCGGTAATTTCCACGCCGAGCCGGTCGCCTTCGCCGCCGACATGATCGCCATGGCCGCATGCGAGATCGGCTCGATCGCCGAACGCCGCATCGCCATGCTGGTCGATCCGGCCCTGTCGGGCCTGCCCGCCTTCCTGACGCCGAGGCCGGGGCTGAATTCCGGCTTCATGATCCCGCAGGTGACGGCGGCGGCGCTGGTGTCGGAAAACAAGCAGAAGGCCTATCCGGCCAGCGTCGATTCCATCCCGACCTCGGCCAATCAGGAGGACCATGTCTCCATGGCCGCGCACGGCGCGCGCCGCCTGATGGACATGACAGCCAACGCCTTTTGCGTCATCGCCATCGAGCTTCTGGCCGCCGCGCAGGGTTGCGACTTTCATCAGCCCCTCGCCTCCTCCGCCGCACTGGAGCGGGTGCGTAAAACGATCCGCGACGCCGTGCCCGCGCTGGATCACGACCGGCATTTTCACCCTGACCTTGAGGCGATGATCAGGCTGGCGCGCAACGGCGCCGTCCTGAAGGCCGCTGACCTTTCCTTGCCCGGAGTTGACGCATGAACCGTCTCGACAACAGCCGCATCATCCGGCCCGCCACGGGAACAGAGCTTTCGGCCCGTTCGTGGCTGACCGAGGCGCCGCTGCGCATGCTGATGAACAATCTGCATCCCGACGTCGCCGAGCGACCTGAGGAGCTGGTCGTCTATGGCGGCATCGGACGCGCGGCGCGCGATTGGGACAGTTTCGACCGCATCGTCGAGACGCTGAAACGCCTGGGCGACGATCAGAGCCTTTTGATCCAGTCAGGTAAGCCGGTCGGGGTGTTCGAGACGCATGAGAACGCGCCGCGCGTCCTGATCGCCAATTCCAATCTCGTGCCGCGCTGGGCCACATGGGAGCATTTCCACGAGCTCGACCGGAAGGGGCTGATGATGTACGGCCAGATGACGGCGGGGTCGTGGATCTATATCGGCACGCAGGGCATCGTGCAGGGCACCTATGAAACCTTCGTCGAGATGGGCCGACAGCACTATGGCGGCGATCTGAAGGGCCGCTGGCTGCTGACGGCGGGGCTTGGCGGCATGGGCGGCGCCCAGCCGCTGGCGGCGGTGATGGCGGGCGCTTCGTGCCTGGCCATCGAATGTCAGGCCTCGCGCATCGAGATGCGGCTGCGCACCGGCTATCTCGACCACCGGGCCGATACGCTCGATGAGGCTCTGGCCATGATCCAGGGCGCCGACAGGCCGATTTCGGTCGGGCTTTTAGGCAACGCCGCCGATCTTCTGCCGGACATCTATGCGCGCGGCGTGCGGCCCGACCTTCTGACCGACCAGACCTCGGCGCACGATCCGGTTAACGGCTATCTGCCGTCGGGCTGGAGTCTGGAGCACTGGATGGAGATGCGCGAACGCGACCCGAAGGCCGTGGCGAAAGCGGCGCGCGCTGCGATGGCGCAGCATGTGCGCGCCATGCTCGACTTCCAGAAGGCGGGCGTGCCGACGGTCGATTACGGCAACAATATCCGTCAGGTCGCCTTCGATGAAGGGGTGAACAACGCTTTCGACTTCCCCGGCTTCGTGCCCGCCTATATCCGCCCGCTGTTCTGCCGCGGCGTGGGTCCGTTCCGCTGGGTGGCGCTGAGCGGCGACCCTGAGGACATTTACAGGACCGACGCCAAGGTCAAAGAACTGATCCCGGACGATCCGCACCTGCATAACTGGCTCGACATGGCGCAAAAGCGCATCCGGTTTCAGGGTCTGCCTGCGCGCATCTGCTGGGTGGGGCTGGGCGACCGTCATCGGCTCGGCCTCGCCTTCAACGCGATGGTGCGTAACGGCGAGTTGAAGGCGCCTGTGGTCATCGGGCGCGACCATCTCGATTCCGGCTCGGTCGCCTCGCCGAACCGGGAAACCGAGGCGATGCGTGATGGCTCAGACGCGGTGTCCGACTGGCCTTTGCTCAACGCCCTGCTCAATACGGCCTCCGGCGCGACCTGGGTTTCCTTGCACCACGGCGGCGGGGTCGGCATGGGCTATTCGCAGCACGCGGGCATGGTAATCGTCTGCGACGGCTCCGAAGCCGCCGACAAACGGCTGGGGCGCGTGCTGTGGAACGACCCTGCCAGCGGCGTGATGCGTCATGCCGACGCCGGTTACGACATCGCCCTGGCCTGCGCGCGTGAGAAGGGTTTGGACCTGCCGGGGATCTTGTAGGCTTGCGCCCATTGCTATCAATGATTAATATGCAATCATTGATGGGAGGCAAGCTCCATGGCCAGTGTGACAATCCGTAATCTCGACGACGCTTTGAAAGCGCGGCTTCGGATTCGCGCCGCCGAGCACAATCGCTCGATGGAGGATGAGGCGCGCGACATCCTGCGCGCGGCCCTGTCGGCCAGCGCGCCGAAGCCTCAGAATCTGGCGCAATCCATTCTGGGGCGCCTCAATGGCATCAGCGCAGATCTGGATCTGCCGCTGCGCGAAGCCGTGCGCACGCCACCGGATTTCCAATGATTGTCCTCGACACCAATGTGCTGTCCGAACTGCTGCGTCCCGCCCCCGATCCGGCGGTGATCATGTGGCTGGGAACGCAGACGCCTGCGCAGGTCTTCACCACAGCCATCACCGAAGCCGAAATCCGTTACGGCGTCGCGCGGCTTGAGGCGGGACGGCGCAGGGAAGGCCTGATGGCGGCGATTACGGCCATTTTCGCTGAGGACTTCGCCGGTCGCGTCCTGGCGTTCGACGCCGAATGCGCGACCGCCTATGCTGATATTGTCGCCGCGCGCGAACGAACAGGCCGCCCGATCAGCCAGTTCGACGCCCAGATCGCCGCCATCGCCAGAATGCATGACGCCGCCATCGCGACACGTAATGTGAAAGACTTTGAAGCGCTTGGCCTGACACTACTTAATCCCTTCTCCTGATCGAAGGCCCTTGCCTGCTTGCGATCCGGTCTGAACGGTTGCGACGCCAGCCGCTATAATTTCAATTGCAACAAATCGCATCATATTGTACATTTTCTCCACTATAATGGAGAAACGCCATGCGCTCGCAATTTTACGCCCATGTGCTGGACACGCTCGCCGATATCGAGGCGCGCGGGTTGAAGAAGCCGGAGCATGTCATCGCCTCCATGCAGCGCCCCGCCCTGACCTTGCAGGACGGGCGCGAAGTGATCAATTTCTGCGCCAACAACTATCTGGGCCTGGCCGATCATCCCGACGTCATCGAGGCGGGCCGCGAAACGTTGCGCACCCACGGCTCCGGCATGGCCAGCGTGCGCTTTATCTGCGGCACGCAGGACCTGCACAAGCAGCTTGAGGCGCGCATCGCGTCTTACGTCGGCAAGGAAGACGCCATCCTGTTCGCCGCCTGTTTCGACGCCAATGGCGCGGTGTTCGAGCCACTCTTAAGCGATGCGGACGCCATCGTCTCCGACAGCCTCAACCACGCCTCCATCATTGACGGCGTGCGGCTTTCCAAGGCGAAACGTTACCGTTTCCGCAACGCCGATCTCGACGATCTTGAAGCGCAGCTCAAAGCCGCGCGGGCGGACGGCGCGCGCACCATCATGATCGCCACCGACGGCGTGTTTTCGATGGATGGCTATTATGCGCCGCTGGAGGGCGTCTGCGCCCTGGCCGACCGCTATGACGCTCTGGTCATGGTGGACGACTGCCACGCCACCGGTTTTGTCGGGCCGAAGGGCGCCGGAACCGCCCATCGGCTGAACGTGTCTGACCGCGTCGATATTCTGACCGGCACCTTCGGCAAGGCGCTGGGCGGGGCCATGGGCGGTTATATTGCGGCGAAAAAGCCGGTCATCGACCTGCTGCGTCAGCGCGCCCGGCCCTATCTGTTCTCCAACGCCCTGGCCCCGGCCGTCACGGCCTCCTCCATGAAGGCCATCAACCTAGCCGAGGCGGGCGATGATTTGCGCGCACAATTGACGGCGAACGCCGAGCGCTTCCGCACAGGCATGCAGGCCGCCGGTTTCAATCTCCTGCCGGGCGGGCATCCGATCATTCCGGTCAATCTCGGCGATGCGCGTCTGGCGCAGGCCCTGGCTGCGCGCCTCTTGGATGAAGGCGTTTACGTCATCGGCTTCTCCTATCCGGTCGTGCCGGACGGTCAGGCGCGCATACGAACCCAGATGTCGGCGGCGCACACATTTGAACAGATCGACTCCGCCATCGCCGCCTTTACCAAAGTCGGGCGCGAGCTGGGGGTGGTCCAATGAGCGACGACATAAGGCCTCTCAGCATGACCGCGCGCACCCTGCCGACTCAGATGACGGCCCTTGCCAAGCTCAGGCCTGAGCCGGGCATCTGGCGCACCTCTGCGCCCGTGCCGCAACCCGGCCCGCAGGATGTGCTGATCAAGGTGACGCACACCGCCATCTGCGGCACCGACATCCATATCTATAACTGGGATGACTGGTCGCAGAAGAATGTGCCGGTCCCGATGATCACCGGCCATGAATTTGCCGGCGAGATCGTCGAGATCGGACCCGAGGTGACGCGATCTTTGCGCCTCGGTCAGCGCGTTTCCGCCGAGGGGCATGTCATCGACCTCAATTCCGAGGCCGCGCGCATGGGCCGCTTCCATCTCGACCCGGACACTAAAGGCATCGGCGTCAACCGGCCCGGCGCGTTTGCCGACTATGTCGTGGTCCCGGCCTTCAATGTCGTGCCCCTGCCGGAGCGCGTGTCCAATGAACTCGGCGCGGTGCTGGACCCGTTCGGCAATGCGGTCCATACCGTGCAGCAGACCGACATGCTGGGCCAGAATGTGCTCGTCACCGGCGCCGGTCCGATCGGCATCATGGCGGCGGGCGTGGCCAAATTTGCGGGCGCGCGGTCGGTGACCCTGACCGACATCAATCCGTATCGTCTGGCGCTGGCGGCGACAGTCGCCGATGTGCGCACGGTCGATGTCTCGAAGGAAGATCTGAACGATGTCCGTCACGAACTGGGCGTGACGCACGGCTATGACGTGGCGCTGGAGATGAGCGGCGCCAAACCGGCGATTCCACAGGCGCTTCAGCATCTTCGCATGGGCGGCGCTCTGACCCTGCTCGGCATACCGGCGGGCGAGACCCTGTTCAACTGGTCGGATGTAATCATGAAGGCGGTGACGGTGCGCGGCGTCTATGGCCGCGAAATGTTCGAGACCTGGCGTAAGATGCTGGGCCTGATCGAGGCGGGCTTTCCGCTGGAGCGCATCATTACCCACCGCCTGCCCGCCGCCGATTTCGAGCAGGGCTTCGACATCATGCGCTCTGGTCAGTCGGGCAAGGTCGTGCTGAACTGGGCGTAGCGCCTTCCCAAACAGACTCTCCTGCTGCGAAAAGATAAGGCCATGCTGTCCGTCTTCGACATTTTCAAAATCGGCATCGGCCCGTCCAGCTCGCATACGGTCGGGCCGATGCGCATCGCCAAGCGCGCCCTGATCGACGCGCATCACGCCGGAGCGCTGAATCGCGCCGTCAGGGTGAAGGTCGAATTGCAGGGATCGCTGGCCCTGACCGGCATCGGCCACGGCTCGGACAAGGCGGCGATTCTCGGCCTTCTCGGCGCAGAGCCGGACACGATCGACCCCGACGAGGCGCAAGCCCTTTATGCCCGGTATAAAAACGGCGGCGAGATGCGCCTGTTCGGCGGCCCGACGGTCGATTTCGACTATCGCCGCGACGTCGATTTTCGCGGCGACATCCTGCCGGACATCCATCCGAACGGCATGACGGTCAGCCTGTATAACAAGGCGGACGCGGAGGTTTTCGCCACCACCTTCTATTCGGTCGGCGGCGGCTTCATCGCCTCGGCGGAACAACTGAGCCGTCCGCCGGACAACGACCTGATCGGCCTGGCCGCCAACGGCCCCCTGCCCTTCGCCTCGGCGGCGGAACTACTTGTGCAATGCGCGCGACACGCCTGCAATATCTACGATGTCGTTCTGGCCAATGAGGACGCCAAACGCCCGCGCGCCGAGACGGATGCAGGTCTCCTGCGCGTCTGGCAGGCCATGAGCGGCGCGATTGACCGCGGCCTGCGCTCGGAGGGCGTCTTACCCGGCGGCCTCAGCGTCCAGCGCCGCGCGCGCAGGCTTTTCGAGGCCCTGACGCACGAGCAGCACAATCAGGAGTCGGAGCGCCTGTTCGACTGGCTCAATGTCTTCGCCATGGCGGTCAATGAGGAGAACGCCGTCGGCGGTCGCGTCGTCACCGCCCCCACCAACGGCGCGGCGGGGGTGATACCGGCCCTGATCCGCTATTATTGCGCCTTTGACGGCTGGAACGAAGGCGATACGCGCGCGGACGGGAAGATCGGGCGCTTCCTTTTGACCGCCGCCGGGATCGGCATGATTTATAAACAGCGCGCTTCGCTGTCCGGCGCGGAGATGGGCTGTCAGGGCGAGGTCGGCGTCGCCTGCTCGATGGGCGCTGCGGGGCTTGCGGCGGTCTGGGGCGGGAACGCGGCCCAGATCGAACACGCCGCCGAGATCGGCATGGAGCATAATCTCGGCCTGACCTGCGATCCGGTCGGCGGCCTCGTGCAGATACCGTGCATTGAGCGCAACGCCATCGGCGCGGTCAAGGCCGCCAACGCCGCGCGACTGGCCATACGCGACACCGGCGAGCACCGCGTCACGCTCGATCAGGTGATCGAGACCATGCGCCAGACCGGCATCGACATGTCCTCCAAATACAAGGAAACCTCGCAGGGCGGTCTGGCGGTCAACGTCATCGAGTGTTGAGGCGAAGTCATCCGCCGCGCCTGAACTGAAAGGATTGAAAAGGGGCATGTTTGACGCTCATCAAGGCCCGGTTTTCAGGCCTGCCTAATGCTAGGCTCAAACGCACAGCAGAGGAGCCGCGCGATGTTCTTCACCTCCAGCAAACATGACAACCACGCCATTTCCGATATGCGCCATCAGGTCAGGGACATGGCGCAATCGCTTCGCATCGCCGCCAGAGAGGCGCGTCGCAGCGCCATCGCCCATCCCAATGTCGCGTTGACCGCCGCGACCGCCGCCGGTCTGGCGTCCGGCATCGCCATCGGCATGCTCATGGCGCATCGGTCGAATGAAGGCCCGGAAATTCAGTGACCCGGAAATTCAGTGACCCGGGAATTCAGTGACAGAGGCAAAGCGGAGTCCGCGCATGCCGGAGCATGTCTTGCGTGACCCCGCCCCACAGCATCTCGCCCTGATGGCTGTGGCCATAGCCGCCCATAAACACCAGGCTCGCGTCCATGTCCTCAATGGCGCGCAGCACCGCTTCCGCCGCCGTCACCGCGAATGGTCCGCTATGATTGACATGGACCCGGTAACCCTGCAGCTCCAGCCAGTTGACGGCGCCTGACTCCGAGCCAGGAGATGTCTCGCGGGCCGATCGGATGCGCAGAAGCTGCACCAGACGCCCGGGCGGCAGCAGGGCGGCGACGGCCCGCAAAGCCCGGCTCGACGGCAGGCTTCCGTCCCAGGCGACCACAACCGCGCCTTCGCCGGGGGCCGCCTTCGCAGGCGCGGGCGGCATGACCAGCCCGGGCGGCATGACCAGAACGGGCGCGCCTGTCTCTAAAATCGCGGTCACGACGGTATGGAGATCCTGTTCCGGCCCCGTCTCGGCCCGCCCGATGACCACAAGGTCCGAAACGCGTCCGAACGGCGGCAGGGCGGCGGAAACCGATACGGTCGCTGAGGAAAATATCGCGCGGGGCAAGGTCGGCGCCGACGGGGCGAGGCGCTCGACGCTGAAAGGCAGGTTAAACCTCTTGACCACGCCCGCCGCCGCTATCTGCGCGCGCTCGACCTCATCCAGCGCCTCGGTCTCCAGCGTCCTGACATCCGCGCCATAAAGATCGGGATAGGCTGCGATGGGGCCGGTGATGTAGAGGATGCGCAACTCCGCTCCCGCCGCAGCGGCGCGCCGACAGGCTTCCTGAAGCGCAGCAGCCTCATACTCATAACCCTGATACGGGCAAAGAATGGATTTGACGGTCATAACGCCTCCTGGCGCCGCGATTTCGATTTAAGTCTGGCGATGTAAGTCTGGCGGCGCGTTCCGTCGCCGCATTGACCGCGATCAAGCCGTAGAGGCCGGACATAGGACAGTCTGCGAACGGACTGGAGGCGATCATGTCCGAAACCAACCCACCACCCGCAGTTGCTACGGAGGAACCGGTCGGGCTGAGCGAGGCCGAAGCCGCGGCGCGCCTGCGTAAAGAGGGTTTCAATGAACTGCCGCATTCCGAGGCGCGCGCCTTGTGGCGAATCGCCGCCGATGTCGTACGCGAGCCTATGGTGAGCCTGTTGCTGGCGGCGGCCCTGATCTATCTGCTGCTCGGCAGCCGACTGGAAGCGGCCATCCTGTCCGCCTTCACCAGCATCACCATCGCCGTCGCCATCATTCAGGAAGCGCGCAGCGAGAGCGTTCTGGAAAGCCTGCGGCGCATGACCAGTCCGCGCGCCTGGGTGATACGCGACGGCGTCCGGCGACGGATCGAGGGGCGCGAAGTGGCGCGCGGCGACCTGATCGTGCTGGAGGAAGGCGGACGCGTCGCGGCGGATGCGCGTCTGTTGCGATGCCACGATCTGCAGGCCGATGAATCGCTGCTGACGGGCGAATCGGCGCCGGTGAGCAAGGCTGTGACGCTCGACGACAAGGTCTGGGGCGGCGCATTGATCGTCCGTGGCGGGGGGCTGGCGCAGGTGACCGCGACTGGCCTTAACAGCCAGATCGGCCAGATCGGCCGCAGCCTGGGCGCGCTCGTGCGCGAGCCGCCGCGCCTGCGCCGCGAAACCCGGCGCCTTGTGCGCATATTCGGACTGCTGGCCGCAGGCGTATGCGCCGTCGTTTTCGTGACATATGGTCTTCTCAGGGGCGACTGGCTGGCCGCCGCGCTTGGCGGCGTCGCTCTGGGCATGTCGATGATCCCGGAGGAGTTTCCACTCGTCCTCAGCATCTTCACCGCGATGGGCGCGTGGCGGATGTCGCGCGCCCGTGTACTGACGCGCGACGCCGCCGCCATTGAGACGCTGGGGGCGGCGACGGTGCTGTGCAGCGACAAAACCGGCACCATGACGCAGAACCAGATGTCGGTCGTGGAGATGCGGCTGCCCGACGACCGCATCTGGCGTTCGGCCGCGTCACCGGACGGCGAGGCCTTCCTCGATCTGGCCCTGACCGGCGTTCTCGCCAGCGAGAGCCAGCCCTTCGATCCGATGGAGACGGCGTTTCATACCCTGGCCGAGCGCATGGGGCTGCAAAACGATCGCGATCTCGTGCGCGCCTATGGTCTGCGCCCGGACCTGATGGCGATGACTCAGGTGTGGAGGGACGCCGATGACACGCCGCGCATCGCCGCCAAGGGCGCGCCCGAAGCCGTCTGCGAGCTGTGCGGACTGGATGACGCGCAAAGGGACAAGGTCATGCGCGCCGTCGATCTGATGGCGCGCGATGGCATGCGCGTGCTGGCGATCGCCGGGGCGCGGCACGACGGCCTCCTGCCTGAGACGCAACGCGGCTTCACTTTCGCCTATCTGGGATTGGCGGGGCTGGCCGACCCGCTGCGCGAGGATGTGCCGGAGTCCGTCAGGGCCTGCAACGCGGCGGGCGTGCGAGTCATTATGATCAGCGGCGACTATCCCCTCACCGCCGCCAGCATCGCGCGGCAGGCGGGCCTGCCAGGCGAGATCGTCATTTCCGGCGATATGATGCAGGCCATGGACGACGACGCCCTGGCCAAGGCCGCGCGCGACTGCTGCGTCTTTGCGCGCATCACGCCGCTGCAGAAGCTGCGCATCGTCGAGGCCCTGAAAAAGGACGGCGAGATTGTCGCCATGACCGGAGACGGCGTCAACGACGCCCCTTCGCTCAAAGCCGCGCATATCGGCGTCGCCATGGGCGGACGCGGCTCCGACGTCGCGCGCGAGGCGGCGGCTCTGGTATTGCTGGACGACAATTTCAGCGCCATCGTCACCGCCATCCGCCTGGGCCGCACCATTCACGATAATCTGCGCAAGGCGATGTGTTTTATCGTCTCCGTGCATGTGCCGATCGCCGGCATGGCGCTGCTGCCTCTCCTCACGGGTCTTCCGGTCATACTGGGTCCGCTGCATATCGCCCTTCTGGAACTCATCGTAGATCCGGCCTGCTCTCTGGTCTTCGAGAACGAAGCGCCCGAAGCCGATATCATGCGGCGCAAACCCGCCCGCGCCAATGCGCCGCTGCTGCCGGGACGACTGCTCTTGTGGGGTCTGGTGCAGGGCCTTGTCGGTTTCACCGTCCTCGCCGCCGTTTTTGTCCTCGGCCTGCAATGGCTGGACGCGAGCCAGGCGCGCATGCTGGTGTTTTGCAGCCTGACGCTCGTTCTCGTCGGTCTGGTTCTGGTCAATCGCAGCTATGAGGGATCTTTGGTCGCCGCGGTGCGCAAGCCCGGCAGAGCGCTCATCCTGCTGGTCCTGGGCGTTGCGATCTCGCTGACGCTGATCCTGACGACGCCGTGGCTGCATGCTGTGCTTGACATGACGTCGCCGGAACTGGCCGCGCTCAGTCCGGCGCCCTTAGCGGCGGTCATCGTCGTGACGGTTCTGGAAGCGCTCAAGCCGTTGTGGCGACGCGCTTTTGCGCGGTGAACAGACCGCGCCTCCGCTTGAAGACGTCGGACGCATATCTGCAAATTGATAAAGATCAAATCGCCTGTGCGACGTGTATTCGCAGGTTGGGCGCTCGCAATACTAGTGGTAAATAATTATTATATTTCAAAGTGATAGATATATGTATTTAAAAATAGTTAAGAATAGCAACATTGCTAATACGGCTGCGCGATGCCGCTGCGCGCGTTTTGCGTCTGAATAGGGGGCGAAAGCTCAGGGCTTTCCATAGACCCCTCTAGAATAGGAGATTCATCATGCGTTATACAGGTATTCTCGCCATCGCGGCCATCGCCGCCGCCGCCGTGTCCGGTTCGGCCTTCGCCGCCACCGTCACCACCAGCGGCAACGTACCGCAAGTCTGCGGCGTGACGGTGTCCAACCAGGCGTTCGACATCAACAAGCTGTCGCAGCAACGCATCGCCGACCTTGTCGTGCAATGCAACTATGGTCTGCACCCGACCCTGAAGGTGACGCCGTCGAACGGCAACCTGAAGAATGACGGCATTGACGCCATCGCCTACACCTATGGCGTCGATCTCGCCGGTCCGATCAACGCCTATCAGACCAACCAGATCCCCAGCTCCACCAGCACGACCAATGTGCCCCTGGTGCCGGGACCGGAGCTGGCCCTGGGCGTCCCTGGCGACATGACCATGGTCGTCAGCCGTCTGCCCTGGGCGGCGGGGACTTATTCGGAAAGCTTCACGCTCACCGTCAACTAAGTCCCCGGAGCGGCGGCGCCCGGCGCCGCCGCTTTTTCTCTGATCTTCGCGGAGTTTATTCACATGGTCACTCCCGTCACCCGTCGCTTTGCGGCCATCGCGCTCGCCGCTTTTTCCACATCCTTATGTCTTGGCGTCACCGCCACCGCCTATCAGGTGCAACCTCTCACCTATTTTCTGGCGCCCAAGGGCCCAAAATCGCAGACGCGCCTCACCGTCATCAACACCGACGCCACTCAGCTCGACGCCGAGCTGGCGGTGTTCAGCGTCGATGTCGACGTTGACGGCAAACGCGCCTTTACGCCTGCGGACGACCAGTTTCTGATCTTTCCGCCCCAGGCCAGCATCAAGCCGGGCGCTGCGCAATCCTTTCAGGTTCGCTATATCGGCGACCCCGCCATCACGCAGGGCCGCATCTATGTGGTGCGCGTCAAGCAGCTCAACATCAACTATGTCGAACGCGAGGTGAAGCCCGGCACCACGTCGCGCGTCGCCATCATGCTGAATTTCAACACCACCGCCGTCGTGCAGCCTCTCAAGGCGCATGATGATGTCGCCATCGTCAGCAATCTGACGCCGCTTGCCGGTAAGGACGCCAAATCGGCGGGATTTGTCGCCACGGTCGCCAATTCCGGCGACGCCGTCGCCGATCTCAGCGCGTTGAAATGGCGGCTCCTGCGCAACGGCAAGAGCGAAGATCTGGAGATCATGAAGCTGAAATTCGGCGAGACCTCCATGCTGGCGCCGGGCGCCCAGCGGCGCGTCGTTCTTGACGGCGCCATCGGTCAAGGCGCGCAGCTTCAGCTCGCTTCGGCGGGCTGACCATGTTCCGCCCATATGGCCGCGGTCGCCGCAAGTGGCTTTACGCCGCGCCGGCGACCGCAGCGGCGATCTGGAGTCAGGCCCTGGCGCAAACTGCGCCGCCCGTCGCCCAGGCGTCGAATACGGCCGCTTCAACCTCACAGACGCCGCCAAAAGCGTCGCCAAAACCGTCGCCAAAACCGCCGCAAGAGCGACGTACATCGCTGATCGCGCCATTGATCCTGAACGATAAAAACCTCGGCGACATCACGGTTGAGGTCGATGCTGCGGGACATGCGACCATCGACTGCGTGCGTCTGATGGCGCTGCTTGGCGATCTGTTGTCGCCGAGCGCCCGATCGGCGTTGGAAACCCAGATCGGCGGACGGAGCGAGGTTCCGATCGAGCAACTCTCGCAAGCGGGTCTGGTGTTCCGTTTCGATATGGCCACCCTGGAGGCGCATATCGAAGCCAGTCGCGACAATCTGCGCATTGAGCAGGTCAGCGTCTTCGGGCGTGGGGCGCCGGATTTTGCGCGCATGCGGCCGCCGGCGCGGCTGGCCGCGGCGATCAACGCCACCGTCGATCAGGTCTATACGCGCTCGCTCGGCGAGACGACGCGCCAACCGCTCAAGGTCGGAATCGACGGCGTCGTCACCGCGGGCGGATTTGGCGGAACGGTCTTCCGCTTCGGCGGGCTGTGGTCCGACCTCTCGTCGGGGACCAAATGGACGCGCGCGCAAACGAGCCTCAGCCGGGATTTCTTCAACAGCGCCATCCGTGTCAGCGCGGGCGAGTTCAACGTGCCTGTCACCGGGTTTCAACGCGGCGGCGCGGCGCTGGGCGTCAGCGTCAGCCGCGACTATGACGGCATCCGCCCGTTTGAAAACATCCATCCATCGGGGCGCAGCGCCCTGACGCTCGACCGCGACTCCACCGTCATCGTTCTGGTCAACGGCGTCGAAACGCGACGCATGCGCATGTCGCCCGGTCGTTACCAGTTCTCCGATTTCGGCGCGCCCTATGGCAGCAGCGCCGTCAAGCTGATAGTCGAAGACATCTATGGCCGACGCGAAGTCGCCTCGCTTTCCCTATTCAATTCCACCAATCTTCTGGCCAGCGGCGTCACCGATTTCGCCTTCTCCGCCGCGCAACGGCCCAGCTTCAATCAGGGCGAATACGCAGGCCCGATCATCGCCTCCGGCTACTGGCGGCGCGGCTTCGGCGACCGCTTCACCCTGGGCGGCGGCGGACAGTTCGGCGGCGGCAACAGTCTGGCCTCCGGCGAACTCAGCCTCGGCGCGCGTCCCGGCATCCTGGGGCTGACCGCCGCCGTGAGCCGATACCGCGGCCGCAGCGGTTCAGCGGCGGCGCTGGATTTTCGCCACGAGCATCAGGGGCGGCTGCAAAAATCCTTTGTCGCCACCGTCTCGGCTGAGACCGTGTCGGCGAATTTTGCTTCGCCCTGGCAGACCGCGCCATCGCAAAACGACGAGCGTTGGCGCGTCGACAGCCGTTTAGAGTGGCGCAGCGCGCTGCGCACCCTCGCCCTTGGCCTGCACGCCGAGGACTTTCGCCACAGTCCGGCGGAACGCCGTCTGGAATTTTCGGCGACGCGGGCCTATCGACGCCTGTCCACGGCCCTGACACTCGGCGTCGAACGCGGCCCGCGCGGCGGGTACGGCGGTTATGTCTTGCTGGCGCTCAACCTGCGTCTGGGCGAGCGCACCTCGGCCAACGCCCTTTACGATACGCGCGCGCCGCACAGCCGCACGCTGAATATTTCGCGCTACGCCGATCAGGCGGTCGGCGATGTCAGCGGGCGCATCCAGGTCTCGCAGGACAGCGATCACCAGGGCGTCTCCGGTTATGTCGATTATTACGGCAACCGCATGCTGGCCCATGCCGAGGATAATGTCATCTATACCGACAACGCCAATGGCGGCGATACGCGCCTGTCGGACCTGCGCGTCTCCTCGGCCCTGGTGTTCGCCGACGGCGCCTGGAGTCTCGCCCGCCCCGCTCCGCGCGGCTTCATCGCCTTTCCCGTGCATGACAGTCTCAAAGGCGCCCGCGTCACTGTCCGGGACGAGGCGGGTCGTGTGGCGGCGCGCGGCGGCCTCCTGCCCGCCGTCGTTCCGCTTGATGGCGTCTATCTTGAGCGCACCTATGGATATGACGTCACAGGCGCGCCGGACACCTACGATTTCGGCGACACGACCGCGCATGTCTTCCCGGGCGCGGCGACCGGCTATCGCGTGCAGATCGGCTCGCCTTACTGGAAGCTGGCGCTCGGTTACCTCAGCCAGGATGGCGCGCCGCTGGCCCAGCAGACCTTCGAGCTGCGCAGCCTGACCGACAAGGCGTTCGCGCCGCAGACCATCTTCACCAACTCGGCGGGACGCTTCGCCGCCGACAGCCTCGGACCGGGCGACTACGAGATCGTCTTCAACGACGCTCCGGTCGCGCGCTTCACCATCCCCAATGACAGGAAAGGCCTTATCAATGTCGGCAAAATCGATATTTCCCGCAATGGCCAATCTGGCGGCCAATCTGGCGATCAGCCTGGCCGTTAGCGCGCTTGTCCCGCTTGTGCTGGCGGGAACGGCTCAGGCCTGCGCCGTAACCCTGAGCGATCTGCGCATTTCGCCCGTCGCCTATGATCCGTTCGCCTTCGCAACCGTGCGCGCGACCGCAGACGTCACGGCGCGGCTGGACGACCCGGACGGCTGCGATCCGGTTCTCTCCCTGACGAAGGACGACCTTAGCCCGATCGACCACCTGTCGATTGGCGGCGCACCTGCCGTCTTGTTCGACATTCGGCCTGTCGGCGCGTTCGCCGCCGGTCAGGACGTCACGCTGCATCTGACGCCGGACCATCCCGCCGACACGGCGCACTGGGAGCTTGTCCTGAGCCGCGACGCGGTGCTTGCGCCGGGAAGCTATACAACGCCTCTGGCGGTCAGCGCCCGCCTCGACGGTCAGGCTGCGCGCGTCATCAGCCGCGGCGCCTTTCTGCTGAACGTACCCTCGCGCGCCCAGGTCAATATCGCCGGCGCTTCCGGTCATTTCGGGCAGGGCACGCTGTCGACGCTCGACTTCGGGCAGATGTCGAGCGGCGAACAAAGGCGCGCCTTCGTGCAGGTGCGCGCCAACACCCCGGTCCTGGCGGTCGTAAGCTCGCGCAATGGCGGCGTCATGCGCAACGAGACTCTGCCGTCCGCCGAACCGGTCGCCTACACGGCGAATCTGGATGGAAAGGCGCTTAACCTGACGCAGGTGAACCTGCGGGCGCTCGATCCCCCGCCCAGCGTCGACGGCCTCTCCCTGCCGCTGGATGTCACGCTCGGCGCCGTGGAGGGCAAGATGGCAGGCCATTACAGCGACGTCATCACCATCGACGTCTCTCCACGATGAACGCGCGCCGCAGGCTTGACCTGTATCAATTCATCACAGGTTCGCTCTGGTAGTCTGGCGCCGTCCCTTCAGACGCAAACCTGCAGCGGACTTTCAAAAAGCCCCCGGCGAGGGCTGACGCGAAGGAAATGACCCTATGTTGCAATATCCCATCTCTCAACCGTCTCATCACGCGCACCATCATGCCCCTGTTGCGATCGGAGCGTCGCTGGACCGCCTGTCGGTCGGCCTGACGGCGGGCGGGCATGATCAGCAAAGCTGGCTGTCCGATAGTTTTGAATTCGACAAGGACGCCCGTTTCATTCTCAGCTTCGACCTCGGCGTCCAGTTTGGCAACGCCAAAGCGCGTGAGCTGATTGAACAGGGCGTTGTCAGCTTTACAGGCGGACGCGTGCGCCTGGGGACGCCGAAATCTCAATCGGATCTCGACGAAATGCTTGTCGTATCTCGCAACAGCGGCCGCAGATGGCGCCGCAAGATCGCGCATCTGGCCAATGGCGACTGGGCCGTGATCCGCTCGCGTCTGCTGCAGGACGCCGATGGACCGTCAGAGGGCCTCATCGAGCTGGTGATCAAACCCGCCGCCCCGGTGCTGGACGGCGAACTGGCGGCGGTCGCCGAGGTCTTCGGCCTCACCCCCATCGAATCGCGCGTCCTGCTGGGGCTGGCGCGCGCCCAGTGCCCCAAGCTGATCGCCACGGCCTGCCGGGTGTCGGTGCATACGGTCCGCTCGCACATACGCGCCATCTACGCCAAGCTGGGCACGCGCTCAAGCGCCGCCACGCAGGCGCTCGTTCTGGGGCTGCGCGATTAAGCTGTCACCGCAGACGACGCCTTTTAGGCGATTTTTTTTGATTATGGTTAAATGAAAGCGCGTCATTTCATATAGGGTGCATACCGTAAGTTGAAACTCGATTGATGGACTTTACTTGCGCGCCCTGACAGGGGACTGATGGCGACAAGATCGATCCTGCTCAGGTTGCGGTACCATGAAAGCGATAAAACCTACCGGCCTGACGGTCGGAACCGTGCATGCTTATGTGACAGGCCAGTTAAGCGTCAAAAAAATCGCAGGCTTAAGTCATACCGACGAGAATCGGGTGTGACGTGGGCGCGGGGGACGAGAGGCTAAAGATTCACATCGTCGATGACGATGAACAGAACCGCAAGGCTCTGGCTTTTCTGCTGACGGCGTCGGGTCTGTCCGTCACGACGCATGCGAGCGGCGCCGATTTCCTGAGTCAGGCGGACGGCGACGGCAGGATATGTCTCATCACCGATCTGAAAATGCCCCACATGAACGGGGTGGAGCTGCTGCAACACCTCTCGCGCCGCACACCCGCCATAACGACGATTGTGCTCAGCGGGCAGGCCGACATTCCGCTGGCCATCGCCGCCATGCAGGCCGGCGCCTTCGACGTCATCGAAAAGCCCTTCGACGGAGAGACGCTTCTGCGCGCCATCCGGGACGCCAGCGACGGCGGCTCACGTTTCCCCCCTTCGTCTGAGATTGACGCCCGCGCCCGCGATCTGACCTCGGTGGAGCGTCAGGTGCTGAAAGACATCATGTCCGGCTATTCCAACCGCGCCATCGGACAGGATCTCGACATCAGCCCACGCATGGTCGAACTCCACCGCGCCAGCATCATGGCGAAAATGCGGGCCGCCAGCATGACCGATCTGGTGCGGCTGACCTTGAGCGCGCGTGGCATAGCGCTTTAAGCCGCGCTGAGGCGTTTGACGCCCGTCAAAGGTCTTCGTGGGAAAAGACGCTATGCGTCAGGCGCAAACCCAGTTTCGGAGACCGATCATGAACGACTTGCAACTGCGTCAGGATATCCTGGACGAACTGGCCTTCGATCCCGGCATTGACGCCGCCCGCATAGCGGTCGCGGTGGCGCGCGGCGTCGCCACCCTGGCCGGAACGGTCGGCAGCTACGCCGAAAAGGTGACGGCGGAAAAAATCGCCCTGCGCGTCAAGGGCGTTCTGGCCGTCGCGCAGGATATCAAGGTCGTCTATCCCGAAGATAAGAAGACCGGCGATGCGGAAATCGCCCGACGCGCCCTGGACATTATCGCCTGGGACGCGCGGCTACCCGAGGGACAGGTCAAGGTCAAGGTCCAGAGCGGCTGGGTGACGCTGGAGGGCAAGGTGGACTGGCAATTCCAGAAGGACGCCGCCGCCGAGGCCGTCCACAGGCTGAGCGGCGTCACCGGCGTCAGCAATCACCTCCTGATCGCCCCGCCCGTCAGCAGCGACGACATCAAACGCAATATTGAAAACGCGCTGCGACGCTACGCCGCATTGGAGGCGGACGCCATCCGGGTCGAAGTGTCCGGCGGACAGGTGACTTTGGAGGGCAAGGTCAGCGCCTGGCATGAACGCGGCATAGCCGAACACGCCGCCTGGTCCACGCGCGGGGTCGCCTCGGTCGCCGATCACCTCGCGCTGAAATGACAACGCGCATTTAACTGCGATCAAATCCGCCCGCCCGCAAACAGGATTTAGTGCGGCTTCAGGAGATAAGACGCCATTCATGACGATGCGGCCTTCGATAAGCGCAATAAGACGTGGTCACCGCAAGTTTGGGCACCGCAAGTTTGGGTCGCGCAGTTTTGGCCTGCGGAGACGGCTGCCGTGATGGACATCGCTCTTGCGCCGCCGATGCGTTCGCGTCCGATTTTAACAGCCATCATGTCAGGCCGCTTTGAAGGCTGGCCCAGCTACGTCCTTGCGATCATATTGGCGCCGCTGGCCTTCATCTCCTATTTGTGGATTGAGCCGCTTATCGCCTCGCGCATATCCTTCATGCTGGTTGAGTTCGCCGTGCTGGCGACCTCATTGACCGGCGGATTGCGCGCCGGGTTTCTGACCTTTCTGTTAGCGGCGACGCTGGCGTTGAAGCTGGCCCCGTTTCATGAAAACCTGGAAGAATCGGCCAGCCGCTTTTCTACCTATGCGGTGTCCGCTACCTTGGTGATTGTCCTGGGCGAGCTGATGCGCCGCTCGCAGCGCAGCGCCATTGCGATCCAGAGCCAGCTTGACTGGCGCGAAGAGCAGATCCGCTCCATGCTGCAAACCGCGCCCGACGCCGCCACGGTGATCGACGATACTGGGCGCATCATTTCGATCAACGCCGCCGCGGAGTTCCAGTTCGGTTATACGGCCGAAGAGGTGCTGAACAAAAATGTCAGCCTGCTGATGCCGGAGCCGGACCGCTCGAAGCACGACGGCTACCTTCAGCGTTATCTGAGAACCGGCGAAAAGCGCATTATCGGCAAGGGACGCATCGTCACCGCGCAACGCAAGGACGGATCGACCTTCCCGATCCTTCTGTCGATCGGGGAATTTTCCGCCGGGGACAAGCTCTATTTCACGGGCTTCATGCACGACCTCACCGACCGCCTCAAAGCCGAAAACGAGGTGCAGGAACTGCATGGCGAGGTCGCGCGGCTGTCGCGGCTGAACGAACTGGGCGAGATGGCGTCCACCCTGGCGCATGAATTGAACCAACCCCTGTCGGTGATCTCCAACTATGTGCAGGGCAGCCTGCGCCTGCTGGCGGACGTGCCCGGAAAACCGGCGGAAGCCGCGCGCGAAGCCTTACGCGAAACCACCAGCCAGGCCCTGCGCGCCGGTCAGATCATCCATCATCTGCGCGAAGCGGCGACTCATGGCGCGACGCGCATGGCCCGCGAACACTTGCGCCCGGTGTTCGACGAGGCGCTGCAACTGGCGCTGGCGGGCACGCGTCCGCGACGCATCCAGACGCGGACAAGCTGGCTGATCGAGGACGACGCCGTATTTGTCGACCGGGTGCAGATCCAGCAGGTGCTGATCAATCTGATCCGCAACGCCATCGAGGCCATGACCGCCGCGCCGCGCCGCCAATTAAGCCTGAGCGTGCGCCCGGATGGCGTCGGTCAGGTGCGCGTCGAAATCTCAGACACCGGCCCCGGCGTCAGCGACGATATGGCGCAGCAGCTTTTTCATCCGTTCGTCAGCGGCAAGCCGGGCGGCATGGGCATCGGCCTGTCCATCTCCAAGCGCATCATCGAAGCGCATGACGGCGTTATCGGTGCGCAACGCAATGCCGACGGGGGCGCGACCTTCTTCTTCACCCTGCCGCTCGCAGAAGATTTCGAGGGCAAGCCCGATGGCAAGGGACATAGATGACCGGGCGTGTGATCCATATTGTCGACGATGAGGCGCCGGTGCGCGCCTCGCTCGCGTTTATGCTGGTCAGCGCCGGATTCACCGTCAAGGCGCACGACAGCGCGCGCGCCTTCCTGGCGGCGAGCTGGAAACCGGATGAGGTTTGCCTGCTGACCGATCTGCGCATGCCCGATATGGATGGACTCGAACTGCTGACCGAAATACGTCGCCGGGGAATCGACGCGCCGTCCATCGTGCTGACCGGTCACGGCGATGTGCCTATGGCGGTCGCGGCCATGAAGGCCGGCGCCAGCGATTTTATCGAAAAGCCCTACAGCGAAGCGACGATCATCGACGCCATTCATGCCGTGTGCGCGCGATTTGACGCGCATAGCAAGACCGGCCTCGGCGTCGCGCCGGCCGACGTGCGGCATCGGCTGCGGCAACTGACCTCGCGCGAGCGCGAGATTCTGGAGGGCGTCGTCGCAGGATTGCCGAACAAGACCATCGCCTATGATCTGGAGATCAGCCCGCGCACCGTCGAAGCCCACCGCGCCAGCATCATGGCCAAGATGCAGGCGCGCAGCCTGCCGGAACTGGTGCGCATGACCCTGGCCGTGGACCTGAATGCGGACAACGGCGATCCCGATCGGAACCGCAACTGACAGATGCGCCCCCCGGCATGTGCGCCCCCGGCATGGGACCGTTTGACGCACCACAGCCGGTCGCCGGTAAAAATGCTGGCCAAAAATGCTGACAAGGCAATCGCTTGCGCCCTGCGCCGCCTGTCTAGGTAATAACCCCTAGGGACATGACCGGATACCGCAGGCGCCAAATTCGCGCCATGAGTGAGATCGCCACATTTCAGGGAGAAGCCCTCATGTACGATTTCAGCCACGCCGTCTCGCCCGCAACGCCGCCCTCCATAGCGCCTTATCCAGCAGGAGTCGGCGGCGAAGACGCCGTCGCCGGACCGGTGACGGTCTATAACGCCGGGGCTGAAATCTATGCCGAAGGCGACCGTTCAGGCGCGCTCTACCGCCTCGTTTATGGCGTCGTGCGCGTCTATCGCCTGCTGGCCGACGGACGCCGCCAGATTTGCGCCTTTCACAGGGCGGGCGAGATTTTCGGCTTTGAGGCCGGGGCGGAACGACACTTCTTCGCCGATGCCGTCAATCCTGTCGGTCTGCGCGTCCTGCGTCCGGGCGGCGAGGTCGAAACCTCGCGTGAACTGCTCAATCTGGCGCTGAACTCGCTGGAGCGCGCGCATGACCATCTTCTGACCGTGGGCCGCAACGACGCCATGGGCCGCGTCGCCGCCTTCCTGCTGGAGATGGGCGCCGACCGCGATGGCGAGGCCTTGCGTGAAATCGACCTGCCCATGTCCCGCGCGGACATTGGCGATTATCTCGGCCTGACCATCGAGACCGTGTCGCGCGTCCTGACCCGTCTGAAGTCGGCGCGCGTCATAAGGCTGGCTTCGACGCGGCATCTGGAAATCCTGCGCCGCGACGTTCTCGAAGACATGACCGCCTGACGGGAGTTTCGCCATGATCGCTCCGCATCGCTTCGCCAGCATATTATGCCTGTTTCAGGGTGAAATGTCCGAACTCAACGCTCTGGGGGTCGCCATGGGTCTGGCCCGTCGGCAAAGGGCGCACCTGAGAATCCTGCATATTTCGCGCCCGCCCATGAGTATACTTGATCCGCTCGGCGCCGGCGCGGTGGCGGGCGCCATTGGCGGCGGCGCCGTCATCGACCAGTTGATCCGCGACGACGAGCGCGAAATCGCCGTGGCGCGGCGCCACGTCACCGACTGCATCGGTCAGCACGCCCTTCCGTTATGCGTCACGGAACAGGCTTTCGAAACGGCGGCGGCGCCCTCAGCGCTGTTCTCCCCGGTCGACGATTTCGCGGCGCCCGCCATCGCGCGTTTCAGCGCCGGCGCCGACATCATCGTCACCGTGCGTCTGGACAGCGGCGGCCTGACCACGGAGTCCGGCGTCCTGCCCGCGCTCTTAGCGACGCGCAAACCCTTGCTGTTCGCGCCGCCCGCCGTCTGCCGCCCGGCCTGCGCCCTGTTCGAGCCGCGCCGCGTCGCCATCGCCTGGGACGGCGGCGCGCAGGCGCAACGCGCCATGGAGGCCAGCCTGTCCATCCTGACCGGCGCCGAGCATGTCAGCCTGATCTATGTGGAGGAAAACTCCGATCGGGCGCCCGCTTTACGCGAAGCGCAGATCTATCTGCGCAAACAGGGCGTGGCCGCCGACGTCAGACACTATCAGCCTGTCCCTTCGACCGGCGCAGCCCTGCTGCGCGCCGCCGACGACGACAATGCGGACCTGCTCGTCATGGGCGCCTACAGCCACAATCGCCTGGTCGAGGCCGTTATCGGCGGCGCCAGCCGCCATGTGCTGCGCCATGCCGACCTGCCTGTCCTTATGACGCACTGATGAAAACGGCGGCGAAAAGGGGGGCGCATGACGGTTTCCTTCTCCATCCGCGCCCTGAGCAAGCGCTATGGCGCCGGAGCGATGACGGTGCAGGCCCTCAACGATGTCAGTTTCGACATCACGCAGGGCGAACTGATCATGCTGGTCGGCCCGTCCGGTTCGGGCAAGTCCACCCTGCTCAACATATTGGGCGGGCTCGACCACGCCAGCAGCGGCGAGGTGCGTTTCGGCGACACCGTGCTGACCGCGCTGAAGGACAAGGCGCTGACCCTTTATCGCCGACGCCATGTCGGCTTCATCTTTCAGTTCTACAATCTGATCCCCAGCCTGACCGCGCGCGAAAACGTCGATCTGGTGCGCGAGATCGCCGACGACCCGCTGTCCGCCGAGGAAGCGCTGGGTCTGGTCGGCCTGACCGAACGGATGCACCATTTTCCCTCGCAACTGTCCGGCGGCGAACAGCAGCGCGTCGCGGTCGCCCGCGCCATCGCCAAACGCCCCGCCATACTGCTGTGCGACGAACCGACCGGGGCGCTCGACCTGCAAACCGGCGTGCAGGTGCTGGAGGCTTTGTCGCGCATCAACTCCGCCTATGGCGCGACCACCCTTGTGGTCACGCACAATGCCGACATCGCCCGCATGGGATCGCGCATCGTGCATTTCGCCGACGGTCAGGTGCGCGCCATCGACGAAAACGCCAGACCCGCCCTGCCCTCTGAACTGGTGTGGTGAGCCATGCGCGCGCTGGACGCCAAACTGCTGCGCGACATCTGGCGGATGCGCATGCACGCGCTCGGCGTCGTGCTGGTGCTGGGCTGCGGGCTGGCCGTGCTGATCATGGCGGTGGGGATGCGCGAAGCGCTTGAGCGCACGCGCGCCAACTATTACGCCGAGCGTCACATGGCCGATCTGGCCGTCAATCTGGTGCGCGCGCCCGAGCGTCTGGCGCGGGCCATCGCCGCAGCACCCGGCGTGGCGGCCATCGAAACACGCGTCTCCGGCTACGCCCTGCTCGACCTGCCGCAGATTGTCGAGCCGGTGTCGGCGCGGCTGATCTCGCTGCCCGCGTCAGGCCGCCCGCGCGTCAACGATCTTGCGCTGACGCAAGGCCGCTGGCCCGAACGCGGCGACGAGGTTCTGGTCAATGAAGCCTTCGCCAACGCCGTCAAGCTGAAGCCGGGCGCGGCGCTGAACGCCGTCCTGCATGGCCATCGCCAGCGCCTGATCGTCGCCGGAATCGCCAATTCGCCCGAGTTCGTCTTCGTCTCCGCGCCGGGCGAAATGTTCCCACAACCCGAACGCTTCGCCGTCATCTGGATGGGACGCGACGCCCTGAGCGACGCCTACGATATGCGCGGCGCCTTCAATGAAGCGGTCCTGCAACTGGCGCCCCATGCCGATGCGCGCGCAGCGATGACCGCCATCGACGCCCTGACCGCGCCTTACGGCGCCACCGGCGTTTTTGGCCGCGACCGCATGATGTCCGACCGTTTCCTCAGCGAGGAACTGAACCAGCTCGGCATTCTGGCCACCTTCATCCCCGCCTTCTTCCTGCTGGTCGCCGCCTTTCTCGTCAATATGTCGATGGACCGGGTCATCGCCATGGAGCGCGCCAATATCGGCCTCCTCAAGGCCATGGGCTACGGCGATCTCGCCATCGCCTGGCACTACGCCGAAAGCGCGCTGATCTTCGCCGGGATGGGGCTGGCCGCCGGGATCGGCGCGGGCGTCGTCTATGGGCGCTTCATCGCCGGTCAGTACCGGCAGTTCTACCATTTTCCCAGCCTCGACTTCGCCCTGTCGCCGGGCGTCGTCGCGCTGGCGGCGGCGGCGGCGTTCGGCGCGTCGCTGCTGGGCGCCGGAACCGCCGTATGGCGCGCGGCCCGGTTGCCGCCAGCGGCGGCGCTGGCCCCGCCCATGCCGACCCGTTTCGGTCGCGCAAACGCCAAGGCCGGCTCCAGGCTTGAGGCGCTCGACGACAAAAGCCGCATCATCCTGCGCCGGGTGATCCGCTTTCCGCGCCGTGCGGCCACAACGGCCATCGGTATCGGTCTGGGCATGTCGATCCTGATCGTGATCCAGTCCTTTCCGGCGGAGATGACCTATATGCTCGACGTGCATTTCGGTCTGGCCAACCGCCAGAACGTCACCCTAAGTCTGGCTGAACCCCGTGATGAGGCCGTCATGCACGACATAGCGCGCCTGCCCGGCGTGCTTCAGGCCGAACCCTTCCGCGCCGACGCCGTCACCTTCTCCCATCGCAACCACACCGTCGAGGAGGTGATTATCGGACTCGACGCCGGGCAGAGCCTGAGCCGTCTGGTCGGACGAAACTTGAGCGCCCTCAGCCCGCCGCCGGACGGGCTTTTGCTGTCGCGCAGTCTGGCGAACCGTCTGGACGCCCGCGCAGGGGACAGGATCATGACCATTGAAACCGGGGGGCGGCGTATCGCTGGTCCGCTCCGGGTCGTCGGCGTCGTCGATCCGGTCATTGGCGGCTCCGCCTATATGGATCGCACCGCTCTGGCGCGCTGGATGCGCGAACCCGGTCAGATCAGCGGCGCCCAGATCCGCATCGACCCGGCGCATTATCAGCCATTCAACGCGGAACTGAAGACAACGCCCGTACTGGCGGGCGCCAGCTTCGTGTCCCTGGCTGAGCGCGCCATGCGGCGGAACTTCCGCGAACATATGGGGCTTTTGACCACCATCTATTCGTCCTTCGCCGCCGTCATGGCGGGCGGGGTCGCCTTTTCGGCGGCGCGCGTCACCCTGGCCGAGCAGGAGCGCGATCTGGCCACCTTGCGCTTTCTGGGCTTTACGCGTCTTGAGGCCTCCTATGTGCTGATCGGCGAGATCGCTTTCTTGAGTCTGTTAAGCCTGCCCTTCGCCCTGATCTTCGGCACGGCGATGGCGGTCTGGATGACGCATCTGTTCGGCACGGAAAACTTCTCGTTTCCGTTTGTCTTCAACCCATCCGGCTACGCCTTCGCCATCGCCTTCACCCTGGCCTGCGTCGCGGCGGCGGCGCTGGTCGTGCGCCGCAGCATCGACCGGCTGGACATGGTCGGCGTGCTGAAAGCGAGGGAATAGACAATGAAGCCGCCCAAGCTTAGCCTCGCCACAATCTTCTGGCTGACCGCCGCCCTCCTTCTGGCCATGGGCTTGACGGCGCTGGTCTGGCCCCACGCCAAATCCGTGGAAACCGCCATCATTGATCGCGGTCCGGTGCAATACGCTCTCGTCGATCAGGGCCGTACGCGCATTCATGACATCTACATCGTCTCTACGCCCGTAGCGGGCGAAGTGCAGCGCGTAC
>NZ_JBQCGA010000036.1:0-191058 GCF_051956075.1 Asticcacaulis sp. | reverse complement strand
TCTTTCCTTGATCGATTGAATCCCCTTCCTGCTGTTGAGGCTGTGGGGATGTGTGCAACGCGCTTGCGTTGTGCACATATCCACAGGCGCGGCCGGCTTCAAAAAATTGCCGCGGCGTCTTGTAATCGAGCGCCTGGTGTTACCTGTTTCAGAAGGTAAGATTTTCAATATTAATCTTAATTTTTAGCTCCCTCTCTTGCTCGTTATTCGATATTGGGCCATTGTGCCACGCCTTAAATCGGTCATTTTTTGCTCAGATCGATGAGCGCTTAATGAGTATGCAACAAAAGATTGAGTAATGCCGCCAAGATCAATACTGACTGTCATTCGCTCCAAATTATTAAATAATTTATGGGGAGCCTTGAGTTTTCGATCACGGTTAAAAGGCTCCTTTGATAGCGCATTTTATAATTCGCAATGCGGCCGCTCCTTCTCACCTGCGGAAGGATTGCGACATTATCTTGAATCTGGCTGGCTCGAAGGGCTTGATCCGACACCGACCTTTTCGACCAGGGCCTATCTTGAGCGGTATCCCGACATAGCCGCAACTGGCGCCAATCCTTTCGCGCACTATTTACGCTTTGGCGCTTCCGAGAAAAGGCTGGCAGTTGCATCTGGCGTGCTGCATGATGTTGAAATGCTTCCGCCGGAGGAAGATGTTTCTCGCATTCTACCTAAATTCGATTCCGGCTTTTATAATAACCAAACTAGACGTAGTTTTTCCGAAATTGACGGCGCAAGGCATTACCTAAGTGCCGGTTGGCGGGCGGGGCTCGACCCTTCCGCGAATTTTTCCACGAAGGCTTATCTTGAAGCTCATCCCGAACTTGCGGACAGGGGCGAAAATCCTTTCCTGCATTACCTTTCGCAAGGGCGAAAAAAGCAAAATGCCGTGACAGGTTCGGCAGGTTTGTTCGATGCAGACGCCGATTACCCCACAGCTGAGGAGGCCGAAGCCCTACTGCCTTACTTCGACGAGAATTTTTACAACAAGCAGGTCGCTCGGTCTTTTAGCGCCATTGACGCTGCTCGGCACTATCTTGGCAAGGGCTGGAAACTCGGCCTTGATCCCTCGCTCGAGTTTTCAACAAAAGCCTATCTTCGCTTTAATCCCGACGTGGTTGAGGCGGATATGAACCCGCTGCTGCACTATATACGTTTCGGCAAAGCCGCTGGGCGTACCGCCTACCCATCCAATACTCCGCTGGATGCTTTGCCACTGGCGCACGAGAAAACCCAATGGGAATCGCCACAGGGCAAGATCGTGGCCCAGCATTTCGACCTGCATTATTATCAACAGCAGACCGGACAATTCGAGCTGACATCGGACGCTGCGGTGGAACACTATCTCACCGAAGGCTGGAAGCTGGGGCTCTCGCCGGTACCGTCATTTTCGCCCGCCGACTATCTGGCCATGTATCCTGATGTGAAGGCATCAGGCGCCGATCCGTACTGGCATTATGTCAGCCAGGGCATCCAGGAGGGACGCCAGCCGCGACGTGGCGGTGACAAGTCCGAAAACGGACGTCAGATACTCGAGGATATACGCCACAAGCGCGTCGATGGCGTTACGGAGTGGCGTGATTATGATCATGTCGCAGCCCGCGGCTGGCAAAGCCTTGAAAGCCGTGAACCCGATCTTTCGTCGCTTGACTTCACGATGACTTTTGCCGGCCTAGACTCGGTCGATGCGCTGGCCGGACTTGATCTGTCGCTCTGCGCCGGTGAAGATGGCGACGAGGTAGATGTTTCGATCATTATCCCGACGATCAATGAATCCGAAGTATTGGTCGAATGCCTGGCGTCGATCGCTCAGTCAGCCACCGACCGGCTCCGTCTGGAAGTGATTGTGGTTGACAATGGCTCAAGCGACGATCTGTACTCTCATCTGGCGCAACACCCTCACCTGAGGTATTTGCGCTTCGATAAAAACCTCGGCTTTGGCAATGCCTGCAATGCCGGGGCCGAGATGGCCCGCGGCGCCTATCTCTTCTTCCTTAACAATGACGCCCAAATCTCGCCTGACTGCCTTGAAAAGCTGGTCGCCACACACAAAAAAAACCGGGCCGGCATGGTGGGGCCCAAAATTTTGTCTTTTGACGGTCGCCTTCAGGAGGCCGGCTGCATCCTGAAAAGCGACGGCACCGGTCAGTTGATCGGGTACGGTCATAATCCAAATGTGCCGCGCTTCAATTATCGGCGTGAGGTCGAGCACCTATCCGGGGCAGCCATCCTGCTGAAACGCGATCTTTTCAGGGCGGTCGGCGGCTTTGATCCAATATACGCGCCTGCCTATTGCGAAGACGCCGATCTGAGCCTTAAAATCCGGGCCAAGGGTCACGTGCTGATTTACGAGCCCAAAGCGGTCGTTGCGCATCATTTAAGCAAGACCTCAAACGCCAACAGCGACAAAACGCGCTCCAAGCGGCAGAGAATTTCACGTAACCGGCAGACACTGGTGTCACGGTGGAGCGAAACCCTCGCTGAAACGCGATTACGCACGATCGCTTTTTACTTGCCACAATACCATCCTATACCGGAAAACGATCTTTGGTGGGGAAAGGGATTCACGGAGTGGACCAATCTGGGTCGCGCCCTGCCCAATTTCGAGGGCCATGTCCAGCCCCGCATTCCTGCAGATCTTGGCTATTATGACCTGCGCCGCCTCGAGGTCATGGAAGAACAGACAGCTCTGGCGCGCCGGAATGGCCTGTCCGGCTTTTGCTATTACTATTATAATTTTGACGGCAAGCGCCTTTTGGAAACCCCGCTTGAGCAGATGCTGAAGGCTGGCAAGCCGGATTTTCCTTTTTGTCTGTGCTGGGCCAATGAAAACTGGACGAAACGCTGGGATGGCCGTTCTAAAGACGTCCTCATGAAGCAGTCTTATTCTGACGAAAGCATGCGGGCGATCATCAATGACATACTGCGCTACTGCGCCGCGCCAAACTATATCCGTGTCAATGGCAAGCCGCTGATATTGATTTACCGCGTGTCGGACCTGCCCAATCCGAAGCGCGCCATCGCCACATGGCGGAATGTGGCGCGCCAAGCTGGCATCGGCGATATAATGATCGCCAGCGTGGAATCATTTGAACTTTCATCTAGCCCAGCCGACCCCAAGCTTTTCGGTTGCGACATTTCGGTAGAATTTCCCCCTCACGACATGGTGCGAAGCCCGCCCCTGAATGTCGTGACGACCAACCCCGACTGGACAGGCACGGCTCACGATTACCGGGAGCTGGCGATCAACTACATGACTCGCGAGGAAGTCGGCTTCAAGCGTTTGCGTTCGGTTCTGGTAGGTTGGGATAATACGCCGCGTTATCGAGATCGCAGCATGGTGCTGGAAAAGGCCTCGCCCGGCGCTTTTCAGGCTTGGCTAGAATGGACCATGTTACGCACGCTCGAACAAAATATTGGCGAAGAACGGCTTGTTTTCATCAATGCCTGGAACGAATGGTGTGAAGGCAGCTATCTCGAACCCGACCAGCATTTCGGACATGGTTATTTGCAGGCCCTGAAAAATGCGATCAGCAATGTTGAAGCTGGAGGGGGAACCTTTGCACTCTGAATTAAATTTACGCCGTGTTCCTGAAAAGACCTTGCGCGTGGTTGGTCACCCCTTCGCTCCGATTGGCATGGGCGAGCATGTGCGCTCATTGTGGCGTTCGCTAAATGAAGTCGGCGTAAATTGCGTTATGGTTGATGTTCACGGGCCATGGGATGAGCCCGACCCTATGCTAATCTCGGAATTTGAAGGCAACACCACATCGGACTTGGGAACCGGTATCAATATCTTTTGTATTAATGGCGATGAGATCGAACCGGTTCTCAAAAAGCTCAAACCCCGTAACGCCTTCGCCCGCGGCAGCTATAATATCATTTATCCCGCCTGGGAGTTGGAGACCTTTCCGGATGTCTGGGCGCGACAGGTCGAGCGCTTCAATGAGGCATGGGGCGAGTCGCGTTTCGTGTCTGAGAGTCTGGCCGAGGCAGTAAACATACCTGTCACGCATCTGCCCCTGGCCACGGAAGTGCGGCGGCGTGGGCTTTTTTCACGTCGCTATTTTGGGATGAATGAAAGCGCCTACACCTTCTTTTTTGCGTTTGATTTTCTCTCCTTTCTGGAGCGCAAAAATCCGATGGCTGTAATCGCCGCCTTCGCGAAGCTCCTCGAAAAGCGCCCTTTCGCTAATGTTCGCCTTGTCATCAAAACCAATAATGCCAATTCAAACCCCGTCTTAAAGGCAGCGTTTGACAAGGCCATTTCACCCATCAGGACTCACGTCCAGCAAATCGACCGTACGCTCAGCCATCTGGAAATGAAGGCGCTAACTTGGCAATGTGACGCTTTCGTATCCCTACATAGATCTGAAGGCTACGGATTTGGGATTGCCGAAGCCATGTGCCTGGGCAAACCAGTCATCTGCACTGATTATTCCGGCAACATGGATTTCTGCACGCCTGAAACCACTCTACTCGTGCGCCACCGCGTAAAGCGGCTAGCGGAGGGCGATTACCCGCACTGGCATGGGCAGCACTGGGCCGATGCCGACATAAATGTAGCGGCGCGTTACATGCTGGCTCTTGTTGACGACCCGCAAAAAGGGGTTGATATCGGACGCCGGGCTAAACGGCATATGACAGCCAATTTCAGTCATCTCGCCTCAGGCCTCAGATATACGCGCCGTCTCGATGAACTGATCTCCCAACCTGAGCCAAACGCAAAAACCGTCACACCGGTTGCGTCCAGAAGCTCATGAACCGGACGGCATGATCCAAACTACGGTTGAATCGTTTTTCCCGGCGTGATAGTGATTTTACGCCTTTTACCTAGGACATTGTAATGTTAGGTTTTTTTCTTCAGCCGACTGCTGCTGACCAGATTCGCGCTATGAATATTGATCCGCTGGTGAAACACCATGCGATCGATGTGATCGAAAATGGCTATACAGTCGTTCGCGGCGCCGTTTCGAGATCGCGATGCGATCAGGTGATTGACCAGTTCAAGCGTTTCGCGGCGCTGAATGATGACAAGTTCAGCATCAACAGGTTAGACAACGGGCATTTCCCGCGTATTAGCAATTTGCACATGGCGTTTAACGAATTGCTGCCCTTGTTTACGCAAAATCATGTCTGGCTGGCGGTGCAGGATCTTCTTTTCGGCGGTCCCACCTCACTTTACACGTCACTATTTTACGAGATCGGTTCCCAGCAACCGCTCCACCGTGACACGCCGGTTTTTTCAACACGCCCGGAATATCTTTATTTTGGCACGACCGTCTATCTGGAAGCGGCCGGAGACGAAAATGGTTGTCTAGAAGTTCTGAAGGGTGGGCACCGCATACCTCAACTCGACCGAGAGGATATGGCGCGCCGACGTTACGGCAATCTTGATAACATCCCGAACCTGGACGACGCCGCCTGGATTGAATATCAGGATACTACGGTAGCCTTAGGCCGCGCCATGGGTATGACTACCGAAAAAGTGTACGTGGACGCTGGCGACAGCCTCATCTGGCATCCACAACTGCCGCATGGCGGCACAGCCATCAAGGATATGAACCGTACCCGCCATAGCTTCGTCATGCACACGACGCCCGCCGGAGTGCCTGTTTATCATCAAAATGTCTTCTTTAATCCCAGCCGGGCCTACCCTGAAACCTCATCTTCAAACTATCTCGACTATGAGGGTAGAAAGATCGTCGACTGTGCGGGCATATCGTTTAATCACGCAAACGACTACCCTGTCAGCGATTTTAAACGTTTAAACGAAGTAGATCCGCTGTTTATACCCGCGTAAATTTACTGCGCAGACCATCTAGGAATTTTACTATCAGCCCAAGAAGACCCTGGCTTTTGTCGTCTGAATTTTGTTCATCCGTCTGCGGCAGCGCTAGGGTCTCGCCTCCCATTGCATAGAGTACAGATGGCATATCGGCGCTATAAAACAGTCCTTTAAGGCGGGTGTAAATCTCATTCGGCTCCTGCTCCCACCATTTTGAAGCTTCAATACGCTGAATAATTTCGTCGGGATGGCGCATTTTAACGATGCGCGCCGGTGTACCGGCAGCAATGGCATAGGCAGGAACATCACGCGTTACGACAGCGCCCGTACCGATAATAGCCCCATTGCCAATTGTAACGCCGGCTAAAATGGTGGCGCCCTGCCCAATCCAGACATCGTTGCCGATACGCACACTCAAGTCCCTGTCCATATGCGGCAAGTGAGATTCCGATTCCGGAGGATACAGCGCGTCAACGTCCATCTTCACGGCATCATCCACGGCCATTGGCAACGGAAATGTCGACAGGGTATTTGTGGGATGCCGTCCAAACATCCCGACAAAAATCGTTACGCCATCTGCTATCGAACAATAGCGGCCTATAGATAAGAATGTAGGTCGATATTCAGAACCAGAAAACACCGTGTGAGGATAACCATAGGAATAATCACCGATGTCTACATCAACTGCACCATGCTCAAGCTTGGCGTAATGATATCGAGTTTTCATATGTTCAGGTATCATAACCGATCTGCAACCTAAGAAATTTAATTAGGAAATAGGCTTTTCAGAACAGCATCCGCTGCAAACTGAAGTTCCGATTCAAAAGTCATGCTCTCAGCCAAATTCAATCCCGCTAAGGCAATATTGTAGGCCGTTCCCGGTTTTTCTCTTAAAGCTCCAATCGTTGCATGCAGATCGCGCATATCATGCGCAACGGGCACGAAATTTTTCCACGGTATTAAACGGTCATAATACCATTGACGATAGCCGTTAAATGAGTCCGCCTTCACAACCGTGATACCCATAAGCAACTTGGTGAATAGACCAGGCCAACTATTTGTATTCCCGTCTATATCGATCGAATATCGATATTTACCGAAGTCGTGCTGCGGCGCCTCGTCCCTCAAGAGACCGGATTCAGCGATTTCACGTAATTCCCATTCATTCCATATCTGCACTACGGAACTAATACCAAGATCATAAATATCAGGTTGGTTCAATGCCTGCGCAATCAGACACAACTGAAAGCGCGGAATCTCACGCCAAGACGAAACCCGAAGGTATTCGCGCAATCCGGTAGACGCTCCGCGCCAAAACACCTTGTCTTCACGATCTTGCCATGGCGCAGCAATGCTCTTGTTCTCCCGGAGATAAGCGTAGCCACCCGTTTCGAAAAATACGGAATCCGGCACTAACACGTGGCTGGGGGAGTTGCTGCAAAAACCTAAACCCCACCCGTGGGGTACATCGTCCACCCAAAAACGTGTACTGCCTTGCTGGTCGGGCGCATTTTGCCTGGCAACGATAAACATCTGGGCGCAGGCAATCGCCCGATTAACAAAGAAATCCCTTCGCTCCTCCGATTCAAAGTGTTCGTAAAAACTAAATGCAATGCGGTTACCAGCAAGAAAATCTACCTTGATGAGGGACGGCTGCTCGCTATGAAACTCCGCAGAGATAGAAACGCCCCTCGCCTGCGCATCTGTTACTTCATTAAGTACGCCAGCAAGGTCTTCACGCGAATAGGCACTGAATATACGCCGTTGATACATGGGTTTATCCTAATGTGAAATATTCTTGACTTCAGGGCGATGCTTTAAAAGGGCGCTCTGAAGGGTTTCAACATTGGCGTTAAAACCATGATGCTTGAGTATATAAGCGCGTGCTGACTGTGCCGCCTTATCCCAGCCAGATTCGCCTAAGTTGTAAACCGCGACAGCTCTGTCGATAATCTCTTGTGCCGTATTAGCGCGGAAAACCGACTCGCCATCGTGCAGCGTCATACCTTCGGCTGCAATGTCGGTGGCAACAACAGGTACGCCGTGCGCCATCGCCGACAATACCTTGCCCTTGGAGCCAGCACCATAACGTAAAGCCGCCAGAAATGCCCGCGTGCGAGCAAACCACGGGTCGAGATCATCAACCAGACCCGTGACAATAATGCGGTCGCTCGCAGCGCGCAGAATTTCTTCCGGCGGATTGGCCCCGACCAACAACAGACGCGCCTGCGGACACTTCACAGACAGTTCCGGCCATATGTCTTTGAGAAGCCAGCGCACGGCATCGACATTGGGCGGGTGGCCGTAACCGCCGAGAAACATGAAATCCAAGCGTTCATCAAAGGCGGCGTCAGCTTCCACGATCGTCTCGATCAGCGGCATCACCACAATATCGCGCTCCGGCAATTCCGCCGACAATATCTGCCTTTCGGCCTCGGAATGGGTGATGGTGAAGTCATAATCCCTGGAAAGTTGCAGCTCTCTAACCTTCATCGCCTTGGCCTCAGTCGCCAGAACCTGATTTTTCTCAACCTCGGCCTGACGCTCAAGGCGCAGATAATGCAGATCGCAATTTTGAAAAACCGCGCGGGCATGCGGCGTCAGCGTACGGATCAATTCGATGGACTTGGCGGCCACATCCGCGCGAATGACATGGATGGTGTCGAATTGCTCTCCGTATGTACTAAGAAGTGACGGCAAAAAGGTTTCATAGGGCGCATAAAAGCATTGCACGCCCATTGCCTGCATTTCGGAGACGGCGCGCCGTTCATAAAGAAAATTCTCCGACACAAAACTGACCTGATAGCCCAGGGCCTGATAATAGCGGAACAGGTTTACGACTGCCTGCGATCCGGCATCCTGCCACGGCGTCGGGGTGACGGCGTCAATGATCAGGACGCGTTTTGAAACCTGGCGGTCCTTTTCAAACCATGGCTCTTCGCCATTGGTGCGGTGACCCGCCAATTCCTCACCCCAACGTTCAAGGAATTTTTCCTGGTTGCGCGTCTGGTAGGCCTTCACGCCAGCGGAAGTATCGATCCCCGATGTCTTGCCTTCATAATGGATGATGCGCGATTCGGGCTGAAACCACACCTCATGACCGGCCTTTTTAAGCCGGAAGGCGAGATCGACATCCTCATAATAGGCAGGTCCGAAATGGCTGTCGAAACCGCCGACTTCGCGCCAAAGCTGCGACGGGACAGCGATACTGCACCCCGAAACATAATCGACCTGACGCGCATAACAGTAGCGCGGCCGGTTCGGATCGTCATCGCGGCCGTAGTTCCAACCGGAACCGTCCTTCCAGATGATGCCACCCGCCTCCTGCAAGCGACCGCCGGGATAGAATATTTTCGAGCCGACTAATCCGACCTTTGGAAAACGCGAGAAACTGTCGATCAACCCGTCCAGCCAGCCCCTAACGACGCGCGTGTCGTTGTTGAGCATGACCAACCACGCACCACGCGCATGCTCAGCTGCTCGGTTACAATTGCCAATAAAGCCGCAGTTTTGCGTATAACGGTGATAGCTGATACCTTGCACCTGGCTGAGCCATTGCTCGCTTTCGTCCGGCGACGCATCGTCGGCGATAAGAATTTCAAATCTGTAGCGGCTGGCATGGCGCAACAGCGCGTCAAGGCAATTAAGCGTATAGGCCAGCTGGCCATAGACCGGAATGACGATCGACACATCCGGCCGTCCACCTTGTATGCGTTCATTCTTTCCGCTTGTAATCTTTTGATTGAGCGCGACGACAGCGCCAGCAAAATCAGGCTGGGCTGACAACAGGCGATGCCGTTCCATAAAGGCTTCGCCGCGTCTGCCTTCCGCCGGAACGGCGTCGTCAGGGCGGTGATCATACGGCCCCAGTTCCGAAGGGTCTAACAACGGCGTCTGCTCCATCCGCCATGCGTGGCGATCCCTATTCTCTAGCGGCACGGCGTTGAGAAAGATGACGGAGCCTGTCGACACCGATGTCGGCAGGGCGATGCGGTGCTCTGCCCGTCCATAAAGAAGAAAGTGCGACAAAGGATCGATGCCGGTCTGTCGTACATCCGGGTAAAAGTCGAGATATTTAGTCGTGCTGAACCCCGGCGAGGGGTTCAGGCCGTGGCGATAACCCTCGGTTACATAGTGACGCAACAAGCGCGCATGGTCACTGATGTCCAGGTCTAACTGATCCTGATAGAAGTCCGGATCAAACACATTCGAACGCGCAATGGCATTGTAGCTACGCCTTAGGCGCATTGCACTTCTGGGGCCCTGCCCGATCAGATCTTGTGCAAACCAGAGAAGATTGCGGACTGCGCCCTGCCGGAGCGATGTCATAATGCTTGAAACTGCCGACCCGATCGACATTCAACCTCCCTGATCGACCAGTTTGCGAGATCGACATGTTGGTCGCTCCCGCGAGGATCAGATAAATAGAGTGCGCCGTTTTCCGTCAACCCGTGGTGAGGCATTTTAAAAGATACCTGCCATAGTCGCTTTTGCCCAGACTGCTGGCCAGGCTTTCAAGATGCTGATCGCTGATATAGCCGCGACGCCAAGCAATTTCTTCTGGACAGGCGATCTTGAAACCTTGTCGCTTTTCCAGCACGCGAACAAATTCCGCCGCGTCCAGTAAGCTATCGGGCGTGCCCGTGTCCAGCCAGGCATAACCGCGGCCGATCGGTTGAACGCTCAACTGGCCACGTTCGAGATAAACGCGATTGACGTCAGTGATTTCGTACTCGCCGCGCGCTGAAGGCTTGAGATCGGCGCAGATGTCGACGACCTGATGATCGTAGAAATATAGCCCAGTGATCGCCCAATTTGAGCGAGGCGCATCCGGCTTTTCCTCGACCGACAAGGCCTTGAACTGATCGTCAAATTCAACAACCCCGTAACGTTCTGGGTCAGCCACCTGGTACGCGAAGACACTCGCCCCGTGCGTAATCTTGGCCGATTCTTCAAGGAATGTAGTCAGAGAAGGACCGTAATAGATGTTGTCACCCAAAATCAGACAAGACGGCTCGTGACCGACGAAATCTGCGCCAATAATGTAGGCTTGCGCCAGACCGTCCGGGGTTGGCTGCTCAGCATAATGCAAATTGATGCCCCACTGTGCGCCGGAACCGAGCAACTTGCGGAAAAGCGGCAGATCGTGCGGTGTGGAAATAATGAGAATATCGCGAATTCCAGCCATCATTAAGGTCGACAGGGGATAGTAGATCATCGGCTTGTCATAGACCGGCATCATCTGCTTCGAGACGCCAATCGTCATGGGGTGCAAGCGCGTGCCGCTGCCTCCTGCGAGTATAATGCCTTTCATTCGTTGATTTCCTTATGTATTCCTTGGCGAGTGACCGCTTAGCGGCTCAGCAGTTGGTCAAGACAATCGTCCAGCGACGTGCGCCAGGGATCGAGTGTTAGATTATAGAACACGTTCAGTTTTTCACCGGACAGACGCGAATTGGCGGGCCGTCGGGCGGGTGTCGGATATTGGCTGGCTGGAATGGGGTTCACTTTGACGGGTTTACGTCCCCTCGCCTCAGCTCCTTTGAAGATTGCCTCCGCAAAGCCGGCCCAGTTGGTCTCGCCTGCACCCGTGAGATGAAATGTGCCGCGTAAACTCGGATCAGAATCCTCAACAACACGTCGGGCTGAGCTTAATAGCGCGCGCGCGATTTCAGGCGCATAGGTTGGACAGCCATATTGATCGGCCACGACATTCAGCTCGTCGCGCGTCTCACCAAGACGCAGCATAGTCTTCACGAAGTTATTGCCGTAAGGCGAATAAACCCAGGCCGTGCGCATGATGACATGGTTCGGCGTGTAGGCGGCGATTTGGTGTTCACCAGACAGTTTGGTGGCGCCATAGACGCTGACCGGCCCAGTCTCATCGTCCTCTGTGTAAACACCGTCCTTGTCGCCCGAGAATACATAGTCGGTGGACAAGTGCAAGATCGGCACGCTGAGGCGCGCGGCGATGCGCGCCAGTTCGCCAGGCCCGTCTCCATTGATTTTTTGCGCCAGCTCCGGCTCAGTTTCGGCCTTATCAACGGCTGTATATGCGGCCGAGGATATGATAACGTCCGGCTTCGCGGCCTCGATGGGCGCACTGAGACTGCCTGGATTAGACAGATCAATCTCGGGCAAACCGAGGCGAATGATCGTCAAACCCTGCGCCTCCCCCAACTGCTGAAGAGACGTATCGACTTGACCTTCTTTTCCAGTAACGACGATGCGCATAGCTACGCCTTCAGAACGCCGAGACGTTCTCCCGTGTAGACTCCGCCGCGCAATGGCGCCCACCAGGCTTCATTGGCCAGATACCATTCGACCGTCTTGCGGATGCCGCTTTCGAAATTCTCTTGCGCCTTCCATCCAAGTTCCGTCTCCAGCTTGGTGGCGTCAATGGCGTAACGGTGATCATGGCCCGGGCGATCTGTTACGAAGGTTATCAGGTCTGAGTGTGGGTGAGACTTCGGCGCCAGCTCGTCCATAATCGCGCAGATACGTTTGACGACCTCTATATTGGCGCGCTCGTTGCGTCCGCCGACATTGTAGGTCTCGCCCAGACGGCCTTTGGAGCAGATCAGGTGCAGGGCCCGCGCGTGATCTTCGACGTAGAGCCAATCGCGGATATTGGAGCCATCGCCATACACGGTTAGCGGCTTACCCTCCAGGGCATTGATAATATTAAGCGGGATCAGTTTTTCCGGGAAATGGTAAGGCCCGTAATTGTTCGAGCAGTTCGATACGACGACAGGCAGGCCATAGGTGCGATGCCACGCCTTGGCTAAATGATCGGAAGCCGCCTTGGATGCTGAATAGGGCGACGATGGATCATAAGGCGTCGTTTCTTCGAATAGGCCCGAGGGCCCAAGAGAACCGTAAACCTCGTCGGTCGAAACATGCAGGAAGCGAAACGCCGCCTTGGCTTCACCTTCCAGCCTCCCCCAATAATGGCGCGCCGCTTCGAGCATCGTGAAGGTGCCCAGCACATTGGTTTCAATGAAGTCTTTGGCCCCGGTAATCGAACGATCGACATGGCTTTCGGCGGCCAGGTGCATGATGTGAGCGGGTTTAAAGCCTTCAATAGCGGCCGCGACAGCTTCATAATCGCATATGTCCGCTTTCATAAAGCGGTAGTTCGACGACGCCTCAACTGGAGCAAGGGACTCCAGATTACCTGCGTAGGTCAACTTATCGAGGTTAAGTACGTCGGCGCCAACCTCCGAGACAAGATAGCGCACGAGAGCCGAGCCGATGAAACCCGCGCCGCCGGTTACCAGAATGCGCATGAAATAGATCCTTTAGTTGAGAAAGACGCCACACGGGCTCCAGAGCCTTCAGCCATGTGAGTCGACTGCGTTAACGCAAGCTTGAGAGAGATGGCTGAACCCGATCCTTGTCGGAAAGCACAGCGACGGAAAGATCTGTCGGCCAGACGATGCCGATATCCGGGTCGTCAAAAGCGACGCCCGCATCGTGCTCGCGAGAATACGGATTGGTAACTTTGTAAAAGACTTCTGTATCGGGCATCAGAGTGCAGAATCCATGGGCGAAGCCTTCCGGCACCCACAACTGCTCACCCTTTTCAGCGGTGAGGATTTCTCCGACCCATTGACCGAACGTGGCAGAATCCGGGCGGATATCAACTGCGACATCGAATATCGCTCCCTTAAGGCAGCGCACCAACTTCCCTTGCCCGACCGGAGCCTTCTGATAGTGTAGCCCCCTGATTGTGCCACTCTGTCGCGACAGGGACTGATTGTCCTGCACGAAGGTCACATCCTCGATGTTTTCCCGAAACCACTGAGACTTGAAGGCCTCCATAAAGAAGCCCCTATCGTCACCGATCATCTTAGGCTGGATCAGCGCCGGCCCTCGAATTTCAAAGCGCTTGAAGTCCATGTCACCCCTTCAACATGACTAGTCCTAGGTTGCCATTGGCAACCTGATTTTGCTCCCTCTAGCAAAATTTGGGCCTGAAAGTAAATCGAATTTAAGGATTAGGCAGGGCATTGGCTTAAATTATTTTACGAAAATCATAAATATGAATTCTTTGCGAACATTGTTAAATTCGCAAGCCAGCATCCGTATCACGGCGGAGGTCTGTTGGGTAGTGATCGGACAGGCGCGCGCCCTGCGGATGGCGGTGGTAATAAGCCGCCAGCTCACGTCTGTAGCGCACCTGCTCTTGGGGCGCGCCTTCATCGCGACGGCTCTGGCTTTCCTTGTGAATGAGGGTTGCCTGGGGAGCGTAGATGACCTCAAGCCCAACTTCGCGGACACGCAGACATAGATCCACATCGTTGAGGCTTATACCAAAGTCCCTCTCGTTAAAGCCCCCGACCCGCTTAAATACCTCCCGCTTGGCCAAAAGGCAGGCGCCAGTTACCGCATCGACAAACCGGGCCTCGTTTAGAAGTGGGTGAACCTCCCAAATTTCACGCGGGACGCCACGGAACGGATGGCCGGGTCCTGGCGTCAGGTGCGAAGCAATGCCCGCATGCTGCAAATCGCCTGAAGGATAGAGAAGACGCGCGCCGACAATCCCTGTATCCGCTCGCGCCAGAAACCCGGACATGTTCGCCAACCAGGCGCCATCGCGCGCCTCCACATCGTCGTTTAAAAACAAAAGCCTGTCATAACGCGCTATGTCCGCGCCAGCATTGCAAAGCTTGGAGAAATTAAAAGGAATATCCAGCCGTATGATGCGCGTATCGGAGCGGTTCCCCAAACGCTCAAGCAGGGCCAGCATCTGGGGCCGCTCAGCGCCATTGTCGATTATGATAATCTCAAAAGGCACGCCTTCAATCCGATCGAGCGAAGCGATGCACGCATCGAGTAGATCCTCGCGCGTTTTTGTGGGTATGATGATTGAGACGGGCTGCGCCACCGGCTCCGGTTGCGGTTTCAAAGGCTGAGCCTTTCCTTCCACCAACAGCTTGGCGGCGGGCTTGACCGTTGTAGCCTCAATCCGTCCTGTTTGTATTTCGGGACGCAACAGGCGCTTCAGGATGGCAATGCTATCAAGCGGCGGTCGGCCCAATAGACTGAGAGCCTTCACGATATAAAATCCGAGTCTTTGCAGCCCGCTCATGCGGCGTATATCGATCCGCGGATCGCCGCCGGTAATTGAACGCAAAAATAACCCGTAAGTTCCCGAGGGGATAAAAACCGTCAGATCTTGGCCCGACCGAACATAAAGGACGCTGCGCCAAAGGCTGGACGTTTCCACCATCTCGACCTCGACCACACTATCCAGAGCTCGGACACGATAAGTTCCCCCAAGCGAATGGGGCTCTATGTCGAACGGCTCAGGGCCTGAGAGACGCTTTGATGGTGGACTTGTCATTGCCTTGTGAGTCATCGAAGCTATATTGGCGCCACCCATGAGGGATGACGAGCAAAATCGATGATGAACGTTGTTAAGGTTTTGCTGGACCTATGTCATCAAGCTATATTTAAAGCGCGTTACGCGTCACGCTTAAGGTCATGGCCGATCGCGCAGGCGAAGGCTTTACCTGACCAGCGCCGTATCGTCGTCTCAGGTTATCTCAATGAAGCTCTCGGCATCGGACGCGCCGGACGTTTAGTGTTGGATCGCCTGAGTGAACTTGGCGAGGAGGTCATCAGCGAGGATTTGCGCCCCTTTGATCGCGGACTAGCCACGCGCGGCCTATATGCCTTTCCTGAAGGCCTGAACGCCAACACTTGGCTGCTTGCGGTCAACCCGCCCGAAGCCAAGCTCGCGCTCTATACCCATAACCCGAGCAGATGGGGACAGCTTTACCGCATCGGGCTATGGCACTGGGAAAGCAGCATCGCGCCTGCAGACTGGGCCTTTTTAGCCGCCTATTTCCATGAAATTTGGGCTTCCAGTCAGTTCACAGCGGAAGCTCTGAAAGCCGCCATGCGTCAATGCGGCTATCCAAATCTGATTGAGCGCATTCGCGTCCTTCCCTTACCCGTTAAAATCAGACCCGAAGTTCTGCGCACCCTTAACGAGCGGGTGCATGTGCTTACTCTGTTTGATCCACGTAGCCATTTCGAACGAAAAAACCCCATGGGCGTCATTGAGGTCTGGAAGGATTTATTCCCGGAACCGACTTTAACAGCGCATCTGACCGTGAAGACCTTGGCCCAGGCTGTGGATCATCCACGCTTCAAGGTTCTGTCTCAAAGCATAGAGGGTCGGCCGGATATAAGCATCCATGCGGAAACACTCGACGACGTTCAGACAGAAGGCCTGATCGACGCTAACGACATTATTATCTCACTCCATCGCGCCGAAGGCTTTGGCCTCCCCCTCGCGGAAGCTATGGCCGCTGGAAAAGCCGTAATCGCCACGGGCTGGTCAGGCAATATGCAGTTCATGACAAGCGATAATTCGTGGCCAGTGGGTTACCGCTTGGTCCCGGCGACACCGCGTTACAACGGACCGTTAGCGCAATGGGCAGAGCCAGATTTGAGTTCAGCGCGCGAAGGCTTAGAACGGCTCATTGCGTCAGCGGACCTGCGACATAGGCTGGGCGTGCGGGCGCGGAGAGATATGATTGCTCTGCGCGAATCTTGGCGAATTTAGTCTCCTTTATTTGAGCATCGCGCATCCATTTAGGCCCTCCGATACTTAGCCTTCTAACTTTTTTTCGGGGATGGCGATGGATTGTCGCGTTTCATGCGTATATGTGGGCGACAACGTGTATGAGGGCCTGATGTTAAAAGCCAAGTTTGTGTGTGTTTCGCTCGCCTTGCTGAGCCTGGCGTCCTTAGGCGCGTGCGCCAAGAAAGAAGGCGCTCGCGGACCGCAGGGACCGACCCCCGTGGGGTATATCGTCGTTCATACTGAGCCTGTGCAGGTAACTCAGGAACTGGCGGGCCGGACCTCGGCGTGGCTGGTCGCAGACGTCAGGCCTCAGGTTTCCGGCATCATCAAGGCGCGGCAATTCACCGAGGGCGGAATGGTGAATTCAGGACAATCGCTCTACCAAATCGACCCGTCCACCTATCAAGCGGCCTATGACAGCGCGATGGCGAGCGAACAGCAGGCCCAGGCTTCGTTCGACCTGGCGCAGACCAATGCGCAGCGCGCTCAGCAGCTTATTACGATCAAAGCGATCAGCCAGGCGGACTTCGATTCGGCGCAAGCATCTGAAAAGCAGGCCGCCGCGACCTTGGGGGTGCAAAAGGCCGCTGTTGAGACCGCGCGCATCAATCTGAACTACACCAAGGTGCTGTCGCCTATCTCGGGCCGCATCGGCAAGTCGTCGGTGACGCCGGGCGCCCTTGTGACGGCCAATCAGACGACGGCGTTGGCCACCGTGCAGGATCTGTCGAAAATGTATGTCGACATTACCCAGTCGACGGCGGAACTCTTGAAGCTGAAGCGCGCTATAGCTGAGGGCCAGTTGACCGCGCCCGACCATGCCGACGTCACCTTAACGCTGGATGATGGAACCAATTATAATCAGACTGGCCGGATTGAGTTCTCGGACCTCACGGTCGATCCTTCGACCGGCTCGGTCACGCTTCGCGCGGTCTTTCCTAACCCGAATGGCGTTCTCCTGCCGGGGATGTTTGTGCGCGCGCATATCGTCAATGGCGCCGTCCCCAACGGCATACTGGTGCCGCAAGGCGCGATCACGCTCGACCCCAAGGGCGGCGCAACCGTGCTGATCGCAGGTGATAATGGCAAAGCGGAAAGTCGCAAGGTGACGCTCGGTCAGATGGTGGGCAGCCAATGGCAGGTGACGTCTGGCTTAGCGGCAGGCGATAAGGTCATCACGCAAGGCGCTATGCGTCTTCGCCCCGGCGCAGAGATCAAGGCGTCGCCCGCTGCGCCCGCCTCCGGCGCTGAAACCTCCGCCGCCGCTGCGGAGTAGATCGTCGTGAACATTTCCCGCTTCTTCATCGACCGGCCCATCTTCGCCTGGGTCATCGCCATCGTCATCATGCTGGCGGGCCTTCTGTCGATCTTCGTGCTGCCGATCGAACAGTATCCGCGCATCGCCCTGCCCCAGGTGTCTGTCAATGCGAGCTATCCGGGCGCATCCGCCAAGGTGGTCGAGGACTCGGTCACCCAGGTCATCGAGCAGAGCCTGACCGGCCTTGATGGCCTGAAATATATGTCGTCGGACTCATCCGCCGGCTCTGCGCATGTGACGCTCGTCTTTGAAGCCGGCACGGATCCTGATTTTGCGCAGGTCCAGGTGCAGAACCAGGTGCAGTCCGCCCTTCGACGCCTGCCGCAGTCGGTGCAGCAGCAGGGCCTGCGCGTTAACAAGGCCTCCGGCACCGCCCTGATGGCCATTGCGTTTTATACCGACGACAACAGCATGACCAATGCCGACATCGGCGACTGGATCGCGTCTCACCTCAATGACCCGGTCTCGCGCCTTAACGGCGTTGGCGATACGCGCGTCTTCGGCTCGCAATACGCCATGCGGATCTGGTTGAACGCCGACCAGTTAGCGTCCTACTCGCTGACGCCCGCCGATATCATCACGGCCATCGAAGCGCAGAATACGCAAGTTTCAGCCGGTGAGATCGGCGCAGACCCCGCCCTGCCCGACACGGCGCTCAACGCCACCATCACCGCCCAGTCGCAGTTACAAACGCCAACGCAGTTCCAGAATATCATCGTCAAGAACAATCCCGACGGATCGCCTGTCCTGCTCAAGGACGTCGCCCGCGTTGAACTTGCGCCTGAGTCCTACGGCCACATCGCGCGCATGAACGGGCATCTCGCTGCAGGCATCCAGGTGTCATTGGCCACAGGCGCCAATGCGCTTAAGACCGCAGACGAGGTCAAGGCCCTCCTCAAAGAGATGCAGCCCTCCTTCCCGACCGGCCTTAAATACGCCATTCCGAACGACTCGACCCAGTTCGTGAAACTGTCGATCGAGGACGTGGTCAAGACGCTGATTGAAGCCGTCGTCCTCGTCTTCATCGTCATGTTCGTCTTCCTGCAGAATTGGCGCGCCACCCTGATCCCAGCCATCGCCGTGCCCGTCGTGCTTCTGGGGACATTCGGGATCTTGGCGGCGTTCGGATACTCGATCAATACCCTGACCATGTTCGGCCTTGTGCTCGCCATCGGCCTGCTCGTGGACGACGCCATCGTCGTCGTGGAAAACGTCGAGCGCGTCATGCAGGAGGAAGGGCTGGATCCGAAGGAGGCCACCCGCCGCTCCATGGACGAGATTACCGGCGCGCTCGTCGGCGTCGCTTCGGTGCTGGCCGCCATGTTCGTGCCAATGGCCTTCTTTGGCGGCACGCAAGGCATCATCTATCGCCAGTTTTCGGTCACGCTCGTTTCCGCCATGGCGCTTTCCGTCGTGGTCGCCCTGATCCTTACCCCTCCCCTGTGCGCGACCATGCTGCGCAAACCTAAGCCCGGCGAGGGCATACCCGCCGCCGCCGAACACGACGAAGACGTCAAGGTCAAGGGCGTGCTCTCTGCCTTTAACCGCGGCTTTCAGGTGTTCGCCCATCGCTACCAGATGTCGGTGCGCGGCATTATCCGCAAACCCGCCATGTTCCTCGGCGTTTACGGCCTGATCATCGCAGGTCTGGTCGCCCTGGCGATGACGCTGCCCACCTCCTTCCTGCCCGATGAAGATCAGGGCATGCTCACCACCATCGTTCAGTTGCCGGTCGGATCGACGACCGATCAAACGATGAAGGTGCTCAACCGCGTCGAGGCCGTTTATGAAAAGGACAAGGCGGTCGACTATGTCTTCGCCATCGGCGGCTTCTCCTTCGCAGGTTCCGGCGAGAATATGGGCATGGTGATCTGCCGCATGAAGGACTTCAAATACCGCCATGCCGCCGACATGAAGGTGCAGGCCGTGCAGGCGCGCGCGCGCAAGGCCTTCGCCAGCATCCATGACGCCATGGTGATCCCGACCATTCCGCCGCCCGTGCGGGAACTCGGCAATGCCTCAGGCTTTGACCTTGAGCTGAAGGACGTCAATGGCAAGGGGCATGACGCCCTCGCCGCCGCTCGCGATCAACTGGTCGCGCTCGCCAATAAGAGCCCAGTCCTGTCAAGCGTCCGCGCCAATGGTCAGGACGACACCCCGCAATTGCATATCGATATCGACAACACCAAGGCCGGAGCGCTCGGCGTGAAGGTCAGCGACGTCAATGCGCTTTTGTCGACCGCGCTTGGCGGCACCTATGTCAACGACTTCATCGACCGCGGCCGCATCAAGCGCGTCTACGTCCAGGGCGATGCGCAGTTCCGCTCGCGTCCCGACGACATCAACCGCTGGTTCGTCAAAAACTCGGCAGGCGCCATGGTGCCCTTCTCAGCCATCGGTACGTCAAACTGGAGTTTCGGCCCACCGGACCTGCAGCGCTATAACGGTTCTGGCGCCATGGAGATACAAGGCTCCGCCGCTCCGGGGCAGTCGAACGGCAAGGCCATGGACGTCATGGAAAAGCTCGTTTCGCAGCTTCCCGGCGACTGGGGCTACGAATGGACCGGCCTCTCCTTGCAGGAAAAGGAATCGGGCCAACAGGCCCCCGCCCTTTACGCCCTGTCGCTTCTGGTCGTCTTCCTTCTGCTGGCTGCGCTTTATGAAAGCTGGTCGATCCCGTTCGCGGTCATCTTCGTCGTGCCGCTCGGCATATTCGGCGCGCTGGTCGGCACCTGGCTGCGAGGCCTCGACAACGACATCTATTTCCAGGTCGGTCTTCTGGCCACTATGGGCCTGTCGGCGAAGAACGCCATTCTGATCGTGGAGTTCGCCAAAATCCTGCACGAGGAAGGCCGAGGGTTGGTGGCCGCCACGCTGGAGGCCGTGCGCATCCGTCTGCGACCGATCATCATGACCTCGCTGGCTTTCACCTTCGGCATCCTGCCGCTGGCCCTGGCCAATTCGGCGGGCTCGTCGGCGCAGCACGCGATCGGCACCGGCCTGATTGGCGGGGTGCTGGCCGCGACCTTCCTCGCCATCTTCTTTGTGCCCCTGTTCTTCGTGCTGGTGCAGCGCGTCTTTAAGCAGGACCGCCTGCCGCAGGACGTCGAGGAAAAACGCGCCATCAAGGAGGGCCGTCATGTCTAAACTGATCCTGCCTTCCCTGCTGGCGCTCGCCATCGGCGTCTCCGGCTGCACATTGGCGCCGCGCTATGAACGGCCCGGCCTGCCCGTGGCGCAGGACTGGTCGGTTGCGGCGCCCGCCGCCTCCGACGCGCGCCTGAGCTGGCGTTCGCTGTTCACCGATACGGCTCTGCAAAAGACCATAGAGCTGGCGCTTCAGAATAACCGCGACCTGCGCGTGGCGACGCTCAATGTACAAAAGGCGCGCGCGCAGTACGGCATTGAACGCGCCGGGCTGTTCCCGTCGCTGGACGCATCCGGCTCCGGGACCAAAACTCATACGGACGCAGGCGGCGACAATAATGCCTATACCGCTAATCTTGGCCTGTCGTGGGAGCTGGATCTGTTCGGGCGCGTGCAAAGCCTGAAAAACGCCGCGAAGGAAGACTTCTTCGCCTCGCAGGAAAACCGCAACGCCGCGCAAATTTCGCTGATCGCCGCCGTCGCCGACGCCTGGATTGGCCTGGCCGCTGACCAGGACGCGCTCAAACTGGCGCAACAGACCTATACCAGCCTGAATGACGCCTATGGCATCGCGCAAAAGCAGGCCAGCTTCGGCGCCATCTCCGATCTCGACCTGAACCAGATCGAGACTGAAATGCAGCAGGCGCGCGCCAATGCCGCCGCCGACGCCACCTTCGTCGACCAGGACAAGGCGGCGCTCACTCTTCTGGTCGGCGCGGACGTCCCGGCTGATCTGCTGCCGTCCGGCCTGTCCGACGCCATGGTCGCCGAGTCCATCCCGGTCGGCCTGCCGTCGGACGTGCTCCTCAACCGTCCTGACGTGCTGGCCGCCGAACATGACCTGAAAGCCTACAATGCCGACATCGGCGCGGCGCGCGCCGCCTTCTTCCCGTCGATCAGCCTGACGGGGTCGGCGGGTTCGGCCTCCAGCCAGCTTGGCGATCTGTTCAAGTCGGGCAATGGCAAATGGAGCTATGGCGCCAATATCAGTGTTCCGATCTTTTCCGGCGGGGCCAATCTGAACGCCTTACGCTCGGCCAAGGTCAGCCGTGACATCGCCGTCGCCCAATACGAACGGGCGATCCAAAGCGCGTTTTCGGACGTGAATTCTGCACTCGCGGTCCGTGCGCGCATCGACGAGCGGCTGCAAGCTCAAAGCGCGTCATCGCAGGCGGCGCAGCGTTCGCTCGACCTGTCGCAGGCGCGTTATCAGGCTGGAGCGGATTCCTACCTGACCCTGCTGACGGCGCAACGCACCCTCTATGCGTCGCAATCCTCGCTGATCAGTCTCAAGGCGCTCAAGGCCAGAAACCTGGTCGCGCTCTACGCAGCGCTGGCGGACGATGATAGTTTGAACTAGCCAGCCAATACCGAAGGCCCCGTGGACCTCATCCCCTGCGTCTCCTGACAGTCCGTTCTTGAGGCTCGCGTCACAAATGCCTTGTTGCACATGATGCCGTGGCCGATTTGCACGTGGATGGCCGGCGGGCGCAAGTTATTATGTCTGCAGGTTATTCAGTCAGATTCAGATAATACCGCGTCGACTTGCGATCACCCGTTCGGGTAAGCGCCTTCATCTCGACCAGCGCCGCCAGGTCGCGCGTGGCGGTCGCTGACGGCGTGCCGGTGATGGTCATATAGTTGCCCGCGCTCAAGCCGCCTTTGAAGCCGTCGGGGCCTTCGGCGAACATGCGCAGCAGCGCCTTCTCCTGACGGAGGTTGAGGTCGAATTTGACCCTGCGCAGCAGCTTGGTCTTGGCGAGAATGAACTCGATCTGCGCCAGGGTGCGTTTCTGCGCCGCAATCGCCTGGTCTGCGAACCAGATAAGCCAGTCGGTGACATCAAGCGTCTGGCTCGCGCGCTCCAGCGCCGCGTAATAGGCTTTGCGATGTTTGAGCAAGGTTCCCGACAGGCCCGTGATCACGGGCGTGGATAGCCCTTGCGCCAGCGCCTTCTCCGCAATGGCGCGCCCGGCGCGGCCGTTGCCGTCCTCAAATGGGTGGATGCTCTCAAACCATAGATGGGCTAGACCTGCGCGCGTTACAGCGGGCAGCGCCTGTTCTGAACCCGGCCCAGTTGCCGCGAACCAGTCCAGAAAGCGCGTCATCTCGGCGGGGACCTGTTTTGAAGGTGGGGCCTCATAATGCACCTTCGGGTCATAGATGGCGCCGGAGACAATCTGCATCGGCTCGGAATCCGTGCGATAGCGGCCTATATCGCTCAGGTCGTCGCGCCCACGCATCAGCAGCCGATGCCACCGCAGCAGTGTGGCCTCATCAAGCGGCGTGGCCAGATCGCGGTAGAGATCAACCATCATCTCGGCGATGCCCGTCTCGGCGGGCGTGGCGGATCGTCTGCCGGGCGCAAGGCCAAGCTGGCGCTGGATTGAGGATTGTACGCTATCGCGGTCCAGATGTTCGCCTTCGATAGCCGAGGTGTCCACGGCTTCATGGCTGAGGATTTCGACGCTGAGGTTCTGGCGTTCCGGCGCGCTGAGATGTCTGGACACGCCGATGCTGACGCCCGTGCCTTCGATAAAGGCGGTCTCGGCGGCGGCGAGTTTGCGCGCGTCCCAGCGAAAATTCGGCCAGTCGTCCTGCTGCCAATTCCAGATCATGATCGATAAATATCCGATTTATAGATCATAAACATACTTCATGATGATTTATAAATCCACGCCTTATCCATCACAGTGGGAAAAGCGCTTCAGCGGCTCCTCTCGATTGGTCGGTAAGCACTGGGCAAGCCTGGGGCTTTTTTATTCTTCTGGCGCCGGCTTTAACGCCTGGATCGAGTAATCATAGATCATAATCTGCCCGCAGTTGGCGCCGCCCTCGTTGATGCAGTCGTACTTTCGCGTCACTTCCTTCTTTTTCTCAGGCGTATCGGCAAATTTGAGCTCGTCATCGCGATCCATTATTTCGATGGTTGTCAGGCCAAAGACATGGACCGGGATTTTACTGACATCGAAGACCGCAGTTTGTGAACCGTTTTGATAGTAGGTCGCCTTGATTTTGAGGGTATGGGCCGTGTTCAAAAGGCGTACTACCTTCATGTCGTCATACAGAAACGCCGTGTCTGCACTGCCGTCATCTGTCCGAATGCCTTTGATGTAGAGCGGTGGACGATCGTCAACTGTTACCGTAAATCCCTCGTCCGGCAGGATTTGTCCGTCTCCGAATAGCTGTATGAAAGCGTCGTATCGACCGGCTGACAGACTTTCCTGATCACCAGATATGCAGAACCGCGCCGGCGTTGTTTTGTATGGCCAGCTAAGGCTGATGCTGTTTTTCGAACTGACACAGAGAAGCTTTTGAGCGTCTTCACCACGGCCTACCACCCTTGATTTCCATGGGCGTGCTGTTGCTGATGATGATTTATGCGATGTCGCTGAATGTGCCTCAGTGTGCAGGGTCAGAACCGAAACGGCAGCAAGAATAAGGGGAATTTCGGTTCATTTCCGGATAGCTTTCAGGGTTCTGGGTGACGCGAAAGTCGGGAATTTTTCCCGGAAAAGACGTATAAGGCGAGTTTACGCGGCACGGGATATGCGCATTTCGACGTGCTGGCCGGTCTTGGCGATCATGGTGACGAGCATGTCCAGGCCGAACAAATCAATTTTACCGCGCAGCAGGTCGGAAATACGGGGCTGGGTTACACCCAGTACGCTCGCCGCCTTAGCCTGAGTCAGACCTTCGCGCTTGATATAGTCTTTCAGCTCGATCATGAGCGCCGATCGCAGGCGCATGTTTTCAGCCTCAGCCGGGGTGCTCTCGATAGCGTCCCAAACGCTGGCGAATTTTTCGTTGCTCATGCTTTCAACTCCTTCACCAAGTCTTTGTATCGGCCCTGGGCCACGTCCAAATCCCACTTGCTGGTCTTTTGGGCCTTCTTCTGGAAACAGTGCAGGACGTAAACTGCATCCGAAAACTTAGCGACATAGATCACCCGGAAGGCTCCGGCCGCGTCCCTGATCCGTATTTCTTGGACCCCTGCCCCTACGGTCGCCATCGGCTTCCAGTCGTCAGGCTCAAGGCCGCGTTGCACTTGGTCGAGCTGGTGGCCAGCTTCACGCCGAGCGGTATCCGGCAAATCCTTCAGATCATCTGAGGGCACTACCCCAGAAAACGACGGCCTTTAGATCATCCATTCAACACCTATATAAAATTTTGTATAAAAGACAATGGCCGGTCCGCATCGCCTATTTTGTCATGAAATGCCCCTAAGCGGGACACTTTCCCGCTTAGGGCATGGTAAGCAAGCGGCGTAAGGTTTGGAATGGGTCAAGCCCTTTACCCGGAGGGCGATTTTTTCGGCCTCTTCGGCCGCAAAAAATCGGGCTTGAGGCATTTCAAACCTGAAGCCATGCCCTAAAGGGCTAATAATGTTGTCGGCCTATGGCCGACGCCGCTTAATCTTCCTGAAATGGGGTTCGCGACGGGTGTTTGCCATTTAATATAGAAATGGAATGGGCGGATTCAGTCTACCAGGCAGTTCACGCTTCATCACGGAACGTTCAAGGCGGTCTAGGATCTCCGTCAAGCCGCTCTCGTCGGCGTCCATGCTGCGGATCGCGTCAGCCATCGGCTTTCGCCTATGCTCATGATCGTCCGGCACTGGTGCACGCGTGGCCTTCCCTAAGAGGACCTTAGCGATAGCTGGAAGCATCAAACGATATGCGTTTAGCCATGATCGCCTCGATCAAACTTGGGTAGATTGACGCCCTGGTGCGATAACAGGCGTCGGACGTGCGCCGCGCAGGCCCAGGCGTCGTAACTGTCCTGCCGGTCATAGGGCGTCTGCGGGTTCATGCGACACAACAACTGGGCGCGCGATAAGTCTGCGACGCTTGTCCACGCTGAGCCCTTGTCCTGATCATCCCAACTCAGCATGTAGAGGTTCACCAGGCAATCGCTCGGGAGTTTGCCGGTAAGAACCGCTGACAGGGCCTCCTCACCCTGATCGGGATAATCAAACGAGGGACGGGTTGCCGAAACCCGTTCCAGACTATCGAGATCAAGACGTTGCATCAGCATCTCGGTCGCCTCGTCGAACATGTCGTCAAACACGGTTTCGGCGTCGGGCGATACGAAATGACGCGCCATGACGTAGAGGTCGAGCAATTGTGCGTCCGGCATGTCGGGTCGGAACACCTGCTCCGCCACGCGCAGCAGGTCGCGCAGGCTGACATAGTCGTCCTCAATATCAGTCTCATCGTCTTCGCCGTCTTCGGCATCATCGGCATCGCCACCTGAGGCGGGACCATCAGCGGAAGCGGCGGCGAACTCGGTAGGAGCGGAGGAAGTATCATCGGCTTTGTCAGTATGGCTGACGCGGCGCGCGACCTCATCCCGGCAAGCGATGACGACTTTTCGCCATCGCGCTTCCATCGGCTCGCCTTCATGCAGGTAGGCGTTCTCGGCTGCCTGAACGTAGAGAGTCAGGAGGTCAGCGTCCGGCATGCCGCCTATATCGTGCAGCGCCTGGCGGTAGTTGCGGGGCTGCCAGATGGCGGCATGGTCGTACCAGTCGGCGTTGATAGTCTCTGCCTCGCCTTCATCCGCCCCTTGCCCTTGCAAGCGGTGAAGCAGAACCGCGCCCGCCTGATCTCGGATGGCCTCCCAGTCTTGGTGCGGCAACGGTTCACGATGATCGTTCTCACTACGCTGATCGCCCAGCAGGATCAGGTTTAAGAGGCCCTCGATATCGGCGTCGGCCCCTGAAGCGATTACGGCTTCGGCGGCTTCGTATTCGCGCACCGCATAACCGGGCGTCAGATCGGGGGTTTTCGTATGGATGCGATCATCAGCGGACATGACGCGACACTCCCGTCTTGCGAACCAGTGAAGTGATCGGGTCGGTGAGGAAGCCCATGCGCACCTTCAGAGCAATGCGCATCGCCACCAGCATGTCCGCGCCGAAGGGGATGCGGCCCTTTTCGTGGCTTCGGATGTCGGCCTTGGTCATAGCGAGTTGGTCGGCCAGGCCCTGACGCGACAGACCTATCTTTTTGCGGCGCTCCCGCATGATCTCGCCGAGGCGTTCGTTGACAATATTGGAATTACTATTACCTGCATCAGCGCCGGTTGGCCGACGCACCGCTCTACGCATACGCATGTCTAACCCCTTTCCAATCGAAGAGGCCAAGCGGGTGCATACCGCCTGGTCGACTTCTGAGCTTTGGTGATCGGGGAGTTGGAAAACCGCGCTAAGTCGGTCCCTATGGCCTTTAGCCGGGGCCTATTGCATGCGCCATAGGCTCCCCGACCAAAACAGAGGTCAAAGGAATTCGCACCGGAGATAGCCGGTATCAACTACTTAGCGAGGAGGCTTTCCACGGCCCCACAACCGCATGTGGCGGTTGCACCGACAATGTGACATAGACGCGAGTGGAAAGCAAATGCGATGATGGGTATTATTCGGCACTGGCGAACAGGCGCTCAAAGAGGGCTTTGGACTGACATACGCCCTCTTGAGTTAACTGGACCGATTTGGCCGTGTTGACCGGGTCGAAGATCAGGCCCTTCTCATGCAAGCGGTTCATGACGGCCCAGTCGAAACCTTTCCAGGCCCGGCCGTCACGGTCCAGCGTCAGATAAAGAAGGGCCAGAACGGCGTCGTCGATCTTATCAACATCGATGTCCATGACCTATTGGCCTCCGCCCGCAGCTGACAATGAAGGTTTAGCTGACGGTTGCGACGAAGGAAATGGGCCTTGTGCACCACGGACATCAAGGCGGCCTCAATCTAAACTCGTAGCGGCACGATTGCCGAAGCGATGATGTCTTGTCGGCTCCCGCCCTGACCCTGCTCAGAGCGCGTAGAGGCCATAGATCAGGAACAGGCCAGCGCCGCCGACGATGACGCGCCATAAGGCTGAGAAGCCGTACGCCCCGCCGTCAGCTCCGGTCAACCTGAAGGCCTTAAAGGCCATAAGCCTCTTGGAACTTTACGCGGGCCATCGCAAACGACCAAAGTCTCATAGCTAAGCTCATGATCGCATGAGCGATGCGTCAAAAGGGCCGGCGTCCCTGCGGACGCCGGCCCTTTTGTCACCACCCCTGATAATCATCGTCGCGTTGGTAATGCTCTTCATGCGACTGACGCCAACCGTCGCCGCCAGAGGCGTAACCGCCCGAGCCGTAACCGCGCGCCGGATAAGAGTCGACGCGCTCATAGCTGTAGCTGCGGTAAACCGGCTGATTGTCATAGCCCTGACCATAGTCGCCCCGGCCATAGCCTCCTCTGCCGTAATCACGCTGAGCATAGGCGTCGGAACGATAAGCGCTGTCGCGGTAGCCATAGCCGCGGTTATCATAAGAGCAACTCGTATTGTTGCGCGCAACGGATGAGCCGACGGCGGCGCCGACAAGCGCCCCCGCAGCCGTTCCCATGCCGCGGTCATGCCGACCGGAGGCGGCGTTGCCTAAAAAGGCGCCCGCTATGGCGCCAATGACGGCGCCGTCCGCGCCATTGGCGCTGCGACGATAACAATCGGCCGAGGCCGGCAGAGCGACCGCCATCGCAGCTGCGGCGGCCAGAGTGGACACGATAGCAATCTTGGACAGCGTTTTCATCTTCAAATCTCCATCGCACCGGTCGCTCACCGGATGTTGAGATCATATTAGTCGCCCGTAGCTGAACGCCGTCTGAGTGCGGTATTCATATCCGTTCATGTCGGCCTCAGAAGAGAGCCGCGTACGTCATGAGAGACTTAAGCCGCAGCGACGCGGTCATGAGGTTGGGCAGTACACTGCAAATCTTTCGCGATTGGGTTTTGCGCTTCAACGCATAGGGCCATGAAGGTCTAATTGACCGCAAAGCGAAAGGCGCCCGCCCGAAACTGAACGCCGCGCAAAGGCAGGTCCCGGCGCCAAAGCTTGAACAAGGGCCAATTCCTGCCGTTGATGGCGTTGTTCATTGGCGCCTTATCGATTTGGTGGGATGAATTTACGACGAATGGGGGCATCTCCATCGCCGAAAACAGCTTCAGCCGAATGGTTCGTGATCTTGGTTATCGCAAACTCTCAGGTCGTCCAAAGCATCACGGGCAAATGATCAAGCGACGACGGCTAAGTTAGGTGAAGCGCGCAGGCGGGCTATGTCGCGCGCGGGCGGCTCGCCAAAGTGACGGCGATATTCGCGACTGAACTGCGTTGGGCTTTCGTAACCAACGCGCAGGGCGGCGGTCGCAACATCGATATCCTGCATCAACATCAGACTGCGCGCCTCTTGCAGTCTGAGCTGTTTTTGGAATTGCAGTGGCGTGGTCGCCGTCACGGCGCGAAAATGCTCATGCAAGCTCGACGGACTCATGCCTGTTTCCGTGGCAAGTTGCTCGATGCTCAGCCGTTCCCGGAAATTCTGGCCAATCCAGGCAATGGCGCGGCCGATCTGCGCCACTCGGCCCTGGCTTAAGGCGACGTGACGCATTCTGACGCCGTCTGGCCCGGCAAGCAGATGATAGATGATTTCCTGCTCGGCGAGAGGACCGAGCACGTGCAGCGCCGTCGGATCGTCAAGCAGGCGCAGCAGACGTAGCGTCGCATCAAGCAGACCAGGACCGGCATCGGACACCGTCTTGCCTATGGGAGGAGATGGCGTTCCCGCCGGCGGCGGCACGCGCGCCGCCAGGTCGCCTAGCATAATCGGGTCGAAATCGAGATAAAGGCAGAGATAGGGCTTATCGGGCGTCGCCTCCACCACATGCCCAATCGCTGGAAGGTCATGGGTCACGATTCCATAGCGGCCGGGTGAATATTTGAAGATGTGATCGCCCATTGTCACATCCTTGCGCCCCTGCGCGACAAGGCAGAGTTGCGGCCGGTACACAGTCGGCATTGGCATCGTCAACGTGGAGGATCGAACAAGTGTCGCGCGTTCTATGGGGGTGGCGTGAAAGCCATCCTTTGAGACGTGCCGGCTAATGACAGCGGCGATTTCATTCAGCGTCGTCATGAAACCAAACATCGCACGCACGTGGCGCAACGACAAGACGGACTCGCCTCTCCCCTGGAGGATTAGGCAGGAATTACGGCGCATCAGGCTAACCATCGGGGCCGCCTTGCAACAAAGTGCCCGCAGCGTGGCGCAACGTAGTTGGCCGCAGAGCGCGCATGGAGAAAATATGACGATCGAGAACCTGAAATCCCCCACGATTGCGTTGGGCACCTGGGCTTGGGGCGACAGTGGCGAGACCGGCGACGGTTACTTTGGCAGCACCCTCACGCGCGCCGATCTGGAAGCGTTAGCTGACAGGGCGCAAGCGGCCGGGTTCACCCTGTGGGACTGCGCCTTCGTATATGGCATGGGCCGCGCCGAGACCGTGCTTGGCGAAGTCCTGAAGCGCTATCCGCGTAGCGATTACCAGCTCTCAACGAAGTTCACCCCGCAAGCTGCAGGAAGCGGCGAGGATCCGGTGGCGGACATGCTGGAACAGAGCCTGACGCGCCTCGGCGCCGACTACATTGACCTCTACTGGATTCACAATCCAGCCGATGTGGCGCGATGGACGCCCCGCCTTATTCCATTGCTGAAGAGCGGAAAGGTGAAGCATGTCGGGGTCTCTAATCACAATCTGAGCGAAATCAAACTCGCCGACCAGATCCTCGGCGAAGCCGGGTTCCGGGTCGAAGCCGTCCAGAATCATTATAGCCTCCTCTATCGCAGCTCCGAGGATGCCGGCATCCTCGACCACTGCCGCAATCACAGCATCACGTTCTTCGCCTATATGGTTCTTGAACAGGGCGCCTTGAGTGGCAAATACAGTGCGCAGAATCTGTTGCCCCAAGGCACAAATCGCGCGCAGGCCTATAATGACATATTGCCCCGTTTGAAGGCGCTAACTGACAGACTCGCCTCGATGGGACGAAGCCACTCTGCGGCTGCCGCCGACGTCGCCGTGGCATGGGCTATCGCCAAGGGCGCGACGCCGATCATCGGCGTCACAAAGGGGAGCTATATCGATGGCTTGGTTCGGGCTAGCCGCATAAAACTCACCCCTGACGAGATCGCCGAGTTGGAAGCCCTTGCTGACGCCGCTAAGGTGAACACCCGCGGCTGGTGGGAAAAGGAGATGCACGACTGACGTCTTTTCGTCATCCCCTTTCTGGGCAGGTCGGCTGCGGCCATTTCGAAATTGCGCGATATCAGCATCTCAGGAACGAGACCGACAGTCGGTCGTCACCCAAAAAGATGCCTGAGCCACGGATATTCGCTCATGTCAGAGGAAAATAGGGTGGTCTTTGGACGCGAAACGGACGGATCTGAATGCGATGTTACGCGCCCGGTGATCCGTTACGACGATCGGTGAGCGAAGATGTCGGCCTCATCGGAAACGATGAATCGTCATCGCGATGGGATTATGCGTGGGGCTTCAAAATCGTGCTTGATCGGTAGCCTGTCGCCATAGGCTCTTCTTTTGCAGTCGAGCACGCGGCACATGCTTTTTCGGATATTGAGCATTTATACGAAAAGGCGTATAATTTAATTTTATACGGAAATTGGTATATTGACAAACTATACTGATTTTCGTATATGCACCCCTTAAATGGAGTGTTTATGGAACAGATTGCGCGCAACGAGAAACAGCTCGGCGCCCTGTTACGCCGATACCGGAAGAGTTCCGACATCCCACAAGGTGATCTGGGAAGCCGTGTCGGTAAACGCCAGGCAACCGTTTCCAACCTTGAAGCCGGCAAAGGCGCAACGCTTGACACGCTGTTCGCCATCTTAAATGCGCTTGAACTCGAAATCGTTCTACGTCCCCGCAGCAAGGGGAAGGCGACCAAGCTTTCGGACATATTCTAATGGCGCGCCGTCGTTATTATGCGCCGTTGAATGTATTCCTCAACAATCGCCACGTCGGCGTGCTCTGCAAAGCGCCCAGCGGCGCGATAGATTTCACCTATAATCCTGACTGGCTCTCATGGGAACACGCCATGCCGGTCTCGCTTTCGCTTCCTCTCAGGGAAGATCGCTATATCGGCGCACCGGTCAGCGCCGTCTTTGACAACCTTTTGCCCGATAACGAAGCGATCCGTATCAAGGTCGCGGCAAAGGTCGGCGCCGAAGGCGTCGACGCCTACAGCTTATTGGCCGCCCTTGGCCGCGACTGCGTCGGCGCGATGCAATTTCTATTAGAAGACGCCGAGCCGAAACCCACCGTGAGCCTCGAAGGCAGGGCTGTATCTGATAGCGAGATCGGGGCTATTCTCTCCAATCTCGCCACCGCCCCGCTAGGCTTGAATGAAGATGATGATTTCAGAATTTCGATCGCAGGCGCACAGGAAAAGACGGCTCTGCTGCGCCTGAATGGACAATGGCTAAAGCCACTCGGCGCAACGCCCACCACACATATCTTCAAGCCACAAATCGGACAGCTCCCCAACGGCATTGATCTTTCGAATAGCGTTGAGAACGAGTATTTTTGTCTGAAACTCATGTCAGAGCTGGGCCTGCCAAGCGCATCTGTCAATATGGCGGACTTCGGCGGTAATCGCGTGCTCGTCGTTGAACGGTTCGACCGTGAATGGACGGACGACGGCAGATTACTCCGTGTTCCGCAGGAGGATTGCTGTCAGGCGCTCTCAACGCCCTGGACGTTGAAATACGAAAGAGAGGGCGGCCCCGGCATTCAAAGCATCCTGAAGCTGCTCGGCGGCAGCGATGAGGTGACTAAGGACAGGCAGATTTTTTTCAAAACCATGGTCGTGTTCTGGTTACTCGGCGCTACGGACGGCCACGGGAAGAATTTTAGCGTCTTTCTCTATCCAGGCGGACGTTATCGCCTGACGCCGCTCTATGACGTGCTGTCAGCACAGCCGAGCGTCGATGCTGGACAAATCAACCGTAACCGAATGAAGTTAGCAATGGCCGTTGGAGACCGCCGCCATTATGAAATCGACTCAATCGCCCCCCGCCACTTCGTCCAGAGCGCGCAAAGGGCTGGCCTCAATCCGGATTTAGTTACCACAATCTTTGAGGACCTAGCGGACAATGCCGGGACGCATCTGGACAATATTTTAAATACGCTGCCCAGGGATTTCCCAGGCAGCGTCGCAGATTCCATTGCCAGGGGCTTCCGTGAGCGACTGGTTGGCCTCGCCGACTGCCTGGGGATGCTCTGAACGCTTGAGGAGGCCGCCGTCGGCGCGCCAAGGTCGCCCGCATCGACCTGACTTCGCCAGCGCCGCACGATCAGCGAAAGGGTTCCTCTTGCCGACGACGCAAGACAAAGCGTAGTGTCATAAGGCCTCCTCGCAACAACCCAAGTTTGGCTTTGCGTCATGAACCATGCTTACACTCGACTTCAATTCATAAATGCGCCAACCTGCTGAACATGACTAAGCGTATTGGCGGCAAGATAAGCCGGCTCCAGCAAGGCCTCCCCTAAAGGCCTGCTTGCAGACGCCACATGATTGGCTTGAGGCGCTTGATACCCGCGCCATTTTCCCCTTCAGGCAGGTGAGACTTCGTCGAAAATCAACAACCCTTGCCGTTCGTGAGGGCGGCTAAGATGTCTCTGAAGGCTTAGATGCGCCGCCATGGGCTTCGCGACCCGCATCTTGCCCTTACGGAACATTTTTGACTTGGTTACAAAGGCTATTGTTTCGCCCGAAGATTGAGGCATCTTAACATCGGCTTCGTTCAGTTTGTCGGCGAACAGTTTATCTCTCCGGGTAGCCGCAGCGTCGACAAATTCTGAGGGAGGATGTTGGCGCGTCCTCCCTCAACCCTTTCGCTCAACGCCATGTTCGGCCCGGCGACCGCGTTTGAGAAGGCCGCGTCGCAGAGCCGGTGATCTCGACGCCAAGGCAGCCGACCTTCGCTAAAGCGCTGACCTTCTTCCATCAGATCAAAGCGCGCTCCTTGTCAAAAGTCGTTGGCAGTCAGGCTAACCTTAATCTCCCGACCTTATAAGATCTCGCCAAGGCTAGGCTAGCGAGGACACGGCGATCGCATATCGGTCCGCTTTAGAAGCGCTTGACGTTTAATCCTCAGATCTTCGCCTGTACGCGTTAGGACGCCTTCCTCGCCCGAAAGGCCCGTCCACAGCGCCGCATTGAAGGCCTTTGTATCCAGATGGTCCTCGACCTCAAAATCCTGCCCGCGCATCGCCCGCGTCCAATAGGCGGCTGTATGAACGGGACAGGCGCGGGCAAGCGCGTCAGGAACGAAGTCCTCTGCCGGGATCGGTAAGGCGGTGGCTTTCAGGACGCTCGAAGCCTTCGCCTGATAATTCCAGTCGGTCTGGTTCAGGTCAAAGGCGTCTGCCATGGGCGTCGCCAGAGCGTCATTCAGGCCCATCGGCGCAAGATGCAGAATATCCTCAATCGTGCGCAGCATGTTGATCGTCGTGTAGGCGCTCGACACCACCGCATGATGGCGGACATAGGGGCCAATAATGTAGGCGAGGCTCCGCCTGGCGCTAACATGATCGGCCCCGTTCTGGGCGTCGTCTTCGATAACAAAGATCAGCGTGTTGTCCCTGAAGGCGCTGTGCGCGACGCGCTGCGCCACGAGCCCGAGGGCGTAGTCATTGTCCGCCATCTCGGTCTCGACCGTATTGACGCCGTCAATCGCCTTGTCGAACTCGCCGAAATGATCATGACTGATGCGCAACAGGGTCAGGGCCGGCATGGATTTGTCGGTCTCCTGCTGTTTGAACTCGCGCATCCACTCCTGAACATTCCAATAGTCTGGAAATTTCTGATCGAAGCCGCGATAATAGGGATCGCTCACCCCCGCCAGCGCCCGATCATCGGAGATAAAGACGCGGGTGCGCTCGTCAAAGGCCCGGCGTGAAAGCGGCGCGGCGCCCGGCGCGCCGGAATCGTAGGGCATGTCATTGGCGAAGCCGTAATTACGAACGCTCAGTCCTGCGCGCAGCGCCGAGTTCCACAGATAGCCCTGCCCCGGCAAATCATCTTCCTTTGCGTCCGGGGAGGCAATGGCGAGTGGTCCGGGCAGGACATCATCATCCTTGGGAGCCTTGGGATTGGCGGCGCGGCGCGCATCGCCTGACAGGGCGGTGTTGACGTAGCGCGACGTTCCCTCCGACTCATAGGCTAGGCCACGGCCCGCGTAGTTGACCGGCGCCGTTTTCTCAAGAATATCCGTCGTGCGCGCCGCCGTCGACCATGTCCAGCCCGTACTTGATTGCTCGCCAGAGTCCATGAAATTGTCGAAGTCGACAAATTGACGCGCCAGGTCATGATGATTGGGCGTTAATCGCTCGCCAAGGATCGCCAGACGCGGATCGCCGTCGCCGACCTCAAGATCCCCCAGAACCTGATCATAGGTGCGGTTCTCTTTGATGATGAAGATGACGTGCGCTATCCTTTGGCTGACCTCAGCCATGATCGCCTCGGCCTTTGCGCGTTCGCCTTGCCGGTCAAGGCCCGTATTGTCGGCGACCTGGAGCGTCAGACGCGCCCAATCCCGTGGATCCGGCATCGGGGCCTGCAACAGACCGGCCTTTTCCAGCTGGAAAATGTACTGGTTGGACGCGCCGCAGGCCGCAGGTTGTGCGCGTTCCACGGCCAGCTTCGGCTGACATCCCTGCGGATTGGGCCCTGGCGCACTCTTGCGGTTGGCGATAAAGACAAAGCCATGCGCGCTCGCCACGGCGCTCGGATACCAGGCGCTCGGGGCAAGGCCTAAGACACGCGCCCGATCCTTGCTGACATCGACCAGCGCAACCGCGTTGACGCCGCCGAGCGACGCCAGAAGGCGTCCGTCGGGCAACAGCGCCAGGGCGTTCGGATTAAACCCCTTGCCAAGGTCGCCAGCGTTCATCTGCTCTGGAAAGCCGATCGGGTCCTCGCTGACAAGCTGATCTTCCGAGGCGTCGATCACAGCCAGCTTGTCGTCATTGTCTTCCGTGACATAGAGCCTGTGACGCTCCGGGTCGATCAACATCGCCGTCGGCTCGCCGATCGTGCGCATCCTCTTGGCGACGCTGATTTTGTCGCGCCCTTTGTCGCGCCTGACGTCAAGGGCGACGACCTCACGATCGCGCACAGCTCCGACATAGGCGTGGCGGTCATCGCGCCATACCACGTCAAGAGGATATTCGCCGCCGGCGACGCCATGCTGGTCAGGCGAGATCTTGCCGGGGCGAAGGTCCTGTTCGGTGAGAATACTCCGCGTAGCCACGTCGATGAGCGTGACGGAATCGTTATAGTAGTTGGCGACAAGCAGCCTTCGCCCATCTGGGCTGAGCGCCAGACCGCCCACTTGCGGTTTCACGTCAATACCATTGCCATTGGCGTGGCCCAGCTTGATCGGCGCGCCCTTCTGACGAAAGCCGCTCCTGGCTTTGACGAATTCATAAACCTCATCGTCGACGCCCCCGGATACGAAAAAACCGGATCCATCAGGACGCCAGGACAAGCCGTAAAAGGCGTTTGGAACCTCAAGCGTCTGGCGGTGGACCGCGCCCTTGTCGCTCAGATCGTAGATGAAGACATATTGACCTGACTGCGCCTTGACCAGCTTCCCGTCAGACCCGTTATAGAGATTAAATCCGCTGGTCAGAACCAGCATATGGCGCCCATCCGGACTGACGCGCATGGCGGCTGCGCCATCGGCGACATAGTCAGGGTGCGGTCCCATAGCGGTCCGAAGCGGCATATAGGTCGCCGATGTCATCGCCAAGGGCGTTAATGTCTGCCCCGTCGGAAGAGGATGATCATTTTGCGCCACAGCGGCGCCCGCTTGCAGGATGACAAACGCGGCGGTGGCGAGCCTAAGCGCCTTAATCATCGATCTGACCTCCGAAGGCATGAACGAGGAAAGCATTGGCGCAGATAAGCAAAGCTTATGTGACGATCGCAAGTTTAAGCGCGAGCCGCCACAAAAAATCGCGCCGCCAAGGCTGAGCTCGTCTCAAACGCCATTGATGAGACGCCCCTCGCCAGGAGGACGATGGCCCAAATTGATCTTCGCAGATGAGGATGATCTTGTCCCTTGCCAGAACGAAGCCTTTATTCAGCCGCCAGAACAGGGGCGCTGAACGCCTTCAGCGTGACGGCCGCCGAGCGCAACATGCTGGCGAATTCGAAGGCGGTTGCGTAGGTGATATGACGGCGCGCCGCTTCTGAAAATGTCAGCGCGCCGTCCTTGATCTCGATCAGACCTTCGGCCTCGGCGGCGTCGAACAGGCGCCTGGCCTGAATGCGCGAGATCTTGCAGTGCTCCGAAATCTCTTGAACCGAAAAAGCGATCGGGCCCGACGCCAGGCTTGCGCCATCAGCCTCCCGACTCAACAGGAGGGCCAGCGCGCGGCCGCCGCCGACGCTGTGGTTGAAGATCCGCGCAAAAGACGATTCGTGCCCCTCAGCCCGTGCAAGACCCGCAAGAACGGTTTCGCCCCGAACCTGAGCGTAGCTCACCAAGATGCGTCGATCATGCATCATCGTCAGAACGGCGTCGACAGAGGGTTCAAGCTGCGCCGCGCTTGCAAGACCGCTTCGCATGCGCCCGCACCAGGCGTCGACGAAGCGCTCGGTCGGGATAAAGCGCGCCGCGTCCCTACCCTGTCTATGCGACTCCACGCTTAAGAAGCCGACATGGACCCAGTAGCCCAGCATGGCGCGCGCGCGGCCTGCGCTCATCAACCGGCTCTTGGCGCTCGCCGCTTTCAGACGCGGCAGGGTGATCCCGCCATTGCCCGCCAAGGAAAAACACATGGCGGCGGCGACATAGTGGCCTGCGTCTTTTGAGAACAAAGACATGACAGGGTGCAAGGCCGCCTCGACCTTGACCCTGTTCAGCGCCCGAGCCGCCTGCCTGAAATTCGGATGATCGACGAGCCTGCCGACGGCCGACGGCGACATATCACATTCGAGCCACTGCATCAGCGCCTCATCAACCCTATTCGACATCGACTCGCCCCTGACTGAGATGACATCGTTACGCGGACGAGACGCCGCTTGTCAAAGCCAAGTCTCAGTCGGACCGTTTTCTGAAGCGCCTCGCCGGTCAGCTCGCTAAGCCAGGTCGATAAGCTCCCTGACCTGACGCGCCGTACATAATCTAAAACATCCGATATAGCGTCGTAGATGTTGAATTGATAAGGGATCCCCCGATGCGGGCGCGGCTCTTGAACGTCTCGGCCCCTCCCCCTTCGCCGAAGGCGGCAATATCTCCAAAAAGGACGGCGCGCGCCCGACCTACGGCTTGAGGCTGGACGATAGCTCCGAGAAATCGTCCGCCCTGAGCTCTGGGCCGAAGAGCGCGCTCAAGGCCTCAGGAGGGGCTATCAGTTTGCGCGCTGAAAGGTCCATCCAGCCGCCGACGCTCGTCAGCCGCGCGCACAGCTTGTCATCTCGCAGTATCTCCTGCCGCAACCGCCAACGGCTGCCATCTTGGGACAGGCCAGCCACCTGCAAGGTGACGACAATGCTGTCAAGCAGACCGACTTCGCGAAAATATTCAAGTTCGTCCTTCATGCCGATGGGGCCGATTCTCAGTCTGGCGAATTCGCCCATGGGAAAGCCTTTTTCAGCGAAGAACATCATCCGCACGTCGAAACATTTCAAGAGGTAGGCGGCGGCGCCCATATGGGCGTTAAAATCCATGTCGGCCCAACCGGCGATAAGAGCCTTGCTGTACATGTCGATAGTCTCCCTTGCTTGTGCGCGTAGACGACAAAACCAGCGGCGCGTAATGTCAATATGAGGGCAAAAAAGTTCGCCTCACCCCGGTGCGTCTGAAAAGAATCGGCCAGAGCCTTGCCCCTCTTCGTTATCAACGCCGGGCGTCATGCGCCGATCCCGCGCGCGCACAAGGCGTGTCAACCGGCGTCGAAAAGGGACCCTCTATCGGCGTCTAATTTGGACGCCGATCCACAGCAAGAGCTGCGATAAGGTGAGCAATAGCGGTCATCAAAAGGCTCAGTTCTGTGTATGTCATGTCATCCCCCATATTCAGGCGCGCGGAATTGCGCGACAGCAGGAGGTCTGCCGTCTCCACTACGCTCTCATGGGAACAGGCCGCGCGATGCGCCGGTACGGTCGAAGCTGCACAAACAAGGTGCGGAAGCGAGAAGCCTTGAACAGGAAGCGTGGACGGCTACAGCCGCTGATCGTCGCGCTGTTCCGTCGCTGAATTGAACAGGGTGATAGACGAGGAACAGGGCTGCGCCCTTTTGCGGTAAAGGCCATGCTTCATGCGCGCCGCCTTATGGGGCGCGGCCTTGACCGCTGTTACCTGCTCATTGCCACGGGGCTAGTCGGTTGCAGGGCAACCCAAAACCTTGGATAAGTGATAATCAGGGAAGTTATGTTCTCTTATTGTTCTTTTTCCCCTTGCCGGGCGAGGCCGATTCATGACAGCGTGGCACAAAGATTCCCAGAGGTGCCCATGCTCACAGAAAATGTCTCCGATTTTTCCCGCCTCCGTGCCCGTACAGGCCTCAGTATCGACCAGCTCGTAGAGACCACCGGCTTCTCCCGCCGGACGATCTACCGGTGGGAAAATGGCGAGGCAGAACCGCGCAAGGCTGCTGTTCAGCTTCTGGAGAAAATGGCGGCAGAACACCGGCCTGAAAGTTACGGCGAGCCAGATTTCACCTTTATCGACCTCTTCGCAGGCATTGGCGGGTTACGCCGCGCCTTCTCGCCTCTTGGCGGCAAATGCGTCTTCACGAGCGAATGGGACAAATACTCCCAGCAGACCTACAAGGCCAATTACGACGATGATCATGAGGTGACAGGCGATATCACCAAGGTGCCGCTAAATGCCATTCCTGATCATGATCTGCTTCTGGCCGGATTCCCCTGCCAGCCTTTCTCGATTGCCGGTGTCTCCAAGAAAAATGCGCTGGGCCGCAAGCACGGGTTTCATGACGAAGCCCAAGGCACCCTGTTTTTCAATGTCGCGCAAATCCTCGAATATCATCGTCCGCGCGCCTTCCTGCTTGAAAACGTCAAGAACCTCGTCAGCCACGACAAGGGCCGTACCTTTGAAGTCATCCACCGCACCCTGACTGAGGAACTTGGCTATCAGGTTCACTACAAGGTCATCGACGCAAAATCTTGGGTGCCGCAGCACCGGGAGCGCATTTTCATCGTTGGCTTCCGCGAGAAAAACGACTTCACCTTCGACAATATGAAAATCCCTAATCCGTCGAACGGGCCGAAGCTCGGCACGATCCTCCATGGCTCAGGGCATCCTGATTTTGATGACGGGCATTACCTTGACCCGAAAACCGGGCGCGTCATCGACAAATATACCCTGACCGATCATCTGTGGCGCTATTTGCAGAACTATGCCGAGAAGCACCGCGCAGCGGGCAACGGGTTCGGCTTCGGCCTTGTCGGACCGGACGATGTGACCCGCACGCTTTCAGCACGCTACTACAAGGACGGCTCGGAAATCCTTGTGAAGCAGCCACGCCGGAATCCGCGCCGCCTGACACCGCGCGAATGTGCCCGTCTGATGGGCTTCGAGAAGCCCGGCGACAAGCCCTTTATCATTCCCGTCTCTGATACACAGGCCTATCGCCAGTTTGGCAATGCCGTCGTGGTGCCGGTGGTCGAGGCCGTTGCACGACATATGGAACCCTTCCTCCGTGCGGCAGTTGCCGAGGGTGAAACAGGCGGAGGACAGCAGCGCATTGCCGTCTGATATCGTTGATCAGGCCACGCGCAGCCGCATGATGTCCGGTATTCGTGGCAAGAACACGAAACCGGAAATCATGATCCGCAAGGGGCTTCATGCAGCAGGTTTCCGGTACAGGCTTCATGACCGAAAATTGCCGGGACATCCCGATATCGTCTTGCCGCGCTGGAATGCCGTCGTATTCACGCATGGCTGTTTCTGGCATGGCCATGACTGTCATCTGTTCAAATGGCCGAAGTCCCGTCCCGACTTCTGGCGCGTCAAGATCAATGGCAACGTCGCCCGCGACAAAGTTGCAGTGGCACAACTGGAGATACAGGGCTGGCGAATCGCCACAATATGGGAATGCGCGCTGAAAGGGCGTACAAAGCCGGATTTCGCAGACGTCATGCTTCGCCTGATTGCCTGGATAAAATCGGAAGAACAGACATTGGAAATCAGGGGCGAATAGTTGGTCGCATCACTCTCACAACTTCTCAAGATGATGCGCGACAACGGCGCAGAGCGCATCTATGCCAAGAAGCTTGCCCCGAACGATAATTCCAAGAACCAGGTCTATCTCGGCGGTGGTTTCGGCGCGCTCAACATCATCCCGCATGGCGAGATCGTGGTCGATACGCGCCCGATGGCGGGCAGCAAACAGGATCGCCCGAAGGCAGGTGTCAGATTCTTCTGGCTGGATACTGACGGCAGGCATCTGGCTCCTGACGCGCAACTGATCCTCTATCCGGATTATCCCGAAGTCCGCATGTCGGGCTTCCTCAAAGGCTGCAAGGCTGCGCCGTCAGACATCATGGCCGTGCGGGACGCCGGGCGCGTCCTTTTCATGGGTATGACGCCATCAGGTGATGTGCTCGGCTATGCCACAGCAGCCGATCATCCGGCAGCCGTTGAGCTGAACGCGCGGGAGTGGCAACAGGTCGGTGTTTTCCTTGAGTTGCCCGCCGACCCTGACAGCAAGACAAGCCCGAAAGAAATCCTGCTGGCCGAGCTGAAGCGCATCTATCAACTGCACTGGATTGCCTCGCAACGCCTCGGAAAGGCGGCGTGAAGATGCCTTACAGCGCGCCGAACGCAGGTGGTTACACCCTTGAAGCAGAACTGGGGATTACCCCGAATGGCATCGCCGAGCCGGACTTCATGGGCTGGGAAATCAAACAATATGGCGTCAAGGATTTCACAAAGTTTGCGCCGAGTTCGCCGGTAACATTGATGACGCCGGAGCCGACCGGTGGCCTCTACAAGGCCGAAGGCCCCGAAGCCTTTCTGCGCCGCTATGGCTATCCCGACAAAAAGGGAAAGCCGGACCGCCCGAACTTCGGCGGCATCTATACCTGCGAAAAGGACTATCACGCCGATACCGGCCTGCGCATGACCATGAAGGGTTTCAACCCGGCAGACGGAACCATTGATCTGACCGGCGGCATCATGCTTCTCGACCGGGATGAAGAACCGGCAGCCATCTGGTCGTTCACCGGCATGATGCAGCACTGGAACCGCAAACACGCCCAGGCTGCTTATGTGCCCTCCCTGTTCCGCACGCCGCCACCTGAATATGCCTACGGACCGCGCGTTCTGCTTTGCGAGCAGACTGACTTCCTGCTTTTCCTCAAGGCTTTCACGACGGGCGTTGTCTATTATGATCCGGCGGTAAAACTGGAAGCCGCTTCAACAGCGACGCCCAAGCTGAAACGGCGAAGCCAGTTCCGGGTCAAGCATCACCAGATCACACAGATGTATCATAGCCACGAGGAAGTCGATTTGTTAGGCGCAGCCTAGTCCCGACATGATGCCATGTCGGTTCAAGCCGCAATAATTTTCGCGCATTCTTCAATGACGTATTCCGGTACACTTTCAAATTTGTGCGGATTCAACTGCATCACATACTCATTCTCGATGTGATAGGATTCATTGATAAATTTCGTAATGACATCATCGTCATGTTGGCCGCGTAAAATTCGGAAAAGCTGGATTTTTTCATACCCCACATCTGTTGCGGCAAATTTCGCTTTCATCTTGGCGTCGTCAGAAACGTCTTGAACAAGGCTGTCGTAATCAAATTCCGGAATGCACTTCTTGATTTCCGCCTCTGCCTGTTGCTTTTCGGCCGGCGTCATATCACGCTGACCGGCATCCGTCTTAACGGTCGGAACCGGTCGCTTTTTGAAGAGGCTGGCAAGCATGTTGTATTCCATCCCCACATCATCCAGAATTTCGTAGTACCGACGCATATAAATCGCCTTGATCACCGGGTCTGCAAGCGTTCCCATATTGTCATTGCAAATTTTGGCGAACGTCTGGATATCGTCGCGGAGAATAGGCACTTCGCTAATGACACCTGCTTTTGAACTTAAGAACGTCGCTGTCGGTGACGAGCCTTGGAAGACCCGGCTGATGCTTTTTATCACATCAATTGCCGGTTCAATATCATGCGTAAGCATCAAAGTCGTCCTGCCTTTCAGGCTGGCCCTACCTTGAAACAGTTCATGCAGGATGGCGAATTTCTTGTTCTTATCGAATGATGAAATGGGGTCGTCTAGAATCACAATATCAGGATTCTCGCTTAGCACTTGGTGCATAAACAAAACCAAAGCGAATGCGTTTTTCTCCCCATAGCTGAGGTGACTAGCTGCTGACTCAATATATTTGTTGAGGTCTTGATGAACAAGCTTCATCTTGTACGAGTCTGGTTCGGCCGTAATAACAACCTGATACTTGTAACCAGCCGATTTAAGGAATGCATTGATGCTTTCCTGGTTGTCTTTGATTGTCTTGGCGATTCTTGCTTTGTGTTTGTTGATCGTGCCGGTGAGAGTTCCAACCTCTTTTATCAACGTTTCAAGCTGGACGTTAATTGGGTCGATTACCTTTCTCGTCTCTTCCGAATCGAGCTTTTCAATAAAGGCCAAATCGATTTTCAAAGCCTCGATGTTATCCTTTATTTTATCGACGTCTCTCAGCGAGAAGAACGATATCGAACGAAGGGATTCAAGCTTTCCGATGAGGGCTTCAATGTCGGTTCTCAGGCTGGTGAGAAAGCCCTGCTCTTGAGCAGTCAGCTCAATTTTTGCTTTCGTAACCTTATCAAGATTCTCACGGCACTTGTCGCTGAAATACTTACCAAGACGCTGGATGATGGCCTTTAGGGTGTTCAGGTGATCAACGGCCTTTACGTCATATTCCTTCTCAACGGCGAGGACGGTTTCCTTCTGCGGTCCCTCCGGAAGATCATTGGAGCAATACGGGCATGTTTCGCCCAGCTTTAAAAATTCATTGCCCTTGATCTGCCAGGCAATCCACTTTGAAGGCTCGTTACTCTTGATGAAGGTCTCATACGGCTTTAGAACCTCCGGCACATTGTCGATCTTGTTGCCTGAGCCAAAAGCCTTGTGAATCTTACTCGACTTGTGAATTTTGTCGGCGGTCGAACTCCCGAAAGCATCCCGAAGGTCTTTCAAATCCTTTAAGGTCTGTTCAAGGTCAACATTGTCGGCAAACGCCTTCTTTATACCGAGAAATAAGGTATCTATTTCGGTCAACGTAGCTTCGTATTCCGGCGTCTTTATAAATATGTCAAAGCTGTTTTTAACAACTTCATCCTGCTGAAAAGCAAACTGGCTGACATACTCTTCATCGAACACTAGCGATGATTTGATGTCATCGACACCGGTCACTGCGGGTTTCGGGCTGGCAGCCTTGCCGCGATTTTTAAACGGCGTCAGACCTTCAAGTGAGCCGTCATTGCGCGTTTGGCAAACGATCGCTTTTGCAATGGTGCTTTTACCAATACCATTTGGGCCATATTTTATATTGAGGCTGCCTTTAGTGACAACGACCGTCGCTTGGTCAATGCTGTTACAGTTTTCGATCGTTATATTGAAATTAGCCATTTGCGTTCTCCCGGCAAAGACGGCAACGAATTACTACTCTGATTTTACCGCCTGTCGTACAAACTCGATGGTTTTGTCGTTGAATTGAAAGGCCATCGCCTGTGCATATGTCGCGCCGGAAATATCACCCAACTTATCGGCGTCCATAATATACATTGGGTCATTTGCGCTCCGCTTGGTCATAATCCCCGTATCCTTCATGTGATCGAGAATGGCTTGTCCCAATCCCTTAGTCATTCGCTTATGCTCAAGCTTTGCGGAATACCTCGCTAATTCTCCTTTACTGTGAGAGCGGAATGATGTGACAAACTTTCGGAACCTGTGAAGGCCTTCCTTAATTCTAGGATCGGCCGGTTCGATCGGAGTAGTTGCGAAATTCGTCCATGGGAAACTGTTAGCCCCAGGCCATATAACGGACAGTTGAACATTGCCGCGCAAAATCGGAGGGGACATAGGTTGTGTGGCGAGAAACTTGTTTGCAGCCAAATACACAACCGACTGCGCTTTATCCTGAGAGGCTTCAACGAATAAACGTCCCGCTGTAATGATGAGTTCATCACACTGGATATTGATTGGTGCAAAAACTGTTGCTTCCGGACCAGGGCCAATTTCAACTTTCGATAAGGGGATATCTAGGCTCATGCCGCCTATATAACTGCCCAACCTGAATGTTCCAGTTTGATCAGTTAATAATGTGATCTTTCGAGTTTGTTCTTCGGGCCGATCACCACGCATAAGGGTAATTTCTACGTCGGCCTCAAGAATGGCATTCCCGTCGTCATCCTCCCCGCCTTCGATGGTCAAATTTGCAGTATCTGCCAGCGACAATCTGGCGCGTACAGATGAATACAGTATTCCAATATGCTCTGAAGGAACATAATCGGCTTCAGCATTGTCCTTGGATAGGTAGAACTCCGCGAGGAAAGGATTGGCTGCACTGCCTCGATGCAGTTCCCTCTGAAGTACAGTTTCCCTCAGCCGATTGTCCTTCAAGCCACTGGCGACAATCACCGCATCAAACACGGCAGACGAGGCATCACGGGCACCGTTCAAGAAAGGGTGGTCAGGAACCCAACTTTGTAACGCGCCATTATAAGTTTCTAGGTCTTTGGCGCTCATAGGTGGCAAATCGGGTGGGTTATGTCCGAACACCCTTGCACTCAAGCGGGCTAATTGCTCGTCGCGGTTATAGAGTTTCTCTCGTAGGGTTTCATCCTGAAATTGGAGAGACGATAATTTGTTGTGTTCACGATCCAAGATGGACCAAACCACACTTTGTAGAGTTATCGGCTGAGACCCTTGCCTTACCTCCGCAAGAAGACTCGCAACATTTTTTTCTGCGGATACGCGGCGTGCCACCGCCTGCAAAACCGGAGCGTAGCCAGCAAAGCGGTCTCCATCAGTCTTCGTTTGCTCCCGTATACGATTGAGAAGAAGGCTTACAGCTTCCGCTTCTACGGTGCGATGTGAACGATCCGGATTATCCTTTGCCACCACTGCCATCGCAAAGTCTTTCGCGGCATTGGCATCATAAAATCCGATTTCCAAAATGGAAGTGGAGACTTGCTGATCTGCCAATATCAGCCATGCGTCCTGCACAGCGCCAGTCCGACCAAATAGCACGGTTGGTAGCTGCCGTGCTTTTGATATGTCAGCGACATCCTGTAAGAAAGCTTCAAACGCTTCTTGCGTAACGCGAAGACGAGCCTCATCCAGACCATCGATTAACAACGCAACTTCACCGGCCTGCCACGCTTGGTAAAGACCGGTTTTCGCTAAACCACCACTAATTGTGTCGCCGCCCACAGGGGCGGCCTTGGCCAAATCTATGTAAACCGCACCGGTCGCCGCCGAAATTTGCCGCGCTAACGTAGATTTACCGACGGCGCCAGGTGCTGATACCAGAATAATTGAACTCTCTTCTGGCAACGTATCGGTCAACTCGGCACTATGAGAAAGTGGTGCCTCTAAAAATGTGACGAGACCGCTTTCGTCACCTGACCAGCCCGGCCGCTCAAGTGCGCCACGCAAGTTTCGGACCCCAAGCTTGCGCTTCCAAAATTGCTCTAACGAATAATCCAATTCGGCCCCCGATTCCATTTTGCGCAAGAATAATACCTATGGGGGAAAATGACACTGAAACACGGAGGCAGTCAAAAGGAATTCGGGCGTGTCCTCTGCACAAGTCTTCGATCCGATGAATGGAAATCGGCGTAGATACGTAGATTCAGACACATCTTCAGACACACAGCCCAAAAACGCCCTTACAAATATCTGATTTTATGATATATTTTTATAGACTGGCAGGAACCTTCCTCCACTGGTGTTACGCGCCGTCGGGGCGCACTGAATAAGACAGGACAGCCCAGCGGTCTAGTAGCCGTAGGTTCCTATTATGCGCTCTACGAGAGTCTGTCGGCGAGACGGGCGGTCAAATCCATACGCTCGTGGAAAATGGCTATTATTAGCGCTGGAGCATCCTGACGCGGCAGACAAAACACGTAGTGATGTTCACAACGGGCTATGCGTAATGTCGGATAGAGCGTGTCCAATTGTTTGAAGACGCCCTTCCCAATGGCGACATTGGCAATACCGACTGTCAGCTTGGCAATGTAGCTGCGCACCTGTGCAGCGCCCCATTGTTTACGTGTGTACCGGATAATAGATCGCATGTCGGCTTCGGCCGCATCGGTCAGAAGATAACTCACGCCTAGCCGCTCTCAGCCAGTTCTTCATCAAGGATTTGGTCGATACTCTTGGTCGATATTTCGCCAGCTAAGCCCGCTTTGATGCGGTCACCAAGCAAGGTTTTCAGTTCCAGCCAGGCTTGATCGGCGTCGGTGTCGCCGGGAAACAGTCGTTCGAGCGCGTACTGTTTAATGGTTTTACCCTGCAACGCGGCATGGACTTTCAAAGCTTGATGCTGCTGGTCCGTCATGTCGATAGTTAAGCGGCTCATTGATACCAACCTTGTAAACTCCCACATCCCCACATTAGCACAAAGATGCTTGGACATCCAGCATATGTCGGATGTCGCAACAATGATGGGGACGTTTGCGGGAGAGGATGAAATCCTACGCTAAGGATTTGGCCAGCGGTATTCGCCGGTGAGGTTGATGTGCTCCCAGCCTAGCTACCTGTGCAGTTTTCTGGGTCCAGCTCAATTGCCCGAAGCTGCGTCGAGAAAGTTTTCTTGCGCCGAAGGTTCTCTCGCAGAGATCGGCTCAAAACCCTTAGGAGGTGTCAGCTTCTTGCGAGATCGTAGGATGACCTTCTCTTTTATGAGATCGATCAACCGCCCTTGGACGGCGCCTTCATCCGTAGCGCCATATCGGGGAAGGCTGCGCAAGTCTTCGCTGGGCTCGTGAGGCGAACAGGACATGATCCGAAGATGCAATGTTTTGGGTGTAAACTCCAATAAATGTCCTGTTGCGTCCGGCTCAATTCACCAGCAAGCCATGCCACTGCTGGGGTCAATGTTGGGTTTGAATGGTCTCGAAATGACAAAACCGCCGCAAACACAGCGGTTTAATTCAAAATGATGGCGGGACCGACCGTCCGCCCTGAGACGCCCAAGACATTGTTCGCGCCAAACGTCTTGGTCGCGATGACGTCTTTGTCGAAAGCCTTGTAGCGCCAGCCAAACGTATGCGTCGCAAATTTCGCTGATCGCCGCCGTCGCGGACGCCTGGACCGGCCCCGCGGCAAATCCGGTCGCGCTCTACGCAGCTGTGGCCAATAAAGTCAGCCCAAATTAGCGCCTTTCCCATTGCTTTCCCATACGGGGAATGACACAGCAGGGGCATGGAAGCCGTCATTATTTCGCTGATATTTCTGCTGGCTGTCGTGGTGAGCGGCTGGATTTCGCGCGCCCTTCCCATCCCCACCCCACTGGTGCAGATCGGCCTCGGCGTGGCGATCGTGATGGCGACCGGCAAGACCATTGATCTTGAGCCTGACGTCTTCTTTCTCCTGTTCCTGCCGCCGCTTCTGTTCATAGAAGGTTGGCGCATCCCCAAGGCGGGCCTGCTCAACGACTGGCGCCCCATCTTGCAAATGGCGGTCGGGCTCGTCGTTTTCACTGTTCTCGGCGGTGGATTGATCATTCACTGGCTGATCCCGGACATGCCGCTGACCGTCGCCTTCGCTTTGGCGGCGGTGATCTCGCCGACCGATCCAGTGGCCCTATCGGCCATTGCGCGCGGGCGCTCGTTACCGCCCAGGCTTAAGCACATTCTGGAGGGCGAATCTCTGCTCAACGACGCCTCCGGCCTCGTCTGCCTGCGCGTCGCCGTCGGCGTGGTGGTGACCGGATCGTTCAGCCTTTTGCACGCCTCCGGCCTGTTCCTGTGGCTGGCTGCCTGCGGGATCGCCTGTGGCGTCGCCGTCACCTTCTGCGTCAATCTGATCAAGGGACGGCTGACGAGCTGGCTGGGGGAAGAGCCGGGGACGGAAATCGTCATCAGCCTCCTGATCCCCATGGGCGCCTATCTGCTGGCCGAACTGCTGCACGGCTCAGGCATTCTCGCCGCCGTCGCCGCAGGGATCACCATGAGCTACGCCGAACAATCCGGGCGCGCCCTGCCCGCCACACGCCTGCAGCGCGGCGCCGTCTGGGATACGGTGCAATTTGCGCTCAATGGCGTGATCTTCGTGCTGCTGGGCGAGCAATTTCCCAGCATCATGGCGCGCGCCGAACATCTGGTGTCGGTCACCGGCCACCGCGACCCGATGTGGATGCTGTTCTATATCCTGGCCATCACGGTGGCGCTGGGGGCCTTACGCTTTTGCTGGGTGTGGCTCTCCTTCGCGCTGACTCAGATCAGGCGCAAAGGCGCGCCGATCCCGACGAACTTCCGCCTGATCGCGGTCACCTCGGTCGCCGGGGTGCGCGGCGCCCTGACCCTGGCGGGCGTCTTAACCATTCCGTTCGCGGTCGCGAGCGGCGACGCCTTTCCGGTGCGCAACCTCGTCATCTTCCTCGCGGCCGGCGTGATTATCGCCTCGCTGCTGATCGCCACCTTCTTGCTGCCTGTTCTGCTCAAAGGCCTAGATTTGCCTGAAGACGATTCAGCGCACAGACGCATCCAAGAGGCGCGCGTCCGTGCAGCCCGGGCGGCCATGAAGGCCATTGAAGCCCTGCGCAACGCCGCATCGAGCGCTGAATCTGAAGTTTACGGCCTGATGAGCAACCGGGCCTCGCAACCCTATCATGACCGGCTAAAAGGGCTTGAAGATGAGGCGAAAACCCCTGAACAACGCCGCGTCTTTTTACAGTTAGAGCGCGACTTCCGCCGAGAGGGCCTGCGCGCGGAGCGCGACGCCTACTATCAGATGGGGCGCAGCGGCGAGCTACCTGACGATCTGGTGCGTAAGCTCGTAAGCGAGATCGATCTTCTCGAAGAACGACTGAATTCATAGGATGCGCCATGGTTGACGGCTTGAAGATTAGCGCCGTCATGTTTCTGAAATTCGAGCGCATCGGAAGCGCCATTGTCTCCGTCAAAGCCCGATCAGGAAATCTTCGCATCGGTTCGATAGCCGGGAGGCGGACGACGATGATCTGAACGCCCCCGCGAAAGTTGCGACTATACCCGTCAACTCGGCTCAAGGCTTTGACGCTCGTTCACGCTGCGGCCCGGCGCCGCGCCCATGAACGCCAAGCTTCGGGAAAAATCAGCTTGCGACTTCCGATACGCCCCGCCGTCAGCTCTGATCAACCTGAAGGTCTTAAAGGCCATAAGCCTCGTTGGTCTTTTTGCGGGCCATCGCAAACGACCAAGGTCTCATAGCTAAGCTCATGATCGCATGAACGATGCGTCAAAAGGGCCGGCGTCCCTGCGGACGCCGGCCCTTTTGTCACCATCCCCGATAATCATCGTGGCGTTGGTAATGCTCTTCATGCGACTGACGCCAACCGTCGCCGCCAGAGGCGTAACCGCCCGAGCCGTAACCGCGCGCCGGATAAGAGTCGACGCGCTCATAGCTGTAGCTGCGGTAAACCGGCTGGTTGTCATAACCCTGACCATAGTCGCCCCGGCTATAGCCTCCTCTGCCATAATCACGCTGAGCATAGGCGTCGGAACGATAAGCGCTGTCGCGGTAGCCATAGCCACCCCGATCATAGGCGCAACTCGTGTTGTTGCGCGCAACGGATGAGCCGACGGCGGCGCCGACAAGCGCGCCCGCAGCTGTCCCCATGCCGCGGTCATGCCGACCCGAGGCGGCGTTGCCAAAAAGGGCGCCCGCTATGGCGCCAATGACGGCGCCGTCCGCGCCATTGGCGCTGCGACGATAACAATCGGCCGAGGCCGGCAGAGCGACCGCCATCGCAGCTGCGGCGGCCAGAGTGGACACGATAGCAATCTTGGACAGCGTTTCCATCTTCAAATCTCCATCACACCGGTCGCTCACCGGATGTTGAGATCATATTAGTCGCCCGTAGCTGAACGCCGTCTGAGTGCGGTATTCATATCCGTTCATGTCGGCCTCAGAAGAGAGCCGCCTGGGAAGACTTAAGGCCCAAGCCGCTTCGCGCTGGAAGGGCCCGCGTCAAACTTGTAACGCGGAGGCTTCCCCAAGCCCCACAATCAAGACGCCGCGGTAGGCGCCATGAACAAAACATCGGCCCCAGGGCGGTCAGCCGCCCGATAGCCTATGGGACCCGATAGCCTATGGGAGATGTCAAGTGCGCCCTCGCGGCGGCGCCGGCTCCTTAAGGGATGAAATGATGGACAGCTTCCACGATTTGGCTTGAAAGGACGCGGGTTTGGCGATCACATCCGCCTTGCGAATCGCCTTGGACCCTCCATGAATTTCAGCCCTTCAAATTTCAGTTACGTCTTCGATGCTCAAACCCTGAGCCGTGGAGCGGCCTATCTGTCCGAAGGCAGGGTGCTCAGCCTGTCGCGCCAGGACGACACCCTCACAGGCATAACCCTGGGCTCGGGCGGCCGACGCTATGTTCAGCAAGTCTCACTTACGCCGGGCTCTGACGGCCGTTACGCCGTCAGAGGGCTATGCACCTGCCCGGTGGGCGTCAACTGCAAGCACGTGGCGGCCCTTGTGCTGAAAGCCCTGACCACGCCCGGGTCCGCTTATGGCAAAACGCCTCCGCCGGCCGTGTCCAGGCCCGGCGCTTTAGCGCCTGCGCCGCGGGCCTATCTGGAGCCCGGTCTCGTCCACTGGCTCGACAGAGTGGCTCAAGCCGAAGGCGCGGAAGACGACGCGCCCGCCGCCTCTTCGCAGGCCCTGATCTATGTTCTTGCGCCCATCAACGCCTATGCGAGCACGCCGGAACTTGGCCTCTTCCTGCAATCGGCGCGCCGCCTGAAAACCGGCCAATATTCCTCGCCCAAGGCCTACGATCTGCAGTCCTACGGTAATAACGGCCCGACCAAGTATATGACCCGCGAGGACCGCATCATCCTGCCGAGATTGCGCGCCTTGCCGCGCGCCTTAGGCCGTAAAACCGAGATTTTGACGGAGGATGAAGGCGGCGAGGTTCTGGACCTCATACTCGCCACTGGCCGTGCGCGCCATGGCGACGTCAACGGACCGGTTCTGTCAAAGGGTCCAGCCCGCAAGGCCACTCTGCGCTGGGCCACGAAGGGCGACGACACGCTTTGCCTGATGGCCCATCTTCAATCAGACGCCTTGTTGGACGCAGAGGCTGAGGATGCGCCAGGTTTGGGACGGGATGGCGCTGGTCCGGTCCAGATCCTGTCGGCCTCGCCGCCGGTCTATATCGATGTCGAGGCCGGCCTCGTGGGCGCCATAGATCTCGGTATCGCCCCGCGCCTGGCCCGTCGGTTGACGCAGGCGCCGCTTCTTCCTGTGTCGCAACTCGATAGCTTCTCTGACCGGCTGGAAAAATCCGGCGCTCGCCTGTCGCGCCTTCTGCCCGCGCCCAAGGTCGGCGAGGCAAGACTTGTTAAAACGGCGCCCCGTCCGGTGCTACAACTGACAAGCGTCCGTATCAGCCCGTCTCAAAGCTATTATTCATCCTGGAATCAACCCGAGCCGCTCTTGGTCGCTATCGGCAAGCTTATCTTTGATTATGAGGGCTTTCGCCTTGCGCCTGGCGGGCCTTCGTTCGCCCAGCGCTTCCATGAAGGCGTCCGCGTGGAGATCCACCGCGATCCAGCAAGCGAAGCCAAGGCGATCGACGCGCTCGACATGACCATGCTTCTGCCAGCTTCGGAAATCTATCCGCAGTTCAAGGCGACTCTGGCGGACGCCTATGTGACGGATGATGGTGACGTAGACGGCCTGGGCTGGGGTTGGCAGGACTTTCAATATTACGACATACCAGATCTTCAGCGCGACGGCTGGATCATCGAAATCGACAGGGATTTTCCGTTTCGACTGGCGCGCCCCGACGGCCCAATTGGCGGGCGCGTGCACTCAGGCGAGGGCTCTGGCATCGACTGGTTCGAGCTCGATCTCGGCGTCAAGATCGACGGTGAATGGCAGGACCTGATCGAACCCCTCGCCAAGATGCTGGAGTCGGGGGAGAACGCCATCCGGGCGCTCGATCTGGACGAACCCGTCTTTCTGCCGCTTGCCGACGGAAGCCTCTTGCCTATGCCCGCCGGCAAGATCCTCCCGCTCCTTGACCATCTGGGCGCCCTCTTCGCCATGCGCGAGCGCCTGGAAGGCGCGCGATTCAGCCGCGCCGAAGCGCCGATGCTGTTTGACCTCACCGAGGCGCTCGGGCGCGACAATGTCGTCGTCGACATCAACACCAGCCTCCTCACCCTCGGCGAGAAGCTGCGTGAGACAGGCGACATCCCGACCGCCGCCCCGCCGCCATCTTTTCAGGCAAGCCTGCGGCCCTACCAGGCGCGCGGCCTGGACTGGCTAAGCTTTCTCGCAGAGGCCGGCCTCGGCGGCATACTCGCCGACGATATGGGCCTTGGCAAAACGGTCCAGACCCTGGCGCTGATCGCACGCGAAAAGTCTCTTGGCCGGCAAGGCGCGCCCAATCTGATCCTTGCGCCCACCAGCCTGATGGAAAACTGGCGGGCCGAGGCGGCGAAATTTTCGCCGGATCTTCGCCTCCTTATCTGGCAGGGACAGAACCGCTGGGAGCAATTGGGCGAGGTAGAGGCGAGCGATGTCGTCGTGACGACCTATCCGCTCATCGCCAGAGACAAGGCGCTATTCGCCGAGCGCGAATGGGGCATGATCATTCTGGACGAAGCGCAGACGATCAAGAACCCCAATACGGCGACCACAAAGCTTATTCACGAGCTGAAAGCCTCCAAGCGCTTCTGCCTGACAGGAACGCCGATGGAAAATCATCTGGGCGAGCTCTGGTCCCTGTTTGAATTCATCAATCCCGGCTATCTGGGGCCAAAGACCGCCTTCGCCAAACACTGGCGACAGCCGATCGAGAAAAAAGGCGATGAGGCCAAGGCGCGACGCCTGGCCGCGCGCATCCGGCCCTTTATGCTGCGACGCACCAAGGCGCAGGTCGCGCCTGAACTGCCGCCCAGAATCGATATTGTCGAGCGCATCAGCTTCGGCCCGGAACAGCAGGCCGCCTACGAAGCGGTGCGCCTGAGCATGCACAAGCGCGTGCGCGACGCCATCGCCGCACGCGGACTGCACGCCTCTCAGATCATCATTCTGGACGCCCTCCTAAAGCTGCGACAAATCTGCTGCGATCCCCGCCTCGTTCGCAAAGACGAAGATACGCCGCCTGCGGCCGCGTCGGCCAAGCTTGAGCGGCTGATGGAAATGGTGAGCGAACTCATATCCGAGGGGCGGCGGGTTCTGATATTTTCTCAGTTCACCTCCATGCTCGATCTCATCAAGGCGGCTTTCGATCAGGAAGGCTGGTCCTATGCCTTGCTGACGGGCGACACAAAGGACCGCAAAGCCCAGATCACAGCCTTCCAGTCGGGCGAAGTCCCCTTGTTTCTGATCAGCCTGAAGGCCGGCGGCGTCGGACTGAACCTCACCACCGCCGATACGGTCATCCTCTACGATCCCTGGTGGAACCCCGCTGTCGAAGATCAGGCGATCGACCGCGCCCACCGCATCGGCCAGGACAAGACGGTCTTTGTGCATAAACTCGTCGTCATAGGTTCAATCGAAGAGAAGATGGATGTGCTCAAAGCCAAGAAGCGCGCCCTCGCCGACGGCCTCGTCAATCAGGAAGGCAAGCTGTCTGACATGATCACCGAAGAGGATGTCAGGCTCTTGTTTGAATAGCGCCGCGGTCAGGCAGCGATACATGCGTGGACCGCGAGGCTGCATGTGGCGTTTATGAACGTGGCCAGAGGCTGGCTTTGGAAAAGGCGGACGCCTGGATCGCCCCCGGATTGCGTCGCCGCAGCACGTCCTCCGCCTGCACGCCGACAAGACCGAATTGTCTTTGCGTCAGGATCGCCCCTGTCGCCTGTGGACGCAATGTCGCCTGTGGACGCAATGTCGCCCGTGGCCGCATGTCGCCTGCGACCAGATCATAAATCGTCCCCAAGGGCGCTACGCATACCCTGCCTTCGAGCGGCGATAGGGACCTCAGACCTGATCAAGCGCGGCGCGCGGCGCTCATAGCCGCGTGGTCTGGTAAGGGACGAAATTCTGACGATGCAGCAGGGCAAGCCCTGCGACGCTGCATGAAGATGACTGTTGCGCCACTTTGCCAAAGCGGGCGCCTAGTCGTCCTCCTCCGCCAGGGTCCTCACAAGATCCAGAACCTTGCGCCGTCGCTTTGAATTTTGAACGCGGGGGAAGGCTTCAGCCAGTTCAAGTCCCTCCTTCGTGAACAAGAAGGCATGGGCCATATCCTCATGGCCGGAGGGGGATAACGCCTCCGGTGTTCCATCCAGGCCGTCAAAAAAATAGACGACGGGGACTTTGAGGATCCGGGCGATCTCGTAGAGCTTTGAGGCGCTGACCCGGTTGTCCCCGCTCTCATATTTTTGCACCTGCTGAAATGTCAGGTCTAAAGGATCGGCGATCGCTTGCTGACTGACGCCAAGATATTTGCGGCGCAGACGGATGCGGCCGCCAACATGGATATCGACCGTGTGCGCCGCCTGTCTTCCACCGCCTCTAATCGCCATGCTCGCCTCTTCTATGTTTCGCCGCCGCAAATGTCAGGCGCCCCGCGCAGCGAGCCGCCCTCATCAACCTCTGAGACGAGATCGTCACTTAAGCCCGCCCTCTTTGACCGATTCATGTAAGAAGACACCACCTAAGCGAGAAGGTCGTAATTCTTCCCCGAGGAAGACCGACAGTTCACGTCGCGAAGATCCTGCCGCCACCCCGCCTCCTGGCCGCAGGTTGACGTCCAATATGTCCCTGTGCGGCCTGTGGCAATCCATTTTTTAACAAAGAGCGTGGGGCGCGCCGCCTCTTACAGGTATGAACATCGTCGTTAAATTGACGCCCCACAGCGATACCCGGAAGCCGATTATGGCTGTGCAGCAGGTTGACCGACGCGATAATTTCAAACTGACCCACTACTGTATGCTTGAAAGCAAAGAGCCTCACCCTTCCGGGTGGCGCGAAGGTGTGCCTATCATTCGTTCTGCCGGAACGCTAGACTTCGCGCCGGCCCTGATCCGACTTGCAACCACTTCGGCGTGAGACATCACGCTTTGAGAACCAAAATGCTTTTGAGACCTGTCAAAGTCCTCGGTTTCTTGATCTGCCTCACCGCAGCCTTACTCGGGCGGCAAGCAGGAGCCGCCGTCTGGCGTCCCAACGCGACCGCCCGGCAAATACCCCTATGGACAGGCGCGACGCCCAATGCGCCAGCGCATCCAGACAGACCTGAATCCGCAGCGCCTTATAAATCGCGGGTCGCGGGTAGATCCGTCTTGATGGTGAGCGACGTCTCGCAACCCACCATGACCTTCTATCGAGCCAAGGGCGAAAACACCGGCGTGACCCTCTTAGTCTTTCCTGGGGGAGGCTATAAAAAACTCGCCATCGACCTGGAAGGGACCGAGGTTTGCGACTGGGCGACGGCCAGGGGGCTGAACTGTGTGGTTCTAAAGTACAGGGTCCCCGATGGAGGACCGCATCATGACCCCAAATGCAATTGCGAGACCGACCCGCCCCACCCGCTCGCGCTGCAGGACGCCCAAAGGGCGATAGGCCTCCTGCGTTTGCGCTCTGTCGAACTTGGCATAAACCCTCAGAAGATAGGCGTCGTAGGCTTTTCTGCGGGAGGGCGCCTCGCCGCAGACGTCAGCACGCATGCGCATAGGGCCTATGAACCTAAAGACGAGGCAGATCAAAAAAGCAGCGTTCCAAACTTTGCGGTTCTTCTCTATCCGGGACATCTCTGGGACGCCCGCACCGGTCAGCTCAGGAACGATATTGTCATCACGCCGATCACGCCGCCGACATTGATTATTCAGGCAGACGACGACCCTGTTGACCCCGTTATCCACGGACAGACATATTATCGCGCCTTGCGGGCGCACGAAATTCCAGCTGAGATCCACACCTACGCCAAAGGCGGACACGCCTTTGGTCTGCGCAGGACCCAGGCGCCGATCACGCACTGGCCGGACTTGCTGGAACCCTGGCTATCGAAAATAGGCATGCTGCCGACCAGCTAATAGGTCAGAACGCATCTTCGCGCACACCATGCTCGGCCAGATGGCTCAGCAAGATGGTCGGCTTCAGCGATGCGCTTCACGCCTCCTTCAATGATATGGATGCGGGTTAGGCTGGTCCCATAGGTTTGGCGTGTCGTGTCAGGGCGAAGACGGTTGGAGGGACATACGCCGCAAAGACATCAGGTAGGTGCGCGATTCAGCCGGACGCGAATGAATATCCGACGGGCCTATCAGAGCCGGACGCGCCCGGCGTGATATCTGAAGAATCTCATTGCCTTCCCAGCCATCGTCCGGTTGAAGCAGCTCAGCATGAAAGCCAAGCCGCGAAACAGCTTCTGCGATCGTCCGCCCATAGCCGATCTTGGCCGCCTCCAAGGCCAGGTTAAGCAACAAAACGCCCTTCGGTCGGCACGCCGTCATGGCGCGCGCCAGCCAATAGGGGTTGAAAAAGCGCGAATCCGTGCCGAGGTCGGTGCAGGCGTCCACCATGACGGCGTCATAGCGCGCACGGACCGTGAAGGGAAAGGTGCGCGCGTCATCTGTCAGCCAGCGCACCCGTTTGTCGAGTCCAAAATAGGCGCGCGCCACCTCCTCGGCGACCGGGTCGATGTCGACGACGGTGACCACATGTCCCTTGCGGGCGAGCATCGAGGCCAGACTTCCCCCGCCGCCGCCCAGCATCAGGATCTTGCGGAATGGCCGCAGTAAGATCTTGCAGGCGTTGATATAGCCGAACAGGCTGACGCCGTCTGCGTCGATGAGGGTTTGAACACTCGCGCCCGTCATGAAATAACGGGCGCCGTCCTCAAGACGCTCATAAATTCTGATCTTGCCGAAGCGGCCGGAATGGGCAACCAGTTGTCGCATGGAGATAATATCTCAATCCTAAAGATCGTTGGACAGCGGAGGCTTGGAGGGGACGTATGGCGCCTTCTTCTGTCGATAGAGCGCGTAAAAGGAGATCAGCGCGAGTATGACGCCAGCGACGGCGAACAGGAAGACGCCAATGTGTTGATAAAGCGCTACGCCGATGACCCCGCCGAAAAGGAATGCCAGCATGGTCTCTGCGTGGAGCCGCAGACGACGCCGGACAGGCTGGATCGTCTCGGACGACCCTGGATGGCGCATATGATCGAACAAAAGGCCAAACTCAATGCCAATATCCGTGGCCATGCCCGACACATGCGTCGTTCTGACGCGGGCTTCGGAAATGCGGGTGACGACGGCGTTTTGCAGCCCCATCAAGAAGGCAAGCCCCAGGACTATAGAAGGAAGACGCCACGTCGGGCCCGCCCACAGTCCGCTCATCGTAAGTGGCGCCATGCCAAGCGCTTCGATCAGAATGACCAGGGCGTAGACGCCGGCGGCCCCTCGCCTGCGCCCCGCATTGATGAACAGAGTAGAGACGAAGGCGCCGAGAATGAAGGCTGCGACAACGAAAAGGTAGATCGCTCCGGACCTGAGCCGCCCCGTCGCCACGTGATCGGAAAGGGAGGAGACATTACCCGTCATATTGGCTGAGAAAAAGCCTACAGCGTAAAAAGCCGCCGCGTTCAGCGCCCCCGCTACGCTCGCGAGCGTAGAGGCTAAGCGCCGGTCTGCGGCGTCTTCGCGCTCGGGGCCGTGATGAACCAGCAATTCGACTTCTCCTTCCAAAGCGCCCAGCGCCACGTCCAAAAGCGTAATGTCGTCGAGGTGAATCCCTTCTTAAGACCCCCTCTCACAAAACCGGGGCCGGTGCGATCTAAATGTTCGTCGGCGACCCATCGTCAGCCCGCCAGGAGGCAAATGCCCGCGTCCTGACCAGACGCCTCCCCCGTGAGGAAATCGTCGGCCTGACCTCCAGGGATATTCGCGGCTCACGCATTCATCTGGACGACGGCGCGGCGGGGGAGCCGTATTGTGCGCTTGCGCGCCCCAAGCGCAGGATCTTCTGGCGCGTGGGGGACACGCGAGTTGGCGTTCAAAGGGCAGTACGGACAGGTCTCACATCGGACATTGACGGCATGATACCCATTAACATGACGTCGCCTTGCGATATTACTACGTCATGCGTACTATCCAAAACGTAGCGAAGGTCAATTCGGAAGAGCATTTTGCCGACCCGCCGTTCCTGGTTCTGGCCAGTCTGGCCGAGGGACCAAAACACGGCCACGCCATGTTGAACGACATAGACATCATGTGCGGGCGACGGCTGGGGCCGGGAACCCTTTACGGCGCCATCGGACGCCTGGAGCGGCAAGGTTTGATTGAACCGCTTCCCGTTGACGATCGGCGACAACCCTATCGCCTGACGCGCGCCGGCCATGCCGCGTTCGCCGCGAGACTTGGCGTCATGCAGCGTATTGTCGCCATTGGCGCAGCTCGATTGGCGCCTCTATGACTCAACGCGATTACAAATGGCTTATCCGCCTCTTCCCTGGCCGGTGGCAAGATCGGTACGGGCAAGAGTTCCTGGAGCTGCTTGACGTCGAAGGCCTGAGCGCAGCCGCCATTTTCGACATCTTCAAAACGATCATGTTGGAGTGGATCGTCACATTGTCAGCCCCCCGGATGTACGCCATGCTCGCAGGTCCCAAGCAGATGATAACGCTCTCGACAAAACCAAGCGGCGCGCTGCCGTTGTTGATGTCGTTGACGGCGCTATTGATCGCCGTCGTCTACATAGCCACGACGGGCGGCCAACATCAGGCGGACGAAGGCGCCGCCGCGCATATCTTTCAGCTTATGGTCGTTGGCCAGGTTCCCATTATCGGCTTCTTTCTCCTTCGCTGGATCAGGACCTACCCTATGGCGTGCCTTGGCGTCGTATCGCGCCAGATCTTAGCCTTGGTCGCCGCGCTTCTTCCCGTATGGATTTATCGCTTGTAACTCAACGGGCTCTTGTGGTTCGCGCCCGCCTCTTTGGCTCGCGCAACGCTTGCGTCCTCGGACCCGTCGTCGACGACGGACCTCATCGAAGAGCCCGCGCGCCGTTTCCAGGCAGGCGAGACTCCGATCCGTCTCATTTTTCGCGACGATGCAGTGACTGAGTTTGACGTGCGAAGGCATGTTGTCTCGCACAGGGCTCGGTTTGATCCGGATGACGTCGTCACGGCCTCACGACTGAATATTGGACGTGAACATCTTTTACGACCTGCGCCGCTACATGGTGTCAACGCCTTGATAACCGCGTCGCATTGATTGCGCGCGAGCTTATTCGGGAAGACCTGGCGATATGTGCGGCATTGCGGACGTCATAGGGCGCGAAGCCTTACCGGACCAGACTCAAGTGCGAGCCCTGGCCCAGGCCATTAAGCATCCCGGCCCCGACGGCGTCTGCATTCACATCGAAGGCCCTGTCGGCGAGGCGCTTGACGTGGGGGGGCGACCGGCCCTATCCGTGTGGGCCGAAGCCGCTTGAGACGCCAGGTCCGCCCGTTCGCTTCACGATTTACGGAGACCCCGATGCCCACAGGCGACATGTCCATCCCTTCGCCGGTCCTGGATGCGACGACGCAGATCACCGGCATGAACCGCATCGTGCCGATGGCCTTTCGGGGCCAGGATCTGAACCCCTTATGGGAGACGATGATGGCGCGCGTCACGGCCAACCCCGCTGACGCCGCCGCCATGATGGACATGGCGATCACATTGCAAAGTCTGGGGCGCTCCGAAGACGCGCGCCAGGTCATGGAAGGCGCCCTGAGCCTCCAGCGCGATTTTTGCGTACGCCATGGCGACGGCAGCGGCCTGCGCCTGCTCGCCTTTGTCACCGCTGGAGATTTCATGGCGAACACGCCGCTGGACTTCCTGCTCGATGGCTCGAACTGCGTGCTGTGGCTGCGTTATGTCGACGCCGAGACAACATCGCTTGATGGCCTGCCGGAGCATGACGTGGCTTTCATGGCGGTGGGTGAAAGCAATGAGAACGGTCCAGTGCTGGCGCGTCTTAATGACCTGCTGGCGGACTGGCCCTATCCTATAATGAACAACCGTCCGGGCCTGATCAATCAGATGACGCGCGACAGCGTGCATCATCTGCTCAGCGACGAGCCTTCTATCTGCTCGCCTAAGACGAAGCGCCTAGACCGCCAGGCGCTGTCCCTGGCGGCGGAACGATCGCACGATAGCGCCGAACTGACTGAAGATCTGACCTATCCCGTGACGATAAGGCCAGTCGGCACCCATGCCGGTCATGGCCTGGTCAAGCTCGACGGTCGCGCCGACTTGCAGGCCTACCTGGCGGGTCAGTCCGAGTCGGAATTCTACGTCGCCGCCTTCATCGACTACAGCGACGGGGACGGCCTTTACACCAAGCAGAGGATCGTGCTGATCAACGGCCGCCCGTTCGCCAGCCATCAGGCGACCTCGCGGCGATGGATGGTGCACTACATGAACGCCGACATGATGGCCGATGCGGACAAGCGCGCCGCCGAAGCCGCTTGGATGGACGCCTTCGACACCGACTTCGCCGTGCGCCATGCCGCGGCGTTCGAGGCGCTCCACCGCAAGATCGGGCTCGACTATTTCGGCATGGACTGCGCAGAAACGCGCGACGGCCGTCTGTTGATATTCGAGCTCGACGTGGCCATGATCGTCCACGACATGGACGATCCGGAGCTGTTTCCCTACAAGCGCCCCGCCATGCGCAAACTGTTCGCGGCCTTCATCGCTGCGGCGCAGGCCGCTGCCGGAGGCGCTTAGCTCCCGGTCGCGAACCCTCAGGCGTAACGGCCCGGCGCCTCGCTTCGCAGCGACGAGGCGCGGCGGCTCACGCAGATGAGGAAACTGGTTCCGGCCCCTTCGCATCGCGCGCCCGTCCCAACGTCGCCCTTTGCGACATCAAAAAAGCTTTCAGGCCGCTGGCCTCACGGCGCCGGTCGCAGATCTTGCATGTGTCGGTTGCTGCACTACCGGTCCGAAATTACGTGCCTCAGTATCAGTTAATATCCGTGTTGTGCGTTTGAGGTGGTTGAACGTGCCCGATCAGGGACAGTGAAAAGGTTTTGTGATTATGTACGTGGTCGCAACCTTTATGCGATCGAGCAAAGTGTTCAAACCTTAACCGCCTCGTCCAGACGCACTTTCTGAGCGAGCAGAAGGTCGGCCTTCGTTTTCGTCTCTGTGTAAATATCAGCATCGACGGTGCCGGTGTCGATTTCAACAATGAGCGCGAAGCGTGCCGAGCGTTGTTCCGGGTTCGATGTCCCCTTCGCCTTCCACCAACCTGTGACGGGATGGACGGCGAGCAAGTTGCGGCGCGCGAGGTCCGATGCTGGACAAGTCAATTGATCGATGTGAAGAGACCCCACATCGCGCCGATTAGATCCGAAGTCCCAGCCGTCTTTACCCTCGATTTCTGGTCCCGCCTCATCTTCGGCTATTTTGCTGATCCGACCGAGGAATTGGCCAAGTTGTTCATCCGCCCAGTTCAGTTTGAAGCGCAAATTGTGTGACGCATAACCAAACTTCGACCCCCGCGCGGGTTCAGACGGATTGGGGACGATGAAGGTGCTCAGCGCCACCCGCAGAGTGACCTGGGTCGCGCCGAGCGCCCTGAGAGCTTCTGTCGGCCAGGGGAGTTCAAACACCTTCATTTCGTTATGAGTGTGATTGGCGCCGGACTTGCTCGAGGCCTTATAGGGGGTAATCGTGTCCTGGATGATCAGGCTCAGTGCGTTGGCAGCACTTCGGCGCGCGCGGCCAAGGTCAGGAACTCCGTACCCATAACGGGTGAACAGTGGATCGTACGAACCCTTGAGCGGTGGATTGCGTTCGCCGAGATGTGTCAGCATCCTAGGAGTCCATCGCGCGGAGTTTACAAACAGGGCACGAATCGTCTCTGGCCAAAGATCTGGGTAATCCGCCCAAAGCTCGGAAATAGCCTTGGCAGCTAAGGCGGTGGCACCACTTGTCGCGCCAGTCGTGGTGAAGGTCGTTGCCGGGTAGTTGTGAGCCGTCGTGAGGAGTTGAAGCCCGTCGTGTGCGAAGGGAGGGTTATGTGCATCCTTCACCCAATTCCCGCCCTCTAAGACGACGTCGGGTTTTATTGGCCAATGAGAAAACCAGCTCGCGGTACGGGAGGAGGGAGACAAATCGCCAGCTTCTGCAAGGACCCGGAACGGTTGGCCGGCGGGAAGGACCGTTTTTGTCGTATAGGCGCCGACCGCAATGACATTCCAGGCATGTGCCGGTGATTCCAGCTCGTTGTCTTCGTGATCGCAGACAGGCAAGTAGTCGTGATCGACTAAGCGATTCGACGGCGTATTTCCGGCGGAGACTAAAATCAGCCTAGATATTCGACGATTGCCCGCAGCTCCAGCTGAAAGCAAATCCAACGCGCCTGACCAAGAGGTAGGGGCGCCATCATGAGGGGTATCGTCCTCCGTGGTTGTCGCCATAGCGAAAGTACGCCGCCGGTCACCTCTGGTCTCAACAGCGTCAATGGCTGAACGGGTTATTGCGCCGAGCAGATGGTGGGGATTACCGCCCGCGTCTGGGATGATTTTACCAGATTCCAGGCGGTAATTGATGTCTATCGGGGCACGCGCTTGAAGAGCTGATGTCAAATCACCGAATAATGCTAAACCGGCCAATTCGGTACCGTGACCGTCATGATCCGCGATGTCCCAGCCCGGGCGGGCAGCATGGCGATCGTCTGGATCGAGGGCTGGAGAGATAAGAGGGTGTGCCAGCGAGATGCCTGTATCAAGCAGCGTGACGTAGTTGGAGTTCGGGTTTTGGCTGTAGGTGACCAAACGCAGGAGGTCGTCCATCCATCCGTCCTGTTCCTCGATCGGCATAGAACGGAAGAGTTCAGTGACATTTTGCGGCGCGGCCAGCGCTTTCACGCATCCGAATTGTTTGATTGCCCTGGCTAAGACTTCGCGTGTCGCCGTTGCGAGGACGACGACGTCTTCAGGAAATTCCAGGCGATCAGTACTGAAAACGACGTTGGCCTGCGCGGCTTTGGCAATGAAATTGTCAGCCTGCTCGGGTGCTAGCCAAATTTCCCAAGGATGCGGCTGCTCGCCTTTTGGAAACTTCTCCGGGGGGCCGCGCCACAGTTCCCGCAGACTAGCTTCAACGATCATGCCGATGCTCTGGACTAGGTCAGCGTTTTTTGGGCGCCCGCCTGTGCCATCGTCCCGGATGGGTGTGTCTTCCGTCTCAAACTCACTGATTTTTCTGCGAAGCGCTGCCAATCCTTTTGGGGTTGCAAACACTGTCGCTTGCGCGGGCACATGCTCGATCGGGTCTTCCGCGTGGACGGTAAGCAGGTTGAGGCCGCTGGAGTTTAGGCTGGACGTCTTAATCTTCTCGCCCGTACGCCCCTCGATGCTCAGATACACGCCTTCCAGCCCCTGTCTGGCGGGATCAGGCAGGTGATCGAGGATGTGTAGTAGGGCCTGAGCGTGCGCAGCCCGGTCCCGCACATCACTTGGCCGCTTTGAACTTCCCCCCGTCCTTGGCTGGAAGGGTCGGCCGACGCCGATTTCGTTTAGGATCAGGTGCCTGCGATCCCGTGCCATGCGCATCTCCCCCTATGCCTTGTAGCGAGCGACGGCGTTCGAGCGAGGTGGAGAGGGATTTCGTTTCAATCCGTTCCGACTGCTCAAGGACTGCTCTGCGCGCTGCGTCTTCACTCGCAGCTATGACGTCTGCGGTAGAAAGTCCATATGCCAGTTGCGAGACACGCGGCCAGTCGATGTTCGTGACATCGAAGGCCTTGAGACGGCGCCGCATCGCGGTTTCGATCGCTTGATCGTCCGGAAGTTCATATGATAGCACCAGATCGAAGCGCCGCAGGATTGCCCGGTCCAAGATCTGCGGCAGGTTAGTCGTCGCGACGATTATGGAAGGTCCGGTGTCTTCGTCAAGAAACTGGAGGAATGAATTCAGGATGCGGCGTGCTTCGCCGACGTCCGCTTCTCCGCCGCGCGTCGCAGCTAAGGCATCTATCTCGTCAAACAGATACACGCCTCGCGTACTCCGAACCGCGTCGAACACTAAGCGAAGTTTCTGTGCGGTTTCGCCCATGTATTTGGTTATCAGTCCGTGCAGCAGGACGGTGAACAGAGGAAATTTCAGTTCACCCGCCAGCGCGGAGGCGCTCATAGTCTTGCCAGTGCCTGGTGGACCCGAAAGCAGCAATCGGCGGCGCGGCCGCAGACCCTTCGCTTCGAGCGCATCCGTCATCCGGGTTTCGGCGACGATATGCCTAAGCTCGTCGTCCATGTGGCCGGATACAATCAGATCGACTACCCGTGTTTTCGGATAACTTGCCGATAGCAGTCCCGCCAGATCGCCTCGGGGCGCTACAAGCGGTGTCGTCTTCGCTGCCGGCCTTTGAGGAGGCGACTGTCCGGCCTCCGCCCACGATCGCAATTGCTCCGCAAGCCTGGTATGGCCCTTTTGCGCTTCAGCTGCAGCAAGTTGCATCGCGAGGTCGTAGAAACGATCCTCGTCACCCTCAGCGTGGCTTTTGACAAGCCCGATCAGTTGTTGCGCCGATGCCATTGGACAGCCTGTGTTGCGAGCTCACTGAGACTCGGGTTACCGAGCCTACATTTATTCGGCCATTTTGGTTAATGAATATGTGCTCCTTATACGACCTTTCGATCCAAATGATGTCATTAGCGTGCAGACCTTTCTCGAAATCTGCAACCAGATTAAGGAAAACCTGAGCAACGGTGACTGGCTGGAGGCCGAGTTCGCTATATGGACGCGCTTACTTCCGGTGGCCTGGCACTCGAGTAGCTGCGCGGCTGTGAACGCGGTGAGTGCACGAAGTTGCTACACTGTCACGCGTCGACGCTGATCGCTTTGTTACGCGGCAGTGCATTTTTCGCCTATGGCGTGCTCGCGGGCTCGAACAACTCCCCTCCTCTTAGGAGTGAGACATCATACCCGACACGACCCCACACTGGCTTTCTCGCGCGCCGCACAAGCTGACCGGCTAGCAGACCGGTTGGGTATAACAGTCATTTGGCAAGAACCTTGCCATGAAGGATTGCTTGCCAAGCACTTCCAGGGTGGGACCCGGCGGCCGCAAACTGCGGAGGATGCCCTCAGTTACCTACAAGACTTCTGGCCAAGCTATACCAAAGCTCAAACGGCGTTACGAATTCGGCCTTATATCGATCTGGACGGAGTTCGGCTCGCTGGTAGTCGGATTGCTCGTTTCCATGATCTATTGAGAACTATTGGGTTGGCTTAACGGTGTGAATCGTCTTTAGACTGCACGCGTCGGCCTGGTGGATTCTCATTGACCAACAGTGTAATCACCCGCCGGCGCCTCGCTGAGCTGAAGAATCTTCCCTTTTCGACTGTCAACCGGCAAAACATTGCTTGAGCGCTAGGACCTGGCGGCGGAACCGCAAGGTGCTTTGTGCCAAAAGATTGATTTCGGACAAGGAGTCGATGACGACGCGTCTCGGCTTGATCCTGTCGACTTCGTCAAGGATCTTCTTGGTCGTGACACCCAGTTCCACTTCGGACGGCTGGAACATGGTGTATTGATGTTCTGCGTCGAGATCCTGTTCTTCGGCAATCAGTTCCACGATATCGATGCCGTCGAGCGACAGCCCATGCGATTGAGCGACCGCCAGCAGATTCGCCGAGCTTCAGCGTCTCTACTTTCGATGGAGCGGTAAGCCCCGCCTACGTGGTCGCTAGGCCGACATGCGATCTCCATAGCCTATATTATCAATTTCTGCTTCGAACACCGCCTGTGGACGCCGGTGGCGGCGTCTAGGACAGAACCACGATGACGACGCGGCGATTGGCTTTGCGTCCAGCCTTCGTGGAATTGGGCGCCACAGGCTGTTCAGCGCCGTAGGAGATAGAGGACATGCGGTTTAATGGCACGCCTTGTTGGTTCAGGAAGCGGCGAACGCTTTCGGCGCGCTCAGAACCGAGCTTATAGTTGATGTCATCCGTGCCTGTCGAATCGGTAAAGCCCTGGATTTCAAGATAGACATTCTTGTTATCCGACTTGAGCTGGTTCGCAAGCTGCGCCAGACGGGCCTTGGCGTCGTCTGAAAGGGTCGCCTTGTCGGACGCGAACTTGATCGAGTCATCGGACAAAACGACGCTGTAATCGAACTTGCCTTCCGCCAGTTTCCCGGCCGCCGTCGCGCGATCCAGCGCTTCCTGGCTCGTCTTATCGAGCTGAGACAGATGCGCATCTTGCTGGTCCAGTCGATTGTTTTGCTGATCAAGTCGGCCATTTACCGTGGTGATCTTGTTATCGACATATTGATGGCTGGCGCACCCACCAAGCATAAGAAGCAACGGGGCGGCGATGAGAAGCGTTTTGGAGGTCATTATTTTCATTTTTCGATACCTATGCATTTTCAGATCGCCTTATAGCGGCGATTAAAATGATAGAAACGACAAATAAGGACAGAAAAAAGGCGGAGAACGTGATCAGGCGTCACATCACTTCAAGTCAGGGCCAATAATAAAAAAGCAATATCAGAAATATACACCGCGCAGATTGTTTTTACCGCATTTCCTGCAAATTGGATTTAGGTTGCTTTTCTAACAACGCAACCCTTATTGAATATGCTCAAACGCATAACCCGCTTTCAGCAGATCGGCGTCGCTCCACTTCGTTCCGATAAAGGACAGTCCGACCGGCATCCCCTGCACCTTGCCCATTGGCACGCTTAGATGCGGGTAGCCTGAGACGGCGGGCAGTTGCGTCGCCGATGGCCCATTATACTGATCGCCATAGATGACATCCGAAAGCCAGGCCGGTCCATAGGTCGGCGCGATCAGGAAGGCGACATGGTTGTCGCTCAATAAGCCGTCAATGCGTTTAGACGCGCTGGCCTTGGCGCGCGCCGCCGCCTTCTTGTAGGCCGGATCGTCCAGCCCCTTGGTCTTTTGCGCCTGCTCGAACAATTCCTGCTGGAAATAGGGCATTTCCTTATCGGCATTGTCCTTATCAAAGGCGATGAGGTCGGCGAGCGTGCGCGTCTTGACCGCCTGAGGCGTCGACGCCAGATAGGCGTTCAGATCGGCCTTCAGCTCGGTCATCATCACGGTCATCTCATCATCATTGAGGTTCGCGCCCTTCGGTTCCTTGACCGATGAGTCCTTGATATCGACCAGAACCGCGCCCGCATCGGACAGTTTTTTCAGCGCCGTGTCGAAAACTGCATTGGTCTTGTCGTCATGGCTGATGTCGCGCAGCACGCCGATCCGCACGCCCTTGAGACTGTAATCAGCCAGACCTTGCGTATAATCGACCTTGTGCGCGTCGGCTTCCGCTGTCGCCGCGTCCATGGGGTCGGAACCCGCCATCACATTCAGCATCGCGGCGATGTCGGCGACCGAATGTCCCATCGGCCCCGGCGTGTCCTGACTATGCGAGATCGGCACGACATAGGTTCTGGAAATCAGCCCAAGCGTCGGCTTTAAACCCGCCAGTCCCATCATGGACGATGGACAGGTGACTGACCCATCGGTCTCTGTGCCGACGGCCAGGGTGACATAGCCCGCCGCCACCGCCGCGCCGGAGCCGGACGATGAGCCACAGGCGGTGCGCGCATGGTCGAACGGATTGGCCACCAGCCCGCCCACGCCCGACCAGCCGCTAACCGAATGGGTCGAGCGGATATTGGCCCATTCCGACAGATTGGTCTTGCCCAGAATGATCGCCCCGCCCGCGCGCAGCCGCGCGACCAACGGCGAATCCCGATGGGTGACATTGTCCTTCAAGGCCAGCGACCCCGCCGTGGTGGCGATGGGATCGAGCGTTTCGATATTGTCCTTGATCAGCACCGGCACGCCCATCAACGGTCCCAGATCGCGCCCCGCTTTGCGCGCATCGTCCATGGCCTGCGCCTCTTTCAGAGCGTCAGGATTAAGCGCGATGACCGCATGCAGATCCTTGTCCTGATCCTTGATCCGATCGAGCGCCGCCTGGGTCAGTTCGACGGCGGAAAAATCGCCGTGCTTTAAAGCCGCCTCAATGTCCACGACAGACATGCCGGTCTTCAAAGCGTCCGCCGCCTCATCCGCATTCGACGCCTTGGTCGCCTCGGTCTGGACGTGACAGGCGCTGAGCGAAAGCGCGACGACAGCGGCGCAGGCGATAATACGCGCGGACATGATGACCTCCCTGATGTCGGAATCCACTAAAGCTTGAACCGTACGCTTTTCGCAAGGTGGGAAGGGCGCGCCAACGCCCTTCCCTTTCGTCCGGCCCAGACGATATAGCGTCAAGCCTGCCCGAACGATCGCCTTTCGGTTAGACGCGCAGCGGTTATCTGTCTATTGGCCCTCAATGCCGCCAGGTCCGCAGTCCTTGGCCAGGAAGGTTTCAACGCCCGTCAGAACGTCGTGAAAGTTTTGCGGGCTCCACAGATTGATCTGGTGTCCCATGTCCTGCAGCTCAATGAACTGGGCGTCCTTGCCGGCGGCCTTGAGCTTGTCGTACATCGCCTTGCCTTCGGGGAAGGGCACGCGCTGATCGCGATTGCCGTGATAGACCAGCATCGGAATCTTGAAATCATCGACATGATCCCAGGGATTGAGCCCGGTCATGGTGTCGGCCAGCGCCTCACGCTGGATACGGCTCTCGCCGGCATAGTGCTTCCAGCGCTCGAGGTCCGCGACGCCCGCGCCGGCGATGGCGCAGCGGAAGACGTCGTCATTGACGCTGCGCGCGCCCGCCTCAAAGGCCGCGAAGCCGCCATAGGAATAGCCGTGTAACGCGATATGACCCTTGCTGGCCAAGCCCTGCGACACCAGCCACAGCGCAGCGTCGTCATTGTCATCCGACATGTTCAGCCCGTACTGATTGTCGCCCTCGCGCGCGATCTTCTGCCCCCACCCGGTCGACGTGCGGTACTGAGGCTGGATCACGACATAGCCGCGCGCCGCAAAATACTGATTCCAGCCGGTCGGATCCCAAACCCATCCGTCACGCGCCCAAGGCCCGCCGTGCGGCACGACGATCGCAGGATAAGGCCCCTTGCCCCAGATATCGGGATTGGGTTTGGTCAGATAAGCGGCGATGATTAGACCATCTCTTGCTGGATACTGGACGAGCGTCGTCGTTCCCAGATCGTCCGGCTTGATCTGCGGTCGCGACTTACCGATCGCCGTCAGCCCCTTACCGTACTGATAAATATAATATTCCGGCGGTAGTTTGGGGCCTTCGCGCTCAATGATCATGGTTTTGCGATCATTGCTCATGCTCTCGATGTGCACGGCAATATTTTGCGGCATGCTGATCTTCATCTTCTGACCGGAGGCCGCATCGGTCCAGATCAGCGGCGCGTCAACCTCGCCCAACGCCTTCTTGACCGCAGCGTCGACCGCGACCATCTGATCGTCGTCCCAGTAGACGTCATTGCCTGTGGGGCCGCTATAGGCGTAGCCGATGATGGCGCCGTAATCGGCCGGCGCGCGCGAGGTGATGACCCCGGTCGTATCGAAGGCGGCGTTGGCGAACAGGGGCTCGCTCAGCTTGCGTTCGCGAATTGAGTATTCATAGATGGCCGTCTTGTCCTGACCATGGTTCAGCCGCAGAATTGCGACATTGGGATCCTTGGTGAAGCCCAGGATTTCGGCGTCTTCCCGGTCTTTGACGAAGAAGCGCATATGCTCCTCCCAGGCGCCGGTGTCAGGATTACGAAAAGAGAAGGCGATGTAGGGGTGGCCGTCCTGGAAATCGACGGATTTGCGCGCCAGCACATCCTTATGATGCAAATCCCAGGTTTCCGCGCCGAACTTTTCTGAGCCCGTATAGACCTTCTGATAGATGAAATTCGACTTGGAGCCGTGCAGGTTGACGCGATAAATGTCGCCGGTTTCTGCGTCTCTGGCGAGAATATTGTCGGGGTCGTCAGGCAAGGACGACTCGATGCTCATGCCGCCAAAACCGCCCATATCATTGCGCACCTCATAAGATACGCCAGCGTTTTCCTTGTCCTGACCGCTATGGGCGAGAGACAGGGTTTGGAAGAAGGATCCCGTCGTATCGGTTATGACGCTTCGATAGGCGTGCGTATGGGCGCCGGCGATATCGAACTTCTGCACCAGGGTCAGCACCATGCGATCATTCTTCACAAAGGCGACGTCTTGGATATCCAGGCCCGGCGCGGTGGGAATGATCTTTGGCGCCTGGTCGGCATGGTTGAGATCAAAAACCGCCACGACGCGCGTCTTGCCATCGGTTGAGACAATCGCGGCGACATGCTGACCGTCCGGGGCGAGGCTGACGCTGGCGATCCGATCTACGGCGCCGTAATCATCCGCGCTTGGCGCCGTTGCGGGTATGGCGACCGCCGCCAGGGTTGGCGCGGCGCCAAGGGCGATCGCCACTGCGGCGCATGCTGTGAAAAGCCGAAGCTTCAGATTCATATTTGCACTCCTTGCCTGTCCCTTTGGAATAAACGCTAAATCCGTTTCGCCAAGGCATTTTTTGACGCACGATCGCCACAGGTCCGACAAAATTCCGCCATGTGACATTCATGTATCGGTTGCAACTTAACCCCTGGTCATAGTTGTCATCGCAACGAGTTTTCTAAAGAAATTGATCCGATCACACAGCCGTTCGTAGACGTTTTGCCCCGTTATGGGCCCATTTTTCGTCAATTTCGCCCCCGGTTGAAAATGTGACTATTTTGTCTCATTAGCAACCTGAAATCGAAACGCATCGGCATTTCGTTTGATTTGCGACCATCGTGTGGCAAGTGTGTGGCGTCGCAATATGTTCACATGGGTTTTTTGTAATGAGACATTCTCGTCTGTTTAAGACCGCCATTCTGGCCTCCACCGTTCTGACGACCCTCAGCCTGGGCGCGCATGCGCAAGCTCAAGACGCCAAGACGAGCGATGCGCCCAAGGCCGACGATCAAATCACCGAAGTCGTGGTCACGGGCACCCACATTCGTCGCAAGGACATGAACTCCGCATCGCCCGTCACGACGATTACAGCCGAGGACGCGGTCCAGAACGGCAATTCTGACGTCGCCGACCTCCTGCAGAAGCTGCCGCAGGCGGCGTCGACGCAGCAGACGAATACGCTCCTTGGCGGTTACGTCGTTACTGGCGGTTCCGGCGTACAGACCTTGTCCCTCTATGGACTTGGCGCCCAGAATACGCTGATCCTTCTCAACGGTCGTCGTATGGGCCCTGCCGGCATCGGCGGCACGGTCGGTCCGATCGACCTGAACGTTCTGCCGCTCGACGCATTCCGCCAGGTGGACATCGTGCTCGACGGCTCCTCATCGATCTACGGCTCCGAGGCTGTCGGCGGCGTGGTGAACTTCATCACCAAGAAAAATATGGACGGTTTTGACTTCATCGTTCATGGCGACGTGCCGACCCGAAGCGGCGGATCGAGCTATACCGCCACAATCGACGGCGGAAAGACGTTCGACAAGGGTTTCCTCTCCTTTATCGCCAGCTATCACAATCAGACCGGCCTGACAGTCTCGCAACGCAAGGACACGGCTTGCGCCCAGCAGGTCTATTTCGACCCAACATCCGGCGCAAGATCGGACTATCTGGACAGCAATGGCAACTATAAGTGCCTGAACCTCTTGAACAACAGCTTCCAGGGCTACGGCTTCGCCGGCGAATTCCAGTACGATCCGACCCATACGCGCTACCCGAATGTGCCGGCGGCAGGCCTTGCCTCCTACCTCCCGGACTGGGTGCGGGCGGGCCGCTCCGGCAATCTGGCCACCTATCCGTACCTGAACTACGATTCCCCCATATACGGCGCCCAAACCGTGTACCAGCCGGTGCGCACCTTCAGCCTGCTTGTCAATGGCGGCTATGATCTGTCCTCGACCGCCAGCCTCTACACCGAGCTCCTGTACAATCGCCGTGTCAGTGAAAACACAGGGATTTATCAGCTGTTCCCTTACGTTTCCCCGTACAATGGCAGCAATACGGTCGCAGCGGGCCTCATGAGCGTGGGCGGACTGGGCTACGCCCGGCCGATTATTGCCTACGCGAACAACACAAATGCCGATGTTGATTACCTGCGTGGCGTCGTTGGCGTAACAGGCACGCTCGACAAGGGTTTCCTGTCGGGCTTCACCTATGACGCCAATTATCAGGTCTCTCAGAGCAAGGCCAAATACGGCCAGACCTTTATCTATAACGACCGCGTGACCGCCACGACGGACCCAACCCCTGACGGCTCCGGATGCTACCAGCCTGACATTATTTATTCGAACGCCGCCTGCATGGATATTCCGTGGTTCTCGGACAATGTCCTGCAAGGCAAGTTCACGCCGGATCAGTACAACTTCCTGTTCGGCTATGAATACGGCCACACCACCTATCTGCAGCAGACTGCGGAAGCCAATATCTCCGGCGATCTGTTCTCCCTGCCGGCGGGCGCGGTCAGCTCGGTGGTCGGCGTCTTCTTTGAAAGCGATCAGATGAACGACACGCCGGGTTATAACGCCCGGAACTCGAACTACTGGGGTTTCTCGACGACCGGCATCACCAAGGGCGCCTTTACGTCTGAGCAGGCCTATGCCGAGTTCTACGTCCCGCTGATCAAGAATAAGCCGCTGTTCAGAAAGCTGGACCTCACCATGTCTGGCCGTTACTCGAACTATTCCAGCGCGGGTTCAAATGGCACCTACAAGCTTGGCCTGGTCTGGGGCATCACCAACTCGATCGGCTTTACTGTCACCCATGGCACGTCGTTCCGCGCTCCGACCATCTATGAAGCCCATCTGGCGAACCAAACCGGCTTCCTCGACCTGAATGACCCGTGCACCAAATGGGGCGAGTCGGACAATTCGCGTCTGCAGCAACGTTGCGCCGCCGATGGCGTCCCATCTGACTATGCCGGCGCGCTTTCCTCCTCGCTCATCTATACGGGCGGAGGCGCTGGTCTGAATCCGGAAACGGCGATCAATACCAATTATGGCGTGTCCTGGACCCCGTCCTTCGCCGACCTGAAGGTCACGGTCAATTACAACACGATCAAAGACAGTAATAAGATCGACCACTTCGGATCGCAAAACATTATCAACGCCTGCTATGGCAATCAGACCTTCCCGAACGATTACTGCACATTGTTCACGCGCGACCCGAAGACGCACGACATCACGGTCGTTCATGACAATTATATCAATATCGCCACTGTCGAGAACGAAAACGTAAGCCTGCGCATCGACTATAAGAAGAAGTTCCAGTTCGGTCGCCTTCAAGTCTATTCCAGCTCGTCATGGCAAACGAAAAACGCCGAGACGATTGGCGAAAACACCGTCGATTACACCGGCAGCGTCGGCAACCCTGTTTTCACCAATCAGACCAATGTCAACTTCTCGACGGGCGATTGGGAATATCATTGGGGCATGCAGATGACAGGTCAGGCTTCCGACCGTCGCTTCTATAATTACAGCGACGTGCAACCGAAGACCGCCAACTACCCGAATGGCTATCGCATCTTGCTGTCCACGCCGTTCTACGTCCTGCACAGCCTTGCTGTCACGCGTCGCTTCGACAATTTCGAAATGACGGTTGGCGTCGATAACGTGTTTGATAAGAAGGCGCCGACCCTCTCGTCCGGCGAGTTCCGCATCGGCACCGCGGCGCTGAATATGTACGATCTCTATGGTCGTTCGGTGTACTTCACGCTGAACAAGCACTTCTAAGTTAAATCGACCCGTTCGATTTTAGAAAGAGCCGTCCTTTGGGGCGGCTCTTTTTTCGTCCGCGACACCGCCTATTCCATCTTCACGCTCGATTGAAGCATCAAGATGGAGTGCGAAGAGCGAAAAGGCCTTCAGCGACACCGATTTCACTTCCACGCGCTTAGGCTCAGGTCTAATATGACGACGCCGGATCGTTGAGTCCGGTTTTACATTTTCGGGGGATTTTCCATGCGTAAATTCATTCTGTCCGCCGCCTTCGCGGCGTGCTTCTTCACGGCTGTGCCGCATATGGCCGCCGCCCAAACTGGCGCTGCGCCCGCCGCCGCCGAAACCGCCACGCCGGAAAAGCTGGCCCTGACGCATCGCATGTTCGAAGCCATGCACCTTGACGCCATGATGAAGGGCATGATGCAGCAGATGACGCCCGCCATGATCGAGGGCCTGAAAAAATCGCACCCAGAGCTGACCGACGCGGATTCGGCCAAGATGCAGAAGGTCATGGGCATCGTGATGGAGGTCGATCAGGAATATCTGCCCAAGATCCTCGACGCCACCGCGCAGGCCTATGCCGACGTGTTCACCATGGACGAACTGACCGCGATGGACAACTTCTATGAAAGCCCGGTCGGCCAGTCCATGCTGGCCAAGACGCCTCAGGTCATGGCCAAGGTGATGGGCATGATGCCCAGCTTCATGCCCGACATGATGGCCGAAACGCAAAAGCGGGTTTGCGCCGAAATCGGTTGCCCCGCCGACAAGGACAAAGCCAAGGCGTCGTAAGCGCGGGCCCCATCTGACGCGCCGAAACCAAACGCGCCTGATCCTTTAAGGATCAGGCGCTTTTTTATGTCGGGTCCGCGCCATAAGGATAAGATCCGAGAACCCAATCCTCAACCTGCGCAGGAAATAAAAGGTGGGAAGGGCGCGCCAACGCCCTTCCCTTTTTTTACCTGACCCGCAGCAACCCGGAGAGGAAAGCCTCGGCCAAGTAAAAGCCGTCCGTGCTTAGTAGCTCAGGTCGAACCCGAGACGCATATAGCGCGGCGTATTGTAGGCGGTCGGATTACCGTATTGGCTGTCCACCTGACCGATAAAGGATCCGTCATAGGTGACATAACGCGTCAGCACCGAGTGGGTGTCGAACAGGTTGAAGATATCCGCGCGCAGAACCAGCTTGCCGGCTGCGATCGAATATTTCTGAGGCACGGTGTAACGGAACGACAGGTCGACATTCTTGGTCCAGTCGGATTTCAGGCCGCCGCCTTGCTTTTGCGCCTTTCCGCCACAGTAGAGGGTCACATCGCCATAGCCGTACGAGTAAGGATCGTTCGGGTTCAGGCCGAGGCAGGAGAAGTGCTCCGGCGACTGAACCAGCAGGTTCACGCCCATCAGGAACGACGGGTTGAACGCATACGAACCCCAGAGTTTGAACGTATGGGTGCGATCGCCCGGCAGGATGCCGCCCGCATTGTCTTCCATGCCAGGCGAATCCCAGGCGTATGTCGCGCCAGCGTCGGTCTGGACCGTGTTGCCATATTCGGTAACCGTGCCCGAATAGTTGCCGGACAGACGCGACCAGGTGTAGGAGCCTTGAAGACCCCACTTGCCGTCAAACGCGCGTTTAAAGTCGAATACGGCCGATAGATATTCGCGCTTGGGGTTAAGGTAGTGGCCAAGCTGGGCGGCCGTTAGCGTAACGGTGCGCGGCGTGGTTTCGCCCGGCAGCAGATTTTTCAGCTGTACGGTGACATCATGATCGCCTGCGTTCCAGACATAGTAGCTGGAGCCGCCCTGCCATTGCGACGAATCCAGACCATTGGCGTTGAGATAGGAGATGATGGCGTCGTTGAAGTCGGAGTCTTCGGAGATGTTCTTCAAAGACCGCTGAGTGAGGGTTACGCCGCCGCTCCACAGGTCGTCAAACTTGTAATTGACGCCCAGTATGGCTTCGTCCGAACGCGTGGCCTTAAGATTGACCGAAGTCTTGGACGTCGCGCCTTCCTGGGTGCCATTGCCATAAACAACACAACCCGGCGTTCCGGCCGCGGCGTTCGCGCTGTTAAAGCCAGGCGCCGAGGCAAGGCTGGACGTCGGACAGGCGCTCGAGAAGTTCGGAATGTCCGTCGCCGCTGCGCCCACGCTCGCCGGCAGGCCCGTGGTGGGATCGATGACCCAACCGCCGGTCGGCGCGTAGAAGTACTCAGCGTAATAAAGATCCTTTCCGCGGAAACCAAGGTTCATCGCTGGCGGAATATAGTTTGAACCTAACGAACCGAAGATCTTCCACTGGCCCTCGCCCGTAGGATCCCAGGAGAAGCCCAGGCGCGGCGCGATGTTGTTCTTCAGGTTCATATACTGCTGGCCAGACAGGTTGAACTGCTTGAAGTTGTCGTCGCGAACGCCGATCTGCAGATTGAGATCCGGGGTGACGTCCCAGGAATCCTGGATGTAGCCGGCCTGATTTTCCGACGAGACATTGCCGCCGAGGTGCTCGTAGACGATTTCGAGCATCTGATTGACATCGCCATTGTTGTTCTTGACGTACTTATAGCGATATTGCGCCGGCACGCCGCCAACCAGGTTGGTGGTCTTCAGCTCCGAATTCTTCTCATGATCGAGCCCGAAACGGATATGATGGTGTCCGAGAGCATCGAAACGAATATCGCCGTCGGCCCGCCAGAATTTACGCTCCATTTGGTCGTAGTTATAGCTAGGCGAACCCTGGCCCTTTGAGATCGTGCTTGGCTTGTTGCTGGTGTCGTAAGAGCGCACATAATAATCAGTAATGTCGGACGGCACGACATTGTCCTGATCCTTCATATCGCCGATGGCGGCGGACACAGAGAACCAGTCTGTAACCTTGCCATTATAGTTCGCCACCCAGTTCTTACCGCCCAGCGCTTCATTGGAAGACGGTTTGGCTGCGCCGACTGACGAGCCATCGAAATTGTAGAGCGCCGATTTGTCAGTGTTGGTCGTATCGAAATAGGTCACGGACAGATGCTGCGAGGGCGTAATATAGCCGTCGAGCTTCAGGCCGAGGAACGGATCGGTGTTCTTCGTTGCGGTGTAGGTGCCCGTCGTCGCGTCGCCGTTGGTGGCTTCGTAATCGTTCACCTGATAGAGGCCGTAGAAGAACAGGTGATCTTTAATGATCGGGCCGCCGGCTTCAACAGAAACGGAATTGTTCTTAACACTCGTGAATTTGCCGACGTAATCATTGGTGCCGAGCTGAGCGGAACGCAGGCTCGTCGGCTGATAATTGCCGTGAACGGCGAACGTGAACTCGTTGGTCCCGGACTTGGTCGTGGCGTTCAGAACGCCGCCTGTGGCGCGACCGAACTCCGCCTGATAGCCGCCCGTCTTGACTTCGACCGTCTTGTAGAAATCGAAGGGTACGCGCGCGCTGCCGACATAGGTATCCGGATTGGTGATATTCAAACCATCGATATAATAGGCGTTTTCAGCAACCGAGCCCCCGCCAAACGACGCCACGGCGCGATCGCCGGTGCCAAAGCCAGGATTGCCCATAACAACCGTGGGGGCCAGCATGGCGACAGCTGTCACATTGCGCGCGATCGGCTGTTGTTCGGTCAGCGTCGCCAGGTCAACCGTCAAACCCGTTGTCGTCTTCGCAAAATCCTGGCGGATGCGGTGTCCCTTGACGACGACAGTCTGGGCGACCCCTGTCTCCTGCATGGCGACGTCAACGCGCACTTCCTGCGAAATAACGACGCTGATGGAGGCCTTGTAATCGTCGTAACCGCTGGCCGACACGGTCAGGTCATAGGCGCCAGGCTGCAGACCCGTCGCAGAAAATCCGCCCGACGCATTGGTCGTAAAGGTGCGCGTCTGTCCAAGCGCCGTCGATGTCATCGTAACCGTCGCGCCCGCAAGCGGTTTGCCCGCGGCGTCGCTCACGTTGCCGAGCAAGGCGCCGGAGGTGTAGTCCTGCGCTTCAGCGACGTTTGGCGCAAACGTCGAAGCCAGCAGCAGGCCTGCCGTCGGCAGGATCAATCCCGCCATGGCCACACCACAAAGCGTTGTTGTTTTCATAAGTCCAGCGCGTCGCGCCGGGTTTTGTTTTTGGGACATAAATATTTCTCCGGGGTACCGCTAGCGACGCAGATAGGGCGCCGCCGTAACCGTATCTGAAGATACAAGTCACAGAATCGTCAAACATAAGATTGAAAATTTTTCAGTATCCAAACGACCTGTTGCCGTTTTAATACATATTTATTTCCGAACTTGAAATAATGTGTCTGATATAACAATGCTCGCCACATTATTGACTTTAACTATGCAATAACATCACTATGATTTCATTTTCGAGACATTCGATTATCTTTTAGCTTCTTTTGCGCCATATTTTCCGCTTTTCAATACGCACACGTTGTAATGAACAAATTTTGAAAATTTTTTGGCAAAAATCTCTCATATTCGCCGCCTCGCCAGGCGGTCGCCTGTCCTCCTCGATCTCATTTTACAGCCTGGGCGCGCAGCGCTTGGCGGCGCGAAAAGAATGCACATCCATGCGCATCCAGGCTGCGTCGAGCGATGGCGTAACCTTGCGTACATACATCTGTAATAAGCTGTATGATGAAACCCCTGGCAGCTGGCTTTGGAAACACGATTATGGAACTGAAGATCACCCGCATCGGAAATTCGCTGGGCGTCATCCTGCCGCGCGAGCTTCTGATCAAGTTAGGGTTGGACAAGGGCGACAGCCTGTACGTCACGGAAACGACCGATGGGTTCTCCGCCTCCCCTTACGATCCCACCTACGCCGCGCAGATGGACGCGGCGCGCACCTTGATGAAGTCGCGCCGCAACGCTTTGCGCGAACTCGGTAAGACGGAATAGCCATGCCTCTGGTCCTGATTAAAGATGGCGTCATCGAGGCCGTTCAGGCGCAATTGGCGGCGACGCATGGCGGCCTCTCGGGCTTACGCGAAAAAACCATGCTGAGGCTCCTCTACGCCCGCGCCGAAATGTTGAGCAAAAGCGCATCGACGGACGTAGCCGCTCTTGCGGCCTGCTACGGATACGGACTGGCGCATGACCGGCTTTTTTACAGTCACAATCTGGGCGCGGCTCTGGCGATCATTGAGCTCTTGCTTGACCTCAACGGCTATGCGCTGATCGCCGACGACACAGCTTGCTTCCTTGGGGTCAGCGTCGCCGGACAAGGTGAGTTAGGCGCCGAAGCCTTCGCCGGATGGATTCGCAGCCATATCGAAGTGATTGGGCGGGACGCCGCCTGAACTGACAACCGGGTCAGCCTCACCTCGCGTCGCCTGATCACGCCGACGCTATGGACTGTCAAAGGTTTTGGTCACGTCGGAACGGCGCGCTCCTGTCGCGTTGTCATGCCCGGCCTTGTCGACCCTCGCCCGGAATGTTAGCGTCCCGACATCACCCTAACGAGCATCGCCAGCATGGACCGGCTAAAAGAGATTGTGATCGCCGGCGGCGGCGCTGCGGGATGGTTGACCGCGGCCTATCTGGCCAAGGTGTTCGGTAAAGAACCCGGCTGTCCGCGCATCACCCTCATTGAAAGTCCGGACATCGGAACCGTCGGGGTCGGCGAAGGCGCCTTTCCCACCTTGCGCATTACGCTGCAAACGCTCGGCATAGACGAAGCCGAGTTTCTGAGGGAGGCCGACGCAAGCTATAAGCAGGGCATCAAGTTCATCGACTGGCTGCACAAGCCAAAAGACGGCCGTCACCAACACTACCTGCATCCGTTCGATGCCCCCTACCCCACCGAGGGCGCAGGGCTCATGCCCTACTGGCTGTTGCAGAACAAGGCGACGCGTCGGCCTTACGCCGAAGCCGTGGCGTTTCAATGCGCGGCGGCGGACGCGCACCGGGCCCCCAAGACGCTCGCCGACGGCCCTTTAGGCCACCGGCTGAACTACGCCTACCACTTCGACGCTTCCCGGTTCGCCGCGCTTTTGACGCGCCGCGCCGTCGAGCTGGGGGTGCGTCATCTGCAGGGCCGGATTGACGACGTGACGCTGCGCGCCGACGGCGCCATCAAAAGCGTGACCACGGCGGAACACGGCGAAATCGAAGGCGATTTCTTTATCGACTGCACCGGCTTTCGCGCCCGGCTGATCGGCGAAGCCCTTGAGGCGCCGTTCAAAAGCGTCGCCGATCAGCTATTCACCGATCGCGCCGTCGCCCTGCAGGCGCCGTATGAGTCCACGGATTCTCCTATTCCCAGCTATACCCTTTCGACGGCGCATGAAGCTGGCTGGACCTGGGATATCGGCCTCGGACAAAGACGCGGAATAGGCTATGTCTATTCTTCGCGGCACTCCAGCGATGAGCGCGCGGTCGATGTCATCAAGACCTATATCGGCCCGGCGGCCAGATCCATGGAGCCGCGCCTCATTCGCTTTAACGCCGGCTACCGCGCCACGCCCTGGGTCAAAAACTGTTGCGCCATCGGGCTTTCCGGCAGCTTTTTCGAGCCGCTTGAAGCCACCGGCATCCTGCTGATTGAAATCGCCATAGCCTATCTGGTCGATTTCCTGCCGCGAACCGGCCCGCTCGATACGCCCGCACGGCACTATAACGCCCTTATGGAGGCGCGTTGCCAGAGCATCTTGAACTTTCTGAAACTGCACTATTGCCTGAGCCAGCGGGACGAGGCCTTCTGGCGCGATAACGCCGATCCGTCCAGCCGCAGCGAGCACCTGTCCTACCTTTTGGACATGTGGAAACATCGCCCACCCTCGCGCTATGACATCAATAGCGAGATCGATCCCTTCCCCTTATGCAGCTATCAGTACGTTCTTTACGGCCTGGACTACGCCACCGACATAGAATCGCAGCGCCCAAGCTTCCCCAATGTCGCCGCCGCTGACCGCGTTTTTGAGCGGGTCAGGAATTTCGGCGCCTACGCCGCGCGCGACCTTCCCTCCAATCGCGAGCTGATCGAGCAGGTGCGCGCGCACGGCTTTACGCCGAGCCCTCTGCCCGCCTGAACCTTATCCATATCCGGCTATACGGACCGCAAGCCGCCCATCCGCCAGGCGCGCATTGACGAGCGCCGGGCCGCTCAAGTCCTGCAGACAGCTCTCTGCAGGCGGTTGGCAAACGCTGCGTTCCGGGTTAGCGTTCGCCCGTCCAACAGGGGGTTAACATGCCATTCAGTTTCGGAGCGGTCTGGAGCCGCTTTTTCAAGCTTGTCGCCGAAAACTTTGTCGCCTTTCTGATTCTGACCGCGCTGCTGATCGCGCTGCCGCAGATCATCTGGCAATACGGCATGTATTCGGCCTTCAATATCACCAGCATGAACTGGACGCGGCACGTCGCCGGTATGACGCCAATGGCGATCGGCGGCGGGATCGGCGGCTGGCTGATCATCTGGTTGTGCAGCATGGTCTATGTGTGTTCCGTCACCGAGGTCGCCATTGTACGCGCGGTCGGCAAGCCGGTGCAGATGGGGCAAATTCTCAGCCACGCCGTCGGCAATATGATTCCCGCCTTTATCATCTTCGTCATCACCGGCATTCTGTTCATGCTGGGCCTGGTCGTGTTCATCGTGCCGGGAATCATGTTCGGCCTCGCCGCCTGCGTGTCGATCCCGGCCTATGTCGGCGAAAAGGGCCTTGGCCTGTGGGGCGCCGTGCAGCGCTCCTTCAGCCTGACCAAGGGCCACCGCTGGACCCTGTTCCTGATCTTCCTCGTCGCCATTATTGCGACCTGGATCGTTCAGGGCATTGTCGAGGCGCCCTTCATCCCGTCCATGGTGCAGGACGCCATGCGCGGCGTGCAACCCAGTTTCGGCCTGCCCGGCATCCTGCTGCTCAGCCTGTTCAGCGCGCTTTTGAGCATGTTGTGGTACGTCTTCTTCGCGTCGATCTATGTCACCTTGCGCGAAAGCAAAGACAAGTTGTCGCCGGAACAGACGGCCAGCGTTTTCTAGGCAGCCTTCTTTGGACGGCGTCCTCTGGGCAGAGTGCTCTAATTCAAGTCTAGCGCGTAGGTCGGGACCAGCTTCACCGAAGCGACATCCGCGACCTGCGCGCCGTCCGTCGGCTTCGGACGATAGGCGTCGTCAATATAGACCGGCGCATCGGCGCGCAGCGGCAACACGCTCAGCGTAAACGGCCCTACGCCCAGCCGCTTAAGGCCCACGCGCCAGTCCGGGCCGTACCAGAACTGATCATCGACCATGTCCGGCCCGTCGAACAGTCGCGCCACATCGCCTTTATAGGCGATGTCCAGCGTCATGTCGGCGACGCCCGACAGGGCGTTTGAATCAATATTGATTTTCCACGCCGCCGCTTGACCATAGATTTCAGGATAGGGCTGCAAAGCCGCCTTAGCCTTGCCGCCGATCATAAGCGGTGGGACGCTTCCGGCGTCACGGATCTTTTCGATCCGCACCTGCGGCGACACGGGCGCCGCCTGTGCGCGCAAGGTCTGGAACAGGCCCGTCGTCTTGACCAGGGCCAGCGGCAGACTGGCCTTCGGCACGTCGATCGGCGGCCATACGCCCAGTGAAAACTGCGGATTTTCCGAACGTAACCGCAAATGTTCGCCATCGCTATAGACTAAGGCGTCGCTGAGGATCAGGCGCTTTTGCCCCTGATAATCCAGAACGCTTAAGCCTTGCGCATCCTTCGACGACAGGACGAGAATCGCAACCTTCCCGGCGCGGATGGCGACGCTGCGACCCGGCGCGACATCCCGCACGACGACATGCCCGCCGGTCCGGCTTTTGCGTCCGGATAAGGCGGCTACATCCCGATCAAACGCGAACTCAGGCGCAATTCCGTCTTGCGCTTCAAAGACATAGAGAATTGTCTTGCCATTCTGGATACGCGTGAGCGGCTGGGCGCTGGCCCACAAAAGCTTCACCTCGTCCATATCGAGATTGAACGGCCACGCAAAGGCTGCGCCATCGGCGATGCTCACCGGCTGCGACGGAAAGGTCAGAGGCCCGGACGGCAGATCGACGCGGAACTGAACGCCCTTCTGCTCGGCCATCGGGTATTGCCGCACATGGTTGCTCAAAAACACAAAGCCGGAATCGCCCAGACTGCGCACGGACCAGCGCGGCGTGGTGAGATCGTCACGCCCTTTTGGCTCGACCTGCGGGCGATGGACCGTCATCGGCGCGAGGCGATCGCCAAACGCATTCAGAAAGTCATGCCACGGCCGGATCAGATTCAAAGCCGGATTGGGCTGACCATACTGGCCGTAAGGCGCCTGAAAATCGTAATTGATGATGGGCAGGCCATTATAGCCGCCATTCAGATCGCTCTCTTCAAGCTGGGTGTCGCCCTGCGGATTGCGTCCGCCGTGGAACATATAGTAGCCGTAGAGATTGACCCCTGACCCGAGTTCGACCGGCAGCATGGCCGCGATGTCCTGCGGCTGAACAAGCGGGCGTCGGCGATACATGATGGGCAGCCCGCCTGCGAATTCCGCGCCGAGGAAGGGCGTCGCATCCATATCCTCCGTCGCCGTTCCGCGCGCCTTCGCAGGCGTCTGCGCCCCGGCATTGCCCTTGACGCGGCCATCGAAACGAAAACTGTACACCTCGTTCGGCGGCATCATTTTCGCGCTTGCCGCCCATGGCTCGTCCGGGTAGCCGCCCTGCACCGGCAGGATCTCGCCCTTCGGATAGACCGTTCCATCCCAGCCGGTCACCGTGTAGAGCGGCACATCGAAGCCAAGGTCTTGCGCCATCTGTTTCAGCGCGGCGATATGCTCAGCGCCCCTGCCCGGTCCGGTGAGATTATATTCGTTCTCGAGCTGCACGCCGATGACCGGCCCGCCGTCCTTATACATCTCGCCGCGCGTCTGCTGCGCCAGATGCGACCAGTAATCGCGCACATAGGCCAGATACTGCGGATCGTTGCATCGCGTCGGAACCTGCGCGACCACCCAGTCGGGAATGCCGCCATAGCGCACCTCGGCATGGGCCCATGGCCCCAGCCGCAGCACGACATAAAGACCGTTTTTCCTGGCCAGATCGAGAAAGCGCCGGATGTCGCGATCGCCGCTGAAATTATACTGACCCGGCTTTTCCTCGTGATAATTCCACATCACATAGGTCGAAACGATATCGACGCCCGCCGCCTTCATCTTCTGCAGTTCGGCGTCCCATTCCTCTGCGGGAAGCCGCGCAAAATGCAGCTCCCCCATCACCGGCAGCCAGGGCGCGCCATTCTTCATCAGATAGTGGTTATTGACGGTGATCGGACCGTCTGGCCCATCCTTTGTCCCCATATGCAGGCGCCCCGCTATCGGCGCGGCGGGCTGCTGACGCGCATCCGCGCGCAGAATCTCGCCGTGAGCCTGGATCGCCATCAGGCCGCACAGCGCTGTGAAAGACAATATGTAACTACGCGACACGCGGCGTCTCCCTTTATGTATGATAATTCAATAGTCGCTTCCCGCACGCAAGCCAAGCGTGTAGTCTGCGCCGCATGAAGGTAGAGAATCTCGACCGCATCCGCCGTCTCGCCCTGTTCGCTGGCATGTCGGAGGACAATTTCGCGCGTATCACGCGCGCCGCCCTCATGCAGAAATATCCGGCCGAGACTGTGCTGCTCTACGAGGCGGATACGCTGGACTTCCTCTATATCGTGCTGGACGGCAGCGTCGAGTTGCACGCGCATTGGCATCACCACGAAACGACTCTGGCCGTCCTGAGGCCGATCTCGACCTTCATTCTCGCCGCCGTCGTGCTGGAGGCCCCGGCTCTGATGTCCGCCCGAACGCTGGAGCGCGCCGAGATCGTGATGATCCCGGCGGAAAATCTGCGCGCGGCCATGCGCGAAGACGCGGCCTTCGCTTGCGCAGCGGCGCAGGAGCTATCGGGCTGTTATCGCGGTCTGGTGCGCACCATCAAGAACCACAAGCTGCGCTCAGGCACAGAGCGGCTGGCCAACTACCTTTTAACGCAACAGGTGCGCCAGGGCGGGGGCGAGAGGATCGTGCTGCCGCACGAAAAGCGCATCCTCGCCTCCTTGCTCGACATGACGCCGGAGAGCCTGTCGCGCGCCTTTTCGGCGTTGGCGAAATACGCGGTTGCGGTGCAGGGCGCGACGGTGACTCTGGGCGATCCCGCCGCCTTGCGACGGCTGGCGCGGCCCGACGCTTTGATCGACAATCACATGCCGCCGCGGCTGAATAGCGACGGCAAGGCCGCCAAGGAGGCCTGGCCTCCACCTGAGCGGTCTTGCAGCGACTACCGCCAGGCCTGACGCGGGACGCCCGCTTGATATAGATCAAGTCAGAGCCTGCGCAGCCTCAAGCGCCCGATTATCCGCGATTAAGGCGGCCCTGCGCGCGGCGGGTTACATAGGGGACACTTTCAAGCAAAGGTGTTCCCATGTTTACCTAACCCACCATCGACCTTACCGTTCATCATCAGCCCAGGGGCTTTTCCGACAGCTTCGCCTTCGGTTTCACCAAGCTGCTGCGTTTTTGCGCCGACACCTTCTTCGCCAAGCGTTACGGCCACCGCGCCATTGTTCTGGAAACCGTCGCCGCCGTGCCCGGCATGGTCGGTGCGGCCATCAACCATCTGAAGTGCCTGCGCCGCATGAAGGACGACAAGGGCTGGATAAGGACTCTGATGGAGGAAGCCGAGAACGAACGCATGCACCTGATGACCTTCATTGAGGTCGCCAAACCTTCCTGGTTCGAACGCTTCATCGTCATCGCCGTGCAATGGGTCTTCTATCTCGCCTTTTTCGCGCTTTACCTGATTTCGGCCCGCACCGCCCATCGCGTCGTCGGCTATTTCGAGGAGGAGGCGATCATCAGCTATACGCATTACCTGAAGGAAATCGACGAAGGCCGCAGCAAGAATGTGCCCGCGCCCGCCATCGCCCGCCGTTACTGGAAGCTGCCCGAAACGGCCACCTTGCGCGATGTCGTTCTGGTCGTGCGCGCCGATGAAGCGCATCATCGCGACGTCAATCACGCCTTCTCCAACGAGCTGAACGGCGGTCAGATCGACACTGGGGAGCTGGCCCCTTATCCTGCGCACGACGAAAGCCTGTGCGTCAAGAACATCGCGGCCTGACATGCAACCCGCACCCGACACGCCCGAGACCGACAACATCGCCTCTGTGGGCAAAGCGATCGCGGTGATCCAGGCCGCGGGCTACGGGCTGAGATCGGACGGCGAAGGCCTGTGGCACATTGATGAGGGCGGCGGCCTAAGCTCCGCCGCCCTCATGGTCTTCGCGCAAGGTCTTCAGGACAAGTCAAAAGGCGCGTAATCGACGTTGTCAGGAGCCCGCTTGCGGCGTGGGATCAGGATATTTCGCCAGGATTGCCCGCGTCACGCCATTGGTCCAGCCAAAGCCGTCCTGCAACGGATATTCGCCGCCGCCGCCGGGCCTGCGCTGCTCGACATCGTACTTCTCCAGCATCTTGCCCGTCTCAAGATAGGCCGCGTCCACCGTGCCGATAAACCGGCTGGCCAGATCGTGCGCCTGCTTATGAAAACCGTAAGCGTCGAGACCGGAAATGGCGATCCATTGCAAAGGCGGCCAGCCGTTCGGATCGTCCCATTGCTGGCCTGACGGAATCTGCGTGGTGCGCAAGCCCCCCTGCGCCGTCAATTGCAGCCGGGTCAAGGTCGCCACCGCCGTCGCCTGTCGTTTGTCGGCCAGACCGACGAAAAGCGGATAAAGGGTCGCCGCCGAAATCACCGTCGTCGGACGGCCTGCGCGCCAGTCATAATCGGCGTAGCGATGCTGCGCCTGCCGCCACAGATAGCGCCGGATCGCCATTTTGCGCGCCTGAGCCATCGCCTTATAGTCGCGCGCGCAACGGGCATCGCCAGCCGTCTCGCAGCGCGCGGCGATGATCATCTCATCCTTCCATAAAAGGCTGTTCAGATCGACCGGCACAATGTCGGTCGTATGAATCGTCTCCAGGTTCATCGGATCGTTCAGCCAGCGCGAGGAAAAATCCCAGCCGCTTTCCGCCGCCGCGCGCAGGTCGCGATAGACCTCCGCTTTCGGGCGCGCAGATTTCGCCGCGGTCGCGACGTCCTCGGCGTAGGATTCCTCGCGCGGCGTGTCGCGTTCGTCCCAGTAGCGGTTGAGCAGTTCGCCATCCTTCATCTTCACCACGTTACGGCACGGCTTCATCACCACGGCGCACGATGCGCCCTTCATCCAGTAATCGTGTTCGGCGCGCAAAGCCTTCAGGGTGCGCGCCGGATCGGGATCGCCGGACGGCTTCAGCTGCGTCATCAGGGCGAAAAACGGCGGCTGCGACCGGCTGAGATAATAGCTGCGCGCGCCATTGGGGATATGGCCATAGCGCTCGATCAGGCTCTCGAAATCGTCGATCATGCCGCGCGCCAGCCTGTCTTCGCCATCGGCGTAAAGACCCAGCAGGGTAAAGTAACTGTCCCAGTAATAGATTTCCCGAAAACGCCCGCCCGGCACGACATAGGCTTGCGGCAGGGCCAAAGCCGACGACCCCGCAGGCGGCGTCAACGGCGGACGCGCCAGAATCGGCCAGAGCGCCTTGATGTGCGCCTTCAGGCTAAGACCCTGCGGCGCAAGCGCGTCGTTCCCTTTCGCCGGGGCGTCGAAGTTCGCCTCGACGAACGCCCGCAAGGCCTGCGCATCCTGAGGCGGGTGGGCGTTATAATCGGCCATGATCGCGTCCGGCGCGCGTTTAGGCGTCATATCCACGAAGGTCTTGCCGTCGGGGAATACATGATTGAGCTGAACGGCGTCGAACAAGGGGCCGTAGAGATCGGCGGGCGTCGGCGGCGCGGCGGCGTGGGCGCACGAAGCGAAGGCGACGATCAAAGCGCTTACGGACAGGGTGCGGATAACGGTCATGTCGGGCGATCCTCCTGCGACAAGCCTAGCTGACGCCTCCGTCAGGGCAACCGGCCATCTTACAAAAAGGCGTGAAAAAGGGCGGGTGAGCGCCTTGCGTCGGCTTCCACGACGCAGGGCGTCTCACCCGCCATGACAGTAAGCCAGGGTCAGAAATTATATCCGACGCTGACCAGCAAGGAGCGTCCGAAGATCGGACGGGCGTTCGCGCTGGTCGTCGAACGCGGATCGCCTTCGGTGAAGCCGTGGGCATTGCCGAGATTGTCGCCCGACACCGTCACGTCGAACTTGCCGAAATCGATAATGGCGCCCAGGCTGACCGTAGAATAGCCCTTCAGCTTCACGGCGTTTTCATTGTCCGCGTAGCGATCGCCGACCGCGTAGAGCGTGCCGTAAAGCGTCACTGGCGCGTCGCCGACGTCGAACTGATAGCGCGGCGTCAGACGCAGTTGCGTCTCAGGCTGGCGCTGAGCGCGCTTGCCGACCGCCAGCGGGTCGCTGGAGGTCAGGATCTTGGTCGATTGCCAGGTGCCGTTGAGGTTCACAGAGAAGCCTGTATCGGTCTTGAGACGCGCATCCAGCTCAAGCCCCTTGGCCTCGTTGGTGTTCTCCTCAAGCGTGCCGCCGACATCGTGGAACTTGGCGCCGGTGAACTTGTTGTAGAAGCCGGTGGCGAACAGGTCGATATAACGCTGCGCCAGCTTGTAGCCGAGTTCATACTGCTTGACCTGCGAGGTGTCGGTCGTGCCGTTGCGGAAGTCGTCGAACTGCGGATACATGAAGCCGGTCGAGGTGCGGACGAATACGCCTGAGCGGTTGCTGAGGCTGTAATTGGCGCCAAGGGTCCAGGCCGTGCGGCTGCGCTTGTCGACCAGATTCATGTCGATGGCTCCATCCGGATAGCCGGGGCCGGAATCGAGCACGAAATCGGTCTTCACATGCTCATTGCGCAGCCCCAGATCAATCCTCAGCTTCTCGTTGACGGTCCAGGAATCGGCCGCATAGAGCGCATCGACGCGCATCGTGCCGGAGTCGCGCAGACCATAGGCGAAACATGAGGCGCCCGAACCTGCCGCGGCCAGATCGGCGCAGGTGACGCTGGCGGCCAGATATTCCCCATTCGCCTTGACCTGCATGGGTTTGACATTGCCCAGCGACCACCAGTCGTCGGAGGATACGCTGGCCGTATAGTAGCCCACGCTGACATCATGGGCGCCAAAGGTCCGCGACGCCGACAGATCGTTGACGAGCGAGCGCAGGTGCTTGAGCACCACCCACGCGCCATAGCCCTGTACATAATCGCCCGAACCGAGCGTCGCGCCCGAAGTGGTCGTGACTGGTCCGGTCAGGGCCGTGGCCTCGATCGCCCCGCCGTCGGGCACCAGACCATAGGTATTGGCGTCGCCCTGGGTGAAGCCGAAATGATCGCGCACGCTCCAGCCATTATCGAAGGTCTTTTCAAAATTGACGCCCGACACTGTTCCTTTCCAACCCCGGCCATTACCGAGATCGAAGGTCTGCATATCGCCCTTGGGATCGACCTGGATGCTTGCGTAACGCGACGCATCGCCCAGTTCGCTGAATGTGCCCAGATCAAGTCCCGGAACATTGACCGCAAAGGGCAGATACCACTGGCCATGATCATCCGTGGCGCGGGTATAGACGTTCAGCTTGCCGCCCTCGAACTTTTTGGTCACGTTGACGGTGAGCTGCGATCCCTGCTCGGAATCGAACTGCGCGTTGCGAATGCCGGGCGAGGTCGAGGCGTAGCCGCCGACCATATAGTAGAGATCGTCGGCCAGCTTGCCGCTCATCCACGCATCGACCCGACGCTCCGAATAGTCGGTGAAGCTCGCCTTGACTTCGCCCCTGGTTTCGTCGCCGCCTTCGCGCAGCACGAAATTGGTCGTCAGGCCCGGCTGGCCGGACGAAAAGACCGGGTTCGGTCCGCCGCGCAGGGCCTCGACGCGCTCAATCGTGTCGTCTGTGCGGAACATGACGGAGTTATCGAGGAAGCTCAGCGAAGTCGCCGGGTAGATCGGCGTCCCGTTAAGCTGAAAGGTGACGAACTGCGCATCGCCCGTGCCGGGAAAGCCGCGCACGAAGATGTTCGCGCCGCCGACGCCGCCGGAGCTTTCCACCCAGACGCCCGGCACAAGGGTGAGCACCTCGGACGACGCCTTGGGGGCGGCCATTTTCAGGTCATTGGCGGTCAGGTTGGTGACGGCGTAGGAGGCCTTGACCTTGTTGATCCCCTTGCCGCCCGGCGTGCCGACGACAACAACGACCTGCGCCTCATCATCGCCGTCGCTACGCGACGACGCATCGTGCGCGGGCGACGCCGCCGGGTCCGACGCCGGGTCCGACGCTGGGGCGCGGTCGATCTTGATGACGTCGCCGGGCAGATGCGACGCCGTCAGTCCCGATCCGGTCAGCAGGGCTTTCAGGCCCGCATCCACCGTGAAGCGGCCCTGTAAGGCATGGGTATGGGCGCCCGCCAGCGCGTCGGAATCGTAGGCGAACTGCTGACCCGACGCCAGCGCGAAGGCTTTGAGCGCCGGTACGGCGTCTTCGGCCGGTATGCTGAAGGCGTAGCTTGCGCCCTGCGCCAGCGCGGCATGCGCCGCCATCATGGAAATCAAAGCCGAGGCGGCGAACAGGCCGGCCCTGGAAAAGGCGTTCTTCATGTTGTCCTCCCGTGCGTGTCTATTTTCGTATCACGCTACATGAGGTAAGACGCGGGCGACGCCAAAACACGAACCCGCCGGCCGGATTTTTTAACCTTCCGGCTTTGCATCGCCGATGGCGTAGCCCTGACTGTCGAGGCGATAGCTGAGGCCATTGACGGCGCAGACCCCCTCGACAAAGGCGCGCGTATCGCCTGCGCGATAGATACCACTGACCTTGATGCGCCGCCCGATATGGTCGAGCCGGACCGGCTGAGCCGCATAGCGGTTGACGCGCGCAATCGCCAGCGCCACCGGCTCGTCGTCAAAGGCCAGAAGGCCGTTTTGCCAGACATCGTCGAGATTGGGATCGGCGGCGCGCACCTGAGCGGTGGCGGCCTGATCGCTCGCCGTCAGCTCCTGATTGACGCGCACGATCTGCGCTGGGTGCGTCTGTGGGGCGTCCAGGCGCAACAGACCCGGCGGATCGTAGGCCACAAGCGCGGCGCCGCGCAGGACGACGACATTGACGGAATCGCCCACCTTTTCAACGCTCATCGCGCCAGCATCGGCGCTGATGCGCCGCGCCCCGGCATAGACGTCAAAGCGCCGATGCGCGCGGCTCAGCTCCAGACGCGCGCGCCCCCTGTCGATCCAGAGTTTGCGCTGGCCTTTGGCGACGCGCACGCGCGTATCGGCGTCAAGACGCACGATCGAGCCGTCGGCAAGCTGCACGATCTGGGTCTGCCCGCGCCCGGTCTCATAAACCGTAGCGCGCGCCTGCCAGCCGTAAAAGGCGCCGGAGCCAACGATCAGCGCCGCAGCGAAAGCCGCGGCCGCGCGCAGACGTCGCGGCGCGCTGACCACCCGCCAAAGCTCCTGCGCGCCGCTTAAGATCACCGACTTCGACTTGCGGCGGCGCAGGTCGCTCAGCGCCTCGGCGCGCATATCGATCAGGCCAAGCCCGGCTTCTGCGCCGCCCAGTCCGTCCCAAAGATCCAGAGCGCGCAAAAACGCGTCGGGGCGTTCCGGCGACGCCGCAAGCCACGCCTCAAGCTGCGCCTGCTCGGACGACGACAAAGACCCGGACTTGACGCGCAGGCACCACTCAGCGGGGGTGGCGGGTTGAAGATCAGAGGCCGTCATAACGGGCCTCCTCGGCGTCGATACGCTTTAAGATATACTGCATGGCTTTCAGAATGTGTTTTTGCACGCCGCGCACCGACATGGCGTAGGCGACGGCGAGTTCGGCCTGGGGAACGCCCTCAAGCCGGAAAAGAATAAACAGGTTGCGCGTCACCCTGGGCAGTTCGCCAAGATAGGTCTGAACGCGCGCCAGTTGATCGCGGCTGATAAGGATGCGCGCCGGATCAATGGCTTCCAGCACCTCAAGCTGCGCATCCAGGGCCGGCGCAGCGTGAAAGCGCACCCGCTCGCGCCGCAGGCGGTCCTTCAGGAGATTGGAGGCGATCTGGAAGATATAGGCGTCGGCCCGGTCAAGGTGCGCGCCGCCGCCAGCGATAAGCCGCAAAAAAACGTCCTGCGTCATATCCTCAGCATCGGCCCGACTGATCAGGCGACGCTGGAAAAACGCCATGAGGGGACGGCGGTATTGAGCGCCGAGGCGTTCATACGCGGTTTCCTTAGTTGCGGCTTCGGCGTGCTGGCGCATCAGGACTGGTTTATACTCCCTCGCATCATAAGACGCGCGAGGTTTTGAGACACGAACCCGAATGGCATTTATTTTTTTCGTCGCCGGGAGCGCCTCAGAGGCTGGGGCGGCAAAGATTTCGCTATTAACCCATCCTGCATTGATCCGCTTCGCACGCCATGGTTGGCGCCGACATGTCCGTATTGCGCAAGAGGCGTCCTACATATCAAAGGCGTAGTCCTCATTTTCGCTCGCCTAATGCGATAATCGAATTATTTACTGTGACACTTAAGAGTACCCTAAGCCTCTGCGCCGATAATAGCCAAAACAGACCAGAGTGCGATGACAGGCATGGACGTTTACGAAGTGCATATACATCCGGCGGCGCTGGAAACCGCGATGGCGGGCGGCGGCCAGGATCGCCAGGCGGCGCTGGAGATCGCTGTAAAAGCGCTTCTGGATCCGCATCCCTGGCGGCTGTGCGCGCGCGATTCTGCATCGCCGGACAGATATGTCATCTTGTGCGATCTGGCGGGTCTGGCGCGGCTGCAATGGCGCGACATCGAGGCTGGATCGCTGTGGATCGCCAGCCACCGGCTTCTCAGCGCGGCGCAACAGGCGCGTTACAGCGCACGACTGGGCGGTCTGCCCTGGGACAATATCAGGGTGTAAAGACGCCCTTGCCGTCGCCGTCGAGCGGCGCGCGTCCGGTTCGGATTCTCTCATGGATCGTCGCGATAATGGCGTACGGATCAATCTCAAGCAAAACGCACAGGTCGATGAACTCGATCAGATCGACGCGACGTTCGCAGGTTTCGATTTTGGCGACAATGCTCTGATGACGGTCCCATCGCCGCGCCAGCTCATACTGGCTCCAGCCCAGGGCGTTTCTCGCAGCAACCAGATCGCTTATGGCCATCTTGTAGTACGCATTGGCAATAGATTTGGTCGGGCGGCTCAAAGTGACCTCTGGCGCAAGAATCGGTCGTCATCATAGGCGCACTTTTACCGGAATGCGAACTTCGCATCGACGCGCGCTCCGGTATCGGGATGTTTTATAATCCGGGCGTGTTCGCCGCAGAGCCGCGCCTGTCCGTGTCGTGCTTGTCCTTGCGGCGACGCCCCAGCAGCATCCGCCCCTCCAGATGCGCGCGCAAGGCGCCATAATAGGCGCGTAGAAAATGCTCGTCGGCAGGCCGGTCTTCGGGTCGCGACGGCTCGAGCCAGTCGATGCGCGCCTTGATGCGCTCTGCGACCGCGCGCATGACGGCGGGCTTGCGTTCGCGCAGCACCTGTTCCAGCACCTGCAGCTCCATCTCGCCATAGGCCAGTTGCTCCGGCGTGAAGGTCAGGCCGTTGCTTTGGTCCAGCTCCATATCGACCAGATCGTAGCTGAGCATGGCTTTTGGCATATGCACGACGCGCGTTCCGGCCAGAAAATCGCCCAGCCGCGCCTGATCGCGGTTGAATAGCGGCAGCAGCACCAGCCCGATCGCCCAGATCGCCGCTAACCAGCCAAACCACGATTTATGCTGCATGAAGGAGACGATCAGGGTCACCGGCAGGAACAGCTCGACCTCGCGCATCGCGTTACGGGTGAAGATGGCCGCAGGGGTCAGCCTGCCGCCGTCATGGGCGATGACGCGCAGCTTCAGCGCCCGCTTGCCCGGCGTCGCCGCGCGTCGCCCCATCTCGAACGCCATGAAATAGCCGGAGCGGATAAAGAAGAAAAACGCCATGGCGAAAATGGCCAGTATGCCGAGCGTCGTATTGCCGTCGAACAGACCGCGCAGCGGCATGGCCAGCAGCAGGATCATGACGATCACCGGCAGCACGATGATGATGATCAGATCGATCAGAAGCGCGCCGACGCGCTCGCCGAAGCTGGCGCGCACAAACGGCAGTGAAACGCCTTCCGGCGTCGTCACCTGCATGACCGAGCGCGCGCCATCGCCCCAGGCCGCATCAGCCATCAGGTCGCGGCGGACCTTATCGGCTTTAGGCTTTTTCGCCATCGCCCTCCCCTTTCGGTTTACGTCCGGCGAATGTGAAATAAAAACACCACAAGGTCAGCATGGTCAGGCCGCAGCCGATGCGCGCCCAGGGATCGAGAATGGTCTGGCGGCCAATCCCCTCCCAGCAGCCGGCGATGGTCAGCATGATGGCGACGCCGATCATTGCTGTCCCGGTCAGCCGCCCGGCCTCGGCCAGCGCGGCTTTGCGCGTCTGCGCGCCGGGGAACATCAGCTTCATGCCGATATGAAAACCCGCCGCCGCCGCGATCAGCAGGGCGAATATCTCGGTCGTGCCATGAATGCTTAGCCAGGCGGCGAAGGCGAATCCCAGCCCCTTCTGCGCGAACAGCCACACCATCGCCCCCATGGTCACGCCGGTATAGAGCGTCAGCGCAAAGGTCGGCAGACCGAAAACGGCGCCGAAGGCGAAGCAACTGATCGCCACGCGGGTATTATGCGTCATCAGGAAGACCGCGAACGTCGGCAGCATGGCGTTGCTAGGGACGTCGCCCTTGCCCAGCGTCTTGGCCAGATCCTTGGCGGACGCCGACAGGTCGCGCCCCTGGGACTGACCGCCGACCAGCACGTCATACCAGCTCGGATCGTGCGCGCACATCGCCCAGCCGATAATAAAGCCGACCACCACGGTGAGAAAGGCGAAGGCCAGTTCTTTGCGCAAGCGCCTCACCGCCACCGGCCAGCCGTCGATGAAGAAGTCCTTCAGCACCGTCTTGAGCCGCGTCTGCGGGCCGTAGATGAAGATATAGGCGCGCGCGCTCAAGGCCTGCAGATAGGTGATCAGGTTGCGGTCCAGCGAGATCGACTGCGCCATGCTCAAAGACGACACCGCCGAACGGTAGAGCAGCGGCAGGTTCAAAAGATCTTCCGCCGACAGGGACTTCAGACCGGACCGATCCACCTTGTCGAGCTGACGCGACAGAGCCTTCCAGTCGCCCTCGCGCGTCTCGCGGAACTTCTGGCTTTTCAGTTGCAGGCCGGATTTGGCGCCGTTCGGCTGGTCCATGCGCGCTCCTACAATCGGTCGGCGCGTTTCAGCGCCAGATATTTATCGACAATCATAGTCGCCAGATATTCGTTCGGCGTCTCCAGCACCTCGACGCCCTGACGCCGCAGTTGCGCCAGCACGCGCTCGCGCTGATTGGCCAGACGACGCGCAAATACTGCGCGCGTCACATCATCGGCGTCAGCGGGCGTCTGTTGCATCAAGCCTTCGACCACCTCGTCGCCAAAGGCGACAAACAGCACCAGATGTTTTTTCGACAGGCGTTTCAGCGCCTCGATCATCAGGTCGGCCGAAATCTCGTCGATAAAGTCCGAAAACAGCACGATCAGCGACCGGCGGGCCACCTTGGCGTTGAGATCGGCCAGGGCCAGGGTGTGATTGCTTTCCTCGGTCGTGTCCATCAGCGATCCGAGCTGATATTTCAGTACGTCGAAGCCATGCGTCCCGGAGAGGACCGGCCCCACCGGCTGCGGACGCGCGCCGAAACTGAACGCGCGGACATGATCGCCGATCTTAAGTCCGGTATAGCCGAGCAACAGCCCGGCATAGATGGCCCGGTCGAGCCGCTTTAACCCCTGCAACGGCTCGCCCATCAGCCGTCCGGTGTCGAAGGCCAGCACGATATGATGGTTGCGCTCGGCCTGATATTCGCGCGAATAGAGCTTCATATGCCGCGAAGACGAACGCCAGTCGATGCGCCGGTGATCCTGTGACGCGTCGTATTCGCGCAAGGCGTGATATTCAGAGCCATTGTAAAGCTGGTTCTGCACCCGGATGCCGTAGATATTGTCGAGCGAGAACAGGTTGACCGCGTCCTGCTCGACGCCTTTTAAGTCCGGGGTGACGACAATATGGACGTCCAGCTTCACCTTCTTCTGAACATGCACCAGGCCCAGCGGCCCGCGCCAGCGCAGGTAAGCCGCCTTGATGTCCGCAGGGCCGCGCGTCATCGCCTTGAGCCGCAGAACGCTTGCGAACCGACCGTCGGCGTCGCGCGTCAGCATCTGATTATAGGCTGATCCCGCGAGGCGCGCGTCAAGATCAAGCCGCAACATCATGCTCTGCGGCGCATAGCCCTTAAAGCTTACGACCAGCGGCGTCTCCTGTTCGCGCCCCAGATCGAGAAAAGGCGGCGCGTGCAGGCTGACATTAATCCCCTGCCCCACCGGGGCGAACGCAGCGTCCAGCACGGCGAAGGCGATAAGAACCAGCGCCGCCAGCGGAACCCACGGCCAGACATCCGGCGCATAGACGCCCACCGCCAGAGCGGCGGGGACGCTCAGGCCGAGCAGAACCAGAAGACGCGGCGCGGGGGAAAAAGCCATGGCTTAACGCGGGATCTCGATGCGTTCCAGAAGCCGTTGCAGCACCAGATCGACGCTCTCGCCCTCGATCTCGGCGGCGGGCGACAACAGGACGCGATGGCGCATGCAAGGCGGGTACAGCGCCTTGATGTCGTCGGGCAGCACATAGTCGCGTCCGTCCAGCACCGCCCGCGCCCGCGCCGCGCGGGCCAGAAGCGCCCCGGCGCGCGGAGAGGCGCCGACCGACAGTTGCGGCGCCTCGCGCGTGGCGCGGATCAGGGCGACGATATAGTCGCGATTGGCCTCGTTCAGCCGCACGCCCGCCACGGTCGCGAGCGCAGCGTCAAGGGCGGGTCCATCGACAACCTGACGAATATTATCCAGCACATTGTCCGTCGCCTGCGCATTGCCCGCGCCCTCGACGATGCGGCGCTCCTCCTCTAAGGACGGATAGCCCAGCACATGCTTGAACAGGAAACGATCAAGCTGCGCTTCGGGCAGCGGATAGGTGCCCTGCTGCTCGATCGGGTTTTGGGTCGCGATGACGGTGAAATGCGCGCCCAGATCATGCCGAACGCCGTCCAGAGTCACCGCCCGCTCCTGCATGGCTTCCAGAAGCGCCGCCTGCGTCTTGGGCGGGGTGCGGTTGATTTCATCGGCCAGCAGGAGGTCGCAGAAGATCGGCCCCTTGCTTAAGGAGAAGCTTGAGGTCTGGAAGTTGAACAGGTTGGAGCCCAGCACATCGCCCGGCAGCATGTCCGGCGTAAACTGGATGCGCCCAAAGCGTAGCGACAGTGCGCGGCAGAAGGCCCGCGCCAGAAGCGTCTTGGCGGTCCCCGGCGGGCCTTCCAGCAGGATATGGCCGCCGGAAAACAAAGCGGTCAGCATCAGGTCCACCGTATCGGTCTGGCCGATCACGGCCTTGCCGATTTCGGCGCGCAAGGTTCCGGCCAGGGATTGAATATCAGATATGAGCACGGTCTATCTCCGTCTTCCAGGCGTGCAGCCTGCGGGTGATGTCGATCAGTTGATGCACGGTGAGCGTCTTGTCGGCGCGCGCCTTTAAGTCCAGATAGCTGTCGCTGGCGCCATGCGCGCGCCCGATGCGGTCGGCCAGTTCGTCCGGCGGCTCCTGGCTGGACACCTGCATATAGCCGCGCGATTTCAGCACCATGTCGCGCACATGCTGGGCGTAGGCCCCGGCCAGTTTTGGCTGTTTCATGGTCAGGGCGAACAGACGCGCCGCATTATCGGCCAAAAGCCGCGCCCCTCGCCCTAAAGGCGGCGCCTCCGACGCCGGCAAGGGCGGGCCGAAGCGTGAAAACGCCGCCCACATCAGGACCAGCCCCATCAGCAGCAGACACAAGGGCGCGGCGATATAGGGCGGACGCGCCAGGGTGTGTAAGAGGTCGTGATCAAAGCCCATACCGGCAAAGGTCAGGTTGAACACGATGCTGGCCGGATGGCCGACCGGCTTCGGCGCCAGCTTCTCGATCAGGTTCAGCGCATTGGCCGTGCGCTGCGGATCGGCCAGAATGGTGTTGTTCAAAAGATCGGGTTCGCTCAGCACATAGACGGGGACAACCGGCTGACGCCGTCCGCCGGTGACGATCAGCCTTGACAGGATCGGGCGTCCGTCCTGCGTCGTCATGACCGGTTGCAGATTGGGCGCGGTCATGGATTGCAGACCGGAAATCGCGCCCAGATCATAGGCGCCGAGCCCGCCGCCGGAGGCGCTCCAGGGACGGCGCACCGGGACGTCATTGCTGATATAGGGATCGCCCCCGCCGCCCGTGAAACCCGTTTGCCGGACCTGATCGGCCTTTTTTTCCGCCGCCGTCTTGGGCCGCGTATCGCGTTTGAGATCATAGGCGGGAATATCGAAGGTGATCAGTCGCCGATAGCTTTGAATTCGCGCCCGCCCCTCCGGCAGGGGCGGCAGATCGTCGGCTTTGGCGAACAGAGGGTCGCGAACGGTCTCACTCGCCGGGGCCAGGACTTCGAGATTGTTCTTGATGATCGCGGCGGGAATCAGATCTGGATCGACGTCCCACAGCGGATGTTTCATCATCCGTCCCGCCGACCATTTCGGCGCCACGACCAGCACCACCTTGCCGAGCGGGTGGTAGAGAATATGGTTGGCGCGTTTAGGATCTGGCGCCGGGTAATAGGTGCGCTCTTTACGCCCGGACGCAGACTGAGCCGAAGCCGCTGACGCATCAGAGGCGGAGGCGGACGCCGCGCTATCGGACGAGGCTGAGGCACCGTCGCCCTTATCGTCATTATCGTCGTCTGTAGATGACACGCCGGGTTCGACGCCAAACACCAGATTGGCGTTATCGCCATCGAGTGTGATGATCTCCAGATCGGCGCGGGCGCGCGCCGGGCCGTCTTCATCGCGGTTGACGGCGACAGGATGACCTCGCGCGATCAACAAACGCTTCAGTCCCTGATAGCCCTGCGCCGACACGCCGGTGACATAGGCCGATTGTCCGGTGACGGGCTCGGAATTGGCCCCGACCAGCACGATCCCCGCCATGGCGAACAGGCCCAGACACAGGAACAGGGCGATGAAGGGCAGCCCGTTGGCCGCCTGCGCTTTTGACAGTTTCGGCAGAGAAAAGCGCGCCATCTATGCGCTCCCCTGCGGCGCCAGCCCTTCAGCGGCGGCGAAACGGACATAGGCGGCTCGGCAGGCGTCAAAGCCCGCCTTGCCAACGCGAACGCCTGCAAAGAAGGATTGTTCGACCCAGCGCACAATCTCGGCGAAGGTCGGGCGGGCATTGTCCGGCAGCAGCGGGTGCGAGAGAATATCGCGCGCGGAAAAGTGCTTGCGCACCAGATCGGGCCGGAACGCATTGATGTCGGCCACGCTGCGCACCAGTAAGAGATGCACCGCCTCGTCATAGGCGCCGCGCGCCGCAAGCGCGTCAATCTCGGCCAGAAGGGCGGCGACCGCCGAGGCGCTGGGTCGCCATTCGGCGTCGGCGCGTAAGGTATGACGCGCAAAGAAGCGCTCAAAGCGCGAGGTCAGGAACAGCCGCACGACGGGCGACAGGATCAGCGCCACAACAAGGATCAGCAAGCCCCACAGTATGTATGGCATGGCGGGCCCGATCGGCGCCAGCAAATGCCCGAGCGTATCGAAAAAGCGCTGCACCGCGTCGCGCACATGCTCCCAGAAGGCAAGCGTCTTCGCATCTGGCGCATCGGAGGCGCCGAACCTGGCTTGCAGGTCATGTCGCGCATTGGCTTCCGCGATCAAACGCGCCGCCGCATGCGCATCGACCGGACCCGTTGCAGCGGCTTCAGACGCGGCGATGTGAGACGAAACTGGCACCTGAGAAAAGCGTCTCCCCCACGCAGCGCCCTCCCCCTATGCGCGGCGCGCGCAAGCTCACCTAAGCGGGTCGCGGCGCGCCGGTCAAGTCTTCTCGCCGTCCGCGACGGACAAATCGCTGCAAACCTGACCGCCTTTATACAAACGCCCGGGCATTCATACTGAATCCTTACGGTAGGAGAACGCACTATCGTTTTCAGCGAAAGGCTCGACGCGCCCTCGCCGTTCCGACGATTTCACGCTTACGCTTCCGCCTCGCCGCCGGATCAAGCGGGCCCTGCGCGAAATCCGGCGCTCCTCGCCCGCGCGCGTCGCGCGTTTTTTGAACAAAGACGTCTGTGATGTTGCAAGCCCCCGCCCTTGAGATCGCCCGTTTCGCCAATGAGGCCAGCGACGCCCAGTTGAGCGACGTGCTGGCCCGCCACCATCGTCCCCGCAAGGCGATTGCGCGCGCCGCGATCATCGGCAACTTCCCGCCGCGGCAATGCGGGTTGGCGACCTTTACGCGGGATATGTACGCCTGCCTGTCCAAAGCCCTGCCGGACGCCGACTGGCGGGTTATCGCGATGAACGACGCGCCGGACAATGACGCAGGCGACGGGCCATACGCCTATCCTGACGCCGTGACCGACCAGATCTTCCAGGACGATCAGGCCGCCTACAGCCGCATGGCGCGCTCGCTGAACGCGGACGGCGTCGAGGCTTTGTTCGTCCAGCACGAATTCGGCATCTATGGCGGTCCGTCCGGCGCCCATCTGCTCGACCTGCTCGAAGCCGTCAATATGCCGGTCGTCACCACCTTGCACACCGTTCTGGAGCAGCCGACGCCGGAACAGCGCCGCGTCATGCAAAGCCTGATCCGGCTCTCAAGCACGCTGGTGACGATGGCGAAAAAGGGCGCGGATATTCTCAAAACCGTCTATGGCGTTCCAGACGGCCAGATTATTGTCGTGCCGCACGGCGCCCCCTCGCGCCCCTTGCGCGACACCGCAGGCTTCAAGGCCCGGCACGAGCTGGAGGGGCGTCAGGTCCTGACCACCTTCGGCCTCTTATCGCCGAACAAGGGCATAGAGACGGTCATCGCGGCCCTGCCGGAGCTGGCGCGGCAATGTCCCAACCTGACCTATCTCGTCATCGGCGCGACGCATCCGCATCTGGTTCGTCACGAGGGCGAAGTCTATCGCGAACGTCTCAAAACCATGGCCCGCGACCTCGGCGTCGAGAACCATATCCGCTTCATCAATCGCTTTATCAATGACGACGAACTGGTTGATATTCTTCAGGCTACAGACATCTATGTCACCCCTTACCTGACCGAGACGCAAATCACGTCGGGAACCCTCTCGTACGCGCTGGCCCTGGGGCGGCCGGTCGTCTCCACCCCTTACTGGCATGCGGTCGAAGCCCTGAGCGGCGGAATCGGCGCGCTTTGCCCCTTCAACGACACGCGCGCCTTCACCGAAGCGATCGGCGCCCTGCTGGCCTCCGAAGGCCGTCGCGCCGAGATGAGCCTGCGCGCCTATGAGGCGGCGCGGCCCTCGCGCTGGGCGGCGGTGGCCGAAGCTTACATCCAACGCGCGGAGGCGGACGTGCAAACCCATATCGACAGCAAGACCCATTCCCACCCGACGTCGCATCAGACCCTGCCCCCGCGCCCACCCCTGACGGCGATCGCGCGCATGAGCGACGACTGCGGTTTGTTGCAACATGCCTGCCTGCGCCTGCCCGACCGCCGCCATGGCTATTGCACAGACGATAACGCCCGCGCCCTGTCTCTGATGGCGCGCCTCAGTCTGATCGAACCGCTGACGCCTGAGCAAACGCGCATGGCGCGCGTCTACGCCGCCTTCGTCAATCATGCCTGGCTGCCGGAGGGACGTTTTCGCAATTTTATGGGCTATGACCGCCGCTGGCTCGATGAAGGCGGCTCGGACGATAACTGCGCGCGCGCCTTTGAAAGCCTCGTCGATGTCGCGCGCTCAAACCTGAGCAACGACCTCAAAGTCTGGGCCTGCGATCTGGGCGGGCGGGTTCTGCGCCATGTGGAAGCCTGGCCGTCCTTACGCGCCCGCGCCATCCTGATCCGCGCCCTCGTCAGAGGCGCTGGCGTGATCGGGGATGCGCCAACGCTTGAGGCGCGGCTGCGAACCTTCTGCGCCGATCTGCACGCCCGCCTCCGGCAGATTTCACGCGACGATCACGTCTGGTTCGAACCTGAACTGAGCTATGACAATGCGCGCATCCCCGAAGCTCTGATCCTCGGCGGACACCACCTGAACGCGGCCGACCCTGTCCGCGACGGCCTAAGCGCCCTGCGCTGGCTGATGCAGGCGCAGGCCCACGTCCCGTCCGGCGTCTTCATGCCCGCGCCGACCTCGCGCTTCGACGTGCAGGGGCAGGACCACCCGCTCTACGATCAGCAACCCCTTGAAGCGCTGGCCAGCGTCGAGGCCTGCCTCAGCGCCGCCGGGGTCAGCGGCGACGAAGACTGGCGCGCCGAAGCCATGCGCGCTCTGGCCTGGTTCACCGGTCGCAACACCCAGCACCTGTCGCTGATCGACGCCGACGGCGGCTGTTGCGACGGCCTGACCCCGCAGGGACGCAACGAAAATCAGGGCGCGGAATCGCTGCTGGCCTGGCCGCTGAGCTGGCTGGCCATGCGTCTGGCTCTGTAAACCGGAACGTCACAAGACCATGATACCCATGACCCTGAGCCCGACCACCCTTCGCGCCGATGCGTCGCGTGTGGTCATCCTGCCCTTTTCCATCTCGATCATGCCGCGCGATTCCGCCATGGGCGCCATGTCGCGCGTGACCCGCGTCTGCTCAGCCTTGACCGCCTTGTCAACCGAGCAGTGCCGCGCCGAGCTGGAGATCGTCAATCGCGATTTCACCGGCCGACATTGGCAGACGCGCGGCATCTTCCTCGACCGCTTTCGCCAGATTCAGCAGTTGCAGGGCGATCTTGAAGGTCTCGACGAAGATCATCAGGCGCTGATCGGCGCCTATTTCTGCCATGAATACAGCTATCAGGCCGCCGCCATCATGAACCCGTCGGTCGTCCCCCATCCCGATCAGACCAACGCCAAGGGCGGCGTCAACTTCGTCATGTCCACCCGCACGGTCGGCGAAGGCCATACCTCGACCGTCTCCTTCCGCGAAGGCGTCTTTTTCCCTGACGGCAGCATGGAGCTGTGGCCGGAGGCCGACTTCGCCGTCGCGGCCAAGCCCGCCTCCAATGTCCTGCTGGATGGGGCGGTCCAGGTGCGCGGCCATCAGGCCTGCCCGATTTCGGAAACCGTGCTGTTTCCGGTGACGCGCGCCCAGTCGAACGGTCTGGAAGACCTGCGCCTGACCTGGTTTGAAGAAGAGGACGGCAGCCGCGAATATCTGGGCACCTACACCGCCTACAGCGGTCGCGAAACCGCCTGCGAATGTCTGGAGACCAGCGACTTCCGCTCCTTCCGCCTCACCCCTTTCACCGGCGCGGCGTCGCAGCACAAGGGGCTGGCGTTTTTCCCGCGCCGCATGAACGGACGCTACGCCGCCATTGCGCGGCTCGATCACGAAAGCCTGTTCTATCTGGAAAGCGACGACCGCTACGCCTGGAATATGGGCGACCGCATCATGGGGCCGGAGGCGCCGTGGGAGCTGATCCAAATGGGCAATTGCGGCTCACCGATTGAACTGGACGAAGGCTGGCTTCTCCTCACTCACGGGGTGGGCGCGGTGCGGCGTTATTCTCTGGGCGCAGCCCTGCTCGACAAGTCGAACCCGCGCAAGCTGATCGCACGCTCCAAACACCCGCTGCTGTCGCCTTCTGAGGACAACCGCGAAGGCTATGTGCCCAATGTCGTCTATACCTGCGGCGCCATGCGGGTCGGCGACTGGATCTTCATGCCCTATGGCGTCGCCGATTCCAGCATCCATTTCGCCTCGATTCACATCAAGGACATGCTGGCCCATCTGGGGCTTTGATCAGGGCCAGGCCCATGCCCGCAATTGTGCGGCGGCGCAGGTGAACCGGGGATTCGCTCAACGTGATTTCCAGCGTCGGATGCACGATCCCGCTCAGGAAATGCCCGCCGCGCGTCGTAGCGTCCTTTAAGCCAAGTACGGCGTGAGCGTGAACGCTCGGCTCGCCCTTGTCGTCCTCGGCAATGTCTCCGATCAGGCTGAGGCCCTCACACTGCTCCGTAACCTCGGTCCGGTCATAAGCTTTGCGGTCGAAATCGAACCAGCCCAGCGTCGCCCGTTCAAAGGCGCCGATCGCTGTAAAGGCGGCGGCGTATATTGCGTTGCGCGCAGCAAAATCGGTCAGCGCCGTCGGCGCCTCTTCGCCCGCATCCAGAACGATCGCGTAGGTGCGCAGGGCCTGCGCCGGATCCGTCGTCAAAAGGTGAGATTGCATAGGTCGCCTTTATCGGAGCGCCTTTTGGACCTGAACAAAGGTCATCAGGCGCTCCGCATGGGTGTTTACACAGGTATTTACAGGGACGAAGACGACGAGGAAGCGCTCCATGAGGAAGAAGCGCTGTCGCTCGACATCATGGACGAGTCATCCGACATCAGACTGTCGCTGCTGGCCGACAGGCTTGCGGAACTGGAGGCGGCGTAACACGACTCAGCGACGCCCCGGTTGGTGGACTGGTCGGGATAGCCCTGAACCGAGGAACAACTGCTGGAGCTGGCGCCCATATCCGAAGGCGGCGTCATCGAATCCGTGGTCTGCGCAGAGGATAAGAGGGGCGCAAAAGCGACGGCCGTGACGAAGGCCGCCGCCGTCAACGCCGGCGCGATCCTGGCGAGGTTTGACATGATGGAAGTCCTTTTTTTCTGAAACCCGGCGCCGACAGAACGCCGACGCCGCGAGTCGCATCATGCCGACGCGCGCGTAAGTATTCCCGCCCCATTTGCGCCAGCGCCGCAAAGATCGGGCAAACCCCTATTGGGCCGTAAATGCGCCCTTCCTGAGCCTATCGCATTGGATTTTTATCTCCGTCCCGGTAAGCCTCAACCATCGCGCCATGTCTTGACCATCGCGCCATGTCTTGCGCGTCTATCCGCGTCATCGTCTCAGCTAAAGAGGGTCGCCGCCTGTTCAGCGGCGGCGCAGATTGCCGTCATGCGCCACGGAGCGCCGCTCGATTACTTTTCCCATGTCTACGGCCCCGTCGCGCGGTCGATGCAGGCGCTCGGCTGGACCTATGCGGCGATCTGCATTGGCGTCTGCCTCGTCATTATCGGCCTCCTGACCGCGGCCATGATGCGGCGACGCGGCGGCGACGACGGCGTCGTGGCCGAAAGCGCCGCCGCCCTGAAATGGGTGATGATCGGCAGCGGCGTCTCCACGCTGATCCTGTTCGGCATGGCGATCTACGCCTTTATCGCCCTGCGCGCCGTCGCCGCGCCCGCCAGAGCGCCGCTCACCATCGCCGTCACGGGTTATGACTGGTGGTGGAAGGCCGATTATGGCGACGCCGTCGTCGCCAATGAGTTGCATATCCCCACCGGGGTTCCCGTAAACATCGACCTGCGCAGCGCCGACGTCATTCACGCCTTCTGGGTTCCGCAACTTGCGGGCAAGACGCAGATGATTCCCGGCGTCACGACCCATCAATGGCTTCAGGCCGATAAGCCCGGCGTCTATCGCGGCCAATGCACGCAGTTCTGCGGCGCGCAGCACGCCCATATGGCGTTCGAGGTCGTGGCGCAAAATCCCACCGACTACCGCGCCTGGCTGGCGTCACAGGCGGCGCCCGCCGCCGCGCCGTCATCGGCGCTGGCGCAAACGGGCCAGCAGTATTTCCTCAGCCATTGCGGCGGCTGTCATACGGTGCGCGGCACTCAGGCCAGAGGCGAGCACGCGCCCGATCTGACCCACCTGATGTCGCGGCGCGAACTGGCTGCGGGCCTGATGCCCAATACGCCCGATAACCTCCTCAACTGGGTCGAACACGCGCAAGATCTCAAACCGGGCACGCGCATGCCGTCCTTCGATCTGACGCCTGATCAGCGCAACGCCTTACGCGCCTATCTGGCGGGGCTGTCATGACGGAACAACGCATCCCCCATATTGGCCGCATCGCGCCCGGTTCCGAGGATGAAAAGCGCCTGTGCGAGATCTGGGAAACCGGCCCCGGCCTGAAGGGCTGGCTCGGCACGGTCGATCACAAGGAGATCGGCCTGCGCTACATCATCACCGCTTTCGCCTTCCTCATTCTGGGCGGCGTCGAAGCGCTGATCATGCGCCTGCAACTGGCGCGGCCCGATGCGGGCCTCGTTTCACCCGACGCCTATAACCAGCTTTTTTCGATGCACGGCGTCACCATGATCTTCCTCTACGCCCTGCCGGTCCTGTCGGGCTTCTCCAACTATCTGTGGCCGCTGATGCTGGGGACGCGCGACATGGCGTTCCCGCGCCTGAACGCCCTGTCATACTGGCTGTTCCTGGCTGCGGGCCTGTTCCTGTACGCTGGGTTCGCCTTTGGCCATGGCGCGAATGCGGGCTGGTTCAACTATGTGCCGGTCTCCGGCCCGATCTTCGATCCGGGACCGAATATCGACATCTATGCGCTGGGCATGGTGCTGCTCGGCATTTCAACCACGGTCGGCGCCGCCAATTTCGTCGTCACCCTGTTTCGCCTGCGCGCGCCCGGCATGTCGCTCAATCGCGTGCCGATCATCGTGTGGGGCACGCTGACCGCCTCCGTCGCCAATCTGATCGTCATCCCCTCGGTCAGCCTGACCTTCTTTCTTTTGTGGCTTGACCGGAATCTGGGAACGCACTTTTTCGATACCGGCGCAGGCGGTCAGGCGCTGTTGTGGCAGCACCTGTTCTGGGTGTTCGGCCATCCGTGGGTCTATGTCGTCGTCCTGCCCGCCATGGGCATCGTCTCGGACGCTCTGCCGACCTTCTGCCGTCGGCCGCTGGTCGGCTATTCCGCCGTCGCCATGTCCACGGTCGCGACCATGATCATCGGCTTTGAGGTCTGGATCCACCACATGTTCGCCACCGGTCTGCCGCCCCTGGTGCTGGCCTTTTTCGGCGCCGCCTCGCTGATCATAGCTATTCCCTCGGCCATCACCGTCTTCTGCTGGATCGCGACCATCTGGGCAGGCAGACCGCAATTCAAAGTCCCGTTCCTGTTCTTCGCTTCGTTTGTGCTGCTGTTCGTGATCGGCGGGGTGTCGGGCGTGATGACGGCGGCGGTGTCGCTCGACTGGCAGCTTAACGAGACCTATTTTGTCGTCGCCCACCTGCACTATGTCCTGCTCGGCATCAATGTCTTTCCGGTGATCGGCGGCGTCTATTACTGGTTCCCCAAATGGACCGGTCGCAAGACAAACGAAGTGCTGGGTCGCTGGGCGTTCGCCGTCTTATTCACCGGCTTCAACCTCGCCTTCTTCCCGATGCACATCTTAGGCGTTCTGGGCATGCCGCGCCGCATCTACACCTATGCGCCCGGCATGGGGTGGAGCCTGTTGAATCTGCTCGTGACCCTCGGCGCCTTTCTGTTCGCCATTGGCATAGTAATCTTCCTGATCGACCTTCTGATCAGCGCCCGGCGCGGCGAAGCGGCAGGCGACAATCCGTGGGACGCCGCCTCGCTGGAATGGAGCGTCTCCTCGCCGCCGCCCGCCTACAATTTCCGCGTCATCCCGATCATCGCCAGCGGCCACCCCCTATGGGAGGACCGCCTGAACCAGAGCGAGCAACGCAGCAAGCTGCACGAAGGCTTCACCCTGCTTGAGGGCCGCGAGACGCTTGGAACCTCGCCGCTCGATTCCGAGCCAAACGCCATATTGCGCATGCCCGGCGATCATCTCGCCCCGTTCGCCCTGAGCCTGACCGCAACGGCCTTCTTCGCCGCCCTGGCCCTGCACGGCTGGTTGTGGGCGGGGCTGGCCCTTGCCGCCAGCGCAGCGACGCTGATCTGGTGGTTCTGGCCGCCCAGAGCGAATGCGCCTTCCCATAAGGAGGCCGCGCGTGTCTGAGCGCCTCGTCCTCGACAAGCCCTTGCCCGTCGGCAATACCGGCCCGCGTCACACCGGACTGTGGGGCCTTTGGACTCTCATCCTCACAGAAGGCTCGCTCTTCGGCTACCTGATCGTGTCCTATCTCTATCTCGGCGTCGCCAGCGGCCAGACCTGGCCTCCCCATGGCCCGCCCGACCTGCTTAAGCCCGGGATCAGCACAAGCATCCTGCTCGCCTCATCCGGCGTGATGATGCTGGTGGAACATAACCTGAAGCGCGCCCGCATCCGATCGGCCCTGGCCTTTCTGGCCTTAACCATTCTGATGGGCGCCGTCTTCGTCGCCATGCAGATGCACGAATGGGCCCATAAGGGCTACGGCCCGTGGACGCATCTTTACGGCTCGCTCTACTTCATCATCACCGGCTTCCATATGGCGCACGTTATCGCCGGCCTGATCGTGCTGGCGACCCTGTTCGTCTGGATCCTCACAGGACGCGTCCGCCCTGACGGTTCCAAACCCGTCACCATCGGCGGCCTCTACTGGCATTTCGTTGACGCCGTCTGGATCGTTGTCTTCTCCACCCTTTATCTGGCCCCGCACCTTCATGGCTGAGACACGCACGCAAGCTGAAGACCCCCGCCATCCCGCGCCGCATCGTCGCCGCGTCGCCGGGTGGCGCAACTATGCCGGTCTGATCCTCGCGCCCGGCGCCTGGTCGGCCTATATGCTGTTCGCCTTCGGCATGGCCGATCTCGGCTGCGGCGCGATCGTCGGCGTGACGATCTGGACCAGCCTCGCCGGCGTTATCAGCCTCCTGACCGGACTCTACGGCGGCTATATCGCCCACACCGTCTGGAAGCGCACCCGGCATGAGGCCGAAGGCGATCCTGCGGAGGCCATCGACGTGGGCGAAGGCCGCGCGCGTTTCTTCGGCATGGTCGGCATGATCGCCAGCGGTATCTTCGTCGCCGCCAGCCTGATCGTGCTCGCCGCCAGCGTGGTGATGCCGCCATGCTGAAGCTGATCATCGCCACAGCCGCATGCGCGGCCCTTTGCTCAAGCGTCGCCCACGCCGACATCGCGCGCGGCGCCTATATCGCGCGCGCCGCCGACTGCGCCTCCTGCCATACGAACGCCAGCAACGGTAAGGATCTTGGCCCCATGTACACAGGCGGCAGGGCCATGAAGACGCCGCTCGGAACCATCTTCTCCACCAATATCACCCCCGACAAGGCGACCGGCATCGGCGCTTACAGTCTGAAGGATTTCGACCGGGCGGTGCGCGACGGCGTGGCGAAGGACGGCCACCACCTCTACCCGGCCATGCCCTATCCCTCCTTCGCGCGCATGAGCGACGCCGACATCAAAGACCTCTACGACTACTTCCTGCATGGGGTTAAGCCCGTCAAAAGCGATCCGCCGAAGACCCATCTGCCCTTCCCGTTCAATATGCGCTGGGCCATCATGTTCTGGAACTGGCTGTTCAAGCCGCATCATCGTTTCCAGCCCGATCCAAAACACGACGCGGTCTGGAATCGCGGCGCCTATCTGGTCGAGGGCCCCGGCCACTGCGGCGCCTGCCACAGCCCGCGCGGCCTCGCCTATCAGGAGCGCGGGACCAGGGCCAGCGACCGGCTGTTCCTGACCGGCGGCACGCAGGAATACTGGCATGCCCCGAGTTTGCGCGGCAATGTTCGCACCGGCCTTGGAAGCTGGACCGAATCCGGTCTGATGCAGTTCTTCAGGACTGGCCACGCCCAGGGCCGCGCCGCCTTTGGCGCCATGTCCGAAGTCGTGGAAAAATCCACCCAGTATCTCAACGACGCAGACCGGCTGGCGGTGGCGCGTTATTTAAAATCGCTCGCATCCGGGCCGCAAGCTTTCGCCGCTCCACCCTATCACACGCAGGATCAGCAGGAATGGCCGGGCGCGGGCCTGTTCGCCCAGGACTGCGCGGGCTGTCATGGCGACCGCGGTCAGGGCAAGGACGCGCCGGCTCTGGCGGGCAATCCCGCGGTGATGAGCCAGGATCCCTCCTCGGTGATCCATATGGTCCTGAAGGGCGGTCACACGCCCCAGACCGGCGGCGAAGCCAAAATCATGCCGGGCTTCGAGACGCAATTGACCGATCAGGAAGTCGCCCGCGTCGCCACCTATGTGCGTCAGGGCTGGGGCAATCAGGCCCCTTCGGTCAGCGCGGGCAAGGTTCGGGCGATCCGTCAGAAGATTCACGACGAGCCGCTGTGGGTGAAGCCGCACCGCACAGCAGACGCAGCAGCACGATAAGCACCGCCAGAAGACTCATCATCACCCCCGGCAGCCACAGGATCAGACCGCCGAGCCGCTGATCGGTCAGCGCGTCCAGCCCCGTCGCCCGTCCGCACAGCGCATAGACCGGGTAGAGATCGCTGTTGGCGCTCATCAAAAGCAGGCCGAGGGCGATCTGCGTCGGCGCCACCGCCAGAGCCATCAGCATGCGCGTCAGCGGTCGCCGCGAAGCGTTCAGCACGCTGGCCCAGAACATCACGCCATTGAGCGCGATGCTGACATTCATAATGGCGTAAAGCCGCGCATCCAGCATCGCCGCGACATGCACCGGCGGGATCAGCCAAAAAATGATGAGGGCGCTGAACAGCACAGGCGCGACCACCGGGTGGTTGAGCGCCCGCACGAAGCGCGGCGGCGTCCATCCCATGGTCTGCAACGGAACCGCCAGCGCGATCAGCATGGGCGCGACATGATGCAGGATCAGATGCTGCAGGCGATGCACGAAAAAGGCGTGTTCTGAAAAGTAGTCGAGCCCGCTTTGCAGCCCGAACCACATCAGGGCGAGTCCAGCCCAGAACAAGCCCTGCCGCCACGCGCCGGGGGGCCTCTCACCCGCGCCCCTGGCGTAAACAACCGCCGCCGCCAGAAACAGCGGCGGCGCCCACCACAGGCGCTCCCAGGGCGTCAGCCAGAAGAAAAAATCAATCATTGATTATTCATCACCGCGCGCACCGCGCGCCGCCAGTCGGCGTCGCTGTCGCCTTCCGGCAGCAAGAAGCGCGCATGGCCTTTCCGGTCGAAGACATAGACGCTGGTGGAGTGAACGGGCGCCATGCCGGACAGCACCGGCCAGGCCGCGCGAAGCCGCCGGGCCAGTCCTTCTGCGCGCGGATCGCTCAGACCTGTCAGAACCGGATTGTCATAAGCGTTCAGGTAAGCGCGCATCACTTGCGGCGGATCGCTCTGCGGCGTTACGCTGACAAACAGGATGCGCACATCCCGGCCTGATGGATCGACTTTGCGCGTCAGCCGGGTCAGACGCGTCAGGACCAAAGGGCACGCGTCGCCGCAGCCGGAATATCCAAAATAAAGCAACACTGTATGGCCAAGAAGCTCATCTTGATTAAGAAGATGAGCCTCATCGTCCCTAAGCGTAAATTCAAGCGGCGGCAGGCGGTGGCTCACGTCGATGGCGGCCCGCGCCGGAACGGCGATCAGCGCCATGAACAGGGCCGCGGCCCAGGGCCCGCCGCCGCGCCTCATGCGCCGTGATAGCCGCCGACCAGCGGCAAAATCTCGCCCGTGATGTAGCTCGACATCTGTTTCGAGGCGAGAAAGACATAGGCGGGCGCCATTTCCTCAGGCTGCGCCGGTCGTTTCATGACCGTCTTGGCGCCGAACTGGGTAATCTTGTCCTCGGTCTGGTCCGCCGGATTGAGCGGCGTCCAGACCGGCCCCGGAGCGACGGCGTTCACCCTTATGCCCTTAGGCGCCAGATGCGTGGCCAAAGACCGCGTAAAGGCGTGAATGCCGCCCTTGGTCATCGAATAGTCGAGCAGAGCCGCATTGCCCAAAAGCCCGGTCACCGAGCCGGTATTGATGATCGCCCCGCCATAGGGCAGATGCGGCGTCGCCGCCTGCGCCATGTGGAAGTAGCCGTAAAGATTGGTGCGCAAAGTCTTATCGAACTGCGCCTCCGACAGGTCTTCAAACTGACCGACATGCTGCTGAAAGGCGGCGTTATTGACCAGAATATCCAGCTTGCCGAAGGCGTCGAGCGTCTTTTCGACGGCGCTGAAACAGAAGGCGCGGTCCGTGACATCGCCTGGAATCAGCAGACATTTTCGACCCTCGGCCGCGACCAGACGCTGGGTTTCCTGCGCGTCCTCATCTTCACATTCATAGACAATGGCGACATCGGCGCCTTCGCGCGCGAACAGGATCGCCACCGAACGACCAATGCCGGAATCGGCGCCGGTGATCAGCGCCGCACAGTCCTGCAACTTGCCCGAACCCTTGTAAAACGGCGCGTCGCAATAGGGTTGCAGCTCCAGATCGGCCTCAAGGCCGGGCTTGGCCAGATGCTGTCCGGGCATGGGCGGCTCAGGATAGAGCCGCGCGCCCGCCTGCATCGCGCCCTCGACCTTACGCGCCGCATCATGGCGTTCGGCCTTCTCCGCCTCCTTCTGAATATCACGCGCGGCCTCAGCCGCCTGATCGCCTCTGGTGTCTGCGTCGAGCATCGTTCCGTCTCCATATCTTGATCTGCCCGCCGTCTGTCTGGTCTCAGTTATGATTTTCCGTAAGCCTCCGGCGCATCGGAGCGCGGATCGGTTCGCCCGTATTCGCCGCGCTCATCATGGCCCTGGCCTGACGGAGCGGACGGCGCGACGCGCGCCTTGACCGTCTGGCCGCTTTCATCGCCGGGAGGTTGCGCAGGGGCGCCGACATCCGCTTCGGGCGGCCCTTCAAGGCTTGACTCGGCGTCTTTATCAGGCCGTTGCGCCGCGCGCGTCGCCGACCCGCCGGACTGGACGCGATCTTCAGGCTTCGGCCCGGAATTGACAGCGCGGCCTTGCGGGGTAAGGGAATCAACGTGGTCTGTCGGCATGATGGTTCTCCCAAAGCCTCAAGCATGAAGTCGGCGGCCTCAATATTCAAAGCGCGCCGCGCCTTCCTGAATAAGGATTGGACAAGCTTCGGCCGCCTGTGCGCCTTCAGGCGAGCTCGTGACGCATAGCCGCGCCGGAGTCCTCATCCAGCGTACAATGCAGGGCGCGGAAAATGTCTCGCCAGGGCTCCCCGTCCGGCGACAGGCGCTCAAGACGATCGATATAGACGCGAATGCTCGTCGCTTCGCGGTGGTTCTGCACATGGTCGATGTGGCGCAGCACCTGTTCACGATAATCTCCGAACAGGCGCATGCGATCGGGCGCGCTGCGCGCCTGACTTAATTGCCGGGCCAGCTCCGAGAGCTGCAAGCGGCATGATTGCGGCATTTGCACGGTAAAAACCTCCGTTTTTATTGATTTTTTTGAGGCTTTCACCTTAACAGCCCCGAGGTAAGAATGCCGCCTGATGACCCTGCAATTTTGTTAGAAAGCTGCAAATTCGGTCCGCCGTCCTAAGCCTGACCTCGTTCATCCTGACCCTGATTTGATATCGGGGGCGGCAAATCCCGGTTTTAACCTTACGCGCATTTCGCCAATCTGCCGGACGTTCCATCAACGACGTCCCACCAAAAGGAGGCCGCAATGACGCATCCAATTAAAGATGACACCAGGCCAGCGTCGGGGCCCGCGCCGGGCCCGGCGAATGACCCGATCACAGGCCCGGTGATCCTGCCGCAAAGCGGCGACGAAACGGCGAGCGAAGACGACAGCCCGGAGAGCGACGATGGCGAAGATTCATAATGTCCCCGCCCCCTCGCAGTACGGCAAGATCTGGCGTTACGCGGCCATATCCTTCCTGATCATCGTCGCCGCCGCGATCCTATACTGGATCGGCGAAGGCATGGCGGCGCACCCGACGCAAAGCGATACCACACAAGGCGCCATCAACGCGTCGCGCGGCCCCGCACAGCCGACAATCAATTAGTCCGCCCAGGCGATCGTACTCATCAGCCCGCGCGTGCCGTCGCGCGTATCCAGACGCGTGTGCTGCACCACGACCGGTGCGCTCGATGTCAGCACACTGGCGAAGTCGGTTCCTGGCGGGATGGGTTCCGGGTCACGAAAATCATTAAAGCGCAGGTGATGCGTCCGTTGCGCCGGAACCGTAAAGCGATATGGTCCCGCCGGTTCGCGATCCTTGAAAAAGACGCGGATTTCGATATCGGCGTCCTCTTCGCCTGCGTTCAGCACGCAGCACGCCTCATGGCTGATGGCCGGACGCGGCTTTTCTTGATTGTCCGGCGGAATATAGCCTTCGGCTATGGCCCAATGCGTCTTGCCGATCATGAAACCTCTCCTTTGCTCATCGCGGCCAGCAGCAGCTCCGGAAGGGTCTGGTGCTGACGCTGGCTGAAATGCGTGATCTGGTGACGGCAGCTAAAGCCGTCGGCGGCGATCAGATGATCGTCGGGCGTCTGATCGAGATGTTTGAGCAGCCCCTGTCTGGCGATCGCCTCTGATACCGGATATTTCTGCGTCTCGTATCCGAAAGCCCCCGCCATGCCGCAGCAGCCATCATCGAGCAGAGTCGCCTTCCGCCCCGTAGATTTTAGAAGCTCCATCTCAGCGTCGATGCCGATGACCGATTTGTGGTGGCAGTGGCCATGCACGCAGACATCGCGCTCAAGATAGATCGGCGCATGACCGTGCATCGTCAGATACTGTCCTAAGGTCAGGGCGCGTTCGGACAGGCGTTTGGCGCGCGCATCATCGGGGAAGAAGCTCAACAGCTCGGTCTTGAACACCGACAGGCAGCTCGGTTCGACGCCGACCAGCCAGGTGCGCTCATCCAGCAAGGGCGTCAGGACATCCAGACAGCGCTGCAGATAGGCCCTGGCCGCCTCAAGCCGCCCGTAATCATAAAAGGGTCGCCCACAGCACAGCCCCTTAGGCGAAGCGACGACCTCATGCCCGCTCAGCTCCAGAACCCGCCCCGCCGCCAGCAGGGGCGCGGGCGTGAAATGGTTGTTGAAGCTGTCCATCCACAGGATGACGCGCTTATCGCGATGCTGGCTTGCGCTGCGCCATTGCGCGCGCGCCGTGCGACTGGCGAATTTGGGCAGGTCGCGGTACGGATGTACGCCCGCTACGATCTTGGCGATGGCGGACAGACCTGGCGTCTGAGTGATCAGGTTCATCAGCCACGGCGCCTTCGCCGCCCACGGCGCCCAGACATGCACGAGGCCCATACCATAGCTGGCCAGGGGGCGCGGATGCGATTTAAAATAGTGGTGCAGAAATTCGGCGCGGTAGCTCGCCATATCGACGCTGACCGGGCATTCCTTCTTGCAGGCCTTGCACGACAGGCACAGATCTAGCGCCTCATGCACCGCGTCCGACTGCATGTCATTGCGGATCGGATCGCCTTCCAGCATCTCCTGCAAGAGACGCGAGCGCCCGCGCGTTGAGTGCTTTTCCTCGCGCGTGCCGCGATAGCTCGGACACATGGTTCCGCCCTCATGGCGGCGGCATTCCCCGACGCCGACGCAGCGCATCACCGCGCGCGAAAAGCTGTTTTGGCTTTCCGGAAACTTGAACAGGGTATGGTATTCGGGCTTTTTACGCTCAAATTGCGGGCCATAGCGCAGGTCCGTATCCAAAGGCTTGGGATTGACGATCTTGCCGGGATTCATGCGTCCCAACGGATCCCACAAGCGCTTGAACGCGCCAAACGCCTCAATCAGCGTCTCGCCATACATGATCGGCAATAGCTCGGCGCGCTGGCGCCCATCGCCGTGTTCGCCCGACAGGGTTCCGCCATGTCGCACGACCAGAGCGGCGGCCTCTTCCAGAAACCGGCGATAATTGGCGACCTGTTCGTCCGTATGCAGACCGAAGGTGATGCGTGAGTGGATCAGCCCGTCGCCAAAATGGCCGTACATCGACCCCTTGTAATCATATTTGGCGTAAAGCGCCTTCAACTCACGCATATAGGCGCCCAGCTCGTCCGGGCCGACGGCCGAATCCTCCCAGCCCGGCCAGGTGTCCGCCATGCCCGGCACCCATGCGGTCGAACCGAGCCCCGCCTCGCGCACCTTCCACAGCTTTTCCCGCTCTTCCGGATCGGTGAGAAGGCGCATGTCGACGACGTGCGGGTGACGGCTCATCCTCTGGCGGCAGGCTTCGGCGTGACGCTCGGCCTCGGCTTGCGTATCGCCGCCGAACTGCGCCAGCAGCCAGCCATTGCCCTTGGACAGATATTGCAGATCCTCGACGCGGAAATTCTTGACCTTCATATAGTGCGGCAGGTCCGCATCCATGCCTTCCAGCGCGATCAGACCGTTGGAGTCCTTGGTATGGCGGAACTTCAAAAGGTCCGGCACCGCGTCGGCGGCGTTGGCGACATCGTCAAAACCGATGACCAGCAAGACCTTATGCTTCGGGTCAGGGACCAGTTCCAGCGTCGCCGACAAAATGGTCACGCAGGTCGATTCGGACCCGACCAGGGCGCGCCCGACATGAAAGCCGCGCTCGGGCAAAAGCTCGTCGAGACTATAGCCGGAAACGCGGCGCGGAATGCGCGGATAACGCCGCCGGATCTCGTCGGCATAGGCGTCGCGCAAGGCTTTTAAGCCACGATAGATCTCGCCTTCCCGTCCCGGCATGATCAGCTTCTGCGCCAGCACGTCATCCGGCGTCGTCCCGACGTTAAGACGCACCCCATCATAGGTCAGCACCTCCAGTTCGCGGACATTATCCACGGTCCGGCGCGCATAGAGCGAATGCACGCCGCACGAATTATTGCCCAGCATGCCGCCCAGCGTATTGTGGTTATGCGTCGCAGGATCCGGCCCAAAGGTCAGCCCATGCTGGCCCGCGGCCTTACGTAAATCGTCCAGCACCACGCCCGGCTCGACGCGCGCCAGCCGCGCCTGCGGGTCGATTTCCAAAATGCGGTTGCAGTATTTCGAGGAGTCGATGACGACCGATCCCGCCGAGACGGTTTGCCCAGCCAGCGATGTGCCGCCGCCGCGATGCACCACGCTGGCGCCGTGGCGCGCGCAGATGGCGATGATCTTCACCATCTCGTCCATGCTTTTTGGAATGACGACGCCGCGCGGAACCTCGCGAAAATTGGATGCGTCAGCGGCGTAAAGCGCGCGGTCGCCGCTCGCAAAACGCACCTCGGCGTCAACGGCGTCGCGCAGGTCGTGTTCGAGCGACTGGCTCATGCGGCGAACTCCCGCGCGACGTCTTCGCGCAAGCTGAGCCCATGTCCGGGCCGCGCATCCTGCGCCTGTAAACGGCCGTCCACCACCTCGGGAACGCCGTCGAACAGCAGGGATTCGATGCGGACATGGTCGTGGAAATACTCCATATGCACGCCGCGCATGGCGTGGCACATGGGCGCGACGTGCAGGGCGGGCGCGCAATGCGACGACAGGGGCAGGTGATGCGCCTCGCACAGGGCGTCCGCCTGCAAAAAGCCGCTCAGGCCCAGACAGCGCGTCGCATCGGCCTGCAAAACATCGACCGCGCCGATCAGCAGGCGAAACGCATCCGGCGTAAAGGCGTATTCGCCCGCCGCCACCGCAAGTCCCGCTGGGGCATGCTCGCGCACGAAGGCCAGCCCAGTCGCATCGTCGGACGAGACCGGCTCCTCGAACCAGCGCACGCCCATCTCGCCGAGCCAGTCGGCCCTATAGACCGCCGTGCGCGCATCATAGGCGCCATTGGCGTCCACGAAGAGTTGCTCTTCGTCATGCAAGGCGTCCACCGCCGCTGTGACGCGGCGACGGTCCTCATTCTCATCGCGTCCGATCTTGATTTTGAACAGATCAATGCCCTTGGCGCGCCAGCCTTCGATATCGCGCACAATCTCGTCCGGGCCGGACGTGGTGAAGCCGCCGCTGCCATAGACCGGGATCGCGCCGCGCGCCGCGCCTAAGAGCCGGATCAGCGATACGCCCAGCCGCTTGGCCTTCATATCCCAAAGCGCATGGTCGAGCGCTGATATGGCGCAGGCGGCGATGCCAGGCCGCCCAATATTGCGCACCGCCGCGCTCAAGGCGTGATGCAACGCCGGAATGTCGTCCGCCCGCTGGCCTTGAAGAACCTCTGCCAGTTTCCCGCCAATCAGCGCCGCCGCTTCCGGCGCCGCATAGCTGTAGCCCATACCCGTCTCGCCGTCGGCTTCGACATGGGCCACGACCAGCGTCGTGGACGTCCATTGCGCCGTGCCGTCGCTTTCCGGCGCGTCGGTTGGGACCGTATAGGCGGCGGCCCGCACGGCGCTTATGGCGCCGTTGTGTGTTCTCCGAGCCGTATCCGGCATCAGATCAGCTCCCGCACCTTATCCTTGAACACGGTCTTGATGATGTCCCCGCGCATCTGCGTGCCCTTGGCGAGCGCTTCCGTGAATTTCGTCATCTCATCGAACGTCACCATCGGCGGCAGAGGCGGCTCATTCGGATCGACCACGGCTTCAATCAGCACCGGGCCGGGCTCAGCCAGCGCCGCATCGAGCTGCGCCCCGCAGCGCGCCGGGTCTTCGATGCGGATCGCCTTGCCGCCGCAGGCCTCGGCGACCTTGCAGAAGTCAATCGGATGCAGCTCGCATTCATATTCGGGATTGCCGAGCATCACCATCTGCTCCCATTTGATCTGGCCGAGCGCATTGTTCTTGATCAGCAAAATCTTGATGGGCAGGTTATATTTGACCGCCGTAGCGAACTCGGCCATCAGCATGGAGAAGCCGCCGTCGCCGACAATGGCGACGACCTGACGGCCCGGATGGGCGACCTGGGCTGCTATCGCATAGGGCAGACCGCTGGCCATGGTCGCCAGATTGCCGGACAGGGTGCAGTGCTGCCCATAACGGAAGGGCAGATAGCGTGCATACCAGGTCGCGATGGTGCCGGAATCGGATATGAAGATCGCATCGTCCGCCAGCCGCTTGCCCAGCTCATAGGCGACGACCTGCGGCTTCATCGGCAGACTCTCGACCGTCCCGCGCGTTTCGAGAAGCTCAAGCCATTCCTTTTTGCGCTTCTGGCCGGTTTGCAGGAAATGGCGGTTCTTACTGGCCTCAAGGCGCGGCAGGAGATGCTCAAGGCAGGCCTTGGCGTAGCCGACGAGACCAACCTCCGCCGGATAGCGCAGACCGATGCGCGCGCCGTCGAGATCGATCTGCACGCATTTGGCCTGACCGGGCTTGGGGTAGAATTCGATATAGGGAAAGCTCGAGCCGACGATCAGAAGCGTGTCGCATTCCTCCAGCGCCTGTTGCGACGGCTTTGTGCCCAGAAGCCCAACCCCGCCGAGGCAGTAATCGGACGCGTCCGGCACCGATGCCTTGCCGAGCAGCGGCTTGACGATCACGGCGCCCAATCGGTCGGCGACCTCCTCGACCAGAGGCCCGGCGCCAATCGCCCCGGCGCCGCTCATAATGACGATCTTCTTGCCTGCATTGAGGATATCGGCGGCCTTTTGCAGATCGTCCTCGTGCGGCAGACCGGCGCGGAAGGCGGGCATGTCCGAGACATGGTGCATGACATTGCGCTTTGAGCGCACATCCTTCTTGACCGGCTCGGACTGCATGTCGACCGGCATGGTGACGTGCGCGACGCCGCGTCGCGTCAGCGCTGTGCGGCAGGCCAGTTCGACAACGTTCTCGGTGTGCGCCGGCCCCATGATGCGGCAATTATAGACGCAGACATCCATATAGAGCTTGTCCAGCTCGACATCCTGCTGCGTATGGGTGTGCAGAAGGTCATGAAACTGCATGCCGGTTATGGCGATGACCGGCGCCCCGTCCAGCTTGGCGTCATAAAGCCCGTTGAGCAGGTGAATGCCGCCCGGACCGGAGGTGGCGATGCAGGCGCCCAGACGTCCGGTCGTCTTGGCGTAGGCGCAGGCCATAAAAGCTGCGGCCTCCTCATGGCGCGTCTGGATGAAGCGAATCTCGTCCTTTCGCTTTCGTAAACTTTCGATAATGCCATTGACCCCGTCGCCGGGTATCCCAAAAATCGTGTCGATCCCCCAGTTGATCAGGGTTTGCACCAATGCGTCGCCAGCGGTCTCGGCCATGACGGGGCTCCTTATTTTTCAGGGGATTTTGCTACGGTCCGGCTTAAACCCGCCGCCGTAAAATTTCGATAGGCGCTCAGGGCCTGAAGGTAAGGATCGGTTTAAATCCAGCGGCTGAGCCATTTGGTGAGGCTCCACGCGGTCGAATGGTCGACGGCCTTGTCGTCGAACTGACCGTGGGTGGTGTGCAGACCGGCGGCGGCGGGCGTCATCAGATTGCCCGCGCGCGTCGGTATCGGGGCCGGGCTGGCGTACTGGCCCTCATAGCTCATCTTCGCCATCTTATGGTCCATGAAGCCGGGAAGCACCTTCGTGCCCAGCACCGCTTCGATGGTCGAGGCGCCGACGAAGTATTCGCGTTTGGGATAGCGGGCGGCGTGAACCACGGCGTCGGCGCCGACCTCAGGCTGAAAAATCTTGCCCACCGGCTGCGGCTGGTGCGGCACATGGGTGCGCGCCCAGGAAAACTGCGGCGTGTTCATGGCGGGCATATGCACCATGGAAAGCTTCACGCCGCGATGGTTGTGAATCAGCTCGCAGCGCAAAGAGTCGGTAAAGCCGCGGATCGCCGCCTTGGCGCCGCAATAGGCCGATTGCAGCGGGATCGAGCGATAGGCGAGCGCCGAGCCGACCTGAATGATCGTCCCCTGCCCGCGCGCGATCATCCGTTTCAGCGCCTCCATCGTGCCATAGACGAAACCGAGATAGGTGACCTCGGTGACGCGGCGGAACTCGTCGGGCGTAATGTCGGCGACGCGCGAGAAGATCGTCTCCATGGCGTTATTGACCCAGATGTCGATGGGGCCGAGCTGCGCTTCAAGATCGACTGCGGCCTTGCCCAAAGCCTCGGGGTCAGCGGTGTCCGCCACGGCCCAGACAACCGCGCCCTCGCCGGCCGCCAGCGCCTCGGCTGCGGCGGATTTAAGCCCCTCTTCCGAACGCGCGATCAGGCCGACATGACAGCCTTCGCGCGCAAAGGCGACGGCGATGGCGCGGCCTAAGCCTGCGGATGCGCCGGTGACGACGACAGTTTTACGTTTAAGATCATTAGCTTGCTTTGGCATGACGCAGCTCCTTACAGCGGATAGGTAAGTCCCAAAATCAGACCGAACAGAACCTGGCCCAAAAGGTGAATCAGCGGCGCGCGCGCCCCGTAATGCAGAGCCAGAAAACCCGGCGGCTCGATGCGGCGCGCGGCTTCCGGCCCGTCGTGCGGGCTGGCCATGCGCGGATGAAAGGACGGCAGGGCGGGGAGGACAATGAGCAGCATGACCAGACCCTGCGCCAGGCCCGCCAGCGCGCCGATCCAGCCGTTCGCCCGGTGCAGGCTTTCAAACAGACAGCCATAGCCAAAGGCGAAGACGAAGCCGCCCAGCAAATAGATCACAAACCCGATCGCCTCGGCGTGACGACGATTGCCTGTGAAAAAGGCGCCGAGCAGGAACGGAAAGCTGATGCGCGACAGGCCAAAATGCTGCGTCCCCTCCTGCGCCGCCGCCATGACGCAGGTGGCGATCAGACCCCACAGCAAAAGCCAGTCCATATGATGCAGAACCTGCGCCATCATGCCGCCTCGCTTCCCGATGCGCCGTCGCGCTGATCCCCGTTCTGGCCCCCATTCTGCCCACCCCGCTGACCAGCGCCTTTCTCCAGCATCATGATCGAATTGATCAGGCCGGCATGGGAAAAAGCCTGGGGCATGTTGCCGAGCGGCGCGCCGGTCGCGGCGTCCACCCCTTCGTTGTAGAGACCGACATCATTGGCGAAGCTTAACAGCCGCTCCAGCCGCTGACCGGCCTCGCCAAAGCGCTTCGCGCCCGTCAGGTAATCGACCGCCCAGAAATTGCAGATGACAAAGGCGCCCTCGCCCTTCTGACTGCCGCCAAAGCCCGGCGGATAGCGCAGAATCAGGCCATTCTCCGCCATATCCGCCTGCATCGCCTCCCATGTGGCGGCCATTTTGGGGTCATCGTAGGCGACGTAGCCGGTGCGCGGCAGCAAGAGCAGCGAGGCGTCAAGCGTCGTTTCGCCGAAGACCCCGACATAGCAGCCGCGCGCCTTATCGACGCCTTGCGTCTCAATCGCGTCGCGCAAGGCGTCACGTTCATGCGTATAGTCCTCGACCGGAATATCCAGCCCCATCTGCGCGTGCAGTCGGATCAGGCTGTCGAAGACGTACCAGGCCATGACCTTGGAATAGGTGTAATGGCGGCGCTGATCGCGGATTTCCCAGATGCCGTTATCAGGCTCGCGCCAGGTCTGCTTCACCGCCTCGCCAAAGCCCCGTATCAGGTCGAGCGCGGCGGCTTCGGGACGACCGAACTGGCGCACCCAGATCTCGACCGCCATCATGACCTCGCCATAGACGTCATGCTGCACCTGCCCGGTCAGGGCGTTGCCGACGCGCACAGGCTGCGCGCCGCGATAGCCGCTCAGAGATTTGAGTTTCCTTTCATAGATACGATGCCGTCCAAAGGCGTCGTACATGATCTTCAGACGCGGCCGCGTCGTGTTGGCGGCCAGCATCAGCCAGTCGAAAAAGGCGTCGGCCTCCTTATGCAATCCAATATCCATAAAGGCCGAGAGGGTCAGGCTTGCGTCGCGCGGCCAGCAATAGCGATAGTCCCAGTTCATCCAGCCCTGCGGCTTTTCCGGCAACGAGGTCGTCACGGCGGCCAGCAAGGCGCCCGATTGGGTCGCCGTCATCATGCGTAAGGTGATCGCGCTGCGGATCACCGGCTCGCGGCGCTGGCCGCTGTACTGAATTTGACCGGCCCACCGCTTCCACCAGCCTTCGGTCGCCGTCAGCCGCGCCTCTGCCTCGGCGCCGAGTGGCAGAAGGACGCCGGGTCCGGCGCGCTCATAGGTCAGGGACAGGGTGAAGACCTGGCCTTTGTCGGCGCGCTGACGGCCATGCAGGACGCCGCCATCCTCAAGCGGAAAATCGCTGATCAGGTTGAACAGGGCGTCGCCGTCATTCCAGGCCCAGCCGAGCTTGCCGCGAGGGCGAAAGCGCGCGCGGCGGCGGCCATAATCGGCGCGCAGGTCAAGGGTGACCTCGATCTCCGGCGCGCCGTCGATGACCTCGATGCGGCGCAGCGCCTCGCGCAAGGGCGCCAGTTGCGTTGCATGCCGCGCATCGGGCAGGACTGGCATCGCGTCCGTGATGCGTATGGCGCCGTCATTACTGGTCAGCGTCGTTTCCAGAACGGCGGTGTCCGGGCGGTACTGGCGGGTGGCGTGGGTGAGGCCGCGTACAAAAATCGAGAAAAACCCGCCATTTTCGTCGATAAGTCGGGAAAATACCGCATCGGAAGCGAAATCCGGCAGGCACAGCCAGTCTATCGAGCCGAAGCGCGAAACCATGGCGGCGGCGCGGCAGTCGCCAATCATGGCGTAGTCGCTAAGGTCGGCCTGCGCCTGTAAGTCGGTCCGCCGTGTCATGGCGACCTAGATAGGCCGGGCCAGCATAAGATTTCGATCAGAAGACCGCCCAAACCAACATAAATTCAGGTCAGGATCAGGCGGCGCTTACCTGAGCCATCAGGGCGGCGAACGCCTTGGCGGGCATCGGCTTGCCGAAGAGATAGCCCTGCAACTGATGCACGCCGCAGGCCTTCAGGTGCATGTGCTGGCTTCTGGTCTCCACGCCCTCGGCCACCACGGTCATGCCGAAAACCCGGCCAATGCCGGTCACGGCCTGAATGATCGCCAGAGCCTCCAAAGCGGATTGCCGTTCGCCGTCCAGCGCCATGACGAATTCTTGGTCGATCTTGATCTTGTCGAACGAAAAACGGTGCAGCGCGGTCAGGGACGAATAGCCGACGCCGAAATCGTCGAGCGCCAGCTTCAGGCCAAGCCCGTGCAGCTCGGCGAATAAGGCGCGGATGCGCTCCGGCTCTCCCAGGAAGGCTGTTTCGGTGACCTCCAGCACAAGGCGGCTGGCGTCAAAGCCCGTCTGCGCCAGCGCGTCCGCCACCTGTTCGGTAAAATCAGCCTGTCCCAGTTCATTGGCGGAAACATTGATCGCGACCGCGATGTCGGGCCAGGCCACAGCGTCCTGCATGACCCGCCTGCGCGCAAAGGCGCCGATCCGGCAGACCAGATCATCTCCCAGCGCCAGATCGCGCTTTTCAGCCAGCGGCATGAAGACGCCCGGACCGATCGGCGGCAGGCCGCCCCGGTTCCAGCGGATCAGCGCCTCCGCCGAGACGATGCGCTCGCCCGTGCGGTCGAAAATGGGCTGATACCACATCTCCAGTTGATCTGCGTCGAGCGCAGCGGCGAGCGACGCCATCATCTCGGTCTCCGTACGGTTGGCCGACGCTGAGGCGATGGAGACAGGCTGGCCAAGATAGGCGGCAAGCGCAGACAGGGTTTTTTCCAGCCGCGTCTCCAAAAGGGTGATCTCGTCAGCGCTGACCCGGCGGTTTTCCAGCCGAATGGCGCGCTCGACCCCCGCCGCGACCTCGCCAACGGCGCGGGCGCCCAGATTGAAGCTCATCGACTTCAGCGCATGCGCAGCAGCCGCGACGCCCTCGGCGTCGGCGCGTCTGTGCGCATCGCGCAACCCGTCCAGGGCCTCCGGCGCGTGCTGGCTGTAAAGGCCGATCACACGGCGGACAAAGTCACCGCGCCCCTTGTCAAGCCCGGCGATCAGCGCGCCAAAGGTCTTCATATCGAACAGGTCGTCTTCGACGACCGCTGGCTCATCATCAGCCGGCGCCGCCTGCGTCGCGCTCCTGCGCATGTCGGCGGGCAGCCAGTCGCGCAAGATCTGGCCCAGATCATCGAGCGTGAACGGCTTGTGCAACACGCCGTCCATGTCCGCTTCGCGCCACGCCTCGGCGGCCTTGCCGACCACATGCGCGGTCAGAGCGATGATCGGCGTCCGTGAACGATCGTCGTCCGTCTCGAAAGCGCGCCAGCGCCGGCTTGCCGCAAACCCGTCCAGAACCGGCATGGAGCCGTCCATAAGCACCAGATCGAAGGGCTCAGCGTGCATGCGGTCGAGCGCGTCCTGCCCGTTTTCGGCGATCTGAGCGCATACGCCAAAACGCGACAGCGCCTCCGAAGCGACCTCGCGATTGACCTCGGCGTCATCGACGACCAGCACACGCGCATCGGGCCAGGCGTCCATGCTGACGCTGATCGGCGCAGACGCAGCCTGCAACGGCTCATCATTGGCGGCGCGCAGCAGCAGTCGGTCGACATCGCCCAAACGCACAGGGCGCATCAGGACGGCGGCGACCGCGCCCTGCTTCAGAAGGGCTTCGGCCTCGCGTTCATCGGCGTCGGCGATCAAAACGACCGGCGCGTCGCCTGCGCCAGGATAGCGGTCCGTCAAAATCAGATCCGGCTTTTCAGCCGCAAGATCCGCGCCCGCCGCCAGCAGGCGCTGTTCGAGCACGCTTCGCTCCAATGGGCCGCTTAACCGCACCTGAATGGCCTTGGGACAGTTGGGCGGCGCAGCTAAAGGCGCATCGGCGACAAGCGGGAAACGCACGTGAAAGCTTGAGCCCCTGCCCTGCTGGCTCGTGACCGCGATGGCGCCGCCCATCGCCTCGACCAGCCGTTTAGCGATGGACAGGCCCAGACCCGTGCCGCCAAACCGCCGGGTCGTCGTCTGATCCTCCTGCGTGAAGGCCGTAAAAACGCCTTTCAGCTTGTCGGCGGCGATGCCGATGCCCGTATCGCTGACCTTCAGCCGCCAGAAGCCGGGCTTTGTATCCGGCTCGACCTGCACAAGCACATGTCCGCTTTCAGTAAATTTCAGGGCGTTGGACACAAGGTTGGACACGACCTGGCCCAGCCGCACCGGATCGGCGGGCGCAAGTCGCGGCGCGCGCGGATCGTAGTGGGCGGCCAGTTCCAGGCCCTTCTCTTTCGCTCGCGCCGCAAAAAGCCCGATTACGTCGTCGATCAGCTCCGGGAGATCGACCTCGCAGGTTTCGACCTCCAGCTTGCCCGCCTCGATCTTGGAGAAGTCGAGAATATCGTTGATCACCGCCAGCAGATTGCGTCCCGAACGCGCAATCGTGTCGGCGAAACGTCTGGCCCGCGATGGCAGGTTTTCCGCCGCGAGCAGCTCCGCCATGACCATCACACCGTTCATGGGCGTACGGATTTCATGGCTCATCGTGGCGAGGAAGTCCGACTTGGCGGCGTTGGCGCTTAAGGCCTGATCACGCGCCGTCATATAGTCCTGCGTGCGCGCCGCGACCTCGGCTTCGAGGCCCCTCACCTGCGCCTCAATGCGCTGATCGCGGCTGCGAATGGCGTCGAGCATGGCGTTAAAGCCGGTGACGAGACGGCCAACCTCGTCATCGCTCTGGCGAACCACATGGCGCGAATAGTCATGATCCTGCGTGATGGCGGCTACCGAGGCGCTCAGATCGGCCAGAGGCTGAGTGAGGGCGCGCTGCAGCCGCTGCGCAATCATCAGCGCTCCCGCCAGGGCCAGTGCCGCCAGGGCGAAAACGCCGCCCAGCGCCGCCAGCAGATCGCGGCCAAGCCCCTGGGCGCGATGCACAACGACGACCTCGCCAATCCTGTGGTCAGCCTCCATCACCGGCGCATGAACCTCTAGCGTGCGCGTAGCGACAAGCGCCATCAGGCCCGGTTGCGCGCCATCGGCCTTAAGCGTCACATCGCTTTGCAACCGCGCTCCCGCGCCCGTTTCCGACAAGACGCGCCCGTGGGCGTCCTCGATGCGCGCATACACCACGCCCGGCGTCCGCCGCACGGCGCGCAGAGCGATGAAGGCGCCATGCGGATCGTCCTGACGCACGGCGTCCTGCGCCGATGAAGCCAGCACATCGGCGGCGGTCTTCATCACGCTCCAGCGCGCCTGGGCCTCGCGCCCCGCCTCATGCGCGCACAAAAGCGCCGCCACCGGCGCGGTGGACAGCAAAACGCTGCCCAACACAAGGCGCATAAGACGTTTTTGTATGGATCCCTGAGTCAAAAGAAGCGCGTTTTCACAACAGTCATGAATTTAAACATCATGAGTCTAATAAAGGAATGTTAAAATCTCTCCGATACCGTGAAGACAGTGCAGAATGTATGACCTTATGAAGTTCCTGGGTAAATATTACCGCTCGGAACGCGGCAATGTCTTGATGACGTTCGCCCTTGCCAGCATCCCGCTGCTGATGGGCGCCTTCGCCGCGTTGGAGTATATGGACATGTCCGGCGTACGCGACCATTTGCAGGCCGCGGCGGACGCCGGCGCCTTATCCGGCGCCCGGCAACTGGCCATCGCCGCCACAACCGGCGGCGACAGCGCCATCACGGCGACGGCGATGTCTGTCGCCAGCCAGACCATGGACAATCAGCACGAAAGGAGCGTGTCGGAGTTCACCGCCAGCATCGGCGACGCTAGAAGCAGCGTCACCGTTGAAGGCGAAGCGCATTACAAACCCCTGACGGGTCTTCTGGGAACGCAGGCGCGCCTCATTCGCGTCACCGCAACCGCCAGAACCATGCAGCGCACACCTTTATGCGTGTTGCAAACCGACGATCGCGGCGGCATCAACGTCCGACAAACCGGCCAGATCCGCGCGGGCGGCTGCGCGGTTCACGCCAATGCCGACATCAACGTCTCCAGCGGCGGCCTGATCAAGGCCGATCTGGTGCAGGCCGTGGGCAGCATTTCCGGCCCGGTGGAACCGACCGGGCAGGACGGGGCGCTGCGCATAGACGATCCTTTTGCAAACCTCGATCTCAGCCTGACGAAAAAGACCTGCCAGCTTGCCGGGCCTGTGCTGCCGATCCATCTCGGCGCCGGGACGATGGATCTGCCGCCGGGCCTGCATTGTCTGCCGATCACCGTGCTCGGTTCAGGCGTCCTGCACCTGGAGCCGGGCGATCATTATTTCTTCGCGCCCGTGATCATGACGGGCAATTCACGCCTTGAGGGCGACGATGTCGATCTTGTTTTCGGCGGGCTGAACGTGTTCAACTTTTCGCAGCAGGCGACGGTGCGGCTGACGGCGCGGCGCTCGGGGCCGATGGCGGGCTTCCTGATCGCCACCTCACGCGACAATCACGGCGTCTTCACCATCGCTTCGGGCAGGGTCAGCCAGTTGCTGGGAACGATCTATATTCCTGGCGCGCAACTCGTGGTCGACACGGGCGGCAGCGTCGCGCAGGATTCAGCCTGGAGCGTGATCGTCGCCAGGTCGATCACCCTGCGGCAGAATCCGGTTCTGGTGATCAACAGCAACTATGCCGGTTCGGGCGTGCCCGTGCCACAGGGCGTCGGCCCGTCCAAAACCCCGGTGCTGACGCAATGACGGAGTTGGCTTTTGTGGATATGGGCCGCACGCGGCTGCTGGTCGCCGACGACGACCCGATCCTGCGCGAATTCGCGGTCGTACATCTGTCTTCGCCGGACGTTGCGGTCGAGGTCGCAGAGGATGGCGCGCAGGCCTGGGAGCGGCTTGGCCTCGGCGGGGTCGATCTGGCCCTGGTTGATCTCGACATGCCGGTGATGAACGGTTTCGAGCTGATCGAGCGCATCCGTTGGGACGAGGCGCTCAAGCATCTGCCGATCGTGGTGGTGACCGGGCGCGAGGACATGGCCGCCGTCGATCGCGCTTTTGCCCTGGGCGCCACCTCGTTTGTGGTCAAGCCTTTGAACTGGCGGCTTCTCCTGCATCAACTGGCCTATGTGCTGCGCTCTTCGCGCGCCGAGGCCGAGGTGCGGCGCGAGCTGGATAAGGCGCGCCGCGAAGCGGACCTGAAGGCGCGGATATTACGTCTGTCGCAACAGAAGCTCATCGCCCCGCTCGACGCCATGCTCAACGCCGTCGAAACGATTGAACAGGCGACCAACGATGCGCGCATTCAAGGCAGTCTGACGCAGATCGCCAAGGCGACGGTGGACCTGACACGCGTGCATGACGACATGGCTGAAGCCGGGCGACGCTCTACGTCATAATATTAACGGCGTTAAGCTTAAGACTTCACAGTCATTTTAAGGTTTTGACGGTAACGTCGTTCTTCCGACTCCCGATCTGGAATGTAACGCCTTGCGTAAATTTAGGCTCCCCTCTCCTCTTATCGACGCCGTCCGCCGTCTGCGCGCCTTAACCCCGCATATCGGCTTTGAAGCCATGCTGCTTGGCCTGCTGCTGCTGACAGCAGGCGCGGTGATCTGGCGCGACGCCCTGCTGGACCGGACCTATCGTTACACGCCGCAATCCGCTGCAGCGATGAGCCAGCTTTATTTTTCTGATGCGGACGCAGGCGGATCGACGACGGTTCAGGGCCTTGGCCCCATGAGCTGGCGGTGCGATCTGGGCAGCGTCAATCCCTATCCCTATTGCGGCTATGAGCTGTTTCTCGACCGTAAGCGCGGACTGCATGGGCTTGATCTGCGCAACATGAAATTCATGCGCGTCACCTTGCTCTATCAGGGCGCCGCCACCTCTTTCCGGGTGCATCTGAAAAACTTCGATCCGCGTTACGCCGACCGCGCGGACGATGAGACGCCGCAATATCTGCGCGTTGAGGCCGACACCACGCCGGGGCGTGAACAGAGCGTCAGCTTTACACGCGATGATTTCGGCGTCGCCGACTGGTGGCTGCGCAAGCGTAAGCTGCCGCCACAATTTGGGCGACCGCAGTTCAATGACATCACCTCGCTGATCATTGAAACCGGTTCGGAAGCCGCCCCCGGTCCGCACAGTTTTGCCGTGCGCAGCCTCACCATCCGCACAGCGATCATGAGCGAGGCAGAATGGTACTCCCTGCTGCTGGGCGTCTGGAGCGTCATCATTCTGCTTTATCTCGGTTACCGCATCGGCAATCTGCGACGCGCCCTCAGCGATCGCAGGCGCCTTGAAGCCCTGGCGCTACAGGAGGCGCAGGAAGCGGCGCGGCGCGATCACCTGACCGGATTGCTCAACCGCCGTGGGCTGACGGAAAAATTCGACGCGCTGATCCGCCGCCGCTCGCGCGCCTTCGCCCTCGCCATCATCATGATCGACATCGACCATTTCAAGGCGCTGAACGACCAATACGGCCACAAGGCGGGCGACCATGTGTTGAGCGACTTCGCGACGATTCTTGCCGATAATGTTCGCTCTGTGGACATCGCCGCGCGGTGGGGCGGCGAGGAATTCCTTCTTGTCTGCGCCGACGTGACCCGGCGCGGCGCGCAGGTTATTGCGGAAAAGCTGCGCCAGTGCGTGCAGGACCACGATTTCAGCGGGGTCGGGCGCGTGACCGCCAGTTTCGGCGTCCACTGGGCGCAGGGCGCTGCGCACGAACTGACGCATATGACGGCCTGTGCGGATAAGGCGCTGTATGCGGCCAAGGCCGAGGGTCGCAACGCCTGTCGAATGTACCGGCTGGAAGCCGCCGATGCAAAGACCGAAACCCTGGCGCGAAGCCGTCGTCAGTCCGGCTGATCTTTATTCATGACGCAGCGCCTTGCCCGGCTCGACGCTGGCGGCGGCGAAGGCGACGCCGGCGACAGTGACCAGAGCAATGATCAGCGCCGCCGCCGACGCCGCCGGGAAGATCCATAACGGCATGGCGATTGCGTCGTCGAACTGCGACAGCCAGCGTTGCAGGGCCAGCCAGCCCAGTGGCCACGCGATCAGGCTGGCGATCAGCACCGGCGTCAGGAACTGGCGCAGCAGCAGCTTGACGACCCGACCGCGCGAGGCGCCCAGCACCTTGCGCACGCCGATCTCGCGCACGCGCCGTCCCGTATTGAACGCGGCCATGCCATAGAGGCCGATACAGCCGATCAGAGCGGCGATCCCGGCGCCGAGGCTGAACAGGTGGCTGCGGTCGCGCACCGGCTTATAATATTTGTCGAGATTCTCCGCCGCGCTGGTCACATCGAACGGCACGTCCGGGGCGATCTGCCGCCAGACCTTGCGCAAGGCTGCGCGCATCTGCGCCGCCGTTTTACCCTGATAACGCACCATGCCGACGACCGCATAGGAGGCGTGGGCGTCAAACAGATAGAGCTTGGGCGGGATGGCGTCATTGGGGCTGTAAAAGCGCATATCCTCGACCACGCCGATAATGCGCACCTGATGGTCGTTAAAGCGCGCCGTTTGGCCGACGGCGGCCTGCGGCGAAGCGTAGCCCATGTCGCGCACCGCCCTGCGGCTGAGGATAATGCTGGTCATGCGGTCCTTGGCGTCGTCGGGGCCGTTCCATTTCTGATCCTCGCCGCGCGACGGGTCGAACCAGCGCCCCGCCAGCAGTTTTGCGCCGAGAAGCTGGAAGTAGTCGGGACCGACAATTGACCAGTTGACCGTGGGTGACCGGTTGATGTTCTCGGTCTGACCGGGACGGACGATATTGGAGCTGTTCGACGTGCCTGAATCGCCTGGAATCGCATTGGCGATAGTGGCGTAAGCGACGCCCGGAAGCGCTTTGGCTGCGGTGACGAAGGCGTCGCGCTGCGCCTGGCTGACCGCATTGTCGCGGATCGAATTGACGATCATCAGATTGCTGCGCTGAAACCCGACATCGGCGGTCTCGATATGATGGATTTGCAGCACAAAACCGCTCATCAGGATGAAGGCGACCGCCACCGCCGTGAACTGGATCATAGCCAGACCTGTGCGCAGGACGCCCGCCATGCGTCCGCCGCCCGGCGTGCGGCTGGAGGCCAGCACCTGCGCCGGTTTGAACCCCGCCAGCACAAAGGACGGGTACAGCGCCGCCAAAAGGCCCGCCAGCAACACGCAGGCCAGAACGCCGCCCAGCCACGCCGCGTCAGCGCGGTAATCGAGCATGAGCGACAGTCCGCCAGCCGCATTGATCAGCGGCAGGCTCAACTCCACTGCGGAAAGGGCGATCAGAAAGGCCAGCAGCAGGGTCAGCAAGGCCTCGATCAGGAACTGGGCGCGCAGGCTGGACGGCGGCGCGCCCAGCGTCTTGCGCACGGCGACCTCGCGCGCCCTGAGGCCCGCCCGCGCTGTCGCCAGATTGACATAGTTGATCAGGGCCAGAACCAGCGCCACGACGCCGACCAGCCCCAGTGACACGACCGCCGCCTTGTATTTCGGCTCGAACAGGTGGCCATCCTTGAGCGGGATCAGGCGCAATTCCAGGATGTTGTGCGGCTTCACATCGTCGCCGAACGTCTTGCCGACCTGGCGGTCGGTGAAGGCGGGAAATTGCGCGGCGAAGGCGTCGGCTTCTGCGGGCGTTTTGAATTTCAGATAGGTGTTGAGCTGCGCCGAACCCCAATGATGCCAGGTGTCGGGATTCATCGCCTCGCGTTGCGGCGTGATCGCCTTTAACATGTCGAACTGCATGTCGCTGTTCTTGGGCAGATCCTTGATGACGGCGCTGATCGTATAGCTTTTCAAGCCTTCGTCATCGGACAGGGAGATTGTCCGACCGACCACATTGGTCGTGCCGAAATATTTGCGCGCGATTTTTTCGCTTAAGACAACGCGCGACGGATCGGCGAGCGCCGTCGCCGCATCGCCCGCCAGCAGCGGAACCTTGAAAAAGGTCAGGAAGTTCGGATCGACCAGTTCAAGGCTTTCGCTCGTGACCTCGGCGCCGCGATGAACAATGGCGGAGTTGGGCCAGTCGCGCGTCCCGTCGATCTGAGGCCAGGCAGTCTTCATTTCTTCCAGCAGCCCGCCCATCGAACCGAAGTTCACATTGTCGGGAAAGCCGGGGAAGTGATAGCGCACGCCCATCACATAGACATTGTCGCGCTCCGGCGACCAGGTCTCATAGCTGTTCTCAAAGCGGTAGAACAGGCTGAGCGTGATAAAGACGGCGATGCCGAAGGACAGGCCGAGCAGGTTCAAAAGGCCATACAGCGGATGGCGCGTGAACGACCGGAAGAAGGCGGTGAAGGCGGATCGGAACATTAGATCGCCTCCTTAAAGGACTTGCGCGACGGACGAGACGAGCTGGCCGTCGAGAATATCGACGCGCCGCGTGGCCTGATCGGCATGGCTCGGCGAATGGGTGACCATGATAATGGTCGCGCCCGCCTTGTTCAGACCGTGAAGGATGTCCATGACCTGCGCGCCGTTTTCGGTGTCGAGATTGCCTGTCGGCTCGTCGGCCAAGATCAGGTCGGGATTGCCGACAATGGCGCGGGCGATGGCGGCGCGCTGCTGCTGACCGCCGGAGAGCTGATGCGGATAATGGCGCGCGCGATGCGCGATGCCGACGCGATCCATCGCCGCCTCGACCGCCTTGCGGCGCGAGCCCTTGAAGTCGCCGCGGTAGAGAAGACCCAGTTCGATATTCTCAAAAATGGTCAGATCATCGACCAGATTGAAGCTCTGGAAGATAAAGCCCAGATGCCGGGCGCGGTGCTGGGCCAGTTTGACCTCGCTCATCTTCGCAAGATCCGCGCCGTCGAACAGATAGGCGCCGGAGGTCGGTCGGTCGATCGTGCCCAAGATATTCAGAAGCGTGGACTTGCCACAACCCGACGGCCCCATAATGGCGACAAATTCGCCGCGCCCGATCGACAGGTTGATGTCGTGCAGGGCGGTCGTCTCGATCTCGTCCGAACGGTAAAGGCGGGTGATGTTCTGCAGCTTGATCATTGCGACTCGCTTTTGGTGAAACGAAGATGTTGGGCTTTTGCATAGGCGGCCAGCGATGAGGTCACGATGCGTTCGCCGGGTTTGAGGCCGCTCAGGACCTCGACATAGTCGGGATTGCGCCGCCCCGTCGTAATGGCGCGGCGGTCGGCGCGCTTGCCGGAAGCGTCCAGCACGAAGGCGTAGGTTCCGTTGCTGTCATTGAGCCACGATCCCGACGGCGCCAGCAGGGCCTGACTGGTCTTGCCCAGCGACAGGCGCACGTCGATGGCCTCGCCGCGCTTGAGATCGGCGGGCATCAGGCCGTCGAATTGAAGTTCGACCGTGATGTGGCCGTCATGCACCTGCGGATAGATCTTGCTGATGCGCACCGATACGTTTTGACCATGCACATTGGCCGTGGCGCTCAGGCCGGGGCTTAGGCGCGTGAGGTAGAATTCATCGACCTCCGCCGACAGTTTCCACTGACCTTCGGAATCGACCTCGCCCAGCGCGTCGCCCGCCTTGACCGCCTGTCCGGGCTTGAGGTCGAAACCGGTCAGCCGTCCCGCGATCGGCGCGCGCAGGGTCAGAGCGTCAAGCCCACGCCGCACCGCCGCCAGCGACCGGCGCAGATCCTGCGCCGAAGCGTCGATCTGCTGGCGCTGACCGGCGAAGAAGCTGGCGTCCGAGCCTTGCGCCTTTTCAAGCGACGCAACGCGCGCGCGCTGATAATCGGCTTCATCGGCATAGGGTTTGACATTGGCGTCATTGGCCACGCCCTGTTCGCGCAGACGCTGGTATCTTTGCAGGTTTTCCTGCGCCTTATGCAGCGCATATTGCGCATCGGCCAGCGCCTGATCGCGCTCGGCTTCATTGGTGCGCAGGGTCATGAGCTGGTTGTTCGTGTCGCTGAGACGACCCGACACATCGGCCTCCTGCGAGGCGACCTGCAGGCTGAGATTAGGATTGTCGAGCCGCGCCAGCTCCTGACCGGCGGCGACCATGTCCCCGTCCTGCGCGCTCAGCCCCGCCACCTGCCCGCCCGCGACGGCGGTGATATAGGTGATGTCGAGCGGCGCGACGCTGGCGCGCAAGGGGACATAGTCCTGAAACGGCCCTTTGACGACCTCGCCGGAATCCACCGAAGCCAGTTCGGTCGTCATCGTGCCTGGCGGCGGCAGGATAAGAAAGGCCGCGCCGCCCGCCGCAAGAAGGGCGATGACGAAGGCAGCCATCAGGATGGGCCGACGCCGCCACCATGGGCGGGCGAGACGGCGATCCATGCGCGCGGCAGGGCTGGAGGTTGAGGCGTCACTATCCATGCCATCAGACTAGCATGCTCTTTTCAAGAGACATAACCTCCTAAATATATTTGCCTTTTATTGCGATTTACGTCTAAATAGGCTTGGTCTCGCCCTCTGAACTGTCCGAAATCGAACATGCCGGAAACCGCCTCGTCCGAACCTTTAAGCGCCCTGTTTCTGGACGACGACAGCGACGTTCTGGCGGCGGCGGAGCTGGTTCTGACGCGGCATGGCTTCGTAATGAAGGCCGCCCAATCGCCCGAAGAGGCCGAGACCTTACTGGCCGCGCACGATTTCGAAGCGCTGCTGCTCGACCTCAACTTTCGGCGCGGCGACACCTCCGGCGAGGCCGGGCTGGCCTTTCTGCGCCGGCACATGGCGGACAGGCCGCATATTCCGGTCGTGGTCGTCACCGGCCATTCCGGCATGAACATCGCCATCGAGGCCATGCGCATCGGCGCGCAGGACTTCGTGGTCAAACCGTGGAACAATGACCGGCTGCTTGCAAGCCTGCGCGCCGCCATCGAACATCCGCGCGCGGTCGCGGCCCCGCCGCCGCGCGACCTCAATCTGGAACGCTCCGAGCGCGACCTGATCCGGCTCGCTCTGGAGCGACATCAGTTCAACATCTCGCAGGCCGCAAAGGATCTGGGCCTGACGCGGGCGGCGCTTTACCGGCGTATGGAAAAGCATGGACTATAGACGCCTGCTCCTGACCTTAAGCGCGCAGACCGGCGTCTTCATCGCAGGCGCGCTGGCCGTGGTCGCCATGCTGCACGGGCTTTTGGCGACGGCGACCCTGTGCATGCTGGCCGCTATGTTCATGGCCAGTTTTGGCGCGACGACCACTTTTGTGCGGCTGGGGCGCGACTTCCTGCGCCGCAATTCATCGGCGGGCGCCATCTATACCGCCGAACTGAGCCGCCGCCGTTTGCAGATGCTTCTCGACCAGACGCCATCGCCCTTGCTGCTGCGTCCGTCCGACGGGCAGGTCATAGCGGTCAACCGCGCCGCCAGGCAATTGTTCGGCGTCAGCTACGCCTTGCCGGTGACGCTGAAACGCCAGTTGCTCGGCGACAGCGGCGAGTTGAACGGAACGGAAAATCAGGTGCAATGGCGCGGCGCGGCCTATGCGCTGGAGCGCGCCCGCATTGAGACGCGCGACGACGTATCCGAACTGATGGTGATGACCGACATATCCGCTGAGGTGCGCGCCGCCGAAGCGACGGCGTTGCGCGACCTTTTGCGCGTGCTGAACCACGAGCTGATGAACGCCCTGACGCCGGTGGCGTCTATGAGCCGGTCAGCGCTCGATATTCTCAAAGATGGCGGCGAGAACGCTGACGCGCAGGCGATCCGGGCGCTGGAGCGGGTCGTCGCGCGCACCGACGGCCTGACCCACTTCATCAACGCCTATCGCGCCCTGACGCGGCTGCCGCCGCCGGAGCTGACGGCGGCGGACCTCGATCCGTGGCTGGACGTTATGCGCGAAAGCTTCATGGCGCAATGGCGCGAGCGTGGCGTCGATCTTGAGGTGCGCGCCGAACCCAATCTGCGCGCGATGATGGACGAGGATCAGATGTGGCTGTGCGTCGGCAATCTGCTCAATAACGCCGCACAGGCGGCGCTGGAGCGGCCTGACCCTAAGGTGCGGCTGAAGGTAACGGCGGACGGTGAGCGCCTGCGTTTGCGCGTGCAGGATTCCGGTCCCGGCATTGCGCCCGATCAGGCGGCCCAGGTCTTCCTGCCCTTCTACACCACCAAGGCGACGGGCACCGGCGTCGGCCTCAGTCTGGCGCGCCAGATCGCGCAAGGGCACGGATCCGGCCTGCGCCTGTGTTTCGAGCGCGCGCCGGACGATTTGAGCGGGGCCTGTTTTGAGCTGGATGTGCGCATCCTGACGTGATGGTCCGGCTCAGATTTGAAATCTCAGCCTGGACCCACTTTCACTCTTGAAATGATTTTTCGAATATTGGCGCTTGTACTATAAATCTCTTGACGGCCTGCCGCACGCAGCTAGTTTGCGGTCAAAATGATAACGCTATCAGCGGGAGAAGAACCTTGCGTCACCTAAAATCCGCCCTGCTCGGGCTGGCCTCCTCACTTGCGCTGGCCGCCGCTGCGCACGCCGCGCCGATCACCACACTGGACAGAAATGGCGCATGGGTCAGCGTTGAGGCCTATGGCCCGAATGTGATCCACGTCACCATCGCCGCCGACAAGGACGAGGCGCTCAATGGCCCTGGCTACGGCATATTAGCCGACCACGCCGATAATGCGGGCTTCAAGGAAACCAGCGACGCCAATGGCGACACCTTCGCGTCGAACGCATTGACGCTTCACATCAACGCCGCGCCGCCGCCGCATGTGCCGAGCCAGGGCGAGAAGTATTTCGCCCCCTCCCTCGCCCCGGTCGGGCTACAGGTGATGAACGCCAAAGGCGAGACGATCCTCAACATGACCGGCTGGGAGATGGCGCCGCACGACGTCAATGGCGAACACACCTATCAGGTCGGCGCTGATTTCAGCGCGCCCGCCGATGAGCATTATTACGGCATGGGCCAGAACCAGCAATCCTTAGGTCCACTTGATCTGCGCGGGCGGGTGATCGACTGCAAGCACTGGTACGACGCGCCGGCGGGCGAGACGGTCTGCGTGCCCTTCATGGTGTCGTCCAAGGGGTATGGGATCATCTGGGACAATCCGTCCGACACGCGCTTTGTCGCGGGCATAAATGGCGCGACCAAGTTCCAATCCAATGTCGGCGAGCGCGTTTCCTTCTTCGTCGTCGTCGGCGATACGCCCGAAGAAATCTATTCGGCTTATGCGCGCGTCACCGGCAAGACGCCGATCCCGCCCAAGTCCGCCTTCGGTCTGATCCAGTCCAAGGCGCGCTACGACAGCCAGGCCGAGATTTTACGCGTCGCCAACACCTATCGCCAGAAGGGCTATCCGCTCGACATCATGGTGCAGGACTGGTTCTACTGGACGCGCATGGGCCAGATGGACATCGACCCGGCGCAGTTCCCCGATCCCGACGCGATGAACAAAGAGCTGCACGATATGGGCCTTCAGTCGATCATCTCGATCTGGCCGCGTTTCGAAACCTCAGGCCGCTATTATAACGAACTGGCCGCCAAGGGTTATTTCCTCAAGGACAAGGACGGAAACCCTGTCGATGGCCTGCCTTTCCGCTCTGATCGCACGGGCGCGCTGATCGACGCCACCAATCCGGATGCGCGCAAATGGTTCTGGGACCATGCCCGCGACAATATCCTCAGCCATGGTTACGACTATCCGTGGCTGGACGAGACTGAGCCTGATCTGGTGCCGGACGGCTATTTCTTCTCGATCGGTTCGGGCGACCGCTATCACAATGTTTTCCCGCTTCTGCATGTCGAGGGCGTGGCCGACGGCATGCGCGCGTGGAAGCCGAACAAGCGCGTCCTGATCCTGGCGCGCGCCGCCTATCTCGGCTCGCAGCGCACCGGCGCGCTCTTCTGGTCGTCTGACGTTGACGCCACCTGGGAGGCTCTGAGGCGTCAGATTCCGACCGGGCTGAACATGACGGCGTCGGGCATCGCCTACTGGGGCAATGATATCGGCGGCTGGCAGAGCCTGCCTGCGACCTCCAGCGCGACTAAGCCACTGCTGGTTGATCCAACCGGGGCGGAAGATGTCATCGGCAAGGACAGCGAATACCCGGAACTGCTGACGCGCTGGTTCGAGTACGGAACCTTCCTGCCCACCTTGCGCCTCCACGGCAGCCGTAAGCACACCGAAATCTGGGCCTACGGCCACGCGGCCGAAAGCATCATGGCCAAATATGACAAGCTGCGCTACGAGCTGATCCCGTACATCTATTCCAGCGCCAAGCACACCTACGACACGGGCGCCCCCTTCATGCGCGCCCTGTGGATGGACTTCCCGAACGATCCGAAGGTCTCAGACATCGGCACGGAATATATGTTCGGCCCGGCCTTCCTCGTCGCGCCCGTCACGCAGCAGGGCCAGACGCAGAAGGATGTCTATCTGCCCGCCGGAGCCGACTGGTACAATTACTGGACCAACGAAAAACTGACCGGCGGCCAGTGGGTCAAGACCGCCGCCCCGATCGACCAGATTCCGCTCTTCGTCAGGGCGGGCTCCATTGTGCCCTTCGGCTCGGACATTCCATCCACGGCCACGAAGCAGACCATTACGGCCCTCAAGGTCTATCCGGGCGCGAACGGAGCCTTCAGCCTCTATGACGACGACGGCCACACCTATGATTACGAGACCGGCAAGGGCGCAACAAGCTCGCAACTGACCTGGGACGACGCGTCGGGCAAACTGTCCGCCACCGGCGCCCTGGCCAAGACCGCGACAGGCCTCGTGAAGGTTATGGGCCGTTGACACGCGTATCCGGGCGGCGAAAGTCGCCCGGACTGACTTAAAACGCGCATTTCTTACCTGCGCATCTTTATGGTAAAATTGGCGACGGATTCGCGCCTTGTCGGTGTTTAATCCCTAACTCTTGCATCCGCACGCCGATCCGCCATGATTCATGACACCGATAAGCGCAAACGGCTCTACCGCCGCGTCGCCGAGGAAATTATCCGCGCCATCCGCGATGGCGCCTACAAGGTCGGCGGCAAGCTGCCGGGCGAGCGCGATCTGGCTGACAGCATGGACGCCAGCCGCACAACCATTCGGGAAGCGATCATTGCGCTTGAAATGCTCGGCGTCGTCGAGGTCCGGCACGGTTCCGGCGTCTATATCACCGGTGAAGGCATAAAGCCGAACACCGCCCAGGCCGCTCAGGATCTGAATGTCGGCGCCTTCGAACTGATCGAGGCGCGCATGGTGATCGAAAGCGAGACCGCCGCCATTGCCGCGCGCGTCGCCACGGACAAGGACATCGAGCAACTGACCGAGCTCGTGCGCATTATGGAGGCGGGCCCTGCCGCCGCGGCTGAACAGGCCGACCGCGAATTCCACCTGCTGATCGCGCGCATTACCGAAAATGGCGCCCTGATCGAGACGGTGCGCAATCTGTGGAACCTGCGCGCCGCCTCGCCGCTGGCGGCGACGATTATCAGCCGCGCGCACGATTCCGGCCTTGAGGCGCGTATTCGCGAACACAGGCCCATTCTGGAGGCCATCCGCGCGCACGATCCCGCCGCCGCGCGTCGCGCCATGCGCGAACATATGGAATGCGTGCGGGATTATGTGCTGGAAGCCACCGAAATGGCGGAAATTGAAACCCTGCGCAGCCAGTTGCGCAGCAAGCGCGATAGCTGGGCCAGCCGCACCGCTTCCTGAACCGACATATCGACCATCTCCAATCCGGCTGCGACCGTCGCCTCCGACACGTCTCCATACGCGTAAAAAAAAGCCGACGCCCATACTCGGCGCCGGCTTTTGAAGTCGGTTGTCTTGGAGAAAAAAGTATCAGACAGTTCAACCCAGCCCCCTCGAGCGGGACTGAAGCTGATGAGCAAGACGGACGCTTAGCGCTTAAGCGGCCCGACCACTTGCCCGACGTTTTGATTGTTTATGATCGTTTGAGTCAAGTCAAGGCCATAATCGCCTCAAGGCTCTAAATTATGCGAACTGACGCAGAAACAAATTCTTAATTTTGTAACCATCAAATACGTAATTGGCATCAGTAGGATATAACTTAATATTTTAGTGTTATAAAAATGATAAATGACTATTAACGATTAATTATAACGCATCACTTTTGAAGTTTTTATATCTATTATGCTGTACTATTTTAATTTTTATCCGAATAGTACTTATATAAAAGACAAATGTGTTAAATGTAATTAGAGAATCGGAAACACGCCCCCGCTCACGCCGCTTCGCCTTATGGCATCGCCGTGAAAAAGTATCATATATGTCACAAATGGGCATCATAAACGACTATTTTCGGGCGCTTTATGCGCATTTATGCGCAAAGAGGCTTGATATGTCATTTTCGATCATTCAAAAGTGGTCTGGCACGGATTCATATCCGCGCGGCTTCATGCGCTGCTCTGGCGTCGTCACTGTCCGAAACCTGCAAAACGGATAACTGGCCCGACCATTTGCGCATCTGTTGAGCCGAGCGGCCCGTCATCGCCGCCGCCACAGCGGGGTTCTGTAAAGCCATAAAGCGTGAAATCGCGCCCAGGAGGAACTGAATGAACACTACTTTACGAACGCAGGCCATGCGCCGCTATCTGACCAGCGGCACGGCCCTGGCCCTGGTGGCGCTGTTCGCAGGCGCTGGTCTGGCCAGTGCGCAAACCACGGACGCCCAGAGCCAGCCCCCGGCCCAAACTCCGGGCAAGGCCAAGACCTCGAACGACGACACCACCCTCGTCATCGTCACCGGCACGCGCGCTTCGCAGCAGTCGGCGATCGACCGTAAGAAGCGCGCCAAGACGGCGACCGACTCCATTGTCGCCGAAGACATCGGCTCATTTCCCGACCAGAACGTCGATGAAGCCATTTCGCGCATCGCCGGCATCCAGCTTGACCGCGGCGACTTCGGCGAAGGCCAGAGCGTGACCGTCCGCGGCCAGTCGGCGGAAAACAACCGTGTCGAACTGGACGGCGTCGGCGTGATGAACACGTCCGGCGGTCTGGTCAGCGGCGGAGGCGACGCGCGCGGCGCGGATTTGCGTGAAATCCCGTCCGACATCGTCAAGAGCCTCGATGTGGTCAAGGGCACGACGGCGGCCATGACCGAAGGTTCGCTCGGCGGTTCGATCCACATCAACACCCGCACTGGCCTCGACTTCAAGAAGCCCTATTTCCAGTTCCGCGCCAGCCAGTCGATGAACACGCTGGACAAGAAGTGGACGCCCGCCTGGAGCGCCATCATGGCGCGCAAATTCCTCGATGGACGCCTCGGCGTCATCGCCAACATCAACTATTCGGAAATCTCCAACACCGCCGATTCTGAACAGCCCAACACCTCCGGTTCCGCGGGTTATTATCGCAATGTCGATCTCGACCAGTCGCCGGAGAAGACCTTTACCTATAATCCCGCCGTGTCGGCTGGCATTGGCGGCGTCAACGCCCCCCTGGCCAATTCGTCCAACTCCATGCTGGACGTCATCACCAAGTCGGCCAACGCGCAGACTCCGCAGGACTGTCTGGCCGCCTTCCCCGTCCCGACGGGCAGCGGCACCTCAAACGCCGCCAAGGAAGCGGGCTATGAGCTGCAATCGTGCCTGAATCAGTGGAACGACTATACGCCGTCGCTGATCCGGCTTCTGTCGCACACCTATTTTGAGCGTCGCCTGGCCGCCGACATCCGCTTTGACTATAAGCTGAACGACGACACCACCATCTACTTCAAAGCGGCCACCGCCAACCGCAATGAAAACAATAAGGATTACACGCTCAATCTGGGCAGCCCGGGCTTCAATACAGCGGCCATGCAGACCCAGAACACAATCCCGCGCAACGAGAACTTTGTGACCACGCCGCATACCGTTCTTGACGGGATCGGCAATATTACAACCCCATATGGCGTCTATTCCAACGGCGTGGGCGGCGACGTCGTCACCGATATCGTAAACGCCACCGTGGATGACAGCCACCACGTCACCTCTATGACGTTGAACGATGGCAATATCGGCGTTGACGCAGTGCAATATTACCAGGCCGTCAAGACCATGAACGTGCAGCTCGGCGCCAACTGGCGGCACGGGCCATGGAAGGTCGACAGCGTTCTGTCTGACGCCATGTCGGACTTCCATCGCGCTCAGTTGCGCTCTTCGGTCAACTATACCTATGGCGATGTGACGGCGCATGTCACGCCGTCAGGTCTTTGGACCTATGACCTGCCGTCCGGCGTCGACTTCTACGACCCGAACAACTATTCGCAAGTTTACACTCAGGTCAAAAATCTGAAGGCCGTGAACCCCGGCACGGTCACGGCGGGCGTTCCGGCCTACACGGTGGCCGAGCAGGCGCAGTGGGGACCCAACTTCTCGCTGACCTGGCGTCCGATCATGCAGCATGACCGCGAAACCATGGTGAAGTCGGACATCACCTACAATTTCGAAGGGCGCATCCCCTTCCTGCAGGACGTGCAGGGCGGCTTCCAGTTCCGCACCCATACAGGTTCGGGCTATGGTTACGGCGGCTATACCGTCAAGCCGGGAAGCGGCGTCGTCGGCGGTGCGAACTATGTCGCCCCTGTGGTTGTACAGACAAACGCCCTCACCTCCTATTACCGCTCGTGCATGCCGACAGACACCTCGACCCAGCCCTGCGGCTACGGTCAGGTCAATGGCGTGACCCTGTCCAACAACATCCCGGTCGCCAACCCGACGACGCCCGCCTTCGTCGCGACGCTCACGCCCGACCAACTGGCCGCCATCATCGGCCCGGCCCTGTCGACCAAGTCCAACTTCTTCGGCGATTATCCGCAAAAGGGCGACATCCTGTCCTCCTTCCCGATTCTCGACGTGCAGAAGCTGGCCTCGGCCTTTGACACATCGGCCTATAATTACGACTGCATGAAGACCTGCACCGGCAGCGACGGCAAGGTCTATGAGCAGCCGCATTCGGCCTATCGCGAACAGACTCAGGCCTTCTATCTGATGTTCGATTTCGACCAGCCCCTGCCGTGGTGGGGCATGCGCTTCAACGGCAATGTCGGCAACCGCTACGTCAAGACCACGACCAATGCGACAGGCGTCATGACCTTCACCCACTATGAGCTGGCTTCGGATTACGATCCGGTGCTTCATAATGTGCAGGGTCCGGGCACGTCTGTGACCATGAACACCACGATCAACGGCCAGACCGAAGACTGGACGCCCAGCTACAATCTGAACCTGTGGTTCGGCAACAAGGTGGTGCTGCGCTACTATTCCGGCCACGTCATCGCCCGCCCGTCCGTTAATCAGATGCTGCCTTCGGGCACCTGTCAGATCGACGACCGCTACGCCACAGCGCAAAACAGCCCGACCGGTCAGGCTGAAGATCCGAGCTGCGGTCGGGTCGGCAATCCGGCCCTGCGCCCCTATAAGGCGATCAACCACAATGAAAGCGTCGAGTGGTACGTCAACAAGGACACCATGTTCTCGCTGGGCTACTACTACAACAACGTGATCATCGGCGGGCCGATCGCCGGCAATGGCGTCAGCGGCAACCTGTTCGCCGGTTCGTCGCAGCCGCCGGTCGATCCCCTGACCGGCAAGTCGCTGGCGGGCGTGGACTTCACCTACCCGACCTATGTCAACGGTCCGTCCGGCCTGCAACGCGGTCTGGAATTCTCGACCAAGATGGCCTTCACCTACCTGCCCTGGTATCTGAAGTACACCGGCGTCGACTTCAACTACTCCAAGCTCGGCTTCGCCAACTATACGGCGGCGGTCGAACAGCTCTCCGGCGACCTGTTGCCGCCGAAGAACCAGGCCAGCTACTTCGAGAACCTGTCGCTCTGGTATGACGATGGCAAGCTGAACGTGCGGCTTGCCTACCAGGATCGCGATGCGTACTTTGAATGTATCTCGTCCTGTGGCTCGAACGCGATCAACGACGTTCCCGGCGTCGGTCTGGAAGGCGCGCAAAAGGTCCGCGTTCCGTTCAATCCCGGCTTCCCGAACTATCGCGAGCGCCTGAAGTATCTCGATCTGAAGGTCAACTATAAGATCAACAAGCAGGTTGAGCTGTTCCTGTCGGGCCGCAATATCGCCCACGACACCACTTCGGCTCGTAATCAGGGCCAGTACGGCGCCTTCTCGGACGGTACGCCTAGCGTCGAATTCCTGACCTATGGCGGAACGCGCTGGGAGATGGGCTTCACCTATCGCCACTAAGTCCGCCACACTCTCATGACGGCATGAAGCCGCCGCCCTTCGGAGCGGCGGCTTTTTGTCATCACATGTCGAATTCTTGTCAGACATTTCGTCGGCGCAACACGAATAAGTCACGCGTTCAAACCAACAGACAAGCTTACGGAATGTGGCATTATTGCCACGACCCTGAAACCGATTACAATATATTATCTTATTGAATAAATTGTAGAATTTATTCAGTTAGTCGTCTCCCTCGCCGGTCGTTCACCCGACCGGCTTTTTCATGGGCTTGTAAACCGGCGGCCATAGGCGCACAGTGTCGCCGGGCCGGGGCCTGAGATATGGCCATGATCGAACATCTTGCGAACTTTCCCGACGACGTGGTCGCCGTGCGTTTCAGCGGCGAAGCCAGCAAGAGCGACTATGAAGATGTCTTCATTCCGGCGGTCGACGCCGCACTGACGAAAGGCGGCAAGGTCGCGCTCTATTATGAAACGGCGCCGGATTTCACCGGCTACAGTCTGGGCGCCATGGGCGAAGACGCTGTTCTGGGCCTGCGTCACTATTTCCAGTTTTCCCGCGTCGCTATCGTCAGCGACGTCGGCTGGATCCGCAACGCCGTCACCGCGTTTCGACTACTATGTCCTTGCCCGGTCAGACTTTTCGATGTGAAAGACGCAAGCTCGGCGCGGCTCTGGATCGGGACGGAGCAGGACTAAGCGGCGCTATGTCGCCGGTTTGAGAATATCGGCCTCGACCACGCTGAGCCGCCATCCGGCGGCCACCTTGTCGGCACCGACGCTGGCCGCCTCCTTATTGTTCTTGAGTTCGACAATCTTGCCGAAAGCGTCCCGATCCTCCGTCGGTCCGGTCAATGTAATGCGCAGGTGCTGACCCGTGGCGGGTGACAGCGGCAGATTGACATAGCCGAGCGATTTGGGCGTCACGCCTTCAAAGACGGTCTTGCCGTCCAGGGTGACGCGGATCGGATGGGACCGCAGCCGCCAGCCGGTCAGTTTCAGCGACAGGACGCAGGGGCTTTCCGGTTGGGAGAAATCATATTCGATCCAGGCGTTTGCAGGCGTTCCGTCGCTGGACCAGGCGGTCTTTTCGTTGTCGTCATGGCTGAGGGTCGCATCCTCAGCATTCGAGCCCGCCGTGATCGAGGCGACCGGGATCGTGGTTTGGAACGGTGTAAAGGACGGGGTCAGCGGCGTCGGGCCGCGCGACAGGTCGGGCGGCTGGGCGTCTTCCGCAAAGACGGTGGACAGGCCGCCGACCGGTTTGGCGATGGCATGGCTTTCTGTGTCGAGCGCCGCGGATTGCAGCCCGTCCGCCGTAGCGGTCAGATGCACCTTGCCCGCTTTCGTGGTCGCGCGGATCAGCACGCGGTTGACGCCCAGCTCGACCGGCAGGTCGGTGGCCTCAACCCCGTTCCTTGAGTCCTTCTTGGCGGGGTCGGACGGGCCTTCCATCTGGGCTATGCCGCCCTTCCAGACGGCGGCGCCGCTCAGGTGAAAATGGATGGTGTTGAAGGCGGTCGGCACGCGCTGATCGTCCTTATCGACCACCTCGACATCGACCAGCATCAGGTCGTCGCCATCGGCGGTGAAGCCGCGTGGCCCATAGTGGGGCGTAAGCCGGATTTTTGCGGGTTTTCCCGCTGTTTTTAGCGAATATTGCGATTTTTGCCCGTTTTTGTAGCTTGCGACCGCCGTCAACCCACCCGGCTCAAAATGCACATCCGGGAAGGTGAACAGGAAGCCGTCGCTCCTTTGACCATGACCGAGAGATTTGCCGTTGAGGAACAGCTCGACGCTGTCGCCGTTCGAGAAGACATATACCGGCTTAATGGTTCCCGCCGTGTAGTTCCAGTGGCCGATAATATAGGTCGCCGGATCGTCGGAATTGACCCAGCCGCCCCACATGACGCGATGCGCAAACCAGGCGTCCTTGGGCAGGCGCACGGCGTCGAGCACGCCGGAGCGGCGATAATTGTTGTCGCCGCGGAAGTGCGAATTTGAGTCGGTGAAGCCGATCTTGACGCCGCCGGCGCTGACGCGGTCGCCGGAGCCGGGCCGCTGCTGGTAATAGTCCCACCAGCGTTTGACGTCTTCAACCGCCATGGAGTCGTTATTGCGGTTATAGTCGGGCGAATCCTTATGAAACGGCGGCGTCCAGTCGTCCTCATAGGCGCGCGCGGCCTCATCGCGCGAATATTCGTGCGCCCACAAAGGCTTGCCCGCGCTCTTGTTGATATAGAGCATCTCGCCGCCATATTCGGCGATCTTGGAATCGAGCATTTCTCGCGAACCGATGGCGCGTCCGCCGTGTGGATCATACTGGTCGCGCACCGCCTTCATCTGCGCCATATGATCTTCGGAGATGCCGTGATTGCCGCTTTCATAGAAGATAATCGACGGATCGTTGCGGTTATAGATGATGGCGTCGCGCATCAGTTCGACGCGCTGCTCCCAGCGGCGTCCCTTGGGGTCGCCCTCGGAATCGCCCGCCGGCATATTGGTCAGAAGTCCGATGCGGTCGCTCGATTCGACCTGCTGCTTGGACGGCGTGACGTGCATCCAGCGCACCAGATTGCCGTTGTCGTGGGTAATCAGCTTGTCCGAAAAATCCGTGATCCAGGGCGGCACATCGACCCCGACGGCGGGCCATTCGTCGGTCGTGCGCTGCGCATAGCCTTTGAGCATCAGCACGCGGTCATTGAGCCGGAACATGCCATGGTCGAACTCTGTCTTGCGAAAGCCGGTCTTCGTATCAACCGCGTCGATGACGTGTCCGGAGGCGTCCTTCAGCACGGTGGTCACTGTATAGAGATAGCCATAGCCCCAGCTCCAGAAGTGCAGGCCGTCGATCTTCGCTTGCGCTGAGAGCGTGGTCGTCTCGCCCGCCTTCAGAGCTGCCCCGCCGCCGTCGATTGTGGCCACCACCTTGCCGTCGAGATCGCGCACAATGGCCTGATAGGTTACATCCATCGCCCGGTCGGCATGGACCTGAGTTTCGGCATGGATCGTGGCGCTGGCGCCCGCAATGTCGAAGCCGTCGGCCCAGATATAGGCGCCTGTCGTGCCGAGGTTCGAGTACAGCGGCAGGGACTGATAGACGTCGCCAGTGATGTGCAGCCGCACCGGCTTATTGACGCCGCCATAGTTGGCGTAGAAATTCATGTCGCTCCACTGATACGGCGTATTGGTGGCGCGCTCGCGGTATTTCCAGTCATTATCGACGCGCACGGCGACGACATTGTCGCCGGATTTCAGCGCCTTGGTGATGTCGAAGCCGAAGGCCATGACGCCGTTTTCGCTTAAGCCCACCTCGACGCCATTGACCCACACCTCGGCGGCCTGACGCACGCCCTGAAATTCGAGGAAGACATGCCTGTCCGCCTTCGCTTCGGGCAAGCGGAAGGTCTTGCGATACCAGGTGATCCCGGTCGAGAGCTTATGGATATCGCGCGCGAACGCTTCGTCCTCGTTGAAGGCGTGCGGCAGGGTGACCTTCTGCCAGCCCGCATCGTCATAGGCGATCCCCGCCGCCGCCGGATCGTCGCCCGTGTGCATCTTCCAGCCCTGATCAAAGTTAAAGGACTGACGCGGCGAGGCAATAAGAACGGAGGCGCGTTCAGCTAACGCCGGAGAAGCCATAAGAGAGGCCATGAGAGCGGCCATGAGAGCGGCGGCGCACAGGCCGGTCAGCAGCGGGCTTTTCATGATTGAAATTGATTAAAAACCGATTTTCGATAACTTGTCATACCAATATTGAGCATAAACCTGACCGCCGCACAACCCATAAACGTCTATATAAGAAAGGCCTTCCTCGCGAATGGCGCGAAATCCACGCAAGGGCGATGTATCAAAAATGTAAATATATGTTCACATTTGACTATTTATGAATAAATATAGCGACAAGACGGCGATTAACGCGCCGCAGCTAGACAGGAGAGGCCCATGTCAGGAGGGGCGACACACGCGCTGCTGCTCGGTTGCGCGCTGGCGGCGTGCTCTGGCGCATGTCCTGCGCAGGATTTGCGCGCAGAGTTCATGGCGCCCCATGACGCGGCGCGGCCCATAGTGCGCTGGTGGTGGTTCGGGCCGGCGGTGCAGGCCGATGAGCTGAAACGCGAGATCGCGGCCATGAAGGCGGGCGGTTTCGGCGGATTCGAGATCCAGCCCGTCTATCCCTTGAAGACGCAGGGCAACCTGCCCTACCTGTCCGACGATTTCCTGAAGATGGTCGGTGTCGCTGATCAGGCCGGTCTGGCGGCGGGCCTGCGCGTCGATGTCACGCTCGGCTCCGGCTGGCCCTATGGTGGGCCGAACACCAGCCCCGATCAGGCCTCGGCCCATATCCGCAAGCTGATTGAAGACGCAAGCCAGCCCCTGCCCGCCCTTTCGCCGGGCGAGCGTTTCATCGCCGGATTTGTCGGCGCCGACGAAAAATCGGCGCGCCTGGTCAGCCTCGACCACACGATTGCGACGCAGCCCGGCGACAAGCTGTTCCTGTTCATCCAGAGCCCGACGCAGCAGCAGGTCAAGCGCGCCGCCGTCGGCGCCGAAGGTCTGGTGCTGGACCATATGAACAAGACCGCCGTCGAACACCATCTGAGCGCGGTGGCGGATCGGCTGATGACGGCTTTCGACGCGCCGCCCTATTCTGTCTTCAGCGACAGCCTCGAAGTCTATGGCGCCGACTGGACCGGCGATCTTCTGGCGCAGTTTCAGAAGCGGCGCGGCTATGACCTGACGCCGCACCTGTTCGAGCTGTTCGACGACAGCCCGGAAACGGAGAATGTGCGACACGACTGGGCGCTGACCTTGAGCGAGCTGACCGACGAGCGCTACCTGAACACGATTGAGGACTGGGCGAAGGCGCACGACACCAAGTTCCGCGCACAGGTTTATGGAACGCCGCCGGTCAGCCTGTCGTCCAACGCGCTTGTCGATCTGCCCGAAGGCGAAGGCGCGCACTGGCGGCAATTCTCGACCGCGCGCTGGGCGAGTTCCGCCAATCATATCTATCATCGTCCGGTCACCTCGGCGGAAAGCTGGACCTGGGTGCACACCACGCCGTTCCGCGCCACGCCGCTCGACATCAAGGCAGAAGCGGATGTGCTGATGCTGGAGGGGATCAACCAGTTCGTCGCCCATGGTTGGCCCTATTCGCCGCCGGACGCAGGGGAACCCGGCTGGTCCTTCTATGCGGCGGGCGTGTTTAACGACCATAATCCGTGGTGGGGCGTCATGCCTGACCTCAACCAATATCTGACGCGCATGAGCTGGCTGTTGCGGCAGGGCGATAACGTCGCTGATGTGGCGCTCTACCTGCCCGAAGACGACGCGCTGGCCGCAACCACGCCCGGCAAGGCGACGATCAACGGGCGCATGGACAAATGGATCACGCCGGAGCTGACGATCAGCCTGCTCGATAGCGGTTATAATTTCGACTATGTCGACGCTGGAGCCATCGCCGCCAAAGGCGTCGGCCACAAAATTCTGATCCTGCCCGCTGTCGAGCGTTTGTCGCCGCAGACCTGCGCGGCCTTGCAGGCTTACGCTGCGCAAGGCGGGCATGTGATCGCGCTGGACCGCCTGCCCAATCAGGGAACTGGCCTGTTGAATGCGGCACAAGACGCCGCTGCTGTGCAGGCCTGCGCGCATGATCTGTTCCCCAACGGCGCGGTGGCGCTAGCCGATCTGCCCGCCGCCCTGCAAGGCGTCGGCGCGCCCGACGCGGCGGGGCTGCCGTCCGGCGTCGGCTATGTCCACCGTCGCCTCGGCCAAGCCGATGTCTATTTCGTCGCCAACACCACCAATCAGAGCGTCGCCTTCACGCCGGTTTTCCGCGCGGCGAACATCGCCCAGGCCTGGAATCCGGTCACCGGCGCCGAGCAGGCCGCCAGCGGCGTCCTCACCCTGGCGCCTTATGAGTCGCGCGTCTTCGCCACCGGAGAGGGTGAAGCGCCGCCTACGACGAAGCAGACCCTGACGCTGAAAGCCGGTTGGACGCTCCGCGCGCCAGACGGAAAAGCGCAGCCGGTGACCGGTTTCGGTTCCTGGACGCGCGATCCGGCGCTGGCGCGTTTTTCCGGCGCGCTGACCTATAGCCGCACGCTGCGCCTCACGCCTGCCCAGGCCAGGGCGCATGTCGCGCTCGATTTCGGCGCCGGCCAACCGGTTCCGCCGCCGAGGCGGGCCATGGGCTCGCAGGCCCTGATCGATCCGCCGGTGCGCGAAGCCGCCGAGATTTTCGTGAATGGCCGCCGTGTCGGCGCGGTCTGGACCTCGCCGTTCACGCTGGACCTGAGCGGCTACGTCACGGCGGGCGACAACCGGCTGGAGGTGCGCGTCAGCAACACCGCGATCAATGAACTGTCCGGTCGCCCGACGCCCGATTACGCCCCGCTGATCGCCAGATACGGCGAGCGCTTTTCGCCGCAAGGCATAAACAACCTGGCCCCCCTGCCCTCCGGCCTGATGACCGCCCCGAAACTGGAGATCGCCCCATGAAGCCGCTTCTCATCGCCCTGTTCGCCATCGCCGCCGCTCCGCTGGCCGCCCATGCCGAAGTGCGGATCGACGCGCCGCGCGGCATTGGCGAGGCCGTCCTGCACGCCGAGGCTTTCGGCGCCAAGGGCGACGGCGTCACCGACGACACCAGGGCGCTGCAAGCCGCGATCGACGCGACGGCGGATAAGGCGGGAACGCTCGTCTTAAAGCCCGGAACCTATCTGACCGGGGCCTTATTCTTAAAATCGCATATGGCTCTGCGCATCGACAAGGGCGTCGTCTTAACCGGCGCGCAGGATCTGAAGGCCTATCCGCGCCTGCCCTCGCGCGTGGCCGGGATCGAGATGACCTGGCCGGTCGCTTTGATCAATGTCTATAAACAGACCGACGTGAAGATTTACGGCGACGGGATCATCGACGGCGACGGCAAGGTGTTCTGGGACGCCTACTGGAAGCTGCGCCACGAATATGAGCCGAAAGGCCTGCGCTGGGCGTCCGACTATGACGCCGAACGCGCGCGGCTGATGCTGATCTATGGCGCGCGGCGCGTCGAGATCGGTAATGGAAGCCTCGATAATCCGCTGCATCTGAAGCGCTCCGGCTTCTGGACCGTGCAGGTCACCTATTCCGACAATATCAAGGTGTCGGGCATTGAGGTGCGCAACAATATCGGCGGATTTGGACCGTCAACCGATGGGGTCGATATTGATTCCTGTCACGAAGTTCTGGTTGAGAACGCCGACATCGACAATCATGACGACGACATCGTCATCAAGTCGGGCCGCGACGCCGACGGCCTGCGCGTCAACCGGCCCAGTTACAATATCGTGGTGCGCAATTCCATCATTCGCGCGGGCGTGGCAGGCATCGCCTTCGGCTCTGAAACCTCCGGCGGCATCCACGATGTCGAGGTCTATGGCCTGAAGGTGGTCGGCCCGACGGTCAATGGCATTCTGCTGAAATCGGCGCATACGCGCGGCGGCGACATGTACAATCTCAATATCCATGACATGAAGATATACGGCGTCGAAACCGCCATCCGCGCCGACCTGAACTGGAACCCGGCTTACTCCTACGCCAGCATCCCCGCCGATGTGAAAGACCCGCCGCAAAGCTGGAAGCTTCTCGCCACGCCCGTGCCGCACGATGAGGGCCTGCCGCACTATCACGATGTTCATATCAGCCACATCGAGGCCGATAACGCCCGCGCCGCCATCCGTTTTGAGGCCTATCCCGATGCGCCGCTTAAAGACGTGACGCTTGACGATATCCATATCAAGGCGAAGACGGCGGGCGAGATCATCCACGCCGACGGGATTCACTTCACCGACACGACAATTGACGCCGCCGACGGCTCGCATGTGCGGCTGGAGGACGCCAGGGACGTGACGGGGCTGAACGCGGGGTAGTGGCGCGGGGCGTCAAAGGGCTGGAGATTGCGCCGGTTTGACCGTCAGAACGCTGCTTAGCAGATCGAGCATCTCGCCGAGCCGCGCAAAGCCGAGCGGCTTGGTCAAATGCAGGTCAAAACCGGCGCGCGCGGTTTTTGCGCGCGTCGTGGCGTCGCCATAGGCAGTCTGGGCGATCAGCTTGGCGGGACGAAAATCATCGCGCCTGCGTAAGGTTTGCGCCAGCTCAAAGCCATCCATGCCCGGCATGTCGAGATCGAGCATCAGGATTTGCGGTCGAAAGCGCAGCGCATGGGCCAGCGCGTCAACGCCTGACAGACAGGCCTGCGCCTCCGCGCCAAGATCGTTAAGGGACTCAGCTATGAGAGTCGCCGCTTCTGGATTGTCGTCAACAACAAGGATGCGCAAACACTCCCTACCGCTCATGTCCACCTCCCTACGCTGCACATGGCGATCCTCTATCCGGCGAATGTGGCAGTCTGATTACGCTTTACGGGCAAAAAGCGTCTGATTCTGGTCAAATTTTTCGTGATTCAGGCGCGCCGCATCTGCGTCATCGATTTTGCAGCCTGCGGGCCGGATAGACGAACCGGGACGGAGCCGGTATGAAGCCTGCCTCTCTCGCTGCAAGACAGGCCCCTACATGGCGTCCACACCGCAAGCTTCCTCCGCCCGTCCCTGGCTGGGGCTGATCATGTTAAGCCTGGTCTATATTCTCAACTTCCTCGACCGGCAGATCCTCAGCATCCTGGCCGTGCCGATCAAGGCTGAGTTTCATTTGAGCGACGCGCAGATGGGCTGGCTGGGCGGCCTCGCCTTCGGTCTGTTCTATTCTGTCCTCGCCATTCCGGCGGCGCGGCTGGCGGATCGGGCGTCGCGCGTCGGCGTCATGGCGGCGGCGCTAGCCCTGTGGTCGGGCTTTACCGCCCTGTGCGGCCTGACGGGCGGCTTTGTCAGCCTGTTTATCGCGCGCATGGGCGTCGGCGTCGGCGAAGCGGGCGGCGTCGCCCCGGCCTATAGCCTGATTGCCGATTACTTCCCGCCGCGAATGCGCGCCCGCGCCATGGCGATCTATTCGCTCGGCATACCTGTCGGCATTGCGGCGGGCGCATGGATCGGCGGACTGCTAGCCAGCGACTGGCGACGCGCCTTTATCTGGGTCGGTCTGGCGGGCCTTGTTATGACCGCGCCGTTTCTGCTGCTGGTCAAAGAACCCGCGCGTCAGAAACCCGCCGTCGCCATGCCGTCTCTGGCTGGGGTCGCGGCCAGCGCTTTTTCCCGTCCGGCCTTCTGGCTGATCTCCATAGGCGCGGGCAGCGCCTCACTGGTCGGTTACGGGCTGATGTTCTGGCTGCCCGCCTATCTGGTGCGCAGCGCCGGGTTTGATCTCGTTCACGCCTCGCGCTTTATCGCCGGGGTCACCCTGATCGGCGGGGTGGCGGGCATGCTGCTGGGCGGAGCTTTGGCCGACCGGCTGGGCGGCGCGCGCAAGGGCGCCTATGCGCTGATCCCGGCCATCGCCTTCATATTGTCCGCCGGCTTTTACGTGCTGGCGGTGATGGTTAAAGCGCCGTCCTTCGCCTTCTGGCTGTTCGTCATACCCCAGGCGCTGGGCCTGATGTGGTTCGGTCCTCTCCTGACCGCCGTGCAGCATCTGGGACCGCCCGCCGCGCGCAGCCAGGTCTCGGCCCTGTTCCTGCTCATCCTCAACCTGATCGGCCTCGGCCTTGGCCCCTATGCGTTCGGCAAGCTGTCCGACCTTCTAACGCCCGCCTTCGGCGCCGAAGCGCTCAAATATGCGTTTCTGGCGGGACTTGGCTTCTACATCCTCGCCGCCATCCTGCTCACGATCGCGGCGGCGCGTCTTGGAAAGGACTGGAGCGATTGATCAGGGTCGCTCCAGCCGCGCCGCGCCCCAAGTGACCACCACCGGGATTTCGTTCCTTTCGCTGTCGTTGACGGCCTGAAGCTCGATCACTCTGGCGCCGGAAATATCGGCGTTCAGCTCAAAAGGCCTGTCGCCAAAGCGCAAGGCCGGACTTTTGGCGACCTGTTTGCCGTCGGCATAGACGAAGAAGGTCACAGGCCGGTCGCGGTTGCGCGTCGAATCGTCGATCCCGACGGTGGCGTGGAAACTGGTGAAGCCCTTGTCATTCTTCACCTGCAGTAAGGAATTTCCGAGCACGCCGAGGCCGTTCGTGAAACTTTGCCCATCGATCTGCAAGGTCTCACCATAGGGCGTCGCATCGGCCTGAGCGCCGCCCCAACCCGCATACATCGGGCGCGAGCCGCCGGAGCGCGAACCGCCCCATGGGTCGATCATGCGATGGATGGCCGGATCGAGTTCGGGATTGCGCACGCCGTCGTCAGCGACATTGATCGCGCCCGGCATTTCCGACAGGTAGAGGCCGTTCGCCAGTTCGCGCGGGCCTTGCGCCGAGAAGACGCGGGTTTCATGGGGCGCCAGCGTGAACGTCGTCTCGCCGGTGAAGGCGCTTTGCGCCTTCGACCACAGGTCGGTCAGCGTGATCGGCGCATCGCTGCGCAGCTTCAGATGGCTGGCCATCAGCGTCACCGTTTGCGGCGACGCTGTGCGATTGAACAGGGCGGCGACCTTATGGCCGTCGCTCATCGTCTTGACCAGGATCTGCGCGTCCTCGGAATCATAGGCGATCGTCGCCTGATTGCCAGCCTTGTCCTGATCGACGGCGATCAGGTCAGCATTACCCCAGATATCGAGGAGCGCCTGCGGCGCCTTGCGCAGGTCGTAGCTGATCAGGAGCGGCGCATCCAGCATGGCCCACAGCGAAAAATGGCTGCGCGCCTCGGTCAGGTGATCCGCGTCAAAATCACCCGCGCCGATATAGAGAATGTCCGGGTCATTCCAGTGACCGGGGCCTGCGTAAAGCGCGCGTCCAGCCGCGCTGTCGTAATTGTGCAGCATGCTCGACCAGTTCGGCGTGATGTCGCTGGAAGTGCGCCAGCTTGAGCCGACATCCTTACCCCAGCGGCGCACGTCGGCCATGCCCCAATCGCAGATCGAGAAGACGTAATCGCCGTCAGGATTGGCGGCTTTCAGCGCTGTGGCGACCTTCTGATAGCGCGCCTCGACCCTGGCGTCGTCAGTGCGGTTGAGCGAGGACCGGTCGATCTCAGGCTCAAGGCCGATATAGCCGTTGTCGATCACCCGTTTCGAGCCAGGCGCATAGTCGGCCAGACCGCAGGCGTCGACCTTGATATAGTCGAAGCCCCAGTCCTTAAAATAGAGGTTGATATCCTGCGCTTCATGGCCGTCGAGACCGACCTGACGCTCCTGCGCTGTGCCTTCAGGCAGGTTGGGCGAATCGAGATTATAGGCCTGCGAGCAGGCGTTTCGACCGATGTCGGTATAGATGCCCGCCTTCAGACCCATGGCGTGCAGTCGGTCGGTGAACGGGCGGAAGCTGGTCGCGCCGTCCTTTGTCGCCGCCGAAGGGAAGATGCGCGTGCGCACGATCATGCGCCCGTCCGGCTGACGGCGTTTCAGCCACCAGCCGTCATCGAGATTGACATAGGTATAGCCCTTCTTCGCCAGCCCGTCGTCAACCAGCGCGCGGGCGGCGCCCATCACCTTGTCTTCGTCGACCTCGGTGCGAAATGCGTTCCAGCTGTTCCAGCCCATAGGCGGGGTCTGCGCGGCGCCGTCGTCGCGGCCCAGCCAGACGCCTTTTGGCGAGGTCTGGGCATGGACCGGTAAAGACACCAGCGCGATCAGGGCGGTCGTCGCCAGAAGGTTTATCGCTTTCAACTCTCTGTTTCCTCTATCTATTGGCCGCTTAAAGCCTTGACCTCGGACTTCCAGTAGGACGGCAGGTCGCCATAGGTGTCAAAGCCCGCCTGCCAGTCGCCACTGACGTCAATGACGTAAAAATAGTCGGGCGCGTAAATGTCGGCGGCTTTCAGGGCGGTGTTGAACAGGGCACGGGTCGGGACATTGTTGACGATATGCCAGACCTGCACGCCATTCTGGTGCGCCAGGTCGGTCGCCGCCTTGATCTTGGCGTAGTCGTTGACGTAATGGGCGCCGTCATTTTCGAACAATACGATCATCTCGCCGGACTTAACCGCCTTGACGGCGCAAACGTCAGGCATGCCGACATTGAAGATGATCTTACCGCTGGGGCGATATTTCGCCACCAGATCGCGCAGCTTTTGGTACTCGGCGGCATAGGCGTCGCAGCTATAGTCGGCGGGGGCGGTTTCGTCGAAAAATATCCCGGTCAGTCCCGGCATCGTGTTGAAATAGGTCTTTACCTGCGCCTCGATGCGCTCCCAGGTCTGGCACTTGCCTTCTTCGACGCAAGCATGATTGAAATATCCGGTCGGCACATAGCCATAAAGGCGAAGATCATGCTTTTGCGCATGCCGAAACACGCTTTTATAGATGCCAAGATTATCTACGGGCGCGGTAATGCTGTCAGAAGCCAGTATGCCGCTATTCGGATTGATCAGGGCGATGGCGTGATCCGGAATGCGCTCGAAATTTTCGATGCGCTGGCCCCAGTAGCTGACCACGGCCAGTTTCGGGTGCGCCAGCGCCTGAGCCGGAAGGAGGGCGGCCAGAAGAAGGCCGATTATAAAGTGTTTCATCAAGCGGTCTCTTTCACCTTGTCGATATAGGCGGCGTGGGTGGGCAGCCCGGCGGCGCGCGTGGCGATCATGCGGCGTAAGGACTGCATACGATTGAGAAAATCCTCCGGCGCCAGCGCATCGGCCAAGGGGTGATAGGTTTGCGGACGCACGCCCTGCCCCATCAGGACCGAAAACCAGCTCGTCTCTTTGAACAGATCATAAGGAAATTCGACCAGCAGGCCCTCGTCGCGGAAGATGTCTATTCGCATCTTTAAGCTGTCCGGAACGGGCAGATTGCGGCAATGCCGCCAGAAAGGCGTGTCGTCACGCTCGGTCAGCGTATAATGGGCGACCAGAAAATCGCGAATATGGCCGTATTCGGCGTTCATCTCGGCGTTGAACTTATCGCGGATCAGCGGGTTGACGCGCTCGCGCGGGAAGACCGCCATCAGACGCGACAGCGCGCTTTGCACAAGATGGATCGAGGTCGATTCCAGCGGCTCCAGAAAGCCGGCGGCCAGCCCTAAGGCGACGACATTCTTCTCCCAACCGCGCGCGCGTCGTCCTGTGGTGAATGTCAGGACGCGCGGGTCGGTCAGGGACGCGCCGTCCAGCCGCGACAGGAGTTTATCGGCTGCCTCATCCTCGCTCAGAAAGGCGTCGCAGAAGACATAGCCGTTGCCAAGGCGGCTCTGCAGCGGGATGCGCCACTGCCAGCCCGCCTCGCGCGCGGTCGCGCGCGTAAAGGGAGTGGGCGGGCCGTCCGTTGCGCAACCGACCGCGACGGCGCGGTTGCACGGCAGCCAGGCGCTCCAGTCCTCGAACGGAACTTCGAGCGTCTTGCCGATCAACAGGGCGGCGAAACCGGAGCAGTCGAGGAACAGATCGCCCGAGACGCGGCGACCGTCATTCAGATTGAGCGCCAGAACGTCGCCGCTCATAGCATCCTTTTCAGCGCCTTCCACCCGGCCTTCGACGCGCGCAACCCCGCGCGTCTCAGCGTAGCGACGCAGGAAGGCCGCATAAAGGCTCGCGTCGAAATGATAGGCCTTATTGAGCTTGATATTCGGCAGGTCAGTTTGCGTCGGACCGCAGCGTCCCGAGCGGATGGCCAGAGTCTCCATATTGAACAGGCCATAGTCCTGCGCCTTTTGTTGCGCGGCCAGGCGCAACCAGTAGTGATGAAAGCCCAATCCCTCCATGTTGACACCATAGGCGCCGAACGGATGCAGATAGGCGTGGCCAGGACGCAGCCAGTCGGCGAACTCTATACCCAGCTTGAAGGTGGCGTCAGCCTCGCGAACGAGATCGCTTTCGCTGACGCCGAGAATTTGATGGAACAGGTTGATCATCGGAATGGTGGCTTCGCCGACTCCAACCGCGCCGATCGCTTCAGATTCAACCAGTGTGACATCGAGCGTGCGACCATAGACCCTGGCCAGACACGCCGCCGCCATCCATCCCGCCGTGCCGCCGCCCAGTATGACGACCTTCATCCCTGCCTCTCCTGTTGTTTTCGTCGCCCTGAGAAAAGAAGGCGCGCAGCGACGGTAAAGCCGCCGCGCGCCGCCAGTCTAGACGCGCCGCAAGACAGGAGTCCGGGGAACCGGCGCGTCAGGGAGACCGAGCCAGGCGCGCATCAGGCGCGCGCCTTTAGTTGTGAGAGCTTACCTGCTAGTATTTGAAGCGTAGGCTGACCGAGAAGCGGCGGTCAAAGTCGAAGGTGCCGGCGGGCAAGAGAAGCGCCGCCTGGTTGGGATTGGCCGCCGTTGGACCCTGAACTTCCTGATAGATTTTTGGACGCTCGCCCAGGAGGTTGCTGCCTTGCAGGTCGATTTCAACGTGCGGCGTGACCGCATAGCGGAGCGATCCGTCGAGGAAGCCTTCGGCCGCATTCCAGACCGGGAAGCCGATGCAGCAGTCATTGACCGAATTGACGTATTTCGAGCGCCAGTTATAGGCCAGACGGGCGCCAAACGGTCCCTTATCGTACATAAGGATGAGGTTATAGCTGTCGTCGGAGAGCTGTTCGAGGCGGCCCGGATTGATCATGCCGTCCTGCGCCGAACGTGCAACCGTATTGCCGTCGGCGTCGTCAAGATAGAGGTTGGAGTTCTTCACGCCCTCATTATGCAGATGCGTATAGTTGGCCTGCATCCCCAGACCGTCGACCGGTTTGGGCAGGAAGGTGAAGTAGCGCTGGAAGGCCAGTTCGAAGCCCTTGACCGTAGCGCCATCGCCATTGACGGGACCGTTGACGACAACATTGCGCGTCACGCCGTTATGCGTCATCGGCACATTGAAGGTGCCGTTCTGGATGTAGTCATAGAACTTCTTAGAGAAGATGTCGAAGCTGAACGAGCCGACCTCGGCGAAGTAGCGCTCTACCGACAGATCGAGCTGATCGGCCTGGATCGCTTTCAGGCGCGGATTGCCGGTCGAGCCGGAATAGCCGTACATATAGCTGACCGGCTTGCCCGAACCATCCAGAACAATGCTGGGATTGCCCTGAGTGATCGCCGATTGCGGCACATAGCTGCGTTGCAGCGTCATATAGTTCTTGAGCAGACCCATATCCGGCATCGACATGCCGCGCGAGGCCGCGAAACGCACGATCCAGCCTTGCGGCAGCGAGAAGGCCAGGTTCAGGCTTGGCAAGGTATAGGTGTGCGACGTCTTGACCGTCGAGGCGTCAAAGCCGCCATCGGAGAAGGTCCGATCGTCGGTCGAATTGACCGCCAGACAGGCCGGGGAAATCGCGTATTGACCAGGTTGCAGGGCGGCGATCTGCTCTGCGCTCAAAGGCTGGCAGTTCAGTTCGTCGGCGGTGAAGGGGATGGCGAAATTCGTCGCGCCTACGCTGGTCAGGTCAGTCTTGACTACACGCAGGCCGACATTGCCGGAGAGGGTGATTGCGCTGCCAAACAGGGTTGCATCCGGCCCGCCGAATTTCAGCATGGCGTAGGCGGAGTCCTCCTTGAGCGTCACGTTCAGGAGTTCTCCCGGCTGGAAGCAGCTTCCGGCGATATTGCCCGAACGCATGCAGATCGGATCCCAGTTGGAGGACGGCGTCTTGCCGCCCGCCGACTGCGCCGTCTTGCCAAAGGTCGCCTCCATCAGATTGATGTCTTTTAAGTAACCCGGATTGAGGGTGACGAACTGGTTCTGGCCGATCAGCCCCTTCAGCAAGCCGTCCGTCCCAAAGCTTGTGGTCTGCCAGTAGGTTCCCGGATAACCGGCGAAATTGGCCGTCGCGGGGGCGTCGAGGTGGAAGGACTCCGCCGGATTGGCGCCCCAGTTGCTGGATATGGACTGCCAGTCATAGGCCGACCACTGATTGAGCTGATCGCGTTCGGAGACGCGCACGCCCGCCTTAATCTCGCTGAGCCAAGGCCCGTCAAAATCATAGACGCCGTCCAGTTTGAAAGCGTTCAGCGTCGCCTTGCTATCCTCCAGGTGATCCATGATGGATTCGTTGAAGTAGTTGCGGTAATCCGCCAGAGGATCGGTCCCCACGACATTGTAACCCGACGGGGCCTCGAAGCTCAGCTTAGGCAACTCACCCGTCAGATCGACGGCGAGATTGGCGTAAGTGCCGTTGCGATAGGTAATATCGTAATGGGTATTGGTGGACAGGACGTGCTGGGCGTCAAACGTCAGTTGCAGACGATCGGTCGGCGTCCAGACAAAGTTGAGCGAGGTGTCCTCGACGTTGCGCGTCTCGGTCGAATAGCGCGTCGCCAGATTGACCGACGGCGCCAGGCGGCACGGCTGATTGGCGTGAGTGACGTTGGAATCGATACAGGGCTGATAGATTGGCTCATTAATGCCGTACTGATCATAGGTGCCCAGATAGTCGGTCGAGCCTTCCTGGTAGGCGCCGGTAGACCAATCGGCGATCGTGCCATACCCCCAGCTGCCCGCCGTCGAGGTGATGACACCCTTTTGGAACATGCCATTGTCGCCAAACGTGAACGGCGTGCCGCCGCCGGCTTCGTTGATGCCCAGGCCCGGCGCATCCGGCGGCGCGATCAGCGTGCCGTCGGTCCAAACGGTCGATTCCGTCGTGGTCGCCGGATCGACCCAGGCCCAGTAGCTCAGGAGCTGGTCTTCGTTCCAGGTGTTCTCGTAAGACGACTTATTATATTGCAGCGTCGCCTTGAAATGATGATCGGGGCTCTGCCACTGACCGGCCAGTGAAATTCCCTTGCGCGTGCGGTCATAGGTCGTGTTGTTATAGCTGATGCCCGAGGGGATATAGTTCATCTGGTCGGTATAGACGCCTGCCGCGAACGGCATCATGCGCGGGAGGATGGCGCCCTGGCTGACCGTCTGGATCCTGGAATAGGCCAGATCGCCCAGGACGCCGAAATCGCCAAGTTCCGTGGACCAGCGGTTTGAATAAAGGACGGACGCGGACGGCTCCCATTTTTTGCTTAAGTCCCCGTAGTCGCCTTCAATCGTGCCGGAGATCAGCTGGCCCTTCTGGTCGAACGGCAGGCGCGTGCGCAGATTGACCGTGCCGGCGATGCCGCCTTCCAGCATGTCGGCGGTAAGGTTCTTGTAAGTATCGACGCCCGCCAGCATTTCCGGCGACACATCCTCCCAGCTCAGCCCCGAGGACGAACCGGCGCTGAAAATGTCACGGCCGTTAAATTCCGACTTGACCTGCTGCAGACCGCGGATGATCACGCCGGTCGGCTCGGCGGGGAAGTGCATGACGTCGCCGCCCGCCACGGAGCGCATCACAGTCACGCCTGGCACGCGTTGCAGCGCCTCGGCCACCGACTTGTCCGGGAAGGCGCCGATATCGGTCGCCGTGATCGAATCGACGATGGTGTCGGCGCGCTTCTTAATATCCTGCGCGGTTTGGAGGGCCTTGCGCGAACCGACGACAATAACCGTCGTACTGTCGGCCTTCTTATCCTTCGCCTTATCCGTAGCGTCGCTTGAATCGCTTGCCGTATCCTGAGGTCCGGCGAAAGCGTGGCCTGCGCTCGCCAGAGCGCCGCACACCAGCGCCATGCTCAGAGCCGCTTGCGAAACCCCATGAATCTTCCTCTTGATCGTCATCGTCCTAACACCCTCTTTTATCATTTTTGCAGCTTAATAGACCCTCGATTTTAACAAGGCTACGTATACTATGCTACATTTGCTACAGACGGTCAAACCCTGTTATGCCGAATGAAATAAATATGATTTTTTCCGGAAAAAGTGTTGCAGCTACGCAATAGTTGGGTTGAGGTCGCGCCCTATAAAATCGGCCACGAGCCTGTTTTTACATAAAAAAAAGCGGAACGCGGTTTTCACCGCGTCCGCCAGATCAACAGGACGAGTCAAGCCGAAGGTTTAAAAGGTCATGCCGACGCCGACCGTGATCGTGCGTCCGAAGGCGCTGTAGCCGGAATCGACGCCGCTGCCCGTGCCGGTGGCGCCCGCCGACCAGATGGCGTTGGCGTTACCGTTGAGGAAGGTTCTGACGATCGTATTGGTCAGGTTCTTGCCTTCAATATAGAGCTTGACGCGCGGGGTGACGGCATAGGAGGCCGTGGCGTTCTGCCAGCTTGTCGATCTGGAAATGGCGGGCCAGCCATCCACCTCGGTAAAGGTGGACTGGGTGAAGGCGCCGGCATAGTCCCACGACACGCTGGCCAGCACGGGCCCGTGTTCATAGAAGAGATTGGCCGAAAAGGTGGTGGGCGACACGCCCGCTTCCGGCCCCGCCGAGGCGCCGTCGATCACCGTCTTGCTCCAGGTGTGGGTATATTGCGCATGGACGCCGAAGCCATTATCGAGAATATGCTGCCAACTGACTTCGACGCCGTAGATATCGGCCTTGTCCCCATTGATCGGCTGGGTGATGCTGAACGGCAGGGGTGTGCAGGCCTGACCGTTGAAGCAGCCGACGGCGCCGATATCGACATTATTGGTCTGGGCCGTGGTGATGTCGTCACGTAGCTTCTTGTCGAACAGGGCCACCGACAACATGTCTCTGGGCTGGTAATACCATTCCAGCGAGGCGTCGAACTGATCGGCCTTGATCGGACGCAGATCGGCATTGCCGTCATAATAGAGGATATATTCCTGATTGATGGCGTTATTGGTCGAGGTCGGCGCCAGCTGGTTGAGATTGGGCCGCGACATGACCTCGGCGGCGCCCAGCCGCAGTTGCAGGTCGGGACGGATATGATAGATCAGGTTCAGCGACGGCAGGGCCAGCGTATAATGGCCCTTGGCGTTGACCGGCGTAATGTCGGAATATTGCACGACGCCCGGATTGGTCGGGTTGGAGGTGTCGGCCACCGTCACCGACAGGATCTCATTCGTGGCCGTCGTGGCGTGGGTCTGGGTCGAGACCATGCGCAGGCCCAGATTGCCGTCCCAGTGCTCGCTGCTGAAGCTGGCCTCGATAAAGGCGGCGAAGGTCTTTTCGTTCACCTCATAGGAATTGGTCGGATTATATTGCGGCTGGGTCAGGCTGAAATCATAGACGCCCTCGCCGCTGGTATAGTTGGGCGTGCCGTCGAGGTTTTTCAGGCCCGCGAGCAGGGCGTTGGCGTTGAGCAGCGCCATGGTCATCGGGAATTTGCCGCCCGCCCCTTGCATGAAGTGCGGGAAGTTGAAGGTCGAGATGACATCGGCGTTCATGGTCGCAAAGGTGATCGGTCCAGGCTGGCCGTCCAGCGTATTATAGAGCGAGCCATACTGGTTCGAGCCATTGTTCCAGTCATTGCTGACATCGCGCCGCGACTTGGAGCGGTCGGTGTAGTTGACGCCGAACGTCACCGATTTCAGGAAGCCCGCATCCTGATGCCAGGCGCCATTGAGTTTTAAGCCGGTGATCCTGTCCTGGATCGAATAGCCGCTTAAGCCGACATAGTGGGTGCTCCACAGGCTCTGGTCATTGAGCTGGCCTGAAGCCAGGGCCGTGGCGTAATCGACCCCGCCCGGCAGGGTGATCACCATGTCCGGCAGGCCGCCCGGATTGGCCGTCATGGTGATCGTGTCCTGATTATAAGGCGTCGGCGACACAAGACCGGCGGTGACGAAGGTGTCGGCGCCGCCTTCGGGACGGTCGGCTTTCGAATAATAGGCGTCGCCGTCAAAGGTCAGGTGGTCATTGACGTCCCAGCTTCCGTTCAGGCCGAACAAAGAGGTGTTGACGACGCGGTTGACCGTATTGTTGACGACTTCGGGGGTGAAATTGGCGCCGGTGAAAGAGGTCACCAGCCCATTATTGACGGTGACATTGCTCCATTCGGGATTGCCGTTCGCATCATAGGTGAAGTCGGGATAGAAGGAGTGATTATAGGCGACCTGCGGATCGCGCAGGCGCGTGAACATCAGGTCGGCGACGATACGGATGTCGTCGGACGGCCGCCATTCCAGTGTCCCGGTCAGGGCCGTGCGCTGTTTTTCATCCACGATGGAGCCGTAGGAGATGCAGCATTCAGCCACCACGGCATTGTTGGAATTGAGTGGCCAGACGCCGGGATTGGCGGGATCATAGGTATTGTAGTTGAGCGAGTCGCTGCGCGTCTTGGTGTCGGAATAGACGGCGCCCAGCAGGAAGCCGAACTTGTCATTGTCCATGGTGTCGCTGATGAAGCCGGAAACCTTCTTGCCGTAATATTCCGACATGTCGTTGTAGCTGCCCTCAGCGCGCAGGGCCGCATGAAAGCCTGTGCGGTCGAACGGCCGCGCCGAGCGCAGATTGACCGTGCCGCCAATACTGCCTTCCAGCGCCGAGGCCTGCGGCGATTTCAACACGTCGGCGCCTGAAATTATATCCGAAGGCAGAATGTCGAAAGCGAAGTCGCGGCCATCGTCGTCGGTGGCCAGGATGCGGTCATTCAGCGTGACGATATTATATTGCGAGCCTAAGCCGCGCACGCTGACATATTGGCCCTCGCCGCCCGTCGTGCGGTTGATGGTGATGCCGGTGACGTGGCTTAAGGAATCAGCAACATCATTATCGGGAAAGCGCCCCAGTTCGGTGGCGTTGATCGAATCGGCAATGACGCTGGCGTCGCGCTTTTCATGCAGGGATTTGGCGAGGCTGCCGCGCATCCCGACCACCACGACCTCGGTTGTGTCGCCGGATGCGGCGCTGTCGGGCGCTGCGGCCGGCGTTTGCTGCGCCCAGGCCGGACCGGCGAAAGCGATCAGGGCCACGCTGCCCATGAGTGTATTTACGAGGTTTGTCTTCACGCGCATCGTCTCGCCTCCATCATGCGGGCCCGCCGGAAAGGCAGAGCCAATCTTTCGTTATCTTTCGTTACGCACCACTTCCGGCCTGTCAACCATTAAAAAGCGCAACAAGCGCTGTTTCTTTCGAAGTCGCAATGAAATGAAACATATATATCACGCTTTTATGCCTTCCCGGCTGATTTTCAGGCAAAAACCATATCCGCATTGAATTATGGCGCGCACTTAGGGATAAATAGGCTGAAACGACTCAAACTCTGCGCCCCAAAATGCGCAACCGAAAGACAGATGCATGACCACCGCCACCAAGGTCACACGCGACACCAGCGAACGCCGACGCCAGATTACCCACATGATCAAATCGCGCGGCAGCGTGCAGGTGGCGTCGCTTTCGGACGTGTTCGGCGTGTCGATGCAGACGATCCGCAAGGATCTGCACTTCCTTGAAATGCATGGGGTTGCGGCGCGCGCCTATGGTGGCGCCATCGCCGCCGAAGTGGTCAATATCACCGAGGCGCCGATCGAGGCCAAGCGCGTCACCCACACCGAAGAAAAGGAGCGCATCGGTCGCCTGGCCGCCGCCCTGGTGCAGCCGGGCGACTCCATCATGCTCGATTCCGGCACGACCGCCATGCAGATTGCGCGCTTCCTGCCCGATGATGACGGCATTACCGTCGTCACCAATGATTTCGATGTGCTGGGTGCGCTCAGCCAGAAACGCAACCTGAAAATCGTCATGCTGGGCGGCGAGCTGCGCCGCAAGAACATGGCCTTTTATGGCGCGCAAACCCTTGCTGCGCTTGATGATTTGCTGCTCGACAAGCTGTTTTTGGGCGTCGATGGCTTCGATGTCGCACGCGGCATCACCACCCATTATGAGCCCGAAGCGCAACTGAACCGCAAGATGGTCGAGACGGCGCGGCGCATCATCGCGGTGACCGACTCGTCGAAATTCGGCAAGGTCTGCCTGCACCGCATCATCGACATCAGCGAAATCGACGACCTGATCACCGATTCCGACGCGCCCGACTATATCCGCCAGCCCGAAGCCAACCTCGGTTTCCGCGTCCATATCGCTTAAAGGGCCGCGTGGGCCGTGCATGGGCACATGGATATTTTCTTTCGTTTTGTTATCTTTGTGTTGCGTTAGGCGCGCAAACTATGCAACATCGCAAGCATCGATGTCACGCCGCGTCTTAAGCGGCTCTGCGCCGGAGCTTGCAAATCATGACAGCCCAAGCCTTTCTCCATCGTCGCAGCCTTTTGTCCCTGCTGACCGGCGCGGCGCTCAGCCCCATGCTGATGCCGGAAATGGCTTTTGCAAAAGTCAGGCCCGCCCTGCCCGTCGCCAGCGCCGCCGATGGGGTCATGACCATCGAATTCGACGCCCGCCTGTTTAGCCGCGTCTCGACCATGCGCGGTGGCGCGCGCCTTCTGCTCAGCGATTTTGCCCCAAGCGATTTTGTCACGCTGAAAAACGGCGACAAACCGGCCCTGCGCATCGACAGCTTCCATTTCACCGGCCGCCAACAGGAGGCGGTCGCCGACGCCCACGGCGCGGGCCGGCGCTTCACCATCACCGGCCGTTCAGCCGAAGGGCTGGAAAAGACGGTCAGCCTGACCTTTTACAAGCGCTATCCGGGCTTTGCCATCGAGCAGGTCAGCTATCGCAATGCGGGCGCAAAAACGCTGGAGATCGCTGGCTGGAGCAATGGCGCGCACATGCTGAAAGACGCAGGCCACGGCTTCTGGTCATGGTCGGGTTCGTCGCACGAGGACCGCCGCGACTGGGTGCAGCCGGTCAAGGCCGGTTTCGATCAGCCCAATTTCATGGGCATGAACGCCTCGGATTACGGCAGCGGCACGCCGGTCGTCGATGTCTGGCGCCCCGATGCCGGGCTGGCGGTCGGCCATGTCGAGCCTGTGCCGAAGCTCGTTTCGCTACCGCTGATCGCCACCAGGGCGGGCGCTGGCATTGCCGTCAGCATGGATCACGCTGTGACGCTCAAACCGGGCGACAGCTTTACGACGCTCGACACCTTCGTCACCACGCACCGCGGCGATTATTTCGTGACGCTCGACACCTATCGCCAGGTCATGGCCGAACGCGGACTGGCCGCGCCCAAACCGCCCGCCGCCTCTTACGAAGGCATCTGGTGCGCCTGGGGCTATGACCGCGTCGGCACGCCCGAAGAGGTGGAGGGCACGCTGGCCAAGGCCGCCGATCTGGGGCTGGGCTGGGCGGTGCTCGATGACGGCTGGCAGACTTCGGAAGGCGACTGGTATCTCAATCCGAAGAAATTTCCGCGCGGCGACGCCGACATGCGCGACCTCTCCGCGAAGATCAAGGCGGCGGGCCTGAAGGCGCGGCTGTGGATCACGCCCCTGGCCGTCGATCCGGGCACCGATCTTCTGCACGACCACAGCGACATGCTGCTGCTCGATCAGAACGGCGCGCCGCAACTGATTTCATGGTGGAATTCTTTTTACCTCTGTCCCGCCTATCAGCCGACCATCGACTATACCGAAGCCCTGTTCAGCAAGATCTTCAGGGACTGGGGTTTCGATGGCGTCAAGATCGACGGCCAGCACCTGAACGGCGTCGCGCCTTGCTATAACCCCTTGCACAATCACGCTTACCCGGATGAATCGGTCGAGAAGCTGCAAACCTTCTGGAAGTGCGTTTACGATACGGCGCAGGCCGCCCACCCCGACGCCGTGGTCGAAATCTGCCCGTGTGGCGACTGCTATTCGTTTTTCAACTTCCCCTATATGAACAACGCCCCGGCCTCCGATCCGACCTCATCCTGGCAGGTGCGGCTCAAGGGCAAGTCGCTGAAAGCGCTGATGGGGCCGTCGGCGGCCTTTTCCGGCGACCATGTTGAACTGTCGGACGGCGGCGACGATTTTGCCTCGACCGTGGGTATCGGCGGGATTGTCTCGACCAAGTTCACCTGGCCGCATGAGGGCCGCGCGCCCGGCTCCAACTTCCTGCTGACGCCGGAAAAAGAGGCTTTGTGGCGCAAATGGATCGCGCTCTATAACGAAAAAAAGCTGCCGCAGGGCGCCTATCGCGGCGAGCTTTACGACATCGGCTTCGACAAGCCCGAAGCCCATGTCGTCGAAAAGGACGGCCGCCTGCACTATGCGTTTTATGCCGAAAAGTGGCGCGGCCCGGTCGAATTGCGGGGGCTGAAGGGCGCTTACCGGGTGCGCGACTATTTCAACGACCGCGATCTGGGCGCCGTATCCGAAGCCCATCCGCATCTCGATCTCGCCTTTGAGCATTTCCTCGTCATCGAAGCTATTCCCGCCGGAGAGGCAGCATGACCGATCCCGTTATCACCGCCGTTCCGCCCGCCGACGCGACGCCTGAAACCGGCGGCCGCCGCTGGCTGTGGTTCGCCCTCGCCACGGTGGTTTTGTGGGGAATCTGGGGCGCTTTCGCCGGTATTTCGGCGCAGCGCGGCTTCCCGGAAACCCTGACCTACTGCGTCTGGGCCGTCACCATGATCGTGCCCGCCGTCATCGTCATGCAGCGCGAGCGCTGGAAGCTTGATATCAAGCCGAAGGCCATTGCCTACGGACTGGCCATCGGGCTTCTGGGCGCAGGGGGACAGATGGTGCTGTTCTACGCCGTCTCGACCGGCCCGGCCTATCTGATCTTTCCGGTGATTTCGTTGTCGCCGCTGATCACCATCATCATGTCTTTCCTTATCTTGCGCGAACGCACCAACTGGCTGGGGGCGCTCGGCGTTGTGCTGGCCCTGTTCGCCCTGCCGATGTTCGATTACGATCCGGGCGGCACGGCTGTCGTGCATGGCGCCGGCTGGTTCGTTCTGGCCCTGATCGTCATGCTGTGCTGGGGCGTGCAGGCCTATTTCATGAAGAGCGCCAATAATGTCATGAGCGCCGAAAGCATCTTCTTTTACATGATGGTGTCGGGTCTGATGCTGATCCCGGCGGCGCTGATGATGACGGACTTTTCGCATCCGGTGAACTGGGGCTGGGACGGGCCTTGGCTGGCCGCCGCCATCCAGATGCTCAATGCCATAGGCGCGCTTTTGCTGGTCTATGCCTTTCGTTACGGCAAGGCGATCGTGGTCGCGCCCTTAAGCAATGCCGGGGGCCCGCTGATCACCGCCATCCTGTCCCTGCTGCTGGAAGGCGTCGTACCCGGTGCGCTCAAGACCGTCGGGCTGGTGCTGGCCCTGCTGGCCTCGATCTTTCTGGCCCTGGCGCCCTAATTTTTGACACCATAAAGCGAAATTTATAAGTTTCGTTTTCATTGTTTTTGTTGCGCCTTGTCGCAACACAAGGTATGACAGCCTCTAAAGTCTCTATCTGCGAAAGGTCTTCCCCATGAGAGCCATGCTCGATCTGGTGGCGCGCCACAAATCCGGCGCGCCCTGCGGCATCGTCTCCGTCTGTTCGGCCCATCCGCTGGTCGTCGAGGCCGCCTTGCGTCACGCCATGGCGGCGAAGGCGCCCATCGCCCTGATCGAGGCGACCTGCAATCAGGTCAATCAGGACGGCGGCTATACGGGTATGCAACCGGCCGATTTCCGCGATTTCGTCTTCGCCATCGCCGACCGGGTAGGACTTGAACGCCAGCGCGTCCTTTTGGGCGGCGACCATCTCGGCCCCAATCCGTGGACGCATCTGTCCGCGATCGACGCCATGGACAAGGCCGAAATCATGGTGGACGCCTATGTGCGCGCCGGTTTCCGTAAGGTTCACGCCGACTGTTCGATGTCGTGCGCCGATGATCCCGTGCCCCTGCCGGAACAGACCATTGCCGAGCGCGCGGCGCGCCTGATCGCCGTCTCCGAAAAAGCGTGGCGCGAAGCCGGCGGCGACGCGCCCGTCTATGTCATCGGCACCGAAGTGCCCGTGCCTGGCGGCGCGTCGGAAGACCTGCCCGAACTCGAGGTCACGTCGCCCGAAGCGGCGCTTCTTACCATCCGCACCCACGAGCGCATTTTCCGCCAGCGCGTCCTTGCCGCCGCCTGGCCGCGCGTCATCGCCGAAGTGGTGCAGCCGGGCGTCGAGTTCGACCACCACAAGGTCATCGACTATGATCGCACGAAAGCGAAAGCCTTGAGCTGCGCCATCGAAACCCTGCCGACCATCCTCTATGAGGCCCATTCCACCGATTACCAGACGCCGCAGGCCCTGCGTGAGCTGGTCGAGGATCATTTCGCCATATTGAAGGTCGGCCCCGGCGTCACTTTTGCGCTGCGCGAAGCCCTGTGGGCGCTCGACGCCATCGAGCGCGAATGGATCGCTGACAATCGTTCTAATTTCCGCGACGTGGTGCTGGAGCGCATGCAGGCCGAGCCGCGCAACTGGTCGAAATATTATCACGCCTCCGGCCGCGCCCTGACCTTTGATCTGCAATATTCGCTGAGCGACCGCATCCGCTATTACTGGCCGGATACGCAGATCATGGCCGCTCAGCAAAAGCTGTTCGACAACCTGACCGGCAACCCGCCGCCCCTGTCGCTGATCAGCCAGTATCTGCCCGACGCCTATGCCGCCATTCGCAGTAAGGGATTGACCGTTACGCCCGCCCAGCTCGTCATGGCCCATATCGGCGTCGTGCTGGACGGATACTACGCGGCGACGCAGCCGCAAGTGGAGATGCTTGATGCCTGATATGGCCTTATCCGGGGGCCGCGCCGTCCCCGCCCTGCCCGGTTATGACGAGGCGTGGCTATCGGCGCACGGCGCTTTCTGGACCGCGCGTGAAATCGCCCAGCAGCCCGATATGCTGCGCCGCACGCACGATTTGCTGCACGCCCGTCAGGCCGAAATCGACGCCTTTGTCGCGCCGCTGGTGGCGCGCCCTGACCTGCGCATCATCCTGACCGGCGCAGGCACTTCGGCCTTTATCGGCGACAGTCTGGCGCCGTGGCTGGCCACCCGGTTGCAGCGTCCCGTCGAAGCGATCGCCACCACGGATCTGGTCTGCGCGCCGCAAATCTTTGGGCATGGCCCGACCCTTCTGGTGTCGTTCGGCCGGTCGGGCAACAGCCCGGAAAGCCTGGCCGCGGTTCGGCTGGCCGACCAGTGCCTGAGCGAGGCGCATCACCTTGTCATTACCTGCAATGAAGAGGGCGAACTGGCGCGCTTCGCCGAAGAGACGCAGCATGGCTATTGCCTGCTGCTGCCCGAAGCCACCCACGACCGCAGCTTCGCCATGACCTCCAGCTATAGCTGCATGACCTATGCGGCTTTGGCCATTTTCAGCGGCATCGCCACCATGTCCGCGCGCAATGCCGCCCTGGCCGATGCCGTGGCCCATGTCATCGATACGCGCCTGCCCTTTTTGCAGCAGGTGACAGCTGAGGATTATGATCGCGTCGTCTATCTCGGCAGCCATGTCTTTACGGGGCTGGCGCGCGAGGCGGGGCTGAAGCTGCTCGAACTGACCAATGGCGGCATCGCTACCCTGTTCGATTCGCCGCTCGGTTTCCGCCATGGCCCCAAGACCTTCGTGACCGGGCGCACGCTGGTCGTCGTATTCGTGTCCAACGATCCCTATACGCGGCGTTACGATCTCGACCTGATCGCAGAATTGAAGCGCGACGCCGAGGCCGGGCGCGTTATCGCCGTCACGGCGCAGGACGGCCTTGAGGCTCACGACCCTATCCGCATTCCGGGCATGGAACAGGCCGAGGACAGCGACCTGATCTTCCCCTATATTGCCGTGGCGCAGATCTTCGCCTTCCAGCAATCCCTGCAACGCGGCCTGACGCCTGACCAGCCCAATAGCAAGGGCACGGTCAACCGCGTCGTTCAGGGCGTGCGCATCTATGAGCGGATATAATATGAGCGAACAGGCGGGGCTTTATCTCGGCGTCGACGGCGGCGGCACCAAGACGGATTTCGTACTGATCGACGCTGACGGTCGGCTGCTGGCCCGTCATCAAGGCGGCAGCAGCTACTATCTGCAAACCGGCCTCGACGGCCTGAACCACGTTTTGAGCGAAGGCGTGCAGGCCGTCTTGTCCGCCGCCGGTCTGGGTGCGGGTGATCTGACCTACGCCTTTTTCGGCCTACCCGCCCATGGCGAGGATTCCGAGGTTCAGCCCCTGCTCGATGTCCTGCCGCAAGCCGTGCTCGGTCACAGCCGCTATCTGTGCGGCAATGACATGATCTGCGGCTGGGCCGGTTCGCTGGCGGGCGAGGACGGCATCAATATCGTGGCCGGCACCGGCTCGATCGGCTATGGCGAATATCATGGCCGCGCGGCGCGCGCCGGTGGCTGGGGCGAAGTGTTTAGCGATGAAGGCTCGGCCTACTGGATCGCCATTCAGGGGCTGAACGCCTTTGCGCGCATGAGCGACGGACGCCTGCCGAAAGGGCCGCTGCATGGGCTTTTGAAAAGCCATTTTAAGCTGTCCGCCGATCTCGACCTGTGCGGCCGCGTCATGGGCGACGGCGTATTTTCGCGTGACAGCATCGCCGCCCTGTCGCGCTTTGTCGCCGAGGCCGCCGGGGCGGGCGACGCGCAGGCGCAGGCCATCTTCGGGCGCGCCGCCACTGAGCTGGCCGCCATGATCGAGGCCATCCGCCAAAACCTGACCTGGCCGGTGACCGAAGCGGTGCGCGTCTCCTATTCGGGCGGCGTCTTCAACAGCGAAGACCTGATCCTGACCCCGCTGCGGCGGGCGCTTGCAGCATTTTCAGCCACTTACGAACTGAGCGCGCCCCTGATGTCGCCCGGCGTCGGCGCGGCGCTTTATGCAGCGCGGCGGGCGGGCGAGCCGCTTGCGCCGGAAGCCCTCGACAGGCTAAAATCCCTGGTATGAAAATTCTGGGTATGAAAGCACTTTTGTTCGATATGGACGGCACGCTGGCGGACACCGAACCGCTGCACCTTGACGCCCTGCGCCATATGCTGCGCGACCACGGCGTCGATCCCGACATCCCCGATTTCCACAGCCGCATCGCAGGCCGCACCAGTGAGGCTGTGGCGGCCGTCTTCTTCCCCGATGCGCCGCTTGCTGATCTGCAATCGCGGGTCAGGGCCAAGGAACAGCGATTCCGCGATCTGGCGGAAAATATCGCGCCCGCACCCGGCTTTCTCGCCCTGCTCGACAGGGCGGCCAGAGACGGTATCAAAACCGGCCTCGTCACTAATGCCCCCATGGAAAATGTCAGCTTCATGCTGGCGGCGCTCGGCGTTGAAGGCCGTTTCGACACGATCGTGGTGGCCGCCGACCTGCCGCGCGCCAAGCCCGATCCCCTGCCCTATCTGACCGCGCTGGATAAGCTTTCGGTGCGGGCAGACGAGGCTCTGGCCTTCGAGGATTCCCTGCCCGGCATACGCTCCGCCACCGGGGCGGGCCTGCGCTGCATCGGCATCAGCACCAGCTTGCCCGGCGAAGCCCTGCTGGCGGCGGGGGCCTTTCAGGTCATGCCCGACTTCACCGCCTTTTCGCTGCCCGCCGCTGCCTGACGCGTGACGGTTTTTTGCATTGACATTTGTAGCGTTTTGTAGCGCATATTATGTAGTGAAGCTACAAACAGGTGAGGCCGTATGTCCGTGCAGAAATTATCCGTCCTGAAAATATGTGCAGCACCTCTGGCGATCCTGGCACTTCTGGGTGCAGCCGGTGCAGCCGGTGCAAATACGCCGGTGCAGACATTTGGCAATGCGGACAGCGCGCTCAGTTGGACGGAGACGGAAAGCCACCTCACGGATTTTCATTTCAGCGATAAGCTCAATGGACGTGATCTGAAAGTGGTGTCCCCCTTCACCCTGACGCTTGATAAGGGCCTCACCCTGACGGCTTCCGATCTCAGCCTGACTGCGCCCTTGCGCGTGGTCACCGTGGCGGGGGATCCGAAAGCGTCGCGCCTGTCGGATACCGAAACCCGTCAAGAGGTGCAGGGCACCTTTACCGACAAGGATGGCCGCGTCAGCATCGCCTGGCGACTGGTGCAGCCCGACGGCGCGAAATACTTACGCGAAATTATCACCATCACCGCGCTCAAACAGGACGAGGCGATCCCGCAGGTGCGCCTGTTCAATCTGATGGCGCCGGGGGCGGAAGTGTCGGGCAAGGTGGCCGGATCGCCCGTCATCGCAGGCCCCGATTACATGATGTTCGAAAACCCGCTGGCCAATGGTTACGCCATCATGGAATCGGACGAGGCCTGGACGTGGATCGACAACGCCCTGCCCTTGCGCAAGGGCCAGAGCCTGACCTATTCGGCGGTGATCGGCGTCAGCGCGCCCGGCCAGATGCGCCGCGATTTCCTGACCTATATCGAGGCTGAGCGCGCCCACCCCTATCGCACCTTCCTGCACTATAATTCGTGGTACGATATCGGTTACGACACCCCCTACACCGAGGCCGATGCGCTCAACCGCATCAACGCCTTTGGTGAGGAACTGAGCGTCAAGCGCGGCGTCAAGATCGATTCCTTTCTGTTCGATGACGGCTGGGACGATCTGACCGGCAACTGGGGCTTCAGCACGGCTTTTCCCAACGGCTTTCTGCCGCTGAAGGCGGCGGCGGCGAAATATGGCGCGGCGCCTGGCGTCTGGCTGTCGCCGTGGGGCGGTTATAATGTCGCCAAGGATAAGCGCATCGAGAGCGGCGAAAAACTCGGCTATGAGACGATCGACGGCGGATTTGCCCTGTCCGGCCCGAAATATTACGACAATTTCCGTAAAGTGACGCTCGATCTGGTGACAAAGGACGGCGTCAACCAGTTCAAGTTCGACGGCACCGGCAATGCTGACAAGGTCTTTCCCGGCAGCCGCTTCAACAGCGATTTCGACGCCGCCATCCACCTGATCGGCGATCTGCGCAAGGCCAGCCCCGACCTGTTCATCAATGTGACCACCGGCACCTATCCGTCGCCCGCCTGGCTGCTTTACGCCGACTCGATCTGGCGCGGCGGTCAGGACCACGCCTTTACCGGGGTCGGCACGGCGCGCCAGCGCTGGATCACCTATCGTGACCGCGAGGAATACGAGAATATCGTCGTCGGCGGGCCCTTGTTTCCGCTCAATGCCGTCATGCTGCACGGGCTGATCTATGCGCAGCACGCGCCGGGCCTGAACAGCGATCCGGGCCATGACTTCCCTGCCGAAGTCCATTCTTACTTTGGCTCCGGCACCGCGCTTCAGGAAATGTACATCACCCCGTCCCTGCTGACGCCTGCCGACTGGGACACGCTGGCGCAGGCCGCCAAATGGTCGCGCGCCAATGCCGATGTTTTGAAAGACACCCACTGGATAGGCGGCGATCCGGGTCGTCTCGATGTCTATGGCTGGGCCGCCTGGGCGCCGCGCAAGGGCATCATCACCCTGCGCAATCCGTCGGACAAGGCGCAGGACTATGCGCTCGATGTCGGCATCGCGCTGGAACTTCCGGCGGATGCGGCGCAACACTTTACCGCCCACACCCTGTGGGGCGCCGATCAGCCCGATGCGGCCATGACCGCCGGACAGCCGGTGACCTTGCACCTCGCGCCGTTTGAGGTTGTGACTCTGGAGCTGACGCCACGCCCATAAGGCTTCCTCACCTATTGGCCGGGATGCTAAAAATTCTTGAAACTTTCATTTTTTGGAAATATCTGGAATTTCATGAACCCGCTCGTCGAACGTCTGATGCAAACAAACCTCGCCGGCCGCGTCTTCAATGAGCGCCAGCTCAGTGACCTGCTGGGCGGCAGCGATGCGCGTCGCTATGGGCTGGTCAGCCGCGCGCTCAAAGACGGCAGCCTCCTGTGGATCAGGCGCGGCCTCTATGCCCTGCCGCAGCCCTACCGCTCCGCCTCCCTTCATGCCTTCGCCGTCGCACAGGCCCTTCAGCCCGGAAGCTACATTTCTTTCGAGACGGCGCTGGCCTTCCACGGCTGGATTCCCGAAGCCGTCTATACAACGGCCAGCGTGACGCCCGCCCGCAAGACGCTGAGCTATGAAACCGACAGCATGGGCCGGTTCACATTCTCGCCGCTGGCCATTCATGCCTACCAGTTTCTGGTCGGGGTCGAGCGCCAGAAGCTTGGCGAACTAACAGCCTTTGTCGCCACGCCGCTGCGCGCCCTGCTTGATCTGGTGGCCCTGCGTAAGATAGTGTGGCGTGGATTGGGCTGGATCACGCAAGGCATGCGCATTGATGAGGACAATTTGCTGACCCTGAAACCCGATGCGTTCGCCGAACTGCGGCCGGTTTACAAACACGAAGCGGTCAAAGCGTTTCTCGACAGACTGCAATCTGAAGTCTCGGATCTGAAGTGAGCGGCCAAGGTGCGCGCCTTACATGATTGAAATCATCAAAGACAAGCTGCGGGAATATAAGGCGACCAACGCCATAGATGAGGAAAACGCGACCAAGGAAATCCTCCAGGAGATCGCCCTTTACGGCCTTTGGCGCGCGGATTTTTTCGATGTCGCCTTATTCCAGGGCGGCACGAGCCTGCGCATTCTGTACGGACTGCCGCGGTTTTCCGAAGACCTCGATTTTCTGCTTCGGACGCCGGACCCATCGTTCGAATGGGCGCCGTTCCTGAAAATTTTGACCGGCGTTTTCGCCCAGTTCGGCCTGAAACTTGAGGCGATTCCCAAAGAGCGTATGGATGGCGCCGTTCGTCAGGCCCTGCTGAAAAATAACTCCATCGCCAATCAGCTCGATCTGACATTCGCTACGTTCGGGCGGCCAAGGACGATCAAAATCAAGCTGGAGATCGACACAAATCCCCCCCCCTTCTCCGGCGAAGCGGTAACCTTTCTTGACTTCCCCGGTGACTATGAAGTCCGCCATCAGGATCTGGCCTCTAATTTTGCGCTGAAAATCCATGCCCGGCTGTGCCGGGGCTTTCTTAAAGGCAGGGACTGGTATGATTTCTCCTGGTATGTCGCAAAGGGCGTATCGCCTAATCTGCCCCACCTGAAGGCAGCCCTGTTGCAGAAAGGGCCATGGCGGGGCGATGAAAACCTCACCGTCAGCATGGACTGGCTTAACCAGACCTTGGGGGCGCACATTCGCTCCGTCGACTGGAATGATGCCGCCGAAGATGTGCGACGCTTCCTCAAACCCTCTGAACTCAAAGCGCTGGAGTTATGGAGCGCGCCCTTTTTCGAGGCAAGGCTGCGGAAACTGGTCGCACAATCCCAATCGTAATCCCTGCCCTATCGTAACCTTGCCGTAGCCCTCTAGTCTCCCGTCGGCAGATAGTGCTGCTGCGGCGAGACGGCCGAGGAGACGCGGCGCAGGGTTTCGACGGCGGGCTTACCGATCATCAGCGCCACGCGGTCGGCGATGCAGTCGAGCACGAACATCTGCGCGAACCGCACCGGATTGGGCTGGTGATAGGGAATGTCCATGGCCAGCTCGATCGGGATAAGAATATCGACCAGTCCGGCCAACTGGCTTTTTTCCGGGGCCATGGCGATGCAGGCGGCGCCGTAATTGCGGGCGATGCGCGCGCTGTCGGCCAGTGTTTCGGGCTGGCCGGTCGAGGAGACGAACAGAACCGTATCGCCCTTTTTCAGCGTGGCGGCGGTCATGCGCTGCATGTAGCTGTCAACGTGCGCGACAGCGCGCAGGCCCAGCCGGAACAGCCGGTTCTGACCTTCCATGGCCAGCACGGCCGAGCTGCCGCCCAGCCCGAACACGGCGATCATCTGCGACGACATCAGAACCTTGGCCGCCGCGTCAATGCGCTCGAAGTGCACCGTTCCGCTGACCGAACGCAGGGCGACGGCGACGGAGTTGGCTACACGGTCAAAGCGCTCATCGCCAAGGGAGTCGTCAGCCGCCGCGCCGTCCGGCGTGCGGTTGAACTTCTGCTCCAGCACCAGCGATTGTGCGAGGTATTTCTTGAATTCCTTGAAGCCGTCGCAGCCGATCGAGCGGCAATAGCGGATCACCGACGGCTCGGAAACGCCGATGCGATTGGCGAAGCTCTTGATGCTGACATCCACCACGGAGGCGGGGTCGCGCAGGATCTCCTCGCCGATCTTGAGATTGACGCCGTCCTCGTGCGGCGCGCGGTCGCGGATCGTGGTCAGGATGTCATTGAGCGTCGTCATAGAAGCCTCTTGCCAAAAAGCGACCTCACCTTTTGGGAAAATATGAGGCGTCAAAGCCTTTGTAGCAAAATTACATGACGAAACAAAGCACTGTCATGCGTTAGCGTCGCGTCGAGCTGCAAAGGCGCCAAAGAAGAGAATGTAAAGATAACACGGGATCATCAGACAGGCGAAAACAACCTGAAAATTGTACTGCGCTTTTAGGAGCGCAAACAATTGCGGGATGACCGCGCCGCCGGCTATCCCCATGACAAGTATGGCCGAGGCGGTTTCGGTGTGGCGGCCCAGGCCCTTGATGCCAAGCGGGAAGATGGCCGGCCACATCATGGCGTTGGCGAAGCCGAGGGCCGCGACGCAGGCCACGCTGACATAGCCCTTGGTGAAAAAGGCGGCCAGGGTGAAGATCACGCCCAGCACGGCGGAGACGGACAGGTAACGCGCCTGGCTGATGATGCGCGGGATGAGAACCAGGCCGGTGACATAGCCCGCCAGCATGGCGATCAGCGTGCCTGTGGTGAAATACTTGGTCTGGTCGAGCGGCAGGCCAAAGGCGGCGCCATAGGCGCCAATCGCGTCACCCGCCATGACCTCGACCCCGACATAGACAAAGATGCAGATAAAGCCGAGCCAAAGATTCGGATGCGAAAACAGGCTTTTCGACGGCGTCACGTCAGCATTGGCCTTGTCCGTCACCTCAGGCAAAGGCGAGACGAGGACGCCGAGCGCCAGCACGGCCAGAAGCGCAGCCATCGCCATATAGGGCAGATAGACCTTGTGCGCGAAGGCGCTCAGCAAGGCGTCGCGCGCGGCGGGTTCAGCAGCGGCGACCTGCGCGGCCAGCCCATCGACGCCGCGCATTACCACCGCCGCGAACGCGACCGGGGCCAGCGCGCCCGCCAGCTTGTTGCAGATGCCCATGAAGGCGATGCGCTGCGCCGCGCTGTCGATCGGTCCGAGGATCGAGATGTAGGGATTGGAGGCGGTTTGCAGGATCGACAGGCCCGCGCCGATCACGAACAGCGCCGTCAGTGCGCCCGGAAAGACGCGCAGGCTGACGAACTGGCCGAACAGGCCTGCGCCGACCGCCATGACCAGAAGGGCCAGCGCCATGCCCTTCTTCATGCCCGTGCGGCGCAGGATCGCGGCGGCGGGGAGGGACAGGAAGAAATAGGACATGTAAAACGCCATCGGCACGAGAAAGGCGGACACGTCATCGACCGTGAAGGCCAGCTTGACGAAGGTGATCAGGGGACCATTCAGCCAGGTCACGAAGCCGAAGATGAAGAACATGCCGCCGATGATCGCCATCGGCATGAGTGATGATTTCGTCGTATCCGTCATGTCTGGCCCGGTCATGTCTTTCCCCTTGATTGAGTTGTTATTCCGCAGGCGTCGCCACGGGTGCGGCGACTGCGGCGCCGGGCAGGAAGCGTCCGGCGCGCTGGCCGGTCGCGGCGCCGTTCGACCAGCTCTCAACGCCCGCGACAAACACCGCTTCAATGCCGACGGCGATCTGCACCGGCTTTTCAAACGTGGCGCGGTCGGCGACGGTCTCAGGATCGAAGACGGTTATGTCGGCGGCGAGGCCCGGCGCGATGCGACCGCGATCGGTCAGGTTGAAGCGCTCCGCCGTGCGCCCGGTCATCTTCGCCACCGCTTCGGCCAGCGAAAACAGCTTGAGGTCGCGCGCATAGTGGCCGAGAACGCGCGGGAAGGCGCCCCACAGGCGCGGGTGCGGGTTCTTGTCCGTCGGCAGACCGTCCGAGCCGACCAGACATAACCGGTGCGACAGGATGCGACGCATATCGTCCTCGTGAATCTGGAAATAACAGGCGTAGCCGGGCATGAGCCGCAGTGAGGCTTCGCGCTCGCTCAGGCCCCATTCGGCGGCGATCTCGCTCAGATAGCGGCCCGCCGCGTCCGGGTGCGGCTGCGATGAGGAGATCAGCACGCGGATCTCGCCGTCGCACAGGTCCGGATTGAGCACGCTGGAGCCCGCCGTATAGGGGTAGCAGTCCATGCATACGGGCTGGCTTTTGGCGGCTTCGTCGATCAGGCCCAGAGTCTCAAGCGAGCGGCCCCAGTTGCGCACCCCGGCGCATTTGTGGTGCGAGATGATCAGCGGGGTCTGCGTGGCTTTCGTGGTGGCGAAGGCTTCTTTCAGCGCCTCAGCCACCCCGTCATATTCGCTGCGGATATGGGTGGCGTAAACGCCGCCATGCGCGGCGACCGTCTGCGCCAGCGCCGTGAGCTCGGCCATGTCGGCGGCCTGGGCGGGCGGATAATAGACGCCGGAACTCAGGCCCGCCGCGCCAGAGCGCAAACAGTCGGCCAGCAGGGCCTGCATGGTTTTGCGCTCCGCCGGGGTCGCGGCCCTGCCAAGGTCCGATATGCACATCTTGCGCAGGGTGGTGTGGCCGATCAGCGCCGTAACATTGACGGCAGGTTGCGCGGCATTGACGGCGGCAGCATAGTCCGCGAACCGGTCATAGACGAAGGCGTCATCGCCGCCCAGCAGGTTGAACGGCTCCTCCACACCGTGCTTGAAGCGCAGCGGCGCCAGCGACAGGCCGCAATTGCCGGTCACCACCGTGGTCACGCCCTGACTAAGCTTGGCCGTCATGTCGGGCGTGCGGATCACGGCGTAATCGTCGTGCGAATGCGAGTCGATAAAGCCGGGCGCGACCGCCTTACCCTGAACGTCGATCTCGCGCTTTGCAGGCAGATCGAGATCACCGACAGCGAAGATGCGTCCGTCCTTCAGCGCCACGTCGGCGATGACGGGATCGTTGCCCTCGCCATCGAAAACAAGGCCCTGACGCAGGATAAGATCGGCGGTTTGAGTGGACATGGGAACTCGTCAGAAAAAGGTCTTGAGCGCGCCGATGACGCTGTGGTCGTCCGCGACCTCCAGCAGCAGCGGCCAGCGGTCGAACGTGGTGCAGGGATGCGAAATGCCAAGCGACACATAGTCGCCGACGGCCAGATCGGCGTCGTCGGGGATGCGCACATAGCCGTGCTGGTCGTTCATGCGGGTGAAGGTCCAGCCGCTGACCGACGTGGCCTGCGCCCCCCTGCCCGGTCGCGCCCAAGCCTGCACTTTTGGCAGGCCTGCATCGTCAGACAGGTCGCGACGTCCGGCGTTGATCAGGGCGAGGCCCGGCTCAGGGCGTGAGACGACCTGCGCCCAGACTTCGAGCGCGGGGCTAAGCGCAGGCGCAGGACCGAGCGCGGCGCGTTCGCCGACATGGTCGAGCAGGCGCTGATAGAAACCGGTGTCGTGGGTCAGGTAGCAGCCGCTGCGCAGGACCGTCGTGACGCCTTCGGTCTTCAGGCCGCGCGCCACGAGGTCGAAATAGGCCGAGCCGCCCGCGCTGAGGATGGGTTCGCCGGTAAACAGGCTTTCCTCGCGGCATGTCTCGAACAGGCGTTTGAGGTCGTTCAGGAAACCATCGACGCGGGCCGCGTCGGCCCGGGCGTCGCCGGTGACGATCAGGCCTTCATAACCTTCGATCCCGGCGAGCGACAGCTTGTCCGAAGCGGCGACGCGTCGAGCGACCGCCAGCGCGGCCTCCGCGCCGCGCGCGCCGGTGCGGCCCTGGTCGATGCCGAGTTCGACCAGCACCTCGATCGGCTTTACGCCGTAAAGGAAACGCTCCATGCGCTCGACGCCCGCCACGCTGTCCACCAGCGACAGTATGCGCGCGCTAGTGACCTCAGACAGGGCGCGGATTTCGGCCTCGCCGACCAGTTCATTGGCGATCAGCAGGGTTGTGACGCCGTAGCGCAGCGCCGTGCAGGCCTGAGCATAGGTCGCCACCGTCATGCCCCAGGCGCCCGCGCGCAATTGCCGGTCGAACAATTGCGGACACATGCTGGTCTTGCCATGCGGGGCCAGCTTCACACCCGCCCTGTCAATATAGGTCTGGAAAGCGCTTAGGTTCTGCTGCAAGGCATGGCTGCGCAGCACCGCGGCGGGCATGGGGATCGAGCCGTCGAGCAGGTTCCAACCCTGCGCGCCGACATCACGGAGCCTGAGGCCGTCGCCGGACGGCGGAACGCCCTTGGTTCCGGTTTGCAGGCGCGAATCGAGAATAGTCTCAAGGTCCAGCATCAGAACGCTTCCAAGGTCAGTTCCGAGGCCAGCACCGGATTGCCCGCCGTCAGCCCTGCATCGACCGGCAGCACGACGCCGGTGATCATGCGACCAAGGTCGGAGGCCAGGAAAGCGGCGGCGTTGGCGATGTCGCGCGGTTCGGCGAAGTCGCGAAGCGGATACCACTTCTTCAGGTCGTCGAAGACTTGCGGCTTTTGCGCCGCGCGCGCGTTCCAGGCCTGGGTTTTGACCGTGCCGGGCGCGATCAGATTGGCGCGCACGCCGCGCGGCCCGTATTCAACGGCGAGGGATTTGGTGTAGCTGACCAGACCCGCCTTGGCGGCGCTATAGGCCGGATGGCCAATGGCCAGCATGGCGTTGACCGTGCCGATATTGAGGATCACGCCGGATTTGCGCGTGAACATGGCGTCCTTGACGGCCTCGACGCAGTTATAGGCGGCGCTTAAATTTATGGCCAGATCGTGCGCCCAGTCTTCGGGCGTCAGGGTTGAGAGCGACACCGCCGCCGCGGCGCCCGCATTGTTGATCAGGATATCGACCGGACCGGTCTTCGCGGTCAGCTCGGCTACGGCCGACTTGACAGCGGCAAGATCGGTCAGGTCGGGCGTCGCTTTATGAAGGCGCGCGTCCATGGCGTTGAGCGCCTCGGCGGCGCGGTCGAAGGCCAGCACCGTCGCGCCCCAGCTCAGGAAAGCCTCGCACAGGCCCTGCCCTATGCCGCCCGCCGCGCCAGTGATCAGCACGACCTTGTCAGAAAAATCAAACATGAGACACCTGTTGGGACAGAACCTTTTGCAGCCGCCTGAGGTCGGCGGCGCGCAATAGGCCGAGATTGTAGAAGGCGAAATCCGTCACGCCGAGCGCGCGCAGGCCAGAAAGCGCCAGATCGAGATCGCCCTGCGTCGTGAGATCAGGATGGCCGGGGCGCAGGATCACGCTGGTCCGTTCAGCCGGCGCGCGCGCCAGCGTCCAGCGCGCGTCGGCCATCACCGCCCCGGCGTCCGGCTGATAGAGCGGCAGCTCCAGCCCGTCGCTGACCTGATCAAGGGCGGCGAGGTCGTGGCCTTCAAGCCAGGCGGTGGCGTGCGGGCGCTGACAGGTGGAGATCACCTTGACCTTAACCGCCGGATTGACGGCGGCGCGGATGTCGCGCACCAGCGCGGTCGTCACCTCGCAGCGGAAACGATGATAGGCGGCCATGTCGGGGTCCGCATGGATGCTGTCGAGCGCGGGCGCCTCGCCCTCGCCGTCGAGAAAGGCGTCGATCTGCGCGCACACCCGCGCGGCCAGACCCTCAGCGTCGATGCCCACCGCCGTCGCGCCCGATTTGCAGGCATCGCAAAAACACAGGCCCAACAAACCGTCGAGCCACGGATTGCCGGGAACCTGCGCAAACTCATGATGAAAGCCGTGCGCATAGGTCAGCCATCCCGGCGATTCCAGCAGCAGGCGGCGCACCTTATAGGTTTCGGCGATGTCGGCGCAAAGCGTCACGTCGTAGGCACGCACCTCGGGCTGCGACGGACACAGGCTGTAGGGATAGACATCGCCGAAGGCGTTGCGGGCGCAAAGGTCAGGTCGTTGCGTCCCCAGCCGCGTATTATGATTCAGCACCGTCCAGGCGTTGACCGCAATATCCCCCCGCGCGCATAGCTCGGCCAGCACGTCGCGGCCCTGGGTGAGCTGAGCGACCTTCGGCGTCAACGCGCCATAGGATTTGCGCGGATGAAAATAGACGCAGCCGTCTTCAGGAAAATAGACGCGCGCCTTAGGATCGCCCGGCTGTAGAAACTTGCCGGCATGATAGCTGACCGCCAGGCTGATCTCCTCCGCGCCCAGCGCCCGGACGCGCGAAACATCGGCGTCCAGGTCGTGAAAATTCCACGGATAGGCGTAGAGCGCGACCGACATGGTTTCAGGCGTCCGCCTTGTAGGCGATGACGTCGATCTCGACCTTGGCGTCGATCATGATCTGCGAGCGCACGCACGAACGCGCGGGCAGGTCTTCGTTGAAATAGCTGGCGTAGATGCGGTTGAAAGCGGCGAAATCGCGCGTATCGTCAAGCCAGACATTGGCCTTGACCACATCGTTCAGCGTACAGCCCGCCTCGGCCAGGATGGCGACGATATTGTCCATGGTCCGGCGCGTCTGGGCGACAATCCCGCCCTGGACGATCTCGCCGGTCTCATCCATGCCGACCTGACCAGACACGAAGACAAAGCCGTTCGCCACGGTGGCGCGCGAAAAGGGCAGGATCTGGCCGCCGCTGCCTGACTTGGGACCGCCGATGCGTTTGATGCTCATGAAGGCTCTCGATTTAGTAGTTTAGCTACATTTTTTAAACTACATTGCGCATGCTCTGTCAATCGCCTTGATCAGCCTGCTGTCGAAAACTGACGGGAGACTGTTGTAAGGCATGGGCGCAGATCGAATTTTTATAACGCTCGCGTCCATAATGCGCCGACCCGTTCCCGTAAAGCGGCGCGTAACTTCCGTCGGGCGCAGTGCGTATTCATCACAACAGACACCGAGGCGACGTCATGCAGACCTGCTCCCTACGTTCCCCCATGCCGCAACCGCCCACGGGCTTGTCCCGCGCTGATCGTTACTTGGCGGTGCGCGACCACACCCTGGACCTGATCAAGCCCTTATCGGCTGAGGATATGGTCGTGCAATCCATGCCGGACGCCAGTCCGGCCAAGTGGCATCTGGCGCATACGACCTGGTTCTTCGAGACGTTTCTGCTCAACGCGCAGCCGGGTTATGCGGCTTTTGACGACAGCTTCGCCTATCTGTTCAACTCCTACTACGAGGCTCTGGGAGCGCGTCAGCCGCGCGCGCAACGCGGGCTTTTGACGCGCCCGTCTCTGGAACAGGTGCTGAGCTATCGCCGCCATGTCGATGCGCATATGCTGGCCTTGCTGGAGACGGACGCCGAGCTGGACGAGCTGCTGGATCTGGGTCTGGCGCATGAGGAGCAGCACCAGGAGCTTTTGCTCATGGATATGCTGCACCTGTTCTCCTTATCGCCGCTGGCGCCTGCCGCCGCGCCCAAATGGCCGCGCGATCAGGGCGGACGCAAGGGCCAGTTTCAGGTCCGGCCCGGCGGCCTGGTTGAGATCGGCCACGACGGGCAGGGTTTCGCCTTCGACAATGAAAGCCCGCGTTATAAGGTCTGGTTGCAACCGTTTGAGATCGCCGACAGACTGGTCCGCAACGCCGAATGGCGCGATTTCATCGACGATGGCGGCTATGATCGCGCCGAGCTATGGCTGTCCGACGGCTGGGCCTGGGCGCAGGCGCACGCGGTCCGGGCGCCCTTCTATTGGCGCGATGCGCCCGATGGCTGGGCGGAGATGACTCTGGCGGGGCTGCGTCCGCTCGATATGGACGCCCCGGTCACTCATGTCAGCTTTTATGAGGCCGACGCCTTTGCGCGCTGGTCGGGCGCCCGACTGCCGCTGGAGGCCGAATGGGAGATGGCGGCGCGCGATGGCGTTCTGCAACAGGCGTTTGATGTCGGCTGGCAATGGACGGCCAGCGCCTACCTGCCCTATCCGGGCTTTGCGCCGGGCGCAGGCGCCGTCGGCGAATATAATGGCAAGTTCATGAGCGGCCAGATGGTGCTGCGCGGCGGCGCGGCCTTTACCCCAGACGGCCATGCGCGCCCGACCTATCGCAATTTCTTCGCGCCTGACAAGCGTTGGATGCGCAGTTCGGTGCGGCTTGCGCGCGACCTGGATCCGGCGCGCGAACAGGCGGATGCGGACTTTGCCGCCGACGTCGTCCGTGGGCTGTCGGCGCGGCAAAAGAGCCTGTCGCCCAAATATTTTTACGACGCCGCCGGGTCGGACCTGTTCGAAGCCATCTGCCGCACGCCGGAATATTATCCGACGCGCACCGAAACGAAGCTGCTGGGCCGCATCGCCAAAGACCTGGTCGGCGACCTGCCTTCAGACGCCGTTCTGGTAGAATTCGGCAGCGGCGCCAGTGAGAAGACGCGGCTCTTGCTCGACGCGGCGCCGCAGATCAAAGCCTACGTGCCGATCGACGTCAGCGCCGATGCGTTGCGTATGGCCAAGGCGCGACTGGCGCAGGACTATCCGCATCTGTCGGTGTCGCCGGTCATGGGCGACTTTACGGCGCGGCTCGACCTGCCTTCCGAAACGCGCGATCGCCCGTTGATCGGTTTCTTCCCCGGCTCGACCCTTGGCAATTTTGAGCCTGACGCGGCGCAGGCTTTGTTGCGCACTCTTCGCGATGCGCTGGGAGCGCAAGCGCAACTGATCCTGGGCGCCGACATGGTCAAGGACGAGGCGACCTTGCTGGCGGCCTATGACGACGCCGACGGCGTGACGGCGGCCTTCAACAAGAATCTGTTGAGCCGCATCAATCGCGAGCTGGGCGGAACCTTCGATCCGTCGGCCTTCGACCATCTGGCGCTGTGGAACGCGGAGCGCCAGCGTATCGAAATGCACCTGGTCAGCCGTTTCGATCAGATCGTCAAGGCGGCGGGCCACACCTTCGCCTTCAAGGCGGGCGAGCGGCTGCACACGGAAAATTCGCATAAATTCACTCAGGACAGCCTCGCCCGTCTGGCTGAAGGCGCCGGCTGGCGCATCGCGCAAAGCTGGATCAGCCCGGCGCCAGGTTTCGGCGTGTTCGTTCTCAGCTAAGGGACAACGAGGCGCCGCGCTTACAGGATCACCGCACGCTGGCGTTTATCGCTCACTCTTCCCTGATTGAAACGCCTCGACAAGGCTATAGGAGGCCGAAGCGAACGAGAGAGTTTCTTGATTTAGAACACAAATTGCAATCTGGTATGCGCTGTGACATCGCCCGCGCGCACCCGTTTGTCGGGCGCCATCGCGATAGCGGCGTCGATTTTGAGAGCGACATGGCCAAGCAGACGCACATTCGCGCCTGCGCCCAAAGCGGCCAGATCGGTGTTGTAGCGCGTATAATTGTCGCGCCCGTGGCCCAGATCGACAAAACCGTAAGGATCGATTCCGCCGCCCTTCCAGTCCGCGCCGCGCAGGTGCAGTTCGTTGCGCACAATCAGTGCGGTATCGACCGCGCCATTGTCGAGGCTGTAGCCGCGTACGAGATAGGCGCCGCCGAGGCCCGCCTGATCGGTGCGCGGAAGGGCGACCGGCGTGTATTGCCCGAAAACCTGCGTCTTCAGGTTCATGCCGTCACCCAGAGCGGTGACGCGGTTATAGCTTCCGCTCAGATAGCTGTAGGTGGCGCCCGGCAGACGCCCCTGCGAATAGAGATAGGCCTGGGCGGCGCTGTTGGCGTCGGTCACACCGCCAGGGCTCATATGCAGGCTGACATCCCAGTTCGCCGCACCGACGGCGTCGCTGGCGGCGTGATGCAGGCCGATATAGAGCTTGTAGGACTCCACCGAGACTTCGTAGATATTGACCTTAGCGAAATAGGTCGTGCCGGTCTGGCGGCTGGCCTCAACGCCGAAACGCGCGTCAGTCAGGCCGCGATCGCCATAAAGTTTCGACAAGGCGAAGCGATAGCCGAGGCTGCCTTCGGTCGCCTGCAAGCGCACCATAAAGGGATCCGCGGTCTGATACGTCTCGACCGTATCCGCCGACGCTTCGATCAGACCGCGCCGCCCAACGGGAAGCGCGTAGTTCAACGCCACGCTTTGATAATGCGGATGCTTGTCGCCCGCCAAGACGTCGCGCGACGCTGTCGCCTGCATCGACAGCACGCTATCGCGGCCCAACAGGCCGCCCACCGCGCCGCCGAGGAAATAACGGTCAAAACTGGAGGAAGGCGAACCGTCATTGCCATAACCGCCATAGGCTTGCCAGGAGCGGGTCCGGCGCGCGCTCAATGCCAGGTTGCTTTCGCCGAGCGCCGCGCCCGGCATAAAGGCGGCCTGCACCTGACGAAACGGATAACGGTTAAGCCCGTTCAGATCGTAAGTCAGTTCGCGGGCATTGATGGCGTCGCCCGTTTGGAGCGCGATTCTAGAGCGCACATAGGCGGCGTCTGCGTCATTCAACCCCTTGACCGAAACGTCGCCCGCGCGGAACTCGATGACGCGCACCTGCAGCACGCCCTTGTCGATTTCCTGCTCTGGGGTGGACAGGGAGACGAACGGATAGTTCAGGTCGCGATAGCCCTGCGCGACGGCGGCCTCGACTTCGGCAATCAGCTTTCGCGACAAAGTCTGACCTAGATATGGCCTCAGGCGCGCCGCGATGTCGGCCCGCGCCGCGTCGGCCCGCAACCGGTCCACGTCGCCGACCGTGACGCCCGGCGCGGCCCCGTCGTGCGCAGCTTCGACCGGTCCCAGCAGCACGATAGAGGTCAGCGTCGGACCGATGGGCGTGGCGTCCTGATCGTTCGGCACGGCGTTTGGGGTGACCAGCGCCTTTGTTGTGACCTGCGGGGTTTCCGGCAGATGTCGCTCTATCGTCTGAGCATGCGCCTGAACCGGCGCCTGGGCGGCGGCCAGCAGCAACGGAGACAGGCTGATGGCGGCCCGGCGGAAGGTCTTGATGGAAGGCATGATCAGTGACTCAGAAAGCTGACATAGGAGGAGAATTGCTGATTGCCCGGATAGGGCTGGTTCGAGCAGGCTTCTCCGGTGACGCAGGTGTCGGACGACGACGAGCCGTGATGGACGTTCGGATCGGTCGCATTCTCATTGTCGCCGCCGACGCCTTGCCCGCCCGCGCTCTGGCCATCAGCAGTATTCTGGCCACTTGAATTCTGGTCACTTGAATTCTGGCCAGAGCCATTATCGCCGGATGCGCCCGAACCCGAAGCGCCCGCGCCTGAATCTCCGGAACTGGCGCCGGAGCCGTTATCTGTTGACGTCGGTGACGGTGGCGGCGGCGTATTCTGCACCACATTGACGACGGGCTGGTTTTGCAGCCCAGTGGGCGTGATGGTGAAGGTCGCGCCGACAAAGGTGACCTTATAGTTCGACGACGCGGCCAGCGAACCTTGGGTAATGGCGTAGTGGCCCGGATTTTCGCCGGCGTCGCGCGTCAGGCTGCCGGTGACCGCATCGCCACCGACCAGATCGCCGAAGGTCAGCTTCCACGTCAGGGCCGGATCGGCGGCGTCGACAATCTTGCCGAGGTCGTCCGCCGCGACGGTGATCGGGCGCTGATCAATCACGCCGATATTGGCCGAAGCCGAGGCGTTGACGGTATAGTTTCCGGCGTCCTGCCCCGTGAGGGCGATGCCGGAGACGCTGACCTTCTGGCCGGAACCGACATTTTGACTGGCGTAAACGCCGTGCGCAGGATCGTTCAGCGCGACCTTGTCGGAGCCGAGAACGCCGGACAGCGCATAGTTGGCATTGGTCAGGTCAGCGTCCGTGGTCGCATCGTAGATTTTTTCGACCGAGCCCGTCAGACCTGCCGTCAGGGCCGCTTTGTTGATGACGCCCGAGGCCGTCTGCGTCGTCACTGTATAGTTGCCGCCGCTATTGCCGTCATTGACCGTGTAGCCGGCATCGACGCCAAGCGTCCGACCGCCAGCGTTCTTGGAGTCGTACGATTGCGTCAGCCCGGTCACCGTGTCCGAGCCCTGCAGGCCGGTCACGCCGACAGTACCGGTTGAACTGGTCGTCGCGTCGTAGGTCTTCGTATCCGTCGCCGCCGCCAGGGTCAGGGCCGCCTTGTTGATCGTCCCCGAAGCGGTCTGCGTCGTCACCGTATAGTTGCCGCCGCTATTGCCGTCATTGACGCTGTAGCCGCCACCCACCGACAGGGTGCGCGATCCGGCGTTCTTCGAATCGAACGCCTGGCTAAGGCCCGTCACAGTGTCGGAACCCTGCAGGCCCGTCACGCCGACAGCGCCCGTAGAGGTCGTCGTCGCGTCATAGGTCTTCGTATCGGCCGCAGCCGCCAGAGTCAGGGCCGCCTTGTTGATCGTCCCCGAAGCAACTTGCGTCGTCACCGTGTAGTTGCCGCCGCTATTGCCGTCATTGACGCTGTAGCCGCCACCCACCGACAGGGTGCGCGAACCGGCGTTCTTCGAATCGAACGATTGCGTCAGGCCCGTCACCGTATCCGAGCCCTGGAGGCCCGTTACGCCAACCGAACCGGTCGAACTGGTGCTGGCGTCAT
>NZ_JBQCGA010000035.1:0-38160 GCF_051956075.1 Asticcacaulis sp. | reverse complement strand
CCAGCGCCTGATAACGCTCAATAATGCCATGTCTATCACTCCGAGGGCCCTCGCTGTCTGACAACGAGGAGAGTTTCACATGGGTCAATTCTCAGTGGAAATTATGCCGCCTAATGGGTCAGTTCTAAGTGGAAATCAACAATAATAGGTTGAACCTTTTCATCGCGCCGTCTATATCCGAATAGATTTCAGGAGCAGCCAAGCACATGTGATTTTCCTCTGAGAAACCAGTCCCATCTGTTTTCATCCCAGAGGATTACTATGTCTGCAATTACCTTGACCGGCCTGTCGTGGGCGACGCCCGACGGCCATACGCTCTTCTCCGATCTCGATCTGACTTTCGCTTCACAGCGCACAGGCCTTGTGGGCCGCAACGGTGTCGGCAAGTCGACCCTACTCGATTTGATGTCAGGTAAGCTTGCGCCGCAATCCGGTGCTGTGACGGTGGACGGTACAATCGCCACCTTGTCGCAGTTCGTCCATGTCGCACCTGACGAGACGATCGCCGATGTCTTCGAGGCGTCGGAGGCACTTGCGCGCCTACAGCGTATCGAAGGCGGATGCGCCTCGGAGGACGACTTTAATAATGCCGACTGGACGCTGGGTGCGCGTATTAAGGCGGCCCTGGCGGCGCTGCAGCTTGATGCCGAGCCTTGTACTCGGCTGCTCGCCTTGTCGGGCGGGCAACGCACGCGCGTCGGCCTGGCGGCGCTCTTGTTTGGCGCGCCTGACTTTCTCCTGCTTGACGAACCTACCAATCACCTCGACCGCGACGGTCGTCAGATGGTCATCGACCTGTTGGCCGGGTGGAGAAAGGGCGCCGTGATCGTCAGTCACGACCGCGACCTGCTGGAGGCGATGGACGCCATTGTCGAGTTAACCCCGCTGGGGGTCACACGCTATGAGGGCGGCTGGAGCGTTTACCGCGAACGTCGGGCCGAGATGCTGGCGGCGGCGAGGCGTGATTTAGGCGATGCTGAAAAACGTCTGTCCGAGGTCCACCGTGAAACGCAAGCCGCAAGGGAACGTCAGGCGCGGCGAGACAGCGGCGGCCGCAAGAAAGCCGCAAAGGGTGATATGCCGCGCATCCTCATGGGCATGCGCAAGGACCGCGCTGAGGATAGCAGCGGGTCAGGCGAGCGTCTTGCCGAACGGCGGCGCGCACAGGCTGAGATCGAACTGACCGAAGCTCGGTTTAAGCTGGAAGTGCTGGAACCACTGACGGTGAATGTACCGTCAACGGGTCTGGCCGCCGGAAAGACCGTCTTACGACTGCAAGGGGTAACAACAGGCTACGAAAACGCGCCTGTAATTCGGGATCTATCCCTGACCGTCATCGGCCCGGAGCGCATTGCCATTGCCGGCCCGAACGGATCGGGCAAGAGCACGCTGTTTGCGCTCATAGACGGTACGCTTGCTCCATGGTCGGGCGCCGTGGAAGTCCTGAGCCCGCATGCCATCCTCGATCAGCAGGTAAGCTTACTCGATCCATTAATAAGTATTCGTGATAACTTTCTCAGACTCAATACGGGCAGCGATGAAAATGCTTGCCGTGCGGCTTTGGCGCGTTTCCGGTTTCGTGCCGATGCGGCCTTGCAGATCGCTGGAACGCTCAGCGGCGGACAAAAACTGCGTGCGGGGCTGGCCTGTGTGCTGGGTCAGCAGGCGCCCCCTTTACTATTGCTTGATGAACCGACCAATCACCTTGACATCGACGCCATTGAAGCGGTCGAAGCTGGATTGGTCGCCTATGACGGCGCTCTGCTAGTCATCAGCCACGATACGGCTTTTCTAAAGGCGATAGGTGTGACGCGGGAGCTTAATTTGAACACTCCATAATCATTAATCTCCGCACGTCGGCTTTTGGGTGAGGTCTTTTGGATCGGCTTCGGCGCCGTTCCACGTCCACAATGGGCGCGAGGGCGACTTGTGGCGGGAATCGCCCAAAAGGCCGCTCGCGGTTAGCCCCAGCGAACGGCCCTTTTCTTGTCGGCGCGCAAGCTTAGTCCGTTTCGTGAGCTTCTTCCGTCGCGCTTTCGGAGCCATTCTCAAGAACCGCTCCGGTCTTGGCATCCACGCCGACCTCGTAGGTCTTGCCCTTTGACTTGATATCAAAGGAATAGCGCAAGCCGCTGCCGCCAGCCTCCTTTTCCGCCTCGCGTTTGACGATCTTACCGGGGCGCGCCTTCATGGCGATGGCCTCGGCCTGCGGCATCGTGACCGCGGCGTTCTTAACGAGCGCCTCTCCATCGAAGTGTTGGCCGTGCGACGCTGCGAAGGCGGGGGCGGAAATAAGCGCGAGGCTGCACAGGCCGGTCATCATCATATGTTTCATCGATATTGTCCTCGTTTGCGACGATCAAAATCGCCTGGGAGGTCATCATTGCGTTTTCAAATGAGATCAACCTGAAACAAATATGACCTTTGCATGGACGCAGTCTGGATCAGCTTGGACATGGCGTAGGCTCCTTTTTGGCGATCCGCTACACATGCGAGCTGCGCGCAATCTGAAGCGGTCAGGAACTAAATATGACAAGAACCTCGAGGCCCGGCCCGGACGCTGGCTTATCCAGCTTTATTTCCGCTCCCATCAGATCGCAGATGGTGCGAACAATCGCAAGGCCTAAGCCGCTGCCAGATTGCGTATTGCCCTTGACGCGATAAAAACGGCCAAAGACCTTGTCGCGCTCAGCCTCGGCAATACCGGGACCATAGTCACGTAGGTGGAAACAGATCCCACCGTCGCTGCGATAGATTGAGGTCTCCACACGGCTTTCAACTGGCGCGTGTTTGATCGCGTTATCGATCAGATTGCTGAATAACAAGCCCAAAAGGTAAGGGTTGGCTTCCAGGTACAGCGCCTCATCACCGTTCAACACGAGTTCGACGCCACGGGCTTGCGCTTTTGCGTAAAGCTCGCTCAAAACTTCACGCGCCACGTCGATGGGGCGTACTGCGGTTGGCGCCGATGGGTTATGGGTGATACGCGCGAGCGTCAGCAGTTGATCCAGAAGGCGGGACGTGCGGCGCACGCCCCCCAGCAACGCGTCAAGCGCGCGCTGGCGTTCGTCATCGGTTTTCGCGTTCTGGGCAACTTCCGCCTGCACGCCGAGCGCGGCAAGCGGTGTGCGCAGCTCATGGGCGGCATTATCGGTAAATAGCCGTTCCTGATCACGTGACAGCGCCAGATTGCTGAGCAGGTGATTTATGGATTCTGAAAGTGGAGTCAGTTCGGCTGGAAGACTGTCGCCTACGACCGGGGTTAAGTCCTGAGGTGAACGTCTTCGCACAGCCGCTGCAAATTTTCGCAGATCGCGTAAACCCCAACGAATGCCCAGCCAAACCGCCGTCGCGATAATCGGCAGGACGAAAAGCAGGGGCAGGGATACGCCCCAGACGATCCGTCCGGATATTTCTTCGCGCGCCCTTAGTTGCTCGGCGACCTCGACAAGGATGTGATCGGCCGGGCGACGATAGGTGAAGACACGCCAGGCTTGGCCCTGTCGCTGCTGCGTGGTGAAGCCGTTAGGAAGATTTGGAAAACGCTCGGACGGCGCGTTGCCTGAGGCCAGGACAAGCCGCCCATCCCGCCAAACGCGGAAACTGCGCCAACTTGAATACTCGTCAAGCGAAGCTTCATCCTCGCGTGACAGGCCCATATCGCTATCGCCGAACTGTAGCCTTTCAGGGTCGCGCTCGGCGCGGGCGAGTTTCCAAAGTCCCTGGGCGGAGGATATCAATTGTGAGTCATAGACTTCTGAGATTTCGTCCTTGGCGCTCCAATAGGCGATGGCGCCGATCAGCGCCGTCACCAGCACAAATGGCAAGGCGACGCCGATGAGAGTTTGCAGCGTGAGTGAAGCGTGTTTGCTCATATCAGGGCTTGATCACGTAACCGATGCCGCGCAGCGTTGTAATCAAGTCCTTTCCAAGCTTCTTCCGCAAGGCGTAAATCGTCGTTTCGATGGTGTTGCTTTCGATGTCCGCATCCCAACTGTAAACCTGGTTCTCGATTTCGGATTTGCTGACCACCCGGCCGATCCGCTGCATCAGCAATTCCAGAATCTGATATTCGCGCGCTCGCATTCGGATCCATACGCCGCTTTTGCGAACCGCGCGCGCCGCCGTGTCGAGCTCAATATCCTTTAAGGCGATGACCGGATGCGCCCGCCCATGGCTGCGTCGCTGAACCGCGCGTAGTCGCGCGAGCAGTTCCTCCAGGGCGAATGGCTTGACGATATAGTCATCAGCGCCCAGATCAAGCCCGACGATCCGATCCTGCAAACCATCGCGCGCGGTCATGATAATCACCGGGACCGCTGACGATTTGCGCAGGCTGCGCAGAACTTCAAGGCCGGAGACACCGGGCAGATTGAGGTCCAGGATCACGGCCTCGTAGGGATTGGCGTGAAACGCCTCCAGCGCGAGCTCGCCCTCCCTGACCCAGTCGGTCAGGTATCCGCCCTGCGTAAGACCGCTTTGCAGCGCGTCTCCAAGCATTTCGTCGTCTTCTACGCATAAGATCCGCATTTAGTCCCTTTCAGAAACCGACGAGGTGGATTCAGCGAGGCTCCTTTTGCTGCGACACCTGTTGCAGCGTCATCAGGCACGCGGGCAGGAACAAAAGAAGCAGCGGCACAGCCGCGACCAGCCCGAAGATAATCGCCGTTGCAAGCGGCTGTTGCAGACCCGCGCCACGGCTGAGGCTTAGGGCCAGGGGCGCCAGGGTGAGGACGGCGATCAGGGCGGACATCAGAATGGGACGCAGGCGCTTTTGTCCGGCTTCATGCAGACTTTCGATGGTCACGGGGTCTCCTGTCGGAAGTTCGGCCAGGAAGAAGATGGCGAGTTCCGTCACCATGCCAACCACCATGGTCAGGCCCATCAAGGCGGAAATATCGAGCTCTATGCCGGTGAGCCACAAGCCGCCAAGCACGGCGGAGACCGACAGCAGCACGGTAAGCAGGGTGGCGAAGGTCCAGCTGAGGCGCTGGAACAGCACTGTCAGCAAGAGCGCCGACAGTAAGAGCGCCGCGGTGAACACCATCGCCATGTCAGCGAAACTTTTTTGCTGTTCGGCATAAAGCCCGCCATATTCGACGCGCACCGATCCCGGCAAATGCAGGCCTTGCACCGTCGCGCGCACCGCCTTCATGCCCGAGCCGAGATCGCGGCCCTCAAGACGCGCGGTTACAGCGTCGAAGGGCGCCAAGTCTTCACGCGTCAACTGCTTTTGACCCGCCAGAATGGAGACAGTGGCGATTTGGCTAACCCGGAGCGCATGCCCGTCCGGCGCGGTCAAGGGCAGATTGCCGAGCATGTCGGCGCGTTGGCGCAGGTTCTGCGGTCCCCGGACCCGAACGGAAATCAGTTGTTCACCGATCCGCACCTGGGTCGCCACCGTACCGCCGATCAGAGCCTGAAGCTGTTCAGATACAGCCTGCGGATCAAGGCCCTGTTGCGCCGCAAGCGCCGGGTCAACCTGGATGCGGATGGTGTCCCCCGCGACCCGCTGTCCGTCCACCACCTCGACGACGCCACGAATCTTGCTGATTGCGTCACCGACCCGAACGGCGGAACGCGACAATTCGGCCGGATCGTCACTAAACAGTTTGACCTCGATCGGTTGGGGAACAGCCGTCAAATCACCGATCAGATCCTCCATCAGTTGCGCGGTCTCTATCTCGAGGCCGGGAACCTGGGTTTGCACCTTCTGGCGGATCTCGGCCATGACGTCTTCGATATTGCGCCGACGTCCGGATTTGAGGCGGATGAAATAATCGCCTTCATCGGCTTCGGTCAGGCCGCCGCCCAGTTGCGCTCCGGTGCGGCGAGAATAACTGGCGACCTCGGGCGTCGCGGTGATGATCTGTTCTACCTGCCGCAACAGGCGGTTTGTGTCCGTCAAGGCGGCGCCGGACTGGGCCTTATAGTCGAGGATGAAGCCGCCTTCGTCCATCTTCGGCATGAAACCTGACGGCACATGCATCCAGGCCAACACGCCGAGGGAAAGCATCAGGCAAGCGACCACCAAAACAAATAGTCTTGCTCTGCGAAGAAGAGGCTCGCTCGCCTTGCCGTAGGCAGAAATGAGACGCCCCAACATCCCATTCGCACGTTCGGCGGCCTCGGCGTCCTTTTCGCGTAGCCATTTCGCCGCCACCAGGGGGATGACAAAGCGGGCATAGAGCAAGGAAACGGCCAGGGCGGCTACCATGGTCACGGCGAGCGCCTTAAAGAAACCGCCTGTGACGCCGCTGATGAAGGCGAGCGGCAGGAACACGATGATCGTTGCGCCGGTCGAGCCGTAAAGCGGCATACCCATTTCGGCCGCCGCCTGCAGCAGGTCGCGGTCATTGCCCGCTTTTTCACCGCGCTGCGCGCGCTCCTGCATACGTCGCATCATATGTTCGAGCATGACGACCGCATCATCGACGACAAGACCAACGGCGGCGGCCATGCCGCCAAGGGTCATCATGTTGAAGCTCAGGTGCAAAGCCATCAGGCCCAGGCAGGTGGCCGCCAGGACGGCTGGCAACATGAGCCCGGTGATGAGCATGAGGCGGAAGGACCGCAGGAACAGGAAAAGGACGACGCCCGCCAGCAAGGCGCCCAGTAGAATTGCGTCGCGCACAGAATTGGCGGCGCCGACGACCAGTTCCGACTGATCATAGAATGGCGTTACGGTCACGCTGGGCGGCAGGCCCGCCACCTTGAGACGCGCCTGTACGGCCTTCACGATCTTGACCGTATCGCCGTTCAGGGCCTGATGGATGTTGATCAGGACCGCATTGCTGCCATTCGATGTCACGCGGGTGAAGTTCGGCTCAGTCGAGGGGTGTATCGAGGCGATCTGACCGAGGCTGACAAGAGCGCCGTTCGGGCCCGCCTTAATCGGCGTGGCGGCAAGATCCTTTTGATTGGCCAGCCGGTTTTCCGCCAAAACCAGATAGAGGCGGTGACGGTCTTCGATCCTGCCAAGCCCCGCGACCTGGTTAGCCTTGCCAAGCGCCGACGTGACATCTGTCACGCTCAAACCCAGAGCCGAGAGTCGCGCCGGATCGACGTCGACCTCAATGTCGCGCGGGGACCCGCCAAGAACTTCTACGCTCGCCACTTGTGCAACGCCGGTCAGGGCGGGGCGCACCTTAAGTTCCGCGATCTGGCGCAAGGCGGCCTGATCGAGCGTCTTTGAGGTCAGCGCCACGCCGAACACAGGAAACTGCGTCGGATCGGAGCGCATGACCGAGATTTGCGTCCCGCTCGGCAGGCTGGGCGTCAGCGCGGCCAGCGCGCTCTGCGTCGCCAGTTTGGCCGCCACCATATCGTCGCCCCAGCCAAAGCTGAGCTCAACCTCCGCCGAACCTCGGCTGGTGGTGGAGCGGATGCGGGTGACATTGGGCACGCCGCGCAAGGCGATCTCGACAGGGCGGGTGATTTCCGCCGCCATCTGACCTGCGTCACGATCGCCAGCGTCTATTGACACCACAACGCGCGGGTAGTCGATATGAGGAAAAAGGCTGACGGGCAGGTTCAATGCCGCCAGAACGCCGCCAAGCGTCAGAATAATGACCGCAAAACCGATGGCCGGCGCCATACGCTGGAGATTTGTTTTCATTTGAGGCGGACCTTCATGCCGTCATCCAACGCGGTACCGCCTTGCACCACCACCCGATCTCCGACCTGCAAACCTTTAAGGATGGCGATGCTGTCGCCGCTCTGCGGCCCGGTCGTGACGTCAACCCGGTGCGCGAGACCGGCCTTGACCACATAGACATAGGGCTGCCCGCCATCATCCAGTATCGCCGCATAGGGGATGATCAATGCGCTGGATTGGCTCGAAAGCGCCAGGTCCGCGCGCAGCGGCTGGCCCGCGCCGATCGCTGCGTTCGCAGGCAGATCAGTGATAACCGGCGCCAGCCGGGTTTGCTGATCAACGACCGGACTGACGCTGAGAACGTGGGCGTCGAAGGCGTCGCCAGAATCGGTATGGATCCGCACACGGTCACCGACCCTGACGCGAGAGGCTAGCGAAGGGTCCAGCCCAAAGTCGCCGTTAAGCGCGTTCGCCGACACGACCGTTGCGATAGGCGCGCCCGCAGCGAGCAGATCGCCCGACTTGGCGTTCATCACGGAGACAAATCCTGCCTCAGGGGAGGTGACGATTAAGGACTTCATCTGCGCCTCCGCCGCTTGCGCAGCGGCAATCGCGGCCTTGGCGGTTGCGCGCGCAGTTTCAACATCGGCGTCGCTCACCAGATTATCCGCGCGCAGGCGCTCAGAACGGGCAAGGGCGGACTTCGCCGCCGCGGCATCCGCTAAGGCTTTGGCCGTCGCCTGTTGGGTCGTCGGACTTGGCTCCAGTATGGCGAGAACCTGTCCGACACTGACCTTCGAGCCGACGGTCACTTTCACTTGCCGAACCACGCTTTCAGCCGTGGCCGACAGGGTTACGGAACCTTCCGGGCTAGGCGCAACCGTTCCGTAGAGGGGCACGGTCTCTTGGATCGGTCCCTTTTGCGCTGTGGCGAGCTGCACGAGCGCGACCGGCGGGGCGTCGGCGCTATCGGATGCTGACTTGGAGGAACATCCCGTGAGCGAGAGGATGGCGATCACAGCCCACAGGCTGACCTGACGAGTCGTTGTCATGGCGTCCAATGTCCTTGTGGCGTGCCGGTGAGAAGTTCAAGGCTGATCGTGAGTTCCGCAATGTCCTGGTCGGCCTTGGCCAATTGCGTCTGCGCATCGCGAAGCGTCTGCGCGGCCGCTTCCGCCGTGGCCGGTGACAGGTCGCCGCGCCGCGCCGCACGTTCGGTCGCAGTCGCGAACGCCTGCGCCTGAGGCAGGCTCGCCCTTAAGCGATCGCGTTCCTGACGCGCCAGCGCGATGTCCTTGACGCTGGCGGAAATGTCGGCGCGGGTCTGAGCGACGCGCGCGTCGTATTCGACCTTCAGAGCGTTTCGTGTCGCATTCTCGACCGCAAGGCCGCCACGGTTCCGATTCCAGATCGGAAGTGTGAAATCCACGGCCGGTCCGACCAGCATGTTGCCAGAGGAATCGCGATTGGCGTTGACGGTCAGGTTCAGGCTCGGGAACCGATTTAGAACAGCCCGTTTGACCGCAGCTTCCTGGGCGTCATAGCCTGCACGGAGGGCGGCCAGATCCATCCTCTGGTCCAGGGCGATAGCGAAGAGACGATCCGCAGGCAGGGGCGGCGCCATTGTGGACGCCGGTGCGAGCGTAAGCGTGGTTTCGGGCGGCAGGCCCAGGATCTGATTCAGGTCAAGACGCGCCTTTACGAAGGCGCGTTCAGTCGCACTGTAGGTATCGGAGGCCGACAAGGCCGCCTGGCGCGCCGTTTGCAAGGCATTGGCGTCAACATCGCCCCGCGCCGCCGCCTGTTCTGTCCGCTTCAAAATGTCGGTTTGGGCGTCGCGGCTTGCCAGATCGAGGCTCACCTGTGTCTGAAGACCGAGAACGCGTACGTAAAGCAGGCGCGCCTGGCCTGCCGTTTGCCACTCCGCCCAAGCCAGGTCGAGGCGCGCCTGACGCACCTCGGCTTTTGACTGAGCAAGCGTCACGGCGTGCGTCCGCAAGGCGTTGAGGTCAAGACCGAGCGCGGCGGTTAAGTTGGGCAAGGGGTCAGGGCCCGATAAAACGGCGTCAGCGCCGAGGCTAAAGGTCGGATCAGGAAGCAGGCCCGCCGAAAAGGCTTGCGCCTGCGTCACCTGCTCGCGCGCCCTTTTGGCTTTAAGGTCGGGATTAGCGATCACCGCAATGCTTGCAATTGCGTTCGCGTCGAGGGGTTGACCAAGATTAATTGTCGCCCGGTTCAGGAAGCTTCGCACCGGAGGAGAGGCGAGGCTTGCCTTTGACGGCGCGGCCAATGGCGGGTGAGCGTCAAGTGGGCTTGCGACATAGGGTGCGCAACTGGCCAGCAGGCTCGACAGGAGAAGGCTTATTTTGGAAAGGCGATGGCGCGGCATGGAGGCGATTTCGTTATGACTGCGCCGCCTTATGCGCCTTGAAGCTGAAACGAAGATGAAATTTTTCAATAATCTGTCTCCGGGCTGCCCCCTAATTCGGACGCCATCTTCAAGATCGCACTGCAATCAGAACGGCGCCGATGGCGATCAGGGCAACGCCTAGCCAGTTTTGGATGCTGAGGCGTTCTCCAAGAAACAAGACCGAAAACACCGCGACAAGCACAACGCTGAGCTTGTCTATGGGCGCCACCTGCGCCGCTTCGCCCATCTTGAGGGCCCGGAAGTAACAGAGCCATGAGGCGCCGGTCGCGATGCCTGAGAAAAGCAGGAAGATCCAGGTCCGTGCGGAAATAGAGGTTACGGGCTGCCAGCCTTTGAACAGGCAAAGGACACCGGCTGACACGAAAAGAATGACGATCGTTCTGATAAAGGTGGCGAGGTCAGAATTGACGCCGCTGACCCCTACCTTGGCGAGTACGGCGGTCATAGCGGCGAATGCTGCGGAGAGCAAAGCCCAGAAAGCCCAGCTGGTTGTGATCAGTTTCATCGGCGTCTCCGTTCGGCTTTCAACCTGCGATAAACTTATCTCGACGGCAATGGTCAATGCACGGCACGTCCCGCCTTGGCCAAATAAACATGTCCGTTTCAGTTCTGTATCATCTGGCCGTGATAGCGATCTGCCCGTTTCATCGAGGTGCAGGCGCGTGCATATTCTCATCGTGGAAGATGATGAGCCTCTTGGACAGGCGATTCGCGGTGCTTTAACGCAAGGCGGCCATTCGGCTCGGCTGGCGTCGGATGGACCGGAAGCCTTGACGGCGCTGGCGGGACACGAATTTGATGCCTTGGCGCTGGACCTAAAACTGCCGACCCTTTCAGGACTTGACATGGTCAATGCTGTACGTCGTCTGTCATCTGTCGCGATTGTCATCATGTCAGCCGATGAAAGGCTCTCGGTCCGGATCGGAGCGTTGGACGCCGGCGCTGACGACTTCATCGTCAAACCCTTTAACATTGCGGAATTGATCGCCAGGCTACGCGCCGTTGTTCGGCGCGCAGGTCGATGCTCCCAGCCCGTTCTGCGGCACCGAGACATAGAGATCGATCCAAGGACGGGCAGCGTTCACCAGGGCGGCCGCTGGGTCAAGCTCACCGCGCGTGAATTCCAGTTGCTCGAGCTCCTGATGAGCCGTTCTGGAGATGTCATCGCAAAGCACGAAATCGAAGCCAGGATCTATGGCGCAAATTCTGCAGATAGTGCAGAAAGCAATACTATCGAAGCGGGCATTTACACCCTTAGAAAAAAGCTCGGCAAAAATCTCGTACAGAATGTCAGGGGTGTCGGCTATCGGCTATGCGACTGAGTCAAAAAGCCATGTTTTGATGTCGAGCGACCACGGCGCCACTGCGACAGGGGGGCCTGATTTTGCATGCCGCACTAAATAACGGACGCTGGAATTGTGCGGATCACTTTATGCGTATCTGAACTTGCTAAATAGCGTATCTACGTCCGCTTTCGAATAGAATTTGTTGAATTGGCTGCGCCCCAGTTCGATGTCCGCAATGGGCGCACTGCAGAATGTCCAGGTAGCACCCAGTAGTCGCGAGTTAGCTAGGGGTCGTTGCTTTTTCAAGCGCTTGCGAAAGCGTTTGCGGATTTACAAAACTCAACTATTTTTGACTCAAGACTTATGAGGAAGGCGGTGGAAATGGAGGGGGAATGTTCCAAGCGTCGCGACAACTTCCGGGATTTCTAGTCGCTGTTGTCCTGCTTTCGCAGTTGCCGATAGCTGCCCAAGCCGATGACCATGACGTCGGGCTGTTTACAAGTGCTGAGCTTACGACACAACGAATGGTCTTCAGAGATCTTCTGTCTCGGATCAGCAGCGATATGACCCGCGCGGACTTCGAGCACATCGTCGGAAGAAAGCTTACTACGGGTTCATTGGGGGGCGATGCCGGTATGGGTGGGCGTTCAGATGACTACAGCACTTCATATCGCTATGACAATTATTTTTATGGGTTCAACTACGTCGAAATACATAGAGCCTCATCCACAACCTTCCATATCATAGCGTTTTTCGATCACTCCGGGGATATGGACGCCGATGATGCCGGCTGTCTGTCACTTGACAATATCAAGGAATACGCCGAGGTCGGCGGATGGAAGGTCGATGCTCCACATGTTATCTCATGGACAGATCACGGAATGGGGGGGACCAAAGGCCGATTGTATTTCGAGGCACAGACACCCGGCGGCATCCCAGAAGGTAATCCGGGAAATGAATCATATGCCTCATGGATCTCCGAAAATGGCGTTCGTGGATGCGTTTCTGCGCTTACAATTGGCGAAACCCAATAGGGCGTCCAATCTAAACAAAATCCAAACGTCTCCTTGTGGACAAAAGCAGCCATGCCCAATGTTCGGATTGGGCCAACTCCGGCGGCGGAGGCCAGTCTCGCGCCTGAAGCGAAACTCTCTGTGCGAGTGCGGTTATGTCGAAAATCTTGGGCTTTCTCGACACATGCGATGGACGTGTCGATATCATCGACATGCGTTGAAGATATGTCGAATTTCCGAACAAAATGAACATGATGCGTCAGGTATGGCTGGCTGAACGTCCCCATAACGATCTGCCGTTTCTGCCGCCAGCGCACTCGGTTATTGAGACCCGAGCCGTATTAAAATCATCCAGACGCCGCCCGAAGGGGAGACGGTTCAACGCCAGACAGCTTCGTCTACTTGAAACAGCTCGCTGAAGTCGGGGTGCTAACTGAACTCGATGCTGGAAAGGAGAAATTGTTCATCCATCCCAAGCTCATGAAGCTTCTCAGCCGCGACGCCAATGATTTCGAGAAATATGCGATGTAGAGCCCGATTAGGTCGATGCACAGTCACCACCAACCATTACTTCGCAGACGTCTTCACAAACGCTTGGGAGCCCTGGTACGGGCTCAGACGGTCATCTGGGTGCCCAGTTCGACCACGCGCCCCGGCGGGATATGGAAGAAGTCGGTCGGGTTGGCGGCGTTCTTCATCAGGAAGATGAACAACTTGTCCTGCCACAGGGGCATGCCCGAATTGGCTGAGGGCACGACATTGCGTTTCCCTAAGAAGAAGCTGGTGGCCATGATGTCGAATTTCAGGCCCTGCTTGCGGCACAGGCCAAGGGCGCGCGGCAGGTTCGGGCTTTCCATAAAGCCGTAGCGCACCGTCACCTTTTTGAAATCGTCGTTCAGCACCTCGATGGCGATGCGTTCGTCTTCGCTGACGCGCGGCGCATTGGTCGTTTTGACGCTCAGGATGATGTTCTTCTCGTGTAACACCTTATTGTGCTTGAGATTGTGCATCAGGGCGACCGGCGCGACGTCCGGGTCGGAGGTCAGGAAGATCGCCGTGCCGGCGGCGCGGTGCGGGGGGCGTTTGCCCAGCATCATGATCAGGTCGTTCAGCGAGACGGCGTCGCGGCGCGCCTTTTCGCTGAGCAGGCGCGTGCCTGTCGTCCAGGTCGTCATGATCAGAATCATCACCCCGCCAAAGGCCAGCGGCAGCCAGGCGCCGGTGAAGAACTTGGTCAGGTTGGAGGCCATGAAGACGGCCTCGATGGCGCCGAGCGGCGCCAGCAGGATGAGTGTGCGCAGGCGCGACCATTTCCAGGTTTTGCGGATCACCACATAGGCCATCACGCTTGAAATGAACATGGTGCCGGTGACGGCGATGCCATAGGCCGAGGTCAGGGCGTCGGAGCTGCGGAAGGCCACGATCAGCACCAGAACGCCGATCATCAGCATGGTGTTGACCTGCGGCACGAAAATCTGACCCGCCTGGGTTTCCGAAGTGCGCTTGATGTCGATGCGCGGCAGAAGGCCCAGCTGCACCGCCTGCTGGGTCATCGAATAGGCGCCCGAAATCACCGCCTGCGAAGCGATCACCGTCGCCATCGCCGCCAGCAGCAGCATCGGCCAGTACATCAGGTCGGGGATCATGCGCCAGAACGGATTGCCCATCGCGCTGGGGTCGATCAGGCACAGGGCGCCCTGACCCAGATAGTTGAGCATCAGGGCCGGAAAGACGACGAACAGCCAGGCCGCACTGATCGGATTGCGGCCGAAATGTCCCATATCGGCGTAGAGCGCCTCCGCGCCGGTCACGACCAGAAACACCGAGCCCAGAATGACGAAGCCGGTGAAGCCGTTGGAGATCAGGAAGCTGACGCCATAGACCGGGTTGAGCGCCAGCAGCACGTCGGGACGCTCAACAATATAGCGCGCGCCGATACCGCCTATGACCAGGAACCAGACCAGGGTGATCGGCCCGAAGAAGCGGGACACTTTTTCGGTGCCCTTGGACTGGACGAGAAACAGAACGACCAGAATGACGATTGAGACCGGCACGACCAGATGATCAAGGCTGTGGCCGACATTGGGCGCGTCCTTGAAGCCTTCGATGGCCGACATGACCGACAGGGCGGGCGTGATCAGGCTGTCGCCATAGAAGAGCGCCGCGCCGCAGATGCCTAAGAAAAAGATCAGCGGCGAATAGCGCCCCAGCGCGCTCTGCGCCAAAGCCATCAGGGCCAGGGTGCCGCCTTCGCCCTTATTGTCGGCGCGCATCAGGAAGATGACGTATTTGATCGTCACCAGAAGCAGCAGCGCCCAGAAGATCAGCGAGATCACGCCGAAAATGGCAAGATGATTGCTGACGTCGCCGCGGGTATGACGCAAGGCTTCGCGCATGGCGTAAAGCGGCGAGGTGCCGATGTCGCCGAAGACAACACCGAGCGCGCCGAGGCTGAGCAGCCAGAAGCTGTCATGGCCGTGGCCGTGCGCTTCGGGCGCGGCGCTGTCCGTGAGGTCAGGGGCGGTGAAGGCGGGGGCGGAGACGGCGGGTGACGGTGACGAGTCCATGAAAAACCTCATGCCAGCCTGTGATCGAGGCGCAGATTAAGCTTCAGCACATTGACCGAGGGTTCGCCTCGCAGGCTGTAGGTGGGATTGTAGGTGGAGGCGGCAATCGCCGCCCGGATCGCACTGACGGGCAGGCGCCGGGCGTGGGCGATGCGCGCCGCCTGAGCGTCGGCGGCGGCGCGGCTGATGACGGGATTGATCGGGCCCCGGCAGATGGGGGTCTGCGCGGACGCGGCGCAGGACGCCCAGATATAAGCGGGATCGCCCTGATGATTGGTGGTGAAGACTGAGGCTAGCACGCCGCCGCTGGCGTCGGCGACGACCAGATCGCGCATCTGCTGGGCAAAGCCGCGCCGCACAACGGCCTGTTCGAGCGCAGGCAAAAGGGCCCCGCCCAGCAGCAGGCCAAGCAGCAAAAACGTCACGGCTGCGCGCAAGGATGTGAGAGAGATGGCGGAGTTCATGACCGGGCTCATCATGGGGCTCCAACGGCGCGCAGGCGGCGCAGGCCGGGCGCCGTCGCCAGGGCCAGGGCCGGAATCGTCAGCCAGAAATGCAGGATGAGCTGGACCAGCGCCGCCAGCCACGGCAGGGCGCTGAAACCCGGCGGTTCGAACGCGGGCAGGGCCTGAGCGGCGAGGGTCAGCGCGAGGGTCAGGGCGCAGGCGGCGAAGCCGAGGAGCCGCCTCTGCCCCAGATGCGTGAATAGGCTGACCAGACTGGTCGGCGCGATCAGGGCGGCGGTTGCGGTTATGGCGTCGGGCGCGGCGCGCAACACCCGCACGGCCTGATCGGCGTCGGGAATCCCCACGCCGCGCCAGGCGTCAAGGAAGGTCGCGACGCCGACGCTGGCGACAAGGGCCATGTGCAGACAGGCCAGCGGCGTCAGCACGCAGATCAGCGCTACGCTCAGATCGCGCCAGTAATTGCCGACCCCGCCGTCGCGGCTGCGCAGAGCGCGCAGGATAACGACGCACAGGGCCAGGCTGGCGCCCGCGCCGACAAAGGCGGCCCCTCTGAGCGGACCGTCAAGCCCCCTGGGATCGCCCGCAACGGCGCGCGCCGCCAGCGCAAAGGCCTGCGCCGCTGCATGGCCTTGCGCGGTCCATGCGCCATAGACCAGCAGGAACAGCAGGCATGACAACGTCAAGGCCGCCATCGCGGCCTGATACCAGCGCATCGAAACCCGCGCTCGCGGACCGGCCAGATCTTGCGACAGGTTAACCAGCGGATCAAGAATGGGGCTGAGCAGGCTTTCGCGCCCTGAAAACGCCGCCGCCATATAGGCGCCCGACAACCAAGCCGCGATCAGGGCCAGGGCGAAGCTGACGCCCCAGGCGACGGGCCAGGTCATGAACGGGATTAAAAACGCGAACGGTAACGGCGACGCCATGAGCCAGAACAAGGTTTCGGCGCGGTGCAGGCGCGCGTGATCGGATGGACGGGGTATAATCCAGATCGCGTATAGGCGGCGTATAGATGCGGCGCGCGGCTGTATAATTTCTGTATAGACGCGGCCCGCCTATACGAAACCTATATGCGCAAGGTCCCCCTTTATACGCCGCCTATACCGGAAAGCGGTTAGATGACGGAGCCTCGGTTCATCCCGGAGGTTCGATATGCTGTTGGTTTTCCTCATTCTGGGGCTCGGTTTCTTCGCCCTGTCCGCCCTGCTGGCGCATCTCTGCCAGCGCCTTTTGGAGGGTGGTTCATGAGCGCCCTGATCGTTGCGGGCGGGGTGATCCTCGTCGGCCTGTTCGGCTATCTGCTGGTCGCTCTGATCCGGCCAGAACTTTTTCCCTGAAATTACATAAGAGGGCGTCATGTCTTCGTTCATCACCGGCGCGGGCTGGCTTCAGCTCGCGCTCTACATGCTTGTCCTGATCGCAGCGTCGATCCCGCTCGGCGTCTTCATGGCGCGCGTGCTGAAGGGCGAGCGCACCTTTCTCTCGCCCGTGTTCGCCCCGCTTGAGCGCCTGATCTACAAGGCGTGCGGCGTCGATCCGCAGGCCGATATGCGCTGGCAGGACTATGCCGCCGCCGTATTGGTCTTTTCCGCCGTCAGTTTCGTGCTTTTGTTTGTGATGCTGATGGCCCAGGGCGCTCTGCCGCTCAATCCGCAGCGCCTGCCGGGCCTTTCCGCCGACCTGGCCTTCAACACGGCGGCCAGCTTTGTGACCAACACCAACTGGCAGGCCTATGGCGGCGAAACCACCATGAGTTATTTCAGCCAGATGGCGGGCCTGACGGTGCAGAACTTCGTCACCCCCGCCGTCGGGCTGGCGGTCATGGCTGCCATGATCCGCGGTCTGGCGCGGAAAGAGGCTGCGGGCATCGGCAATTTCTGGGCCGATATGACCCGCGCCGTCCTCTATATCCTGCTGCCGCTGTCCTTCGTGCTGGCCCTGATCCTAGGCGCGCAGGGCGTGGTGCAGACCTTTCATGCTTACGTGACCGCGCACGGCCTGCAAGGCGATGATCAGGTGATCGCGTTGGGCCCCGTCGCCTCGCAGGAGGCGATCAAGATGCTGGGCACCAATGGCGGCGGCTTCTTCAACGTCAATTCGGCGCATCCGTTCGAAAATCCGAACCCGTTGAGCAACTTTCTTGAGCTTTTGTCGATCCTGCTGATTCCGGCGGCCTGTTGCGAAACCTTCGGCGTGATGATCGGCGACAAACGACAAGGGCGCGCCATCCTGGCCGCCATGACGGTGATCTTCGTGCCGCTGATGCTGATCTGCGTTTTCGCCGAGCAGTCGGGCAATCCGCACCTGACGGCGCTGGGCGTCGATCAGATCGCCAGTCACCTGCAAAGCGGCGGCAATATGGAGGGCAAGGAGACGCGCTTCGGCATCGTCAATTCCGCCCTCTGGGCCTCGGCCACCACGGCGGCCTCGAACGGCTCGGTCAATGCCATGCACGACAGTTTCACGCCGCTGGGCGGGCTGATCCCGCTGCTCTTGATGAAGTTCGGCGAGATCATCTATGGCGGCGTCGGCTGCGGGCTTTACGGCATGCTGATCTTCGTGCTGCTCAGCGTCTTCATCGCCGGTCTGATGGTCGGGCGCACGCCGGAATATCTGGGCAAGAAGATCCAGAGCTTCGAGATCAAGATGGCTTCGCTGGTCATGCTGATCCCCGGCATACTGGTGCTGATCGCCACCGCCATCGCCGTGACGACAAAAGCCGGGCAGGCGGGCATTTTCAATCCCGGCGCGCAGGGCTTTTCGGAGATTCTGTACGCCGTTACCTCGGCCAGCAACAATAACGGCTCAGCCTTTGCCGGCCTTAGCGTCAACACGCCGTTTTACAACACGCTGCTGGGCGTCTGCATGCTGATCTCGCGCTTCTGGGTGATCGTGCCGGTGCTGGCCATAGCCGGATCGCTGGCGGCCAAGAAGCGCGTGCCGGAGTCCGCAGGCACCTTGCCGACGCATACGCCCCTGTTCGTGGCGGTGGTGGTCGGCGTGATCCTGCTGATCGGCGTCCTGACCTACGCGCCGACGCTCGCGCTCGGCCCCGTGGTCGAACATTTCCATATGATTGAGGGATAGGATTATGACGTCCCACGTAAAAAAAAGCGGCCTTTTCGAAGGCGCGGACATGGGCGCGGTGCTGAAACAAAGCCTTGCCCGCCTCAACCCCGTCTATCAGTTGCGCAACCCGGTCATGTTTCTGGTGTTTGTCGGTTCGGTTGTCACGACGCTGATCTTCATCGCCATGCTGGCCGCGCCGTACGCGCAGAGCGTCAGGGCGCTGGCGGGCGGGCAGGGTGCGGTCTTCGTCGGCCTTGTCGCCTTCTGGTTGTGGTTCACGCTGCTGTTCGCCAATTTCGCCGAGGCCATCGCCGAAGGCAAGGGCAAGGCGCAGGCCGACTCGCTCAAAAAGGCCCGCCGCGATGTGGCCGCCAAAAAGCTGGCCAAGGCCAGCGACCGCGCGAAGTTCCAGAGCGTTGCCGCCAATAGTTTGCGCAAGGGCGATCTGGTGCTGATCGAGGCGGGCGACTTCGTCCCGGCCGACGGTCAGGTGATCGAGGGCATAGCCTCGGTCGATGAAAGCGCGGTGACCGGCGAATCCGCGCCGGTGATCCGCGAATCGGGCGGCGACCGCGACGCCGTCACCGGCGGCACGCGCGTCCTGTCCGACTGGCTGGTGGCGCGCGTCACCTCCGATCCGGGCGAGAGCTTCCTCGACCGCATGATCGGCCTGGTCGAAAGCGCCAAGCGCCAGAAGACGCCCAATGAGATCGCCCTGTCGATCCTGCTGGCGGCCCTGACCATCATCTTCCTGCTCGTCTGCGCGACCCTGCTGCCCTATTCGTGGTTCAGCGTCACACACGCCGGGGCGGGTACGGTGATCTCAGTGACGGTGCTGATCGCATTGCTGGTCTGCCTGATCCCGACCACCATCGGCGGGCTTTTATCGGCTATCGGCATTTCGGGCATGCAGCGCCTGATCCGCGCCAATGTCATCGCCACCTCCGGGCGCGCGGTCGAGGCGGCGGGTGACGTTAATGTGCTGCTGCTCGACAAGACCGGCACCATCACCTTCGGCAACCGTCAGGCGGTCGAATTCCTGCCTGCGCCGGGCGTGTCCGAACAGCAACTGGCCGAGGCGGCGGAGCTGTCCTCTCTGGCCGATGAGACGCCGGAGGGCCGCTCCATCGTCGTGCTGGCGCGGCAAAAGTTCGCCCTGCCGGAGCGCAAGGCCAGCGACATCGCCGCCGACTTCATCCCGTTCAGCGCCGAACAGCGCGTATCGGGCGTGGTGGTCGCCGACCGCCACATCATGAAGGGCGCGGGCGACGCGATTGCGAAACTGATCGCGCTCAAGGGCGGCGCGATTCCCGCCGAGGTCAATGCCGATATCGAGCGCATCGCCCGCTCCGGCGGCACGCCGCTGCTGGTGTCGGAAAACAGCCTCGCGCTCGGCGTCGTCTATCTGAAGGACATCGTCAAGCCGGACATCAAGGCGCGGTTGGCCGAGCTGCGCCGCATGGGCATCAAGAGCATCATGATCACCGGCGACAATCCGCTGACCGCCGCCGCCATCGCCACCGAAGCCGGGGTGGACGATTTTCTGGCCCAGGCGACGCCGGAAACCAAGCTTGCCTATATCCGCAAGATGCAGGAGGGTGGCGAACTCGTGGCCATGGTCGGGGACGGCACGAACGACGCGCCCGCCCTGGCGCAATCGGATGTGGCGGTGGCGATGAATTCCGGCACCCAGGCCGCCAAGGAGGCGGGCAATATGGTCGATCTCGATTCCGATCCGACCAAGCTGATCGAGATCGTCGAAATCGGCAAACAGCTCCTGATGACGCGCGGCGCCCTGACCACCTTCTCGATCGCCAACGACCTGGCCAAGTATTTCGCCATCATCCCGGCAGCCTTCGCCTCGACCTATCCGAGCTTAAGCGCGCTGAACCTGATGGGGTTGACCAGTCCGCAAAGCGCCATCCTGTCGGCGGTCATCTTCAACGCCCTGATTATCATCGCCCTGATCCCGCTGGCGCTGAAGGGCGTCAAATACCGCCCCGCGCCCGCCGCCAGTCTTCTGTCGCGCAACATGCTGATCTATGGCCTCGGCGGCATTGTCGCGCCCTTTATCGGCATCAAGCTGATCGATATGGCGATCACCGCCATCGGTCTGGCATAAAGGAGTTCCGCTATGAACGCTTATCTGTCCACCTTACGTCCCGCGCTCGTCTCAACGGCCCTGCTCACCGTGCTGCTGGGCGGCGTCTATCCGGCGGCCACGACGGCTCTTTTGAACCTGGGCTTCCACGATCAGGCGCAGGGCAGCCTGATCCGCAGTCCGACGGGCCAGGTCATCGGCTCGAAGCTGATCGGTCAGAATTTCGACCAACCGCGCTATCTATGGGGCCGCCTGTCGGCGACCTCGCCCACGCCTTACAACGCCGGGGCCTCGTCCGGCTCGAATTTCGGCGCCAACAATCCGGCCCTGCTCACCGCCGTCAAGGCGCGCATTGCCGCGCTGAAGGCCGCCGATCCGAACAATAAGGCGGTGATTCCCGTCGATCTGGTCACCGCCTCCGGCTCCGGCCTCGACCCGGAGATCAGCCCCGCCGCCGCAGCCTATCAGGTCGATCGCATCGCCAAAGCGCGCGCCGTCAGCCCGGAAGTGGTGCGCGCCGCCATTGCGAAATCGACGAAAGGCCGCGCGTTCGGGATTCTGGGCGAACCGCGCGTCAATGTGCTAGAGGTCAATTTAAGACTGGATGGCCTTCTGACGTGAACACGGATACCCGACCCGATCCCGACAAGCTGCTCGCCCTCGTCCGCAAGGACGGGGGCGAAGGCGCGTCCGATGCTCCCCGGCGCGGGCGGCTGAAAATCTTTTTCGGCGCCTCGGCAGGGGTGGGCAAGACCTTCGCCATGTTGTCCGAGGCGCGCGCCCGCCGCCGCGAAGGCCGCGATGTGGTGATCGGCGTGGTCGAGACGCATGGCCGCAGCGAGACGGAGGGCCTGATCGAGGACATGGAGCTTGTGCCGCGCAAAGTCATCGACCATCGCGGCGTCGCCATGACCGAGTTCGATCTCGATGCGGCCCTGACACGCAGGCCGTCGCTGATCCTGATCGATGAATTCGCCCACAGCAATGCGCCCGGTTCGCGTCATCCCAAGCGCTGGCAGGATGTCGAGGAACTGCTTGATAACGGCATCGACGTCTATACCACGCTCAACGTCCAGCATCTCGAAAGCGTCAATGATCAGGTGGCGCGGCTGACCGGAGTGTGGGTGCGCGAAACCGTGCCTGACCGCGTGTTCGACGCCGCCGATGAGATCGCACTGATCGACATTCCGTCCGACGAGCTGTTGCGTCGTCTGGCCGACGGCAAGGTCTATGTCGCCGAGGGCGCCAGCCGCCGCGCCGCCGAAAATTTTTTCAAGAAAAGCAACCTTCTGGCCCTGCGCGAACTGGCCCTGCGTTGCACCGCCGAGCGCGTGGACGCTCAGAGCGACGAGCTGAGCGCGGCCTTGGGGCGCGACGAGCCGCAACTTGGGCAGAAGATCATGGTCCTGATCGGGCCGGACCCGTTGACGACGCGGCTGATCCGGCACGCCGCGCGTATGGCCAAGGGTATGCGCGCCCCGCTATGCGCCGTCTATCTGCAAGGCGAGCGGCACGAACGTCTGGGCGAGCCGGCGCGCGACCGCATTGAACACTATCTGCGGCTGGCCGAAAACATCGGCGCGAGGATCGTCCGCCTGACCGGCGCGCGCCCGGCGCGCGACATCCTGGCCTATGCCCGCCAGAACGGTTTTACCCGCATCGTGGTCGGTCACCGCAAGCCACCCTTCTGGGCCTTGTGGCGGCGATCCTTTGCCCAGCAACTGATTGAAGGGGGCGAGGGTCTGGAAATCGCCGTCCTTCACGGCGAGCGCGTGGGCCCCGCGCCGGACGAGGCGCAGGCGTCGCGCGCCACAGGCCTTTTGTCGCTGCGGCCTTTTCTGGCGCAGCCGCTCGATTATGCGCTGGCGGCGGGCGGGGTGGCCCTGTGTACGGCTGTGGGGCTGCCGTTCCGCGATCATACGCCCTCGACCAATCTGGCTATGATCTACCTGACCGGCGTGGTGGTGATCGCGTCGCGTCTGGGACTGGGACCGTCGGTGCTGGCCTCGCTTTTGAGCGTACCGGCGTTCAACTTCTTCTTCACCCAGCCCTATTACACCTTCAATTTTTACGACACCTATTATTATGTCACTCTGGCCTTCATGCTGGTCACCTCGCTGCTGGTCGGCTCGCTGACGGCGCGCCTGTCGCTTAATGTGCAGCAGGTCAGCGACCGCGAGCGCGAGACGCAAGCCCTCTACGATCTGTCGCGCGCTCTGTCCGCCGAACGCAGCGTCGCGCGCATCTGCGAGATCGCCGTCGCGCATCTGGCCGAGCCCTACGATCTGAGTGTCACGGTCTTCGCGCGCGAGGGAACTGCCTTGCGACCCTATCCGCAAAGCGGCTTGAGCGACGACATGAAGGAGATGAGCGCGGTCAATTGGGTGGCGGCCAATGGCCAGATGGCCGGACGCGACACGGATACATTGCCGTCGGCAGTGGGTCTTTACCTGCCGCTCAGCGCCGAGGGCGAGACGATTGGCGTGCTGGGACTGATGCCCAATGACGGCGCGCGTCCGTTTCATGGCCCGGAAATCCTGCAATTCGGCACGGCGGCGGGCCTGATCGCCGGGGCCTTGCAGCGCGCGCGGCGCTCGGATGAGGCGGCGCAGTCGCGCGTCGATTCCGAGAACGAGCGGCTGCGCAATGTGCTGTTATCGTCGCTGTCGCATGATCTGCGCACGCCCTTGACCGTGATGAACAATTCGGTCAGCACGCTTTTGCGCATGCGCAAGGATCTGCCGCGCAAGGCGATGGACGAACTGACCGGACTTTGGGGGCAATTGACCCGGTTGCAGAAATTCGTCAGCAATCTGCTCAGCATGGCGGCGATCACCTCCGGTCAGATGCGGTTCAATTTTCAGCCCTATCTGATCCAGGAAATCATCGGCGCGGCGCTGTCGCATACCGAAGCCGGACGCGATAAGCGCACCGTGCGCACGCACGTCACCGGCGTCCTGCCGATGGTGCGCATCGACGGCGCCCTGATCGAGCAGGTGCTGATCAATCTGATCGAAAACGCCTATCAGCACACGGCCAGCGACGGCGACATCCTGATCCAGGCAGAGCCGGAGGCCGACCGCGTACGCGTCAGCGTCTCCGACAATGGCGATGGGCTGAAACCGGGTCAGGAGGCGCAGATTTTCGAGCAGTTCCAGACCGGCCAGACCCTGAGTTCGGACCGCTCGGGCGGCACAGGTCTGGGCCTGGCCATCTGCCGCGGCGTGATCCGCGCCCACGGGGGCGTCATCTACGCCCGCAACAACCGCGCCCCGCGCAAGGGCGCCAGCTTTATCTTCACCCTGCCCATAGCTGAATGAGCTTATGAACGAACCTGTGATCCTGTGCATCGAGGACGATGCGGATATCCGCCGCTTTCTGAGGTCCACCCTGACCGCCAACGGCATGCAGACGCTGGAGGCGGCGAACGGCAAGGAAGGGCTGCAACTGGCCTCCAGCCGCAGCCCGGACGTGATTTTGCTTGATCTCGGCTTGCCGGATATGGACGGCATGGACATCATCCGGCAGGTGCGCGACTGGGGCGCGACTCCGATCGTCGTTCTGTCGGCGCGCGACCGCGAACGCGACAAGGTCGCGGCGCTCGAACAGGGGGCGGACGATTACCTGACCAAGCCGTTTTCCGCCGCCGAGCTGATCGCGCGGCTGCGCGTGGCGCTGCGCCACACCGGACGCCGGGTCAGCGACGCCGAATTCGTCTTCGACCGGGGCGGCCTCTTTATCGACAACGCAGCGCGCAGGGTGACGCTGGACGGCGCCGAGGTGCGTCTGACGCCGATCGAATATAAGCTGCTGCTGACCCTGGCGCGACACGCTGACAAGGTGCTGCCGCATTCCACCCTACTGGCCGAGGTATGGGGCCGCCACGGACAGGACACCCAGACCTATCTGCGCATCCACACCCAGCACCTGCGCGAAAAGCTGAAAGACGACCCACTCAATCCCAGATTCATCGTCACCGAGCCGGGCATTGGCTACAGACTCAAGGGGTGAGCCTTATCGGGTGTGACTTTGGCCCGCTTTGCACAATCGTCGAAAACGTATGATCTTTCTTGGTCAATTGCCCGACATATCTCTTACGGCGCAAACTCGTCACGAGGTCAGGCGACGAGGCGCTCCACGTTCGCCTTTACGCTTTCTGACGATGAGGCCACCGAACTGAAGGCGCCTGTGATGCGCGTGAGGCTCTCCTCGATTTCATGCCCCGTCGAGACCGCAGCTTGCATATTGGCGGATATCTCACCGGTCACGGCGTGTTGCTCCTCGATGGCGACATAGCTGACGCTGTCCAGAACATGCGTCATGGAGCCTGAGATCAGGGACAGGGCCTCTGCAACCTCGGTGCTAACCGCCTGGATCTTGGCGATTTCCTCGGCGATGGTCTTGGTCGAGGTTGTCGGCGATAAATTCGCCCACTGCGAGCGTCTCCCAGAAGCGTTTATAGTCCTCTGAAGCGACATAGGCGGGATCACAGAACGTCTGATTGATGGCATATTCAAATTCTCGCCTAAATCGTTCTGCTCATTTCTTAGGCTTCACCCATAGCGACCCAGGACTTCGCGACGCAATTGCGGCTGTGAGGTGCGGGGACTCAGGCAGATGCCGAAAAAGGCGTCTGTGAAAACAGTATCGGCGACATGGCCGATCGGTTGCGTCCCAAGATAAAAGTGGGCGCCGCCTCTTTCGTCGCGCACGCCGGTCAGCACGTCGCCTTTCGTCACATCGGGTAAGATGCTCTCAAGCGACTGGCCCCATTGCATGAGGCGCGGATCGCCGCCAAAGCCGATATGGCGCATTTCATCAAGAACGTGTCCGACCAGTTTGTGGCCTTCGAGCGAACGCAGAAAGGTGACCCGAAGCGCATAGGGTGCATCGGCCCGCCATCTGGCGTCCGGCGCAAAGAGGGCGACATCGAGGATTGGCGTCATGAAGATCGTCAACCGCCCCTTACCGACCTGCTCTGGTTGCGGCACGATGCTGAGGGGTGAAGCACGGGCAAAGGCGGGCGCAAAGGCAGCCGCCAGCCCGGCCATGAGAAAATGACGGCGATGATGGTGAACGGTCATGGTTGTGTCTTCCATGATGAACGAGCTTCCCCTTCTGCTCCTTCCGACACCGCAGGCGTTCGTCGCCCGTAACGAAAATTAGCCGTAACAAAAATTATCAGAATATTTACCGCCGCGGTTACGGTTTGCGGCCGCGTCCGGTGTCCATCCCCTGAACCCGCTTGTCAGGGAGACATCATGGTTTTGAAATTTCGCTTCCCCCGGCTATCCATCTGGACCGGGCTCGCTGCTGGCGCGATCGTGTTTGGCGGCGCCTTCCCGGCCATGGCCGCGCCCGCGCTTGATCTGTCCGCCTACAAGGGCAAGGTCGTCTATCTCGACTTCTGGGCTTCCTGGTGCCACCCGTGCGAGCAGTCCTTCCCTTATATGGAGGATCTCAAAGCGCGCTACGGCAAGGATGGGCTTGTTATCGTCGCGGTCAATGTCGATCACAGCCGCGACCGCGCCGACGCCTTCCTGCGCCGCGTCGGCAGTGATCTTGACGTCGTCTATGACAGCGACGGCAAGCTGGCCCAGCGCTTCAAGGTCAGCGACATGCCGACCAGCCTGCTGATCGGCCGCGACGGTCGCGTGCGCTTCACCCACAAGGGTTTCCACCCCGAACAGGCTGACGCCTATAACGACCAGTTGTCGGAGCTTCTCGATGAAAAATGATCTGATGCGGCGCGCAGGCCTCGCCGTCATCGCGGGCGGCTGCCTTTTACTTGGGGGCTGCGCCTCACTGGGCGCCAAACCCTGGGACCGCGACCTGATGGCGCGGCGCTCGATGCAACCGGTCACCCATCCGCTGATTGCGGGCGCGGACGACCATATCTACTTTTCCAAGGAAGGCGCTTCGGGCGGTCGCACCTTTGACGGCGGAGGCTGCGGATGCAACTGAATCCACGTAAGAAACGCCTGACGGCGGCCCTCGGGCTGATGACGGCCAATCTGTTCGCCGGCGCCCTGTGCGCCCATCCCGCTCAGGCGCAGGACAGCCAGAACGCCAGCCAGAACATCAATGACGACACCTCGACCGACGCCAATCTGACGCGCGTGGATTCGGCCATCCTGTTCTATCAGGAGGCGAACGGTCGCGTGAAGGCCATCGAGCCGGTGACCAGCGTCACGTTCAATGACGACAGCGGCGACAGCCTGCATGTCAAGCTGACCGCCGACACCCTGACCGGCGCCACGCCCAATGGCGCCGCGCCCTGGACCGCCGCCCAGACCTTCGTCACGCCGTCGAAAACGCAAGGGCAACAGACCACGGTCACCAGCGCGTCGGGCAACAGCCAGCTCGTCACCATTCCCGGCACCGACGTCACGGCGCGGCAATATACGACGCCCGCCAATACGCTGCCCGTCGATTCCGGCTTTCGCGATCAACGCTATGCCATCGACCTGGGCTATACCGGCACGCTCGATAATGGCGACCGGTTAAGCCTTGGCGGCGCCTATTCCACCGAGCATGATTATAATTCCATGTCGGCCAATATCGGCTATGCGCGCGATTTCAACGACAAGAACACCACCGTCTCGGCGGGCCTGAACTTCGAGCATGACACCTCCAAGCCCTATTTCGGCACGCCGAGGCCCTTCACCGAGATGAGCGGCGTCAGCAAGGGCGGCAACCGCACCAAGAACGTGGTCGATTTCGTCGGCGGCGTGACCCAGGTGATGAACCGCTACTGGCTGGCCCAGATCAACTATTCGCTGGGCGATACATCCGGCTATCAGACCGATCCCTATCGCGTTATTTCGGTTGTGGACGGGGTGAGCGGCGCGCCGGTGAAGTATCTCTATGAAAGCCGCCCCGGCTCGCGTATCCGCCAGAGCCTCTATCTTGGCAACAAGATCGCTTTGTGGGGAACCGTCGCCGACGTGTCGGCGCGGCTTTATCACGATAGCTGGGGGATCAACGCCGAGACGTTGGAGGTCGCCGAGCGCATACCGCTGACCAGCTTCCTCTATGTCGAACCCAGCTACCGCTACTATCATCAGACCAAGGCCAACTTCTTCCATGACTATCTGATCGATGGCCAGGCGCTACCGAATTATGCCTCATCCGACAGCAGACTTGGGACGTTCAACGCCAACACCGTCGCTCTGAAGGTCGGCATGCGCGTGCTTGGCAATGACGAGCTCTATCTGCGCGCGGCCAGCTATCAGCAGAGCGGAACCTCGCACCCTGCCTCGGCTATCGGCGATCTGAAGACGGAGAACCTGTTCACCGGCATCAAGGCGACAAGTGTGATCCTTGGCTACAGCTTCGCCTTCTACTGAGATGGAGGTCGCGACGCGTCCGCTTGAGCGACTGGAGGACGGCTTTGTCTATCGCTTCGCCGCCATGCATTCGCCCTGCGAGCTGCGCATTGAAACGGACGATTCCCGACTGGCCGAAAACGCCGGTCGGGCGGTCGAATTGGAGGCGCTGCGTATCGAGCGCACCTATAGCCGCTATCGCGACGACAGCGTGATCGGCTGCATCAACGCCAGCGCGGGCAGGCCGGTCAGGGTCGATAACGAGACCCGAGCCCTGATTGACTTCGCCGATCGCGCCTGGCGATTGAGCGGTGGCCGGTTTGACATCACCTCCGGCGTTCTGCGCCGGATATGGCGCTTCGACGGCTCGGACAATGTGCCGACGCGCGATCAGATCATCGCCATGCGATCGAGGATCGGCTGGGGCAAGGCGCGCTGGACAGATGGCGAGATCGCCTTGGCGGAGAGGCAGGAGATTGATTTTGGCGGCTTCGGCAAGGAGTATGCGGTTGATTGCGCCATCAACGCCCTGCGCCGCATGACGCGGGCCGCCTGCCTGGTCAATTTCGGCGGCGACCTGCGCGTCACCGGCCCCAGATCGGACGGCCAGCGCTGGCGCGTCGGCATTGAGGACGCGACCCAGCCCGGCGATATGGCCGGGCGGCTGGAAATCCTCGACGGCGCCCTGACCACCAGCGGCGATGCGCGCCGTTTTCTGCTGAAAAACGGCGTGCGCTATTCGCACATACTCGTTCCGCGCACCGCCATGCCGGTCAAGGATCCGCCGCGTTCCGTCACTGTGGCGGCCCCGACCTGTATTGAGGCGGGCTTTATCTCGACCCTGGCCATGTTGCACGGCCGCAAGGCCGAAAAATTTCTCAAACAGGAAGGCATACGCGCGTGGTGCGTTCGTTGATCCGTTTCGGGCTTCTGGCCCTGGCCATGCTGGCCGCCCCCATAGCCGCTCCCGCCGCCGTGCGCGCCGGGCATATGACGGCGACGCTGCAACCGGTGGCGGGCAAGGTCGCGCCCGGAGGCGAAGCCCTGCTGGCCCTGACTCTGACGCCTGACGCGTTCTGGCATACCTACTGGCTCAATCCCGGAGACACCGGCCTGCCGACGGACATTAGCTTGTCCAGCGGCGCCGCCATGCTGGGCGACGCCTTATGGCCCGCGCCGCAGAAGCTCGTCTATGACGGCGTGGTCACCTATGGTTATGATCGCGCCGCGACCGTCTATGTCGAACTGCGCGCAGACAAGAGCCTGAAATCGGGCGCGCGCCTGCCTCTGGCGCTGCATGTCGATTCACTCGTCTGTCGCGACGCCTGCGAGCCGGTCAGCTTTGACCTGAAAACCAGCCTTGACGTATCCGCCGATGCGCCGACGTCAGTCGCACCGCCCGCCGGGCTTCCCATTCAGATCACCGCCCCTGCGGCCTATGCTGTGTCGAATGGCGTGCTTTCGGTCGATTTCGCCCTGCCGGGAGACGCGGCGCTGCGGCAGGCGTTTCTTCACCCAAAAGGCGCCTATGTCTTTAGCGAGGACGCCGACCTGATCGCCGCCGCCGCGCCGCAAAGTCTGACCGAGACCGCGGACGGTTTTCGCGTCAGCCTGCCCTCGGCCCATGTCGGCGCCCTGCCGACAAGCACGGCCCTTGTGATACGGTTTGCGGACGGACAATCGGCGCGGGTGATCGCCCGCGCAGGCGCTCTGTCCGCCAACGCCTCCACGCCGACCGCGCAATCCGCACAGCGCGACGGCGTCGGTTTTGCGGTCGCCCTGGCCTTTCTCGGCGGCCTGATCCTGAACCTGATGCCGTGCGTCTTTCCGGTCCTGTCGATGAAGCTTCTGGCCCTGACGCGGGCAGGCCACGATCACAGGCTGGCGCGGCGTGAAGCGCTTGTCTATGGACTGGGGGCCGTGCTGAGTTTCGTCGCCCTGGCGCTCATGCTCGACGTGGCGCGCGGGCTTGGCGCCATGGTGGGGTGGGGTTTTCAGCTTCAGTCGCCCTTCGTCACCGCCGGTCTCAGCCTTTTGATGTTCATGGTGGGTCTGAACCTGTCCGGTCTGTTCGAAATCGGCGGCTCGCTGCAATCGGCGGCGGGCGCTCAGGACGTCGGGCGCCATCCGTATCTGGCCGCCTTCATGACCGGCGTTCTGGCCGTCGTGGTCGCCGCGCCGTGCAGCGCGCCCTTCATGGCGACCGCAACCGGCGTCGCCCTGCTTCGTGGCGGCTTTGTTTCGCTGGCCATCTTCTCCGCTCTTGGCCTTGGCTTCGCCGCGCCGTTCGTTGCGATGACCTACGCCCTTACCTGGTCGCCCGCCCTGGCCAGGCTCATGCCAAGACCCGGCGTCTGGATGGACCGCCTGCGTCAGGTGCTCGCCATTCCGATGTATCTGGCCGCCGTGTGGATGGGCTGGGTGTTCTGGCAGCAGGCGGGAGTCACAGGGCTTGGCCTGCTGATCCTTGGCATGGCACTGATCGCGGGCGCGGTCGTCCTGCGACGCCTGCCGCGGAGTCTGCGCGCCGCCGCCAGCGTCGCGGGTCTCGCCTTCGCCGCCGGTTCGGCCATGCAGACCCCCGCCGCCAGCGTGACGCAGCCGCATCATGATGTCGTCACCTTCGCGCCGGATCAACTCGCCGCCCTGCGCGCCCAGGGTCAGCCGGTTCTGGTTGATATGACCGCCGCATGGTGCCTGACCTGCAAGGTCAATGAGCGCATCGCCCTGTCGGACGCGCGCGTGCAGGCGTCACTGAAGGCGCAGCACATCGTCTATATGGTCGGGGACTGGACGCATCGCGACGCGCAGATTACGCGCTATCTGACATCCTTCGGGCGGTCGGGCGTGCCGCTCTACGTCTATTATGCGCCGGGCAAGGCGCCGCAGGTTCTGCCCCAGCTTCTGACGCCGGGCCTCGTGCTGAAAGCTATCAAAGGCGCTTAGAGCGTTTTCCGGTCTGATTGCATCAGATCGGCGCTCTAAGTTTTTATTTGGTCACACTTTTTGATCCGAAAAGTGCGGCACACTTTTCGGAAAGTGCTCTAAACCAATCGAGGGGTCAGGCCTCCCTCGACCGGGTACGCTTTACGCTACAAACTCAATCAGGCCTTCTGGCTGGCCATAAGCGCCTGCGCCTGCGGCGACAGGGTGACGTTGGTCGCGGGGCCGCGCGAAGATTCAGCGGCTTCGGAGGCCTTGGATTGGCCCGCGTCGTTGTCGCCGTCGTGATCGGGATCGACCCGGCCGACAGATGTCGTGGCGCTGCTGGGGCTATAGGCGCTGATGGATGTCATTTCATGTATCCTTCTCGGTAAATTCTTTACCCTGATGCGAGTGGGCCATGGCCCTTGCGGCAGGTTTTCCACCGCATGAGGACTCTCGCGCCGCTAGCTTAATAAGGCTTTAAATTACAAACTGTTAGAGCCATATCAGCTTCACATTAAAGTGCAGACTACGAGGTCTGGCTGCGGGCGGTGTCATGGGTTTGAGACAGGCTTAGAATCCGCGCGTCAGGCTGATCCAAAGGGTCTGAGGGCGCGGCGGCGTGGTCTGCGAGGCGACGCCCAGACTGAACGGATTGCCGTAGGCGAAACTATTGGCGTCCGCCCCCAGCGCATTGTCCAGCTTCAAGCTGTAACGCAGATTGTCCCGCTCCAGACTGGCGCTGATGTTCAACACCGCATAGCCGCCCATCTCTATGCTCTGCAAGGGGCCAAAATTAAGATGCGAGCGTCCGCGCCAGCTTATCTCGCCCCCTGAGCGCCACGTCCAGTCGCCCAGTTGACGTTGCCAGTCCGCGGACAGACCCAGACTCTGACGCGCTATATAGGGCAGGCCGGAATCTTCACGGGTGACATAGTTTGGATTCGGACGCGTCACCTGCGGATCGTTCATCAGCCCCGCCGCCTTCAAGGTCAGATCAGGCAGCGGCGTCCATACCGCTTCGAGTTCCAGGCCGGTATTGACGCCATTGCCGATATTCACCGTTACGGGCAAACCGTCCGCTTGCAACTGATCGCTTTGCAGATCGCGCCAGTACGCCTTGAATATGGCGGCGTCCACGCGCAAATTCAGCGAAGGCCAGCGCAGCTTGGCGCCCGCTTCATAGGAATTCAGCTCATCGCCGGCATAACGCGCCGGAATGGCTGCCGTGCCATAGAGGTGCGTGGTGTTAAAGCCGCCGCTGCGATAGCCTTCGCCCGACTGAAGATAGAAGGTCGCCAGATCGTCGGGCCGATAGCGAAGGGTGACCTGATGCGATAACCGCGAGGACACGGCGTGATCGACCATATGTTCGTTCTGATCGCCGCTCGTGGTCGCGGTTTCCAGTCGGCTGTCGATATCATGACGGGTTTGGGTCTGGCGCAGGCCCAACGAGGCGCTCCAGCGCGGCGTCAGATCGTAACTGATCTCGCCGAACCCCGCCAACGTGGTGATCCGGTCATGGCGGCGTTCGCTATAGACCGACTCCTGCGTTGCAGCGTCCGACAGGCGCGGCGTCAGACGTTCGGCGCTTTGCGCGGAAAAAAGGCCTGCGAGCCAACGCAGGCGCTGGTCCGAAGGCGAGACCAGTGAAAGCTCGCGCGTGGTCAGTTCGACCGCCTGCGCTTGATCGTAAACCAGGCCGGTCACATCCGGCAGGCCGTAGGTCCCGGCCAGATTTCTGGCGTCGTAACGGCTGTCGAGCTGATGATGCAGGTGGTTGAGCGTAAGTTTCACGGTCCCGAAACGGGTGCGCCCCTGCAAGGCCAGGGCGCCTTGCGAGAAATCATTATCATGAGGCTCGCGCACCGCTAGGGCGCGCGTATACGGACCAAGGGCGCCGGACACATACTGGCTGTCCTTGGCGTTGATATGCTGCGACGCCTGGCTGGCGGTCAGCGACCAGTCGTCATTAAGGCGCCAGATCGCAGAAACGCGCGCGCCGAAACGCTGGACGCCATTGATATGCTTTGCGCCGGTCAGAGCGTCGGTAATGTAGCCCCCGGCCTGATCGGTATAGCCGACCAGACGCACGCCGAACCGGTCTTTAAACAGCGGAACATTCACCACGCCTTCGACGCGGCTTGAAGTGTCCGCGCGATCGCTGAGGCCCAGTTCGCCGGTGATCTCGCCGCTATAGCGGGTTAGATCGGGCGTTCGCGTCACCAGCCGCACCACGCCGGAAATGGAGCCTTCGCCATAGAGCGCGCCCTGCGGACCTTTCAGCACCTCGACGCGCGCCATGTCCACAAGCAGGAGATCGGGGTCAGGCGCATTATAGGTGATGGGCGCGTCGTCAAGATAAAGCCCGACGCTCGACTGCGTGCGTCCGGTGAATACGCCGTCGGACAGGCCGCGCAGCAGGATCTTGTCGCGCCCGGCGCCCAGATTGGTCAGGGTCAGTCCTGCCACCTGCGACGCAGCGTCGGCCAGATCGCCGCCAGAGCGCGCCAGCGTATCGCCGTCCACCACGCTAATGGCGGATGCTGCGGTCGCGGCATTCTGCAAACGCCGGTTGGCTGTGACCATGACCTCGACGGGCGCATCTGGCTCAGGCGGCTTGGGCCGCGGCAGGCGAAGAACGAGACGCGGCTTGAGCTTCAGGACGAAGACCATGGCTTCCGGCGTATCGAAACGACAATGGCTGCCCGCCAGCAGGCGGCGCATCGCCATATCCGCGCGCGCGGCGCGCACAAGGCGAGGTCTGGCCTGGCATTGCGCCGGATCGACGCCGCCGACGCTGGCGCCGGTCTGGCGCGCCAGATCAATGATCGCCTGGGACAGAGGTTCGGCGGGTATGACGATCTGCTGCGTCTGGGCTGCGGCGGGCGCGGCAAGGATCAAGGCCAGCAAGCCGGAACAGGCCTTAAGGTCGTTCTTCCGCTTTCTGGCGCAGAATGATGGCCTTGTCGGTTTCCGTGGCCTCGACCGGCAGGAAGTCTTGCAGGTGGCGGACAACCGAGGCCTCCGAATCGAGCGTGAGCACAGCCGTGACATTCATCTTGCCGGTTTTGGCGTCAACCACAATCGGTTTGTCGAAATAGCGGTTGAGGTCGCTGACCACATAGGCCAGAGATTGATTGCGGTAAACCGCCTGACCGCGTTCCCAGGCGAACGCCTGGCTCAACATGACCCTGGAACGCTCTGCACGGCCGCTTGCCTCGTCGATAACGGCCTGGTCTCCGGCATGCAGGACGCTTTTCGGATCAGGGGTTTGCGTTGTCGCGCCTTTCGACAGCATGGCCACGGCGCCGCTCTTCACCGTCACCGTCACTGCGCCATCATGCCGCAGCACATCGAACACAGTGCCGACGTCGCGCAGCACCTGCTCGCCCGCCGTAACGCTGAAAGGCCGGTTTTCGTCATGCACGACATTGAGCGCCAGTTCGCCCTTGTCGAGCACGATGTCACGCGCCTTGCGCGTCAGGCGCACCGAAATGCGCGTATCGCTGTTCAGGTGCAGTCGGGTGCCGTCTGCAAGGGCGATTTCCTGGGTCTGGCCTGTTGCGGTCTCATAGACAGTGGGCCTGTTCGACAGCCACGGATTGACCAGCAGAACCACGGCGGCAAGACCTGCCGCGACCGCACCGCCCGCCGCCCACCACAGACGCGGCATCGCAGGCTTGCGCACGGCTCGATGCGCGGCGAGGTTGACGACCTCGGCCGGCGCCGCCACTTCAGCCTCTGCGACCATGAGCGCGCGCTCGGCCGCGTCAAAGGCCGCGACATGCGCCGGATCGGCCTCCAGCCAGGCCGTCAGGGCCAGAATATCCTCATCGGACATATCCGAGGCATGCGCGCGCACGACCCAGGCTATGGCCTGATCCTGCAGCATGGGTGTTTCGGAAAGATTCGACATCGGTTTCTGGAGCTTCGGTCCGGGTTGGTGTTGTGCGTCAGCTAAGAAGACACCGCGCTTGCAACGGCATCGTACAGGCTGACGTCATTTTCTGCGAAATATTTGCAAGCTGACGTCAAAAATGTGGCTGTCAGGGGCCCGGTCCGTCACGCGCCAAAGCCATCAGTGATTTCAACGCAGCGCACAGATGCTTTTCGACGGTGCTTTTCGATACGCCGAGTTTTTGCGCGACCTGCGCCTGGTTAAGACCTTCAAACCTGTGCAGGCGGAAAATGTCGCGGGTGCGCTCCGGCAGGGCGGCGACGCCCTGCATGACCCGTTCAAGCCGCTGACGCGCCGCCAGACGCGTCTCGGCGTCCGGTTCATCGACCACGACCTCATCGCCAATCGCCTGACGCGTCGCTTCATGCCACTGACCGTTGCGGCGGCTTTCACGCCCTTCGCCGCGCATACGGTTCAACCAGATATTGTTGGCCGCGCGAAAAAGAAAAGCCGAAGGGTTGTCGATCTGCGTATTATCCGTGCGTCCGGCGATCTTCAGGTAAAGTTCCTGCACGATGTCCTCGGCCACGCTGGCGTCGCGCGTACGCGCCGTGAAATAGCGCACCAGCATGGTGCGTTTTTCCAGATAGGCGCTGAGCAGGGGCGACGTCATGACGTGTGGACAAAACCGCTAAAATCACATGTGTAAGCCTTATCGCATTACCGGCGATTCAGGTCAAAATGTGGCTTCGGCGTCACTCTGCAAAAAAAGCGCTTTTCAGATTTATGAGTTTACGTTGCGCGCGGTGTCATCTCATCAGGGCCGCAGAATATGGACTCTTGTTCCCTTTATATTTGAACAAACTCAGCCACTTTCGAGGACATTATGAGCATACCTGTTTCCGGGCCGGGAGGCGTCTCCTCCAGTTGGGCCATGACCGGCGCCAGCGCGCCCATGCCGCCCGCCAAGCGCATGTCGGATCTGTTTAGCAAGATCGACAGCCAGGGCGGTGGCGCCATCACCAAACCGCAACTGGCGACCGCCTTCCAAACCCTGAATCCTCCCGCCAACTTCAAAGCCTACGGCCTCGACAAGACCTGGCAGGCGCTTGATCCTGGCCATTCCGGCAGCGTGGCGAAGGACAGCTTCGTCTCGACCATGACCGGACTGATGAGTTCTCTGCGCGGTTATGCCGCTTCGCAAAACGGGAAATAGGGCTCAAAGGCGGTTCAGCCACACACCTGCCGCCCAAGAGAGAAGACGCCGACGTTCAGGCGCGTCGGCGTCTTCTTTATCCTGTGAAGCCTTTACCGTGGCGACCTAACGTGATGCAACGGGCGCAATCACCAGATCGAAAGCCGTGTGACCGGCATGGTCCTGCGGCACACGTCTCATAGGTCCAGTGAGGCGATACTGCTTCAAGAGTTCCTTGAGGTCAGGCCGTTCGCCTTGCATGACGGCTTCGACAAATGTGCCGCCTGACTGGTTCAGCCCCTGATTCATGAAGCGGAACTGATGCGCGTCCCCCAGAACGCGGATGGGACGTTGCTCTCCCAGCGCAAGACCAGCCTGCCCAGCGCTGACCCAATCCGGCGTCACCACAAAGCCTGTTGCCGGAACGGCGGCGTGCAACTCGCTCCACGGCAGGTTCTGCCAGCCAAGATCGTCGCGGTGCAGGGGGGCGGGCAGCCGCGACGTCAGGTCGAACTGCGCCTGCAGGGCGAGCACCAGCGTGGCGCTCACCACTATGCCCGCGGCCAGCGCCAGGCGTTGCTTATGCCCAGTCCGCACAGTCTGCGCCCGCCAGTGGCCCAGCATCGGCAGCGCGAACAAAAAGCCGCTCATGGTCCAGTGCGGCAGCGAATGGCGTCCAGTCAAGGCAATCAGATCGAAAACCGCGATCGGCACGATCGCCAGCACGGCCAGGATAAAGTCGGGCGCATCGCGTTCGCCCCGGAGGCCGGCAAGGATGCGCTTCTGCGCCACGAACCAGGTGACCGGCATCAGATAGGCGGCCTGACCTATCAGTACGGCGGCAAAATTGTTCAGATGACCCAGAAGCGGCGTGTGATGATAGGCGCGCGCCGTCTGAAAGCTGAAGGACGCCCAGTCGTGCGTCGCATTCCATATGACGACTGGCAGGGCGCCTGCAAAGGCCAGGGCAAGACCGATCCAAAGGCCTGGCCGGGCAAACTGGCGTCGTCCCTGTGGCGTCAGGATCAGGGCGATCAGGGCCGCTGCGGCGAAGAGGACGGCGTGATACTTGCTCATCATCGCCAAACCCAGCGCCATGCCGGCGCCCGGCCAGCTCAAGGCATGCTCACGGTTCATGAACAGCACCGGCTGGATAAGCCAGAAACACAGCAGCAAAAAGAAGTCGAGCGGCCCGTCTGGCATGATCAGACCCTGAGCGAAGCTGAAAAAGAAGGGCGAGAAGCAGAAGGCCGCACACGCCCAACGCGCCGCGCGCGTTCCGTAGAAGCGCCGCGTAATGTCAAACAATAAAATCGCCGACCCGGTTCCCATCAGAACGAACGGAAGGCGCGTGATGAACGGGGACTCGCTGCCGGTCAGGTCGGCCATGAATCGCGCCATGGCAAAGGCCAGAGGCGGGTGATCGTAGTAGGACAGCGCATGGCTGCGCGAGACGACGACGGCATAGGCCTCATCCGCCGTCAAAGGCACAACGGCGGCAAGGAACAGGTGCAGCAGGAAGGACAGGGACAGGAGCCAGACAATGGCCTCGCCCCGGCTCAGGGCTTTGACATAGGCATGGGGGCGCAGGGCGGCGAGGAGACAGAAGTCCTCGCCCCTCCGCGCGGGCGCGGCAGGTGAAAATGACATGCAGGGTCTCGGTTATCGACAAGCCGCAAGTGAGGCGCGGCTATCTGTCTGACACCGTCATCACGGATGCGTCGTAAAAGTTCGACCTTGCTCCACTCTTAGGTGCGTCCGATCGAAAAATTACACAATGTCCCCTATCGGGCTTAACAGGTTTCAGTTTGTCGCATGGCCGCTACGTCCAGAAGGGGAAGTCGGCCTGAGTTTAGGGTATCGGATGCTTGTCAAGCGCTGGCGTTTGCCCACTGCGAAGGCAGGCGTCGGATAAGATATCTAGGCTACCGCGCTACGCATAGAGGATCGTTTACCACCTTTTGAGGAACATGGACACGAGGATTGGGTTCCCCGTGATGGCACAGATAGTTCAACACAACCATCTGTTTTCATTGTTGAAAATGGACATTTCGAAGGCGGAAAATGGCGCAAACTGATGGCGCAGCGCACAGGGATGCTTGCTGAATGAGCACTTAACAGACTGTATTGTATGGATTATTTGAAGTTTTGGTGCCCCCGGTCGGAGGGGATGGCTCTGTTTCGCTGATGGCCAGTTCGAGTCCTTCATAGCTCGTTTCAGCACGACTGATATTATTGGCCTTTTCCCGGCCGATGGCGAAGTTCATTTCGAGTCCCCCG
>NZ_JBQCGA010000034.1:0-7137 GCF_051956075.1 Asticcacaulis sp. | reverse complement strand
CTTCGGCCATCTGCACGGACAAGGAAAGGCGCAGGACTTTCCGCGCCCTCATCTCTTGTCCGTGTACGCCGCGAAAGCGGCGGTCCGTGAGGATGGCCAAAGGCCATCGTCCGTGGTTAAATCCCTTCCTTAATCTGAGCGGGCCATCTGTGTCATCTGCGGATATATCCGCCTTCCGTCAAGCGCGATCCGCGTCCTGAATGTCGATTCGACCCAGAGCGTTTCCCCAAAAAGTGGTTCCCCTTTTTGGATAAGGAAGAGCGACAAAGCAAAGACGTGAGTAGCGCCGATCTGATTCCATCAGATCAAAAAGCGCTCTAACCGGCGCTGTTGAGATAGTCTTCGGAACGCATTTCTTCGAGACGCGAGACGGTGCGCTCGAACTCAAAGGCGCCGTCGCCTTTCGGATAGAGCTGTTCCGGTTCGGCGTCGGCCAGAATGACGGCGCGGGTCTTCGCTTCGTAGAGCGCGTCGATCAGGCCGACGAAACGCCGCGCTTCATTGCGCTTGTCGGGCGACAGCACGGGGACGTCGGCGATAAACACCGTGGTGAAGCGCTCGGCTATGGCCAGATAATCCGCCGGGCCGTTATTGGCGACGCACAGTTCGGCAAAGCTTGCGCGCAGCATCGGACCCGCCGTGCGCGCCAGATGGACTTTACGCTCATTGACCGTCAGCACCGCCTCGCGCTCGCCCATGCCGCGCGTCATATCGGCCCACAGGGCGTCGAAAGCGTCGCGCGCCTGCGGATCGGTGGTCGGAAAAAAGTAGGTCTGATGACCGCGCAGCCGGTCGAGGCGGAAATCCTTCGGGCCATCGACCTCGACCACCTCGCAGCGCTGTTTGATCATCTCGATAAATGGAACGAACAGGTCGCGGTTGAGGCCGTTTTTATAGAGGTCGTCGGGCGGACGGTTGGAGGTAGCGACCAGCACGACCTTGCGCGCAAACAAGGCCTCGAACAGGCGCCCAAGGATCATGGCGTCGGCGATGTCGGTGACCTGCAATTCGTCGAAGCACAGAAGCTGGGCGTCGCGCGCAATGACCTTGGCCGCTGGCGCGATCGGATCGTCGCCCTTGTGCGTACCGAAATTGATTTTGCGCGTCTTCGCGTCGCCTTCGCGCCACAGTTTGATCAGGTGGTGGACCTCCGCCATGAAGGCATGAAAATGGATGCGGCGCTTGGCCTTGAGGCGCACATGCTTGAAGAACAGGTCCATCATCATGGACTTGCCCCGGCCCGGCGGTCCCCACAGATACATGCCATAGACGCGCGGACGCAGGCCCAGCAGCAGGCGCCAGAACGACCGGCTCATGCGGATGCGGCGCTCCAGCTTGAAGAGTTCCTGAATCGCCGCCTTCTGCGCGGCGTCGGGCGTCAGTTCGCCCGATTTGATCAGGGATTTGTACTCGCTGCGGATGCCCATAAGCGCTTTTGCGTTTTGCGAGCCGTCAAGGCTCCACCATCACAAGCGTCATAACCGATCCGGCTTAAGATGGCGTCAAAAAAATGCTGCGGGTGCGTTAAAGTCTGCGGCTGATCGCTTTCGCCACCTGAATGCCGTGCGCCGCCGAGGTGGTTACGCACGGGTGCCAGTAGTCGGTGACCTCGCCGCAGGCGTAAACGCCGGGCAGCGAGGTTTCGCCGAAGCGATCCACCTTCACGTAACCGTTGTCCAGCTCCGGCGTCAGGCCGTCCGGGATCACCGCTTCGAAGCCGTACATGACGCCGAAGGCCGCAAAGGGTTCGCCATTGACGGTCATGGCGGTCTGGTCGGCCTCATAAGGCCCGACAATCACCGGAACATCCGCGATCATGTCCTGCAACAGGTTTTGGGCGCGCGGCGGGGTGCGTGAGAACACCGTCGGGCGACCGCCGCGATCCCTGACGAAGCGCGCCTGATCGAAGGCGTTGTCGCCTCCGCCGAGAACGGCGACCGGCTTGTCCAAAACATCGAGCGCCTCCATCGCTTCGCCGGGGCCGATGGCGACCTTTGCAGAGGCCGTAAAGCCGCCGGAACGCGGCCTTGAGCCGGTGGCGATGACGAAAAAGCGCGCTTCGACATCGCCCTGCGCTGTTGTCACGCGCCGCCCGTCCGCCGAAACCTGCGTCACCGCGCAGCCGCGCAACACCGGAACGCCTAAAGCCGCGACATGCGCGTCGAGCGCTGCGGCGACCTGCTGACCGGTCCTGCCCTGTACGCCCGGTATCCAGAGATTCTCGTAAGGGCTGCGTCTTTGCAGTCCGCCCAGCCGGTCCTGCGCCTCGATCAGCAGCACGTCGGCGCCTAACTTATGCAGCCAGATGGCGCAGGCCACGCCCGCCGGGCCGCCGCCCGCTATGATCACCCTTTCCGTCATTACCGCTTTCTTAGATGTTGATCGTGATTGCGTATCGCATATTTGGAGGCGTTTGCGCCACTATGGGGTGTCGAAAGATTTTGCGTCAATCTGTTGCCATGCAAGGAATTGCAACAAAAAATAAAATCTCCATACGTCTTTTTGATTAGGCGGTTCGTTAATCATTGTGTATGATTGTAACAGGACGTGATCGGAGTAAACAGTAGCGTAACCACGTCCCACAGGAGGCGTACCATGAGGCTATTGTGCGTTGAAGATAATTCCAACCTGCGCACCACCGTGGATCTGATGCTGGCTGCGACCGGCATTGAGGTCGATTTCGCAGATAATGGCGAAGAGGCCGTCGAGGCCTGGCAGCTCACCGAATATGATGCGGTCTTGATGGATATCGAAATGCCCGGCATGAACGGCCTGTCGGCTGTGCGCGCCATTCGTCAGATGGAGGACGGTTTCAAGCTCGGCTATACGCCGGTGCTGTTCCTGTCCAGCCACAATGACAATGTGCATGTCGAGCTGGCGGATGAAGCGGGCGGCGACGGCTTTCTGGCCAAGCCGTTCACGACGGAAGGCCTTCTGGGCGCCATCAACGGTCTGATGCAGCAGCATCGCGGCGGAATGAACGGCCTGCTGGTCGCGGCGCAGTAAGTAAAAAGCCCCGCCAGCACAGGTTTTACCCTTGTCATCCTGATCAAAAAGGCCCATGTGCCCGGCATTGCTGGCGCATGTCGCCTTTTTGCTCAGGAGTTCAGCATCATGGGTTATCGGGTCGCCGTCGTGGGCGCTACCGGCGCTGTCGGGCGCGAAATGCTCGCCATTCTCGAAGAGGTCAACTTTCCCGTTTCCGAGATTTACGCGGTCGCGTCGCGCAAGTCGATGGGGATAGAGATCGGTTTCGGCAACAAGAACCTGGTCTGCCAGAATCTCGAAACCTTCGATTTTTCCAAGGTCGATATCGTGCTGATGAGCGCGGGCGGCGACGTGTCGAAAGAATGGTCGCCGAAGATCGGCGCGCAAGGCCCCATCGTCATCGACAATTCTTCCGCCTGGCGCATGGACCCGGACGTGCCGCTGGTCATCCCGGAAGTGAACCCGGATGCGGTCTGGGACTGCAAGAAGAAGCACATCATCGCCAATCCGAACTGTTCGACCATTCAGATGCTGGTGGTGTTGAAGCCGCTGCACGACGCCGCAACCATCAAGCGCGTCGTCGTCTCGACCTATCAGTCGGTCGCGGGCGCGGGCAAGGCGGGCATGGACGAGCTGTGGGATCAGACCAAGGCGATCTATGGCCTTGGCGACAAGGAGCCCAAGAAGTTCACCAAGCAGATCGCCTTCAACGTCATTCCGCACATCGACGTCTTCATGGAAGACGGCTACACCAAGGAGGAGTGGAAGATGATCGTCGAGACGCACAAGATTCTCGACCCGACTATCGACGTCGTGCCGACCGCCGTGCGCGTGCCGGTCTTCGTCGGCCATTCCGAGTCGATCAATATCGAGTTCGAGAACCCGATGGACGAGCAGCTTGCGCGCGAGATCCTGCGCGAGGCGCCCGGCGTCGCTGTGGTCGATAAGCGCGAAAACGGCGGCTATGTCACGCCGATCGAGGTGGTCGGCGAGTTCGACACCTATGTCTCACGCATCCGCAACGACCCGACTGTGCCGCACGGCATTTCGCTGTGGTGCGCTTCGGATAACCTGCGCAAGGGCGCGGCGCTCAATGCGGTGCAGATCGCGCAACTGCTCGACGAGCGCGGCGTGATCGAGGCGCGCGCGGAGGCGTAAAACCCGACACACAAAACGAAAAAGCCGGTGGGTTACGCGCCACCGGCTTTTTTTGCGTCTCGGCTTCTGGCGTCAATGCACCAGACGCAGCTTGCCGATGCTCTTGTGGATGTCCTGCATGGCGCCGCCAAGCTCCGTCGCTGAGGTCAGGTTGTAGTAGTAGGACTTCTGACTGGCGCAGTTTTGCAGCAGGGTGGAGTCGCCTTCGATGATATTGACCACGAACAGGGTGACGCCCTGATCCTTGACCGCCTGACAGGCCAGCTTGGTGCGCGCGTCGATGTCGCTCGTCGTCGAGGTCCAGCGGTTTTGCGTATTGGCGCCGTCCGTGACCAGGATCATGTATTTGTCAACGTCCTCGTCCGTCCACGACACGCCCGTCGTATAGGGCGCGTCCGGCGACAGCATCTCCATGCCGAACTGCAGGCCGACCGTGATATTGGTGTTGCCATTGGTGGTCAGGTTGTTGACATAGGATTTGACGCTGGTGATGTCGTTGGTCATGTCCTTGACCGTGGTGAGATTGCTCTGCGCGCAACTGGCGGCGATATAGAGCGTGTCAGGGCGGCTGGCGTCTGCGGCCTGCGCGGAGGCGTCGAAATCCTGAGTGCGGTCAGACAGGCAACCGGTCCACGAATTGGCGATAGTGTCGAGGTCGCCCGACGGAAAATTCGTATAGCCGCTGGTCGATCCGACATAGCCGCTGCTGCTGGCGGCGCTGCTGGTGGTCAGGCCGGACGCCGTCACCACCTTTTTCAGGGTCGTCGGATCGATATAATAGGTCTCAGTATATTTGAAGATGTTGTACTTCTTCTTGCTGATCTTTTCGTAAGCGTAGCCGACCGCCGTGTAATAGGTTTTGTCGCCGCTGGTCGAGGTCTTGTAATACAGCGCCGGGGACGCGGTGGACTGACAAGAAGACGGATTCTGGGCCGTGTCGCAGATATGGTCATACACATCCCACACCGCCAGACAGGCGTGGTAATCGACGCCCGGAACATAGGTGTATCCGTAATACCAGCTTCCCGTATAATAGCCGTTTTCGTGGCTGGCGCAGTTGGAATAGTCGATATAATCGAAGTTTGACCCGGAGGCGATGCGCACCTGCGTATCGAACGGCGCGACGCCGATCTTCACATCCTTGCTGTTATTGCCTTCCATGCTGTAAAGCGTGTCCAGCACCGAACCGACGGCGGATTTCAGATTGCTGATGCGCGTCCCGGCCATCGAGCCGGTGGTGTCGAGGACGAAGACCAGCTCGAACGGATTGACCTGCGACTGCGCCTTGGACTCGGCGTGAAGAGTCTGATCGCCCATGCCGATCAGACCGAGGAACAACGGCTTGAAGCTGCCTGACACCGTATAGGTCAGTTGCGTGATATTGCCGCTGGTGTTGGCCGACAGGTTGTAACTCAGACCGGACAGCTTATTGGCGCCGAAATTCTGCAAAAAGGCGGTATTGGCGGCAGTCTGGGCGGCGGTCAGGCCCTGGTTGTAGGTCAGCGCGCCGCGCAGGGCGGCGGCGTCGGCGGCGTCCTGCAAATCGCCTCGCGTCGTGTTCATATTGGCCATGTCGATCGCGCCGCCGGTGACGGCGACCAGCATCAGGGCGCTGAGGCTGAAGATCATGGTGACATTGCCGCGCCGGTGGGTGACGAGGCGGCGCAGCAGGGAAAGTAACGCGGTCATGGCCCGTCCGGATCAGGGTTAATCGTCTGAATGTGCCATGTCGCCCTTAACGCTTGGTGTCGGTAAAGGGTAAACAGCGGTTAACGCCTGTTACCGGCGTAACCAAAAGGCTGGCGCGCCGGGTTCGGACACGGTAAGAGGCGCCATGCCTCGCCCGAACGCTCCCATAACCGCGCCCGCATCCGCTTTCGCTTCGCCTGTGGTGATGGGCGCGATCTGTTATGCGGTGTGGGGGCTGGCGCCTCTGGCCTATGGGCCGATCCACGCCTTTGGCGGCGGCGCGCTTGAGATCATCGCCCATCGCGCCGTCTGGGCGCTGGTCCTGCTGTTCGTCCTGATCCTGATGACGCGGCAGGGCGGGGCCTTGCTGGACCTGTTGCGCGCGCCGAAGAAGCTTTTGCTGCTGCTGTTGTCGGCGGCGCTGCTGATCGTCAACTGGGGCGTGTTTGTCTGGGCGGTGACAAATGGCCGGACGCTGGAGACCTCGCTCGGCTATTATCTCAATCCGTTGCTCAATATGGCTATCGGCGCCCTGTTCTTCTCTGAGCGCCTCGACCGCTTCGGTCAGGGCGCGATTGCGCTGGCCGTGGCGGGCGTCGCCCTGCAAGCGGTCGCCATCGGGCAGATCCCGTTCGTGTCGCTGTTTCTGGCCGTATCCTTTGGCGGCTATGGCCTGGTGCGCAAGCAATTGCCGGTCGGCGCCATGACCGGCCTGTTCGTCGAATGCCTGTTCATGTCGCTGGCCGCCCTGCCGTTCCTGATCTGGCTGGAAGGCCGCGGGCAGGGGCATTTTCTGGCCTCGCCCGTTCATATGTTCTGGTTCATGCTGACCGGGCCGGTGACGGTGATTCCGCTGGCCCTGTTTTCCTATGCCGCGCGTCGCCTGCCGCTCTCGACCATCGGCTTTTTGCAGTTTATCGCGCCGAGCATCACCTTCTGCATCGGCCTGATGCAGGGCGAGCCGTTCAGCCTGCTGCGCGGCGTGTCGTTCGCGGTGATCTGGATGGGCGCAGGCGTATTCGCCTTCGGCGCCTGGCGGCGTCTGCGCGCGGTGAGGGCGGCGACGGCTTAGGTCGGATCGACATTCAACGACCATGCGGCTTCCTGCGCCTTCTCCCCTATTGGCGGGAAAGGACATCCACAGATTACGCAGATCAGAAAGATTAAGGGATTTAACCACAGAAACGGAGTTCGGCGCAGCCAAAGCACGGATGATGGCCTTCGGCCATCTGCACGGACAAGGAAAGGCGCAGGACTTTCCGCGCCCTCATCTCTTGTCCGTGTACGCCGCGAAAGCGGCGG